>CAYSQW010000001.1:0-301356 GCA_964433135.1 uncultured Eubacteriales bacterium
GACCGAAGCCGGAACCAGTCCCTGAACGGATTTTCCCTGCCGCAAACACGCCCTGATATAAGTGGACGAGATATCGAGAGCGGGGACGCGCAACAGAAAAAGGTTGGCTCCATCATGTTCCGAATCCGGCAGCGTATTCGCATCGCTGATATCCGATACGCGATTTCGATATTTTTCCTCGAGGCACGCCTTCACTTCCCGCAAATGATATCCCGGCCGGCTTATGACGATAAACGCGTATTCCTCCAGCAACCGCGCATAGTCTTTCCAGGTTTCTATTTCCAGAAACGCATCGACTCCTATGATATAGAACAAACGACTCTCCGGATATTGTCTCGCTATCCCTTTCAGCGTATCGACGGCATAGGAAACACCTCCCGCATCGACCTCAAACGAAGAGACGCTCATCCCGGTGCGGCCCTCCAGCGCCAGTTCGACCATATTCAACCGGTCCCCGGCGGAAGCCGCCGTGCCCCGATTCTTATGGGGAGGAACGCAAGATGGAATGAGGAGCGTCGAAGTCAGAGCTGATTTCCGCCGCACGTATTCAGCGGCATGGAGGTGCCCGAAATGGATGGGATCGAACGTGCCACCGAACAGCCCGATCCGCTCGTTCCCCCGCATTTCAGCTTTCCTCATCTTCGAGCCGGTCCAGTTCACCGATCATAGCCGTAAACAGGGACTTAAGCCCGATTTTCTTCAACGCCGAAACGGCGACAAACCGCATTCCCTTCTCAGCCGCCAGTTTCCTCACACATTCGATCCTTTGGCTTTGGGAAGGGAGAAGATCGATCTTGTTGGCGACCAGGATTTGACGCCGGTCCGCCAGATCCGGATTGAAGGCGCTCAGCTCCTTCATGACCGTATGGAAATCAAGCATCGGATCCCGCTCCGAATATGGGGAAACATCGATAATATGGGCCAGCAGGCGGGTTCGTTCGACATGTTTGAGGAAACGCACCCCCAGGCCCAATCCTTCATGCGCCCCTTCGATCAGGCCCGGGATGTCTGCGATCGTGAAGCTCCTCATCTCGTCGATGTCCACGACCCCCAAATTGGGCGCCAGCGTGGTGAACGGATAAGCGGCGATCACGGGCTTCGCGGCAGACAGCCGCGAGATCAGCGTGGATTTTCCCGCATTGGGAAAACCGACCAATCCTATATCGGCGATAAGTTTCAATTCAAGGGTCAGTTCGATTTCCTCGCCGTCCCGCCCTTCCTGACGGTACCGGGGCGCCTGGTGTGTGGAAGATGCATAGGACGCATTTCCCAGGCCGCCTTTTCCACCCTTGGCGGCCAGATATCTCTGCCCGGGCGTGATGAAATCGAACAGGATCGTGTCGGAACCCTTGGGCTTAACGATGGTTCCGACCGGAACCTTGAGAACCAGGTCTTCCCCTCTTTTTCCCTGCCTATTGCTGCCTTCCCCATGCCGTCCGCGTTTGGCTTTGTTGATGGGATGATAACGGTAAAATGCCAGGGAATTGACGCTTCGCGTGGATTCAAGATAGATGCAGCCGCCGTCGCCGCCGCGCCCGCCGTTGGGTCCCCCCCGGGGGACGCCTCGCTCACGACGGAAGCTTATGCAACCGCTGCCGCCTTTACCCGCACGGAGGGTCACGTTGATTTGATCAACGAACATGTTTTAGAGAACGCCGACATTCAGGAGGGGATCACGGAGACGAATTTTTGCTTTTTGCCCTTGGTCTCAAAGCGGACATTGCCCGTCACCGTGGCAAAAAGCGTATCGTCGTTGCCCCTTCCGACGTTGAGTCCGGGTTTGAATGGGGTTCCCCGCTGCCGAACCAGGATGGATCCGGCCGTGACATGCTGTCCCGAGGAACGCTTGACCCCCAGCCGTTTGGAATGGCTGTCTCTTCCGTTCTTAGCACTTCCACCTGATTTTTTATGCGCCATTCTTCGACTCCTTGGCTGGGGTTGCTTTTTTGGTTTTTGCCGCGGCTGTCTTTGCAGGAGTTTTTTTAGCCGGGGTCTTCGCCGCGGGTTTTGCCGCCGGCTTCTTTACCGCTGCTATGGGTTTATCGGCCGCCGCTTTTTGGGGGGCGGCGGATTTTTTGGCCGCGGGTTTTGCCGCCGGCTTCTTTGCAACAGGCTTGGCCGCCTTTTCAGCCGCGGGTTTTACCGCCGGTTTTTTCGCGGCCACCGGTTCGGCTTCGACTTTCTTTTCCGTCTTGGCGGCGGTTTTCGCCGCCGGTGCTTTGGCTGCCGCCGTTTTGGGCTCGGCCTTTTTTTTCGGCTCCGCCGCCTTTTTCGCAGCGGGTTTGCCGGAGAGGGCGATCTTTTCGATCTTGACCCGCGTCATTTCTTGACGGTGGCCTGTTTTTTTCTTGTACTGTTTGCGGCGTTTCTTCTTGAAAACGATGACTTTTTTATCCTTGAAGTTTTCCAGGACGACGGCCTGAACCAGGGCGTTTTCAAGCACAGGGGTTCCGATCCGGGTGTCTTTATCATCATCAATCAGAAGCACCTGATCAAAAGTCACTTTCTGGCCCGCGTCCGTGTTGAGTTTCTCAACTTGAAGGATATCTCCTTCCTGGACTTTATACTGTTTTCCACCGGTTTTAATCACAGCAAACATTTTAACTTTTTCCTTGTCTATATATAGAAGTTAAACGAATCGGAGCATAAATTTAACATATGCTTACTCTTATGTCAACAGGAGTCATGCAATTTCATCAACGGCGTTCTCGAGAAAAACACTCTCAGGGTCCGTTTGTTTTGGGCCCTTAAAATTCCGGTCCTCGGCGCCCCGGAAACCAGGCGCAGCTCTTATGCCAAACAGAGTGACGCTTGACAAACACCCCCAGATTCTCTCATTATAAGGTGCTTCCATCAAAGGATACGGGCGGTTAGCTCAGCGGAAGAGTACCGGCCTTACAAGCCGGGTGTCACTGGTTCGAATCCAGTACCGCCCACCAGAGTTTCCCCAGGGAGGAACGGGCATTTTGGTTGGTTTTCCTTTCACTCCCAATACCATATTTTCAGCGATTTTCAACAAAATTTGTGACATGGAGAGAAGTTTAACGTCTGGCAAATTTATTTGCTATACACCCAAAGAAGGAAAGAACTTTCTCCCGGAAAAATCATCTATTCCGCAGAAGCCATGCTTGAAAACACCGCCGTTGAAATCATTCAGGCCGGTCACCTTTAAACCTGACATCCACTTCCACGGTGAAAAAGCGGTAGTCGCTGTATGTGAATCGGGTGCAACGCTCGGTCAGGGAGTCACCTCGTGGGCGATAACGATCAAGAGAATCATATTTCTGAGAAAAGATTGTCTCGCTGGGAAAACGTAGGCCGTTTTTTTCAATCCCGTAGAGATGTACCACCGTCGGAGGCTCATAGGCACTCGCAATGCGCGGCCGGATATAACCGGTTAGAGAATCCGCATCGACTTCGATCTTAAGCACACTGAAATCCTCTCTATCCACCCAGACTTTCCCATCGTTGGGATTATGTGACGCCGATTCTCGGGGACGGACTTCCAGAGCCCAGGCTCTCCGACCGGCGGCGCGATCTTTTTTGACAACCCGGTAGTCATAACTTTCCTGATTCGCCGTTTGCAACAGTCCCACAGGCCCCAGGATCGAGCGCTGGGAGTAGAAAAAACTCGTTTTCAGGCGAGCATGATCCTCATGTCGGGGGCGCCCGTTTTCTTCCAGGAGAAGCCGTTTTTCATCGTACCGGTTCTCTTGCTTTATTAGCTGGTAGTCATAGATCCAGGTATGTCTGTGAACCGTAGGTGGCTCAGGAAAGCCCAATCTGGCTATTTCGAAATTGGTCCGATTATAAACACCATAATGGCTCTCTTCTACGACCCTTTCCCGACAGACGAAATACAGGGCCGCATGCCCCAGACGATCGCAGTAGGCGCCGGTTTGCTTCAGTATCTCTTCCAGCTCCGGCTTATTTTGCAGAGGTTCCGCCCGGCCGTGCGATCCCGCTGCGGGATACAGCATAAGAACCACGGCGCACAGAATACAAGACCATCGACATGCCCGTGACGCCATTAAAGGTCAACCTCCTTTTTTAATATTTTATCAAAAATAATGACTGAAATGAAACACCCCTCTTTTTCAATCCCACATATTTAGATCCGAAAAAACTTGAGGGGGATCGTGGATTCCGAACATTTACGGAAAAGACTGAATTCAGTGCCGCCTTATTCCAAATTTGCCTGCCGGAAGAAAATAATCAAACCGATTTTTCCCATACCGGCCACCCACGACATTTGACATTTGTGGTATATGGGATTTTAATGATTTTTGGGGGGTGATGTTTCATGTCACCAATACGGTTTTTAAAATGGATACAAGCCGCCTGTTTTCCTGCCATTCTGATTTCTTTATGGACTTTCAACATCTTCGGTTTCAATGAGCCGAATCTTAAGCAGAGCGGGAATAAGAAGCCGTTTCAGCATGACGTCGCGGTGACGGTCAAGCTGGTCCAGGTCTATGTCACGGATAAAGAAGGCCAGCCGATTACGGATTTGAAGAAGGATGATTTTCTCATCTATGACCAGGGAAAGCTCAAAGAAATCACGGAATTTGAAAAACACCTGCTCTCTCTGCCCGAGGTCATGAGAAAACCCACAGTAAAAAAAAACGCTCTTCCCGAAAACGCGAAAACGCCGCCTGCAAAAGCTTTACCGGAGCGAAAAAAAACTGAAGCCGCCCCCGCGTCTTCAAAGATGAACCGCAAATTCATCCTGTTTTTCGATTTCGCGTTCAACAACGCCAAAGGCATATTGAAATCCAAGGAAGCGGCGCTGCATTTCATGGACACAAAGCTTCTCCCCGAGGACGAAGTGGCGGTCCTGTCATACGCCATCCCCCACGGTCTCACCGTCCATGAATTCTTGACCGCCAACCACCCGAAAGCAAGGGAGGTCATCGAGAGCTTCGGGGCGAAGGAGATCGCGGGACGCGCCCATAACGTGGAATTGAAATACTGGATAAACGCAGGCGGAGATAAAGAAGCCAGATACCCGCAAGCGGATTATTCAGTGCGCTTTTCGCTCGGAGTTAGGCAACTCGGGTATGAACGAAATATTTACAAACAGCAGGCCCGTCATTTTTCCACTTGTATCGAGGAATTATCCAAGGCCCTGCGCTATATTCCCGGATACAAAAACATCTTTTTCTTCTCCTCCGGTATCGCCGGTTCCATCCTCTACGGAAAACCGACTTTCCCAAAGATGCACACTCAACTGGCAGATGGATTGGGAGAAACCGCTTTCCGCGATAAATATGAAAACATGCTGAAAGGATTATCCTCTTCAAACAGCATCGTCCACACCATAAGCACTGAGGAATACGACACCTTGGCTCACCGGGATGCCGATATCCAGGGTGCCACGGCCTTAAAACGCATGTCCAAGGAAAGCGGGGGCCGGCACTACGGGAATATTTCCGATTACGAGACCATCATGGAAGAGCTGCAGAACCGTACCGGCTCCTATTATGTCCTGGGATACTATGTGAGCGAGAAATGGGACGGGCGATACCATAAGCTGGACGTGAAAGTGAAGAAAAAGGGCTGCAAGGTTCACGCGCAGGGGGGGTATTACGAAAGAAAGCCTTTCACGGAATATTCTAAACTGGAAAAGCAGCTCCATCTGGTGGATCTGGCGCTTAACGAAAGACCGCTGTTCCAGGACCCGGTTCATTTTCCGCTTGAGGCCGTATGGAATCCCGATGATGAAGCCACCGCCCTCAAGCTGAAGCTCAGCCTGCCGGAATGGAGTCTCGGAGAAATCTCCGGCAAGGAGGTCGAGATAGTAAGCTTGATTTTCGATGAAAAGGACGATGTCGCCGGCATGCAGCGCGAACCGGCGGATTTTTCAAAACAGGCCGCTTGGGAGTTTCAGCACACCTCACACTTTTCGGTTCCACCGGGAAAATACAGATGCCGCGTGGTCATCCGGAACCTCCAGACCGGACAGGCCGCCGTCGGCGCTTGTAAGGTGGATATTCCCGATACAAAAAAATAGGTTCCACACAACGGGTTTGATTTCTGTTTCTCATTCATACCGAAGCGAATCCACGGGATTCGTGAGGGCGGCTTTTACGGCATGGAAGCTTACGGTGAGAAAAGCGATCCCCAGCCCCAGAGATCCGGAAACAAGAAACACGTCCACCCCGATCCCGATCCGGTAGGCAAACTGCTGAAGCCACTTGTTCATAGCGAAATAAGCAAGGGGCCAGGCGATGCCAATGGCGATAAGGATCTTGTTTACGAATCCCTTGGTCAGGTGCAGCACGATATGGGGTACCGTCGCACCCAGGACCTTGCGGACCCCGATCTCCTTCGTTCTCCGGTCGGCCACGAATGACGCCAGACCGAAAAGACCCAGACAGGAGATGAAGACAGCCAGAAAGGAGAAGACGGAAAAAAGCGACCGGATCTGCTTCTCATTGGCGTAGAGGGCGTCATAGTCCTGATCGAGAAAAGAATATTCGAACGGCGCGCCCGGGGCGAACGACCTCCAGGCGTCGCCGATGGTGCGGACCGTGCCGAAAACATCTTCGGTACGCATACGAACGGAGATGTAATCCTGTGCATCCTGAAAGCCGCCCGCCGCCAAAAGCAGCGCCAGCGGCCGGATCTCCTGGTGAAGCGATTCATAATGGTAGTCTTCGATCACCCCGATAACCGTCAGCTCCCCCACACTCGTGGTCCAGATGGTTTTATGGAGCGGGTCTTTCCACCCCAAAGCTTTGACCGCACTCTCATTGAGGATTACCGCCTGGGTGTCCGTAATGAAGTCCCTGGAAAAGAATCTCCCCTCCGCCATTTTCAGCTGCAACGTCTCGAGATAATCATGATCGCAGACACAGAGATTCAGATTGAATTTGTTGGCGACATCCTTGGATACGAAGATCATGTTCTCAAAACTCCTGCCGGGAAGCGTGTCGGAGCCGGAGACCTGCATCACACCGCTGTTTCGGCGCAGCGCCTCCTTGAAAGCAGCCATCCCGCCGCCCAGGGCGCCCGGATTGCGGACGACCATAACCTGTTCCTTTTCGAATCCCAGCCTTTTGTTCTGGAAATATTTCAGCTGCTGGAAGACGATCAGGGTTCCGGCGATAAGGAATATGGAGATGGAGAACTGGAAGACGACCAGGATATTCCGCAGCAGAGAACTCCCGCGGCCCGATCCTCCCCGGAATACGGAAATGGGTGGAAAGGCGGAGAGAAAGAATGCGGGATAGGAACCCGAGATCAGCCCCACCACCAGCCCCAGGCCCAAAAGAGCCGGGATAACGGCCGCGTTCTCCAGATAGGGCATGGAAAGCCGCCGGCCGACAAAATGTCCATATGCGGGCAAAAGGATCTGGATGGCCGCCAATCCCAAACCGAGAGCGATGTAACTCATCAGCACGGACTCGCTTAAAAACTGCCGGATCAGAGCTTTTCTTCCTGATCCCACCACCTTCCTCACCCCCACCTCTTTCGCCCGCAGCGATGATTTGGCGGTGGAAAGGTTCATGAAGTTGATGCAGGCGATCAGCAGGATGATGACGCTGATCACGGAAAAAACGACGATGGTGGTTTGACTGCCGTTGGCCTCGAATTCACCCTTGAGATCCGAGTTGAGGTGGATATCCGTTATAGGCTGCAGGTAGTACTCCCAGTAATTCCCTTCGGCCACCCATTCATCGAATCCACGTCCGCCCAGGTTTCTTCGCGTAAACTCCTTGAGCTTGGATTCGAATTCCTCCCGCGATGTCCCCGGCCGCAGCAGGAGATAGGACACGAAGTGGGTTCCCGCCCAATCCTTGCTGTTGATGAGGGCGGGAAAGGAAGCGGAAGAGACCAGAACATCATAATGGAAATGGGAGTTCTCCGGGACATCTTCCGAAACGCCGGTCACTTCAAAGACGAGACGGCCCGTCCCGTTGGGGAAATCGGCCGTGATCGTCTTTCCCGCCGCATCCTTGGTTCCGAAAAATTTCACGGCCGCCAAGCGAGACAGCACCACGGTGTTGGGCTCGGCGAGCACCGTTTGTGGATCGCCTTGGGTCAGCGGAAAAGAGAAAACTTCGAAGAAGGGAGCGTCAACGGCATAGAACCTCGGTTCATAAAAGGTCCGGTCGTCAAGGATCACCGGGATTCTTCCCGGATTGTAGAGCTTGATACCTTGCTCGATCTCCGGGAATTCCGCCGTTAATCTCCGGAACACCTCGGAAGAGGTCTGCGCCTGATCGATTTTGGTGTCGCCCAGAGTGGCCCGCAGCGCCAGCCGGTAGATCCTGTCCGCGTTTTCATGAAACCGGTCATAGCTTCGTTCGTGGAAAACAAACAACCAGATCAGGATGCTGCAGGCGATGCCGACCGCCAGGCCGACGATGTTAATGGCGGAGAACACCTTGTACTTCTTGATGTTCCGGAACGCAATCTTCAGATGATTATTCAGCATGACCCATTACTAAACCGCTTGGAGATGAAGATGAGCGGATATGACGGCACCGCCAGCTCTCTCTATTCATCCGCATGGAATCATTCCTTTATTTGAACTCAATTCTATATGCTAACATCTCATGTGAAAAGATAAAAGCTTCCGGGATACAAGAGAAAAAAATAAATACGCATTCCTTTCATAACCAGAACACGCTCAAAATAACCATGCTCCTCTCCCTCCCAATTGACTTGACCTCACCCCCTGGTATGCAGTTCTCAATGCGATAATGGAGGCAAGAACATGGGCACGACAAGAACGGCACTGGTCTGCGGGGCCGGCGGTTTCATCGGCGGACACCTGGTCAAACGGCTGAAGCGGGAAGGCGCCTGGGTCAGGGGCGTCGACATCAAGAAACCCGAATTCGCCGAAACCGCTGCGGACGAATTCCTGCTGCTCGACCTCAGGGAACCGCAAAACTGCGCCGCCGCGGTCACCACTCCCGGCGGCAACGCGTTCACCGAGGTCTATCAGCTGGCCGCCGACATGGGCGGGATGGGATTCATCCACTCCGCCGAATGCGAGATCATGCACAACAGTTCCCTGATCAACATCCACATGATCCACGCCAGTGCCTTGAAAGGCGTCACGCGGTACTTCTTTTTCCTCCTCGGCCTGCGTTTACCGGGATATGCGATTCGACGAGCCTGAGCTGTCCGAGGCGGACGCCTACCCCGCCCTTCCCGACAACGAATACGGATGGGAGAAGCTTTACACCGAACGCATGGCCATGGCTTACGGACGCCGTTTCGGGATGACGATCCGACTCGCCCGCTTCCAGAACTGCTACGGTCCGGAAGGAACCTGGGAAGGCGGTCGGGAGAAGGCGCCGGCGGCCATGTGCCGCAAGATCGCCGAGACGCCCGACGGCGGGACCATCGAGGTCTGGGGTGACGGAACCGCGATGCGGGCTTACACCTTTATCGACGACATGATCGACGGTATCCGCCTGCTCATGGATTCCGATCTTGAAGACGGCACCAACATCGGGCGCCGGGAATACGTCTCCGTCGACGAGCTTGTCAAAACGGTCGCCGACGCGGCCGGCAAGACCATCCGCATAAAACACGTGGAAGGTCCGGTGGGCGTCGCCGCCAGGAATTTCCGTACCGACAAGATCCGCGCCATCGGGTGGGAATCGCGCTTTTCGCTGCGCGAAGGGATTTCGAGAACCTACCCGTGGATCGCCGCCCAGGTCGCGGCCAGGAATTCCGGCGGATAAATCCGTACCGGCGCGTCTCCCCGGGATCTGTGAATCCTCACATCCGGTCCTCTTTTTCCCCGGCTCTTCAACAACCCTGTCATCCTGAAAGAAACCATGATATGAAGATCCGTCTTTCCCACCGCTTTTCGATTTGACAACATCGAGGCTTTCGAATAACTTAATCCTTCTCATTCCGTATATAGGGACGGATAAATGACACGACCCAATCACGGCCTCGCTTCGTTTTTTCTCTTCCTCGCGATTTCCGGATGGCTCTGCGCTCAGGAGCCTTTGAAACCCCTGCGCACGGACACACCGCCCGTCATCGACGGAAACCTGGAGGAGGCCCTGTGGAGAGAGGCGCCCTTCGTCACCGGATATAAAACCTTTATCCCGGATTTCGGTCTGGAGATGGTCGAAAAGACCTTCGCCTACATGGCCTACGATTCAGAAAATCTCTATTTCGCTTTCCGCTGCCTGGACAGCCAGCCCGAAAAGATCAAGGCCTCCATCGCCAACCGCGACACCATCCGTCCGGACGACTGGATCTGCATCAACCTGGATTCGTTCAACGACCATCAGGCGCTTTACGCCCTGTACGTCAATCCATTGGGCATCCAGGCGGACAGCATCTTCGCCGGCGGAGTGGAAGATCACAGCGCCGACCTGGTCTGGTACAGCGCCGGCCGGCTCAACGATCAGGGCTACACCGTCGAAGTCCGGATCCCGTTCAAAAGCATCCGGTTCGCAGGAAAGGAGCGTGTGGAGATGGCGGTCATCTTCGAGCGTCGCATCAGCCGGCGGTCGGAACAAGGCACCTATCCCGCGCTCAGCGCAGATCAGGGATATTTCTTTCTGACCCAGATGAAACCCATGATTTTTCACGACATCAAGAATTACACCCTGCTCGAGCTGCTGCCGGCTTTCACCTGGAGTCAGAAGCACTCCCACCAGGAAGGCGCCTTGACCAGGGAAAAGGATCAGCGGGACCTCAGCCTGACCGCGAAATACGGCATTTCCCCGCGCCTGATCCTGGACGCCACCTACAATCCGGATTTCAGCCAGGTCGAATCCGACGCCGGCCAGGTGGACGTCAATCTCCGGTATGACCTCTTTTTCCTGGAAAAACGCCCCTTTTTCCTGGAGGGTCATGAAAACTTCAATATCGCCGGTTCCAACGAGTTTCTCAATCATATCGTACACACCCGAACGATCGTCGACCCCCGCGCCGGGGTCAAGCTGACGGGAAAACTCGGGCGGAAGGACACCATCGCTTCGATATTCGCCTTGGATGAATCACCGCGCTTCGAGGATGAATCTGATCTAACGGGGAATTACGCCAAATTCTCCATCCTGCGCTACAAGCGCTCGCTGAAAGACGACAGCTACCTGGGAGCGGTCTACACGGGGAGAGATCTCAACGACCGTTTCAACCGGGTTCTGGGATCCGACGGCCAGATCCGGATCAATCCCTCCAGCGTCATGCAGTACCACGGATTTTTCTCCACCACCAAGGTAGCGGGCGACGCCGCAGCCGTCGACGGAAACGCGCTTCACCTCGGCTATCAATACGATACCCGCAAACTGGGCCTTCGGGCCGGCGTGGACAATATCTCACAAGATTTTCAGACCCTGACCGGATACCTCACCCGGGGCGGGATCACTCAGGTCGGGGGGGCGGTCACGCCGCATTTTTACCCCCACGGCAAACTCATCCGCAAGGTCACCGCTATCCTGAGCAGCTATCAGCTCAGAGACCATTACGACAACCTCAACGAAAGCCATAACGGCCTGAGTTTCTCCCTGGTCATGTGGCGCAACACCCGGCTGTCACTCACTTATCTTCTCGCAAATGAAGTCTACCGGGCACAGCGCTTCGACACCAACGCCTTAATGTTCCAGGGATCCAGTCAGATCACCAAGCAGTTCTATATCAAGCTGACCTACCGCGGAGGCCGCTCCATTTATTATTCCGAAGATCCCTACCAGGGCAGGGGAAACCGGGGAACGGCGACCTTTATCTTCCAACCGTCGGAAAATTTCAACGAAACCTTCAGTCTGGTGTATTCCGATTTCCACCGTTCCGCCGATTCAGCCAAAATCTATGATTACACCATCCTGCGGAACAAGTTCACCTACCAGATGAACAAGTATCTCTTCTTCCGCGCCATCATCGAGTACAACACCTACTACAAACGCCTGCTGACCGACCTGCTCGCCTCTTTTACTTACATCCCGGGAACCGTCGTCCAGCTGGGTTACGGCAACCTTTTCGAGAAGCTCGAGTGGGTGGAAGGGGAATATCGACCCTCCACGCATTTTCTGGAGATCAAACGCGGCCTGTTCTTCAAGGTTTCCTATCTCTGGCGTTTTTAGCCGCTTCCCGCCTGATTGACTTGCCGATTTGAGCGTGCTATCTTACTTCGAAAGTGTATTTTATTCGATTCGGACGAACTCACAGGTTCTTTTATGAATAAGACAAAGATTATGGTCGTCGAGGACGAAAGCATCGTCGCCCGCGATATCCGCAACATGCTGCTGGGTTTGGGTTATGAAGTGACCTCCGTTCTCTCCACCGCCCGTGAAGCCATCAGCAGCGCTGAAAAAAATCCTCCCGACCTGGTCCTCATGGATATCATGCTTCATGGGAAACACAGCGGTGTGGAAGCCGCCGATGAGATCTACGGACGATTGAATATCCCCGTGGTTTACCTGACCGCCTTCGCTGATGAAAACACGCTGCAGCGCGCGAAAAAAACCGAGCCGTTCGGCTATCTGTTAAAGCCGTTTGAAGAGCGCGAGCTTCAAACCACAATCGAAATCGCTCGATACAAATTCGAAATGGAGATGAAGCTGAAAAATCGAGAACGATGGTTGTCAACCATCCTCGAAAGCATCGCCGACGCGGTGATCGCCGCCGATCACGGGGGCAAAGTCACGTTTATGAATCCTCTGGCTGAATCTCTCACCGGATGGTCTCAGGAACAAGCGGCCGGACAACCCTTAAGCAAGATATTTCAAACCGTCAACCCAAAAACCGGAAAAGACTATAGAATACCCCTCGACAAAGTGATCAAGGGCAGCAGCTGGAAACACACGACCGAGGTCGTGCTTCTTTCGAAGAACAATCGGACCACTCCCATCGATCACAGGGTAGCCCCGATCCGAAACCAGCAGGGGAAGATCATCGGCGCCGTGATCACCTTCACCGATATCAGCCGCCGCAAAAAAGCTGAGGATGAGCTCATCCTCAGCTTCCAGAAGCAGCAGCGAGCCATGGAAGGAACGGTCCAGGCCATGGCTTTCACGATTGAAACCCGGGATCCCTATACAGCCGGACACCAGCGCCGCGTAACCCAACTCGCCCAAGCCATCGCCGAAGAAATGAAGCTTCCTGAAGAGCAGATCGAAGGCATCCGCATGGCGGGCGACCTGCACGATATCGGGAAGATATACGTACCGGCGGAGATCCTCTCCAAGCCGGGAAAAATTTCCGATAACGAATACAATATCATCAAAACTCATCCGAAAGTCGGATATGACATTCTGAAGCAGATCGAATTCCCCTGGCCGATCGCGGACATCGTCCTACAGCACCACGAAAGGATGGACGGAAGCGGCTATCCAGCCGGACTGCGCGGAGATGAAATCCTGATGCCGGCCCGCATCCTGGCTGTAGCCGATGTTATCGAAGCCATGGCCACTCATCGGCCCTACAGACCGGCGCTCACCATCGACGCGGCGCTGGATGAGATCTCGCGGAACCGGGGACGACTCTATGATTCCGATGTGGTCGACGCCTGCCTTCGGGTCTTCCAGATAAAAGGATTTGCTTTTAGCGACATCTCAAATGAATAAACGAAAAACCCCGTCCGGGATTGAAAGATAATGAATCCTCCCGGAAAATCCGCCTCTCCTCTCCGAAAAATCGCCGTTCACTTGCTTCTCGTCGGCGCCGTCGCCGCCTCCGCGGGGGGTATCGTGTTATTCTTCGTGCTCTTTCTCCCCGATTTCAATATCTATTGGTGGATCTTCACCCCGATCATCCTCGCATTCTACCAGGCACCCGCAGCCTTTCTGTTCTGGCTATGGAAAAAGCACCGGCCCCGTACTCTCACGGCCGATGAATCCGAGCCCTCTCCCTCTTCACCTCCCGATTGACGAGCCTATCCCAAATTGATACCATTTTTTCAGCAAAAAGCGGAAGTATTTTTTTTACGTCATGCGAGGGTTGCCATGAAAAAAATCGCATTGTTTGGATTTACGGTTCTGCTGCTGGCCGGCCTGTGTCCGGGATCCGCCGCCCAGGAGGACATCCTCAACCGGATCGACCGGCTGGAAAAACAGCTCGATAATCGAATCACGGAATGGCGGATCAACCGGTCCCTTACCGGAGGCATGACCGTTCCCGATCCATCCGATCCCGGATGGACGCCTCTTTCTCCCCGAAACGCCGTCCGGAACCATAAATTCTGGATAGCCGGCGACGGCTCCGTTCCCGCGGTATTCGCCGGGGTCGAACTGGAAAACAGCCCCATCCGGCTGGAGTGCACTTTCCGCGGCGTCGGAAAGGTCACCGCTGATTTTTTTATCGATGGAAAGAAGCAGGAATCCTTTCTGCTGGAATTCGGAAACCAGGCGCGGGATATCCTCCGCACTTTCAGCCTGATGGAAAACGCCTCCACGGGAAAAGCCGTAGAGGTGGCTTTCCGGTTCGAAAATAGGGGCCGTTATCCCATCATACATCGAGAACGTGCCGAACCCGGCACCTATCTCCAAATCTCATCCGCGGTCCTGCATATGGAGAAAGCCCACGAGGCCTGGCTTCGGCTGTCCCGATTCCTTTTGGATATTAAAATCGGATCCATCCTGCTCGATTTCTCGCCCGCCACATCACCACCCGACGAGCGTTCCCGGCCCGTCAATCCTCGATATCGAGAATACGCCGAATCGCAATCCTTCCGGAAGATGCGCGCTGATTTCCAGCGCGCCGTGATGGATTTCGATCCCGGGTTGATCTCACGCCATGCTCCCGACAAGCTGGAAAAATCTCTGGAACGGTTCTATCGGGGCGCCGCTTCAACCGCGGCCTATGCCCGGGAATTCGGGATCCATATCGCCGGGAACGCACATATCGATCTCGCCTGGCTCTGGCGATGGCGTGAAACCGTGGAGGTCGCACGCGCAACTTTTTCCACCATCATGGACAACATGGAGGAATACCCGGATATCGTCTATATTCAGAGTCAGGCCCAGGCCTACGAATGGATGGAAGAGCACTATCCGGAAGTGTTTTCCCGAATTCGGGAAAAGGTGAAGTCCGGACGCTGGGAGGTCGTCGGAGGCATGTGGGCCGAACCTGACTGCAATCTCATCGACGGAGAATCTTTCATTCGACAGATCCTCTACGGAAAGCGTTATTTCAAGGAAAAATTCGACGTCGACGTCAAGATCGGCTGGAATCCCGATTCCTTCGGTTATAACGCGAACATGCCACAGTTTTTCCTCAAGAGCGGGATCGACAGCTTCGTTACCCAAAAGATCAGCTGGAACGACACCACGGTCTTTCCCCATTATCTGTTCTGGTGGGAAGCGCCCGACGGATCACGCATTCTCACCTACTTCCCTCCCTCCGGATATGTGGGACAGCTCAGGGCGGAACGCACCGCCGCCGCGCTGAAACTCTACGAGAAGAACACCGGAAGAAAGGACGCATTCATTCTTTACGGGTTGGGAGATCACGGCGGCGGCCCCAACCGCGCCATGCTGGATCGTGCCCGGGAGTATTCGCGGCAGCGCATCTTTCCTCCGCTGATTCACAGCCGGTTTTCCGCATTTATCGACCGGCTTCGCGCAAGCGATCTGTCCGGCCTTCCCGTATGGAAAGAGGAGCTTTATCTCGAATACCATCGGGGGACCTACACAACCCAAGCCGAAACCAAGCGCTTTAACCGCAAATCCGAAGTTCTGCTGTCGGATGCCGAGAAGATCTCCGCTCTCGCCTCATTATTCGGCCGGCCCGTCGAACAGGATGCACTGCTTTCAGCCTGGAAAAAAGTTATGATGAACCAATTTCACGACATCCTTCCGGGATCGAGCATCAACCCCGTATACAAAGACGCCCGGGAAGCCTATCTCGAAGCGCAACGGGAAGCGGGCCGGGAGAGGGATCAAAGCCTCAGATACCTGGCTTCCCGGATAGATACGAGCGGAAGCCCGGAAGGAATGCCGCTTCTGGTTTTCAATACTCTTGCCTGGAAGAGAGACGGTAAAGTCACGGTTTCGATGCCCCCTTCCATCAAGGGGGAAATCTCCGTTTACGATGACGGAGGGAACGAAATCCCCGCTCAGATACTTCCGGGTGAGGGTCGCACCCTCTGCTTCATCGCCCGGAACCTCCCGGCGCTCGGATACAGCGTCTACTCCGTCGCTCCGCAAAAACCCAGCCTTTCGGACGGAGAGCTTTCGGTCGATTCGACCCATCTTGAAAACCGTTTTTTCCGCATCGAAATCGATCCGAAAACCGGAAACATCAGCCGCATCACCGACAAGATCGCCCAAAAAGAGATCATCCCCTCCGGATCCCAGGCGAATCAGCTGCAACTTCTGGAAAACATTCCCGATCAATACGACGCCTGGAACATCCAGTACACCGGGCGGGAATGGAGGCTCGATTCACATGACGGGATCAAAATCGGTCAAAGGGGTCCCGTCTCTGTCTCTCTGAAAGTAAAAAAAAGCTTTCTGGGGCTTTCAAAATCCCGCCGCGAGCCCACTTCGGAGTTCCCTTCCTCCTTTTTTTCCCAGGAGATCATTCTTTATGAGGACGTTCCCCGGATCGATATCGAGATGCACGCGGACTGGTGGGAGGATCAAGTACAGTTGAAGGTGGCCTTCCCTCTAACCGTCCGCGCCCCCTCCGCCTCCTTCGAGATCCCCTTCGCCGTCGTCGAACGGCCCACCACACGCCGCACTCCCTGGGAAAAAGCCCGCTTTGAAGTTCCGGCGATCCGCTGGGCCGACCTCTCCGGCGGATCTTACGGGATCAGCCTGTTGAATGAATCCAAATACGGGTATGACGTCGAGAACAACGTCATGCGTCTGACCCTTCTTCACTCTCCCCTCAGCCCCGATCCCATGGCCGACCGCGGCCGGCACCGCTTTACTTACGCTCTCTTTCCCCATCAGGGAGACTGGCGTTCCGCCCGCACGGTCCGGGAAGGCTATGCTTTCAACACTCCGCTGAAAGCGATGTTTCTTCCCCGCCAAACCGGAGACCTGCCGGGGACGCAGTCTTTTCTCGGCGGCACGGCACCCGGCATCATTCCAGCCCAAATCAAGAAAGCCGAAGACCGAGACAGCCTGATTGTCCGGCTCTATGAATCCGAGGGAAATCCCACCGGCACCCGGCTGCGGATTTTCCGGAAACCGCAACAGGCTTACGAAGTGGACCTCATGGAAAACCGCCTGCGCCCGCTTCCCATGGAAGGAGACGAATTGATCCTGAAGTTCGGAAGATCGGAGATCAAGACCATCGAATTGGTCTTTCAATAAGGGGATGATCCTTTAGAGAAAAAAAAGAGCGCCCCCGACGGGATTTGAACCCGTGTTGCCGCCTTGAAAGGGCGGTGTCCTGGGCCAAGCTAGACGACAGGGGCGCGAAAGATGGTGAGCCGTGCTGGACTCGAACCAGCGACACCCGGCTTAAAAGGCCGGTGCTCTCCCTCTGAGCTAACGGCCCATCATAAAAAAGAACTTAAATAAACGATATGACGATAAATGTCAAGTCTAAAACTGTTCGAATTTGACAATGATCCAGCGGCCACGTCGGGTTATACCCATCGCTTCATCTTCCAAAACATACATCATGAGGTCGAGCTGGTACTTGCTGGTCACTCCGGCCTTATCCTTGATATCAATGCTGACATCTTTGGTGTGAACATTGCCGGTAAGATCCCGGATGTTGGGAACATCTCCGGCCCCCAGCGAGAACAGGGCTATCTCTTCTTCTCTGGCGGCCGCGGCTTTCGCATCATTGTACTCTTTCTGAAGCTCCTTGTGAGCTGCGTAGACCTCATCGTATTTAGCCTGCTCCGCGTCCACTTTCCTCCGGGCGGCTCTCCGGGCCGCACTGGTGCGTGCGCTTTCGAGTTCGAACTTGGCGTTGTCGAGTCCATCTCTGGCATCGAGAGTCGTTCCGACGGAAGCTTCCACCCGCTTTTTGAGTTCAAGTTCCTTTTGATTCAAATCGGGCAGAGTGGCGGGTGTGATTACTTCCTCTCCGACATCAGTGATCTTCCAGTCATCCGCATCGATCGTAACAGGTTCCAGCGCCATGGTCGACAACGTCGTATTGTCGTTCATGGAAAGAGCGTGAAAATATCCCTTCAGCAAATTTTCTTCCGGATGGGATGAACAGCTATTAAAAACGAATAATAAGATCACAAGCCCTACAAAATATAGAGACTTTTTGTGCATTCTTCCTCCTCCCAATTCAAAATAGATTGGTATTTTTAAATTGTACTTTTTTTTTCAAGAAAAAAGCAAGTCCAAATAGCTCCGCTTCTTGAAATTTGTTGCCGATGATTTTAAAGGCGGCTGAGCGTCCCGATTCGGGCTTGCCGGTCGCCGCGGACAAAGGAGAAGCCAAGAGATTCAACCGCTTTTCAAATAGATCGGGATTGCGGAGAGCCATGGTTTACGCTTGAGCTTCACATAAAACAGACGGGGCCGTGATCACCGAAGCCGGCATGAAACAGGCTGATTTGAAAATACGATCGATATTCACCATGCTCCTCTCGGCATGAGATTATAGGGGATAGCCTATAAAAAATCAATTTTAAGGATTTTTAATTTTTTATTGACATGAAAAAAAAATCCCAATAGAATTTAACGTAATCGTGGGACATTCTATATTTATCCCATCGTTACAATAAAGTCTATTGATGCAGAGACGTTTTTTTCTTGGGGAACTCAGCTTCGGCTGATATCAAACTAGCTTTACCGCGAGCAGCCGCTGTGTAATTGACCGTTACGCACGCAAAAAATGAACGTGGGTCCGTCCAGCAGCCATCGCTTATCACGCCGACACCCGGGGTTTCTCCATCCATCTGTAAAGGAGGCCTTATGAAAATCCAGGAAGCGGTCACATTCGAAGGGGATTTAAACCGGGATTTCGCGCAAGAAATCCGGACGCGTTCGGGGTGCCATGAAATCGATCTCTGTATTCAATGCGGGACCTGCAGCAGCGCCTGTCCCTGCGCCGCGTTCATGGATTACACGCCGCGAAAGATCATCTCCATGATAAAAAACGGCTTCAAGGAAGAGACATTGAAAAGCTTCACACCCTGGCTTTGCGCCTCCTGCTACAGCTGTCAAGTGCGGTGTCCATCCGAGATCAAGATCACCGACATCATGTATGCCGTCAAGCGCATGGCGGTAGAAGAAAAAACATATCCCGCCCGATTCTCCATACCCAACATGGATAAGGCCATGCACGAAATACTCACCACATTCGGCCGGAGCTCGGAAGTCTGGCTGATGTTGAACATGGCATTGAAAACCAGAAAACCAATGCCTTTATTGAAAATGATTCCTCTCGGGATGGGACTGATGAAAACCGGACGCATGAGCATCAAGCTCGAAACCATAAAACAGAGAAGACAGCTGCGCCGGCTCTTGAAAGCCGTAAAGGAGGAAGAGAATAATGATTGATTATGCTTACTACCCAGGCTGCTCCGTCAAATCCAGCGCCAAGCATTACGAGGAATCCATTCTTCCCGTCTTCCGTGAACTGGGAGTCAACCTCAATGAAATCGAAGATTGGAACTGCTGCGGCGCAACCGCCACCCCATCGGTGGATAAATCAAAGACCGCCGCACTTAACGGACGCATCCTGGCTCTGGCTGAAAAAGACAATGGAAATCTGATCGTTCCCTGCGCCGCCTGTTACCTTTCTCTGAAAAAATACCACCTGTTCCTCTCGGGTGGAAGCGAAGAAGCCCAAAAGACCCTCAATGCTCTGAAAACACAAGGGCTCGAATACAAGGGAGGCGTCCAGGTCAAACATCCGCTAGAAGTCCTGACTGCTGAAATCGGGCTGGACAAGATCAAGGACAGGGTTACGCGCCCTCTTTCAGGCCTCCGCGTCGCCAGTTATTACGGTTGTCAGGTCGTGCGTCCCTACGCAGATTTCGATGACGCCGAAGATCCGACCACAATGGACAATGTCATCGCCGCTCTGGGAGCCGAGCCGGTCGATTACAGCGCCAAGACGCGCTGCTGTGGAGGAGCGCTGACGGCCAACATAGACGAGGTGGGGATCGAGCTCAATTACCTGCTGCTCAAGGAAGCCAAGCGCAAACACGCCGACGTTTTCGTCACTCTATGTCCGCTCTGCCTGTTCAACCTGGAAATTTCCCAGAAAAAGGTCAATAAAAAATACAAACAGGATCTGCATACGCCGGTGCTTTTTTTCAGTCAGCTCATGGGCCTCGCCTTCGGTCTGTCTAAAGAAAGCATGGGCTTCCAGAGATCCCTGATCCCTTTAGATGCGATGTGGAATAAAATTGAATCAGGAGGGAGTAATGAGTAACAACGGACAACCCCGGGTCGGTGTTTTCATCTGCCACTGCGGCGCCAACATCGCCTCCAAAGTCAATGTCTATGAAGTCGTTGAATTCGCATCGAAATTGAACAGCGTCGCCGTAGCCAGAGAATACAAATTCATGTGCTCGGATCCGGGCCAGGAACTCATCAAGCAGCAGATTCGGGAACACCATCTCAACCGGGTCATCGTCGCTTCCTGTTCGCCCTTGATGCATGAGCCCACCTTCCGCGGCGTCACCAAAGAAGGCGGCCTCAATCCCTTTTTCTTTCAGATGGCAAACATACGGGAACACGTTTCGTGGGTGACGGCCGACCCGGATCAGGCTACGCGAAAGGCCAAAGCCCTGGTATCGGCGGCCGTGCGTCGGGTGACGCTGCATGAACCCCTCACAAAAAAAGAAGTCCCGGTCCGCCCCGAAGTTCTGATAATCGGAGCTGGGATCGCCGGAATCCACGCCGCCTTGACCTATGCGAATTCGGGAAAGAAAGTCTACCTGGTCGAAAAGAATTCAAGTATCGGCGGACATATGTCGCTGCTGGATAAAACCTTCCCCACCCTGGACTGCTCCGCATGCATCCTCACGCCCAAGATGTCGGAAGTCGGGAAACACCCGAACATCGAACTCCTCACATGGAGTGAAGTCGAGGAAATATCCGGTTTCGTAGGAAGCTTTAAAGCCCGGATTAGGAAGAAGGCCCGCTATGTGGATATCGATAAATGCAACGGGTGCGGGGCCTGTTGGGAAAACTGTCCCACGACCATCAGCCCTTCGGAGAGAACAATAAGAAAGGGCTCTACGGTCATAAAAAACGTCAAGAGGACCGATTGATCCATGAAACTTATTGAAATCAAAGAACTCCTAAAAGCTGATTTCATATGCGGTCAAGAATTTTCGAACGAGGTGATCGAGTTTGCGGGAGGGGCCGATCTGATGAGCGATGTTCTTGCCTTGGGCCGCCCGGGGATCCTGCTGCTTACCGGGCTGACCAACGCCCAATCCGTTCGAACCGCGCACATCATTGAGGCCAAAGCGGTCATCTACGTTCGGGGAAAACTTCCGGAAAACGCCGGAATCCGATTGGCCCGTGAGAAGCGGATCCCTCTGCTCAGTACAAAAATGATGATGTATCAAGCCTGCGGGCTGCTGTACACCGCGGGTCTGGAAGGAGTTCAAATTCAGGAAAATCCCTGATGAAACCAAACCATACCGATGCTTTTTGCCAGAATTTTTTCATCAAAGGAGGTGATTTCAATAACGCCGGCTCGGTCTCATCCAAGGTCAAAGATATTCTCAACGATATCGGTATCGATTCCGATATCATTCGGAGAACGGCCATCGCATCATACGAAGCGGAAATGAATGTCGTGATGTATGCGCGAAAAGCGGAATTCAAGCTTCGTCTCACGCCTGCGTCCATTCACATCATCGTCGATGACGAAGGTCTCGGGATTTCGGATATCGAAGCCGCCATGAAGGAAGGGTATTCAACGGCCACCGCGGAAATGCGGGAGATGGGATTCGGGGCGGGGATGGGTCTTCCCAATATAAAAAGAAACGCGGACGAATTTAAGATCTCTTCCGTCCCAGAAGAAGGAACAACGCTGGAGATCGTCATCCATTTGAATTGAACCATGGAACAATACTATCATTCGCTGCGGATCGACAAAGATAAATGCACAGGGCATATGAAATGCATGCGGGTATGCCCGACACAAGCCATCCGCGTAAAAAACGGAATCGCCGAGATCAGCGAGGAACGATGCATCGACTGCGGAGAGTGCATCACGGCCTGTCCCACCGGAGCAATCGTCCCGCTGACCGATCCCTTCGGCGAGCTCTCCAAATTCCGCCATACCGTCGCCCTTTCATCCCCTTCACTTTATGCTCAATTCGGCAGGGAGATTCTTCCCTCCAAGATTCTGGCCGGCCTGAAGAAGCTGGGCTTCGACGATTCTTTCGATCTAGCCACCACCTGTGGCGAAGTCAGCCTGGCGATCCATGCTTATCTAGAGGAGTACAAGGGACCTCGGCCTATCATTTCAAACGCCTGCCCCACGGTCGTCCGACTGCTTCAGGTTCGGTATCCGTCGCTGATCGAACACATCACCCCGCTTGAAATCCCCCGGGAACTGGCGGCCCGGGAAATCAAGAAAAAAAAATCCAAGCAGTACGGACTCAAGGAAAAGGAGATCGGCACCTTCTACATAACCCCCTGTCCGGCTAAGATGATTTCCATCCGCCAGCCTGCGGAAAAGAAGCGCTCCCATCTGGACGGGGCGATATCCATCTCCGATATCTACGGCCCGGTACTCTATGCGATGGAAAACATCGAGAAAGACCGTTTTCGTACCACTTTGGAAGGCATGTGCATCCTTGGGATCAGCTGGGCGGTCTCGGGAGGGATCTGCCGTTCCCTGGAGTTGAGAAATTCTCTTTCCGTTTCCGGAATCACCGAAGTCATGAAAGTCTTCGACGATATTGAACGCGGCCGGCTGCGTCATATCGACTTCGTCGAAGCCCATTCCTGCCCGCATGGCTGTGTGGGGGGATCTCTCACGGTCGAAAATCTATATACTTCATATAACAAAATCCGCAAGCTGATTGAAACCCTAGAAATAGAACAGGTCAGCGTCTGCGCCGATTACGCAAAAGTGATCAAGCGGTACCAGGAAGACTACTTTCTCAAAGCAGGGAAACTGAAACCACGTCCCATCAAACCATTCGGGGAAGACCTTTCCGTTGCCATAAGAAAACGAAAAGAAAAGGATAAAATCTATGCGGAGCTCCCTCAAATCGACTGCGGCGCCTGCGGTTCTCCCACCTGTATGACGTTTGCGGAAGATGTGGTTAATGGAGAAGCCGTACTATCCGACTGCATCATAAAAAAAAATCAATTGCGGAAAAAGGGGAAGAGGATGAAATTAAGCCAAATCCGTAAAAAATTAGGGCTGCAAACACTGGCGGCACCGGATGTGCCGGATCCGGATATCACCGGGGGGTATACCAGCGACCTTCTCAGCGATGTCATGGCCCACAGCAAACCGGGGAACCTCTGGATCACCCTTCAAACCCACCAGAACATCATCGCCGTCGCCAAATTGAAAGACCTGGCCGGGATCATCATCGTCAACAGCCGTCAGCCCGATCCGGAGACTCTCGAGAAGGCCGAGTCCGAAAAGATTTTGCTTCTGGGTTGCGAAGATTCGGCGTACCGGATTTCAGCCAGACTATTTAATTTGAATCCCTCCGAGGACTGAGCCGTGCTGAAAACTTACAAGGCGGATCTGCATGTTCATACATGCCTCTCGCCCTGTACGGAACTCGACATGTCCCCACGTCGTATCGTAAATCAAGCCAAGACGGAAAGGATTGATCTCATCGGTATCTGTGATCACAATTCATCGGAAAATTCCCGTGCGGTCATGCAAGTCGGCAAGTCATTGGATATCCAGGTCATCCCGGGCATGGAAGTCACCTCGCAGGAAGAAGCCCACGTCCTGGCATTGTTTGATGAATTGGGAAATGCTCTCCAACTTCAGGAATACATCTATAGACACCTGCCCGGCGAAAACGATGAAGAAGCCTTCGGCCGACAGGTCGTCATGAATGAATATGATGAAGTGCTCAAACACAGCGACAAACTGCTGATCGGAGCCACAACCTTATCGCTCGAAAATATCATCGGCTCCATTCACCGATTCAACGGAATCGCCATCGCATCTCATATTGACCGGGAGTCCTTCAGCATCATCAGTCAATTGGGTTTTATCCCCGAGGATCTGGAACTGGACGCCGTTGAAGTATCACCTCATATGACGATTGAAGACGCCGGAAAAAAATACCCGGGACGTCATCCGATCATCAGCTCCTCCGACGCCCACTATCCCGAAGATATCGGCAATGCCTTCACAGCGTTCATTATGGAAAACGGGACGGTCGCCGAGATCAAGATGGCGCTGAATAATGAAAAGGGAAGAAGAATAATTCATTGAAGATCATGGAAGACCTGTCGCTTCATATCCTGGACATCGTGGAGAACTCCATCGCCGCGGAAGCGGAGAATATAAAGATCGACATCAAGGAAAACGAACGGAAAGATCTTTTAACCATAGAGATCAGCGATGACGGAAACGGAATGAACCCAGATCAGTTGAAAAAAGCGCTGGATCCATTTTTCACAACCAAGGCCCACCGGCGATTCGGTCTCGGCCTCTCTCTCCTGGCCGAATCGGCGAAAGCGGCCGACGGCAACCTCTCCATCTGCTCCGCCTTGAACGAAGGGACAAAGATATCGGCGAAATTCCGCCTCGGTCATATCGACTGCAAACCCATCGGAGACATGGCTCAGACGGTCATAAGCCTCATTATGGGGAACCCTGGGGTCAATCTCATCTATAGCCATAAAAAAAACCAACGTCAATTCCGTCTGGATACACGGAAAATCCAAGACGATCTTGGATCGAGCCCGTTGAATTCACCGGACGGGTTAAGAATGATCAAAGATAAATTAAAAGGTCTTCCGAAATAATGAACAGGAGAAAAAAATGAATGATGAAAAGCTGATCGAAATCATTGAGAAACATATGGGAGAAGAAGGCGCCCTCTTGAATCTCCTCCTTGAAGTCCAGGAAAAGTATAATTATCTTCCAAAAGAAGCGCTGGAAGAGATCTCTTCCTATATGAATATCCCTCTTTCCCGCCTCAACAGCATTGCGACTTTCTTCAAAAATTTCAGCCTGACCCCCAGAGGGAAACACACGATTCACGTCTGTATGGGGACAGCCTGTCAAGTTTGGGGCGGGAAAAGGCTGGTGGAAAAAGTCGGGGAGGCATTGAGCATAGATCCCGGAGAAACGACGAAAGATCTCTCCTATACTCTTGAAACCATCAACTGCCCCGGCTGCTGCGGGCTGGCTCCCGTCGTTGTCATGGATAAAGACATTTACGGCAAAGTCACCAGAAACAAGCTTCTTTCATTGGTAAAAGAATATCAGGATTAAATCGAAGGAGAGAACAATGCAAAAACTATCCCCAAAGGACTTGGAGAAAAGAAGAAACGAGGTAAAAAAAACCGTCATGCTGAGAGAAGGCGGTCCCTATAAAGCCAAGGTCACGGTCCATATGGGGACCTGCGGGATCGCCGCCGGATCAAGGAAAGTCATGAATGCTCTCCTCGATGAAATAGAAAAGAAAGATATTCAAGACGTCCTTGTCGCCAATACGGGTTGTGCCGGATTATGCAGCCGGGAGCCCATGGTCACGGTGGAACTGGTGGGGAAGGCCCCCGTGAAATACGTGGACCTCGATGCCGATAAAATGAAAAGGATATTCGAAGAACACGTACTGGGCGGGAAAACCATCGCCGAGTACGCGCTCGGCTATGGAAGCGAGAAGACTTCTTAATAGGGGGAATAAACATGAGTTCATACCGAATCAACCTGATGATCTGTGCTGGAACCGGGTGCGTCTCCAATAAGGCGTTCCATATCAAAGAAGCGTTGGATCGAGAGATCAGGCGCCACCACATGGACAAGGAGATTTTAACCGTCATGACCGGCTGCAACGGTTTCTGTGCGGCCGGTCCCATAATGCTGGTTCAACCTGATGGGATTTTTTATCAGAAAATTCAAGAAGACGATATCCCTTACCTGGTCGAAGAGCACTTCCTCAAAGGGAGACCTGTAAAAAGACTCATGTATTTGCCGCCCGCCGAAGTGGAACCCATCCCTAAAATGTCGGATATTTCGTTCTTCAAGAAACAAATCCTTATCGCGCTGAGGAACAAGGGGATCGTAGATCCGGAAAATATAGACGACTATATCGCTCGGGACGGCTATGCTCCCTTATCGAAAATGCTGAGCGGGATGAAGCCCTCGGACGTGATCATGGAAATAAAAAAGTCCGGACTGCGAGGCCGCGGAGGAGGAGGATTCCCGACCGGATTGAAATGGGAGTTCGGCAGCCGGGCCGAAGGAGACATCAAATATGTGATCTGCAATGCCGATGAAGGAGACCCGGGAGCTTTTATGGACCGCAGCATCGTGGAAGCCGATCCTCATTCCATCCTGGAAGGCATGTCCATCGGCGCTTTCGCCATCGGCGCAAATAAAGGTTATGTGTATGTCAGAAGCGAATATCCCTTGGCGGTCGAAAGAATGATCAAAGCGATTCATGATGCCAGAGACCTGGGTCTCTTGGGAAAAGACATCCTCGGCTCCGGCTTCGATTTCGATGTCGAAGTCATCAAAGGAGCGGGTGTCTTCGTCTGTGGGGAAGAAACTTCGCTCATCGCATCCATCGAAGGCAGAACCGGGGAGCCTCGACCGAGACCGCCTTATCCCCCGGAAAAGGGTCTGTGGGGCAAACCGACCATCATCAATAATGTCGAAACCTGGGCGAATGTCCCGGCTATAATGAACTGGGGTGCGGACTGGTTTTCCAAAATCGGGACGGAAACCAGCAAGGGGACAAAGGTGTTTTCCGTGGCCGGAAAGATCAAGGATGCCGGCCTGGTTGAGATACCTATGGGGATTACACTGGGTGAGCTGATATTCGATATCGGAGGGGGAATCCCCAAAGAGCGAAAGTTCAAAGCCGTTCTGATCGGAGGCCCGTCCGGGGGAGCACTGCCGGCCTCAAGCCTGAATCTTCCGGTGGATTACGAAAGTCTGATCGGAGGCGGAGCGATGATGGGATCCGGAGGCATGGTCGTTGCAGATGAAAATAACTGCATGGTTGAAATGGCCCGTTTTTTTCTCAATTTCACCAAAGATGAATCATGCGGAAAGTGCACTCCCTGCCGCGAGGGCATACCCAGAATGTTGAGAATCCTCGACAGAATAACCGAAGGAAAAGCCAGCATGGAGGATCTTACACTGCTGGAAGACCTGGCGCACAGCACGAAAGACACCGCCCTGTGCGGATTGGGGAAAACCGCTCCTAACCCCGTTCTGACCACCCTTCGCTATTTCAGGGACGAGTATGAGGCTCATATCAAATACAAGCGGTGTCCTTCCGCCGAGTGCAGCGCGCTGGTGCCGTCTCCCTGCCAATATACCTGTCCGATCAATACGGATGCGGCTTCTTACGTCGCATTAATCGCCCATGGAAAATTCGAAGAAGCCCTGGCCGTCAATCGGCGGGTCAATCCGTTACCCAGCGTTTGCGGTCGGGTGTGTCATCACCCATGTGAAGTGAAATGCCGGGCCGGTGAAATAGGAGAGCCCATCGCCATCAGGGACTTGAAACGTTTTGTCGCCGATTATGAAATGACCAATGGAGGAAGGCCCCCAGTGACGCGTTTTCCGATCAAGTATGAGAAAGTCGCGATCATCGGATCCGGTCCCGCCGGTCTCATGGCAGGCTGGGAACTCTGCAAAGACGGCTATGACGTTACTATTTTTGAATCGGAATCGGTTCCGGGAGGAATGCTGTCATGGGGTATTCCGGAATATCGGCTGCCGAAAAACATCCTGAATGCCGAGATCGACGCCATCAAAGAATCAGGAGTGAAGATCCGCCTCAACACCACTGTCGGAAAAGATCTGCCTTTCGACGACCTTTTCAAACAAGGATTCAAAGCCGTTTTTATCGCAACCGGCGCTCCGAAATACAACAAGCTGGGCATTCTCAACGAAGATGTTAAAGGAGTAAAAGATCCCATCGAGTTCTTAAAAAAATTCAACCTGAACGAAAAGGTGAAAATCGGAAAAAAAGCCGCCGTCGTCGGAGGTGGGAACACGGCGATCGATGCAGCCCGAACCGCGTGGCGATTGGGCGCGGACGTGACGCTCCTTTACAGAAGAACGCGATCTGAAATGCCCGCTAATGAGGAAGACATCGAAGCCGCTCTGGAAGAAGGAATCAAACTGGAATTCCTGACGCTTCCGGTCGAAGCTCTGTCATCCAACGGGAAACTCACCGGGGTGAAATGCATAAGGATGGCCCTGGAAAATTTCGACGACTCCGGACGCAGAAGACCGGAGCCGGTGGAAGGAACGGAATTCGAGATCGAGATCGATACGCTTATTCCCGCAATCGGTCAGCACCCGGATCTATCTTTTCTGGCGGAGAAACCCGAAATCAAGATATCGAAATGGAACACTCTTGAAGTCGATCCCGAAACAATGGCGACGAACGTCCCCGGAGTTTTCGGGGGCGGTGACGCCGTACTCGGCCCCGCAACCGTTCTTCAAGCCATGCATGCGGGGAAAACCGCCGCCGAATCAATCCGAAGGCATCTAAGAGGAGAGCCCATTGAAAGGGAATATAAGATCATGGAAACCACAATGAAAGTTCCCGCGGTAGAACTGACCGAGGAGGAGATCCTCGAAGAAAGGGGGAGACCCAAGATGCCGAGCCTGCCCATTAAAAACCGAGCCGGCAATTTTAAACAGGTTGAGTTGGGAATGACCAAAGAGATGGCGATGCAGGAAGCCAGGCGCTGCCTGCGATGCGACCTTGAAAGGAAAGGAGGCCAATCATGAGCGGTGAAGGAAGAATCAAGCTCAAAATCGACGGCAAACCCGTTGAGGTCGAAGAAGGAACCACGATACTACAGGCCGCGGAAAGCCTCGACATCCATATTCCCACACTATGCTATCATCCCCTTCTGGAACCGTATGCCGCCTGCAGGGTGTGTGCTGTGGAAGTCCTCCACCGAGGAAAAACCGAGATTCTGACCGCATGCAACACCAAAGTACAGGATGATATGGAAGTGCAGACCGCATCGCCGCGGGCGCTGACGGCGCGGAAGCTCAATGTGGAAATGATTCTAGCCCGTGCTCCCGCCGCCGAACCGGTTCAACGCCTTGCCAAAGAGCTGGGCATTGAAACCTGCCGTTTCGAGATCGCGGATCCGGAAGAACAATGCATCCTCTGCGGACTATGCGTTCGGACATGTGAGGAAGTCGTCGGAGCCAACGCCATAAGTTTTCTCGGACGGGGTGAGAACCGGGAAGTTTCCCCTCCCTTTGCCGAACCTTCGGAGGCATGTATCGGTTGTGGGGCCTGCGCCTTTTTCTGCCCTACCGGCTCCATCACCGTTGAAGACCTGCATGGAAGGAAGATCATTCACGAGGAACTGCATCTCGGTCCTGCAAGCGCCGTTCGCGTTCCCATCCGCCAGGCTGTTCCCATGGTTCCCGTGATCGATGAAGAAGCCTGCATCCATTTCAAAACCGGCGGCTGCCAGCTGTGCGCCAAAGTCTGTGAAAAGGAAGCCATCCAGCATGAGATGGAAGACGAGGAGATTGAGATCGACGTGGGAACGATTATTCTGGCCTCCGGATTCAAATCCTTTGATGCCCATAGAATACCCGCATACGGCTACGGCCGCCTGCCCAACGTCATCACGGGACTTGAATTTGAACGACTGAACAATGCTTCCGGGCCCACCGGCGGAAAAATCCTGCTGGCCGACGGAAGCGAGCCCAAAGCTGTCGGCATTGTTCACTGCGTCGGTTCCCGCGATAACCACTTCAATCCCTACTGTTCACGGGTTTGCTGTATGTATGCCCTTAAGTTTGCCCACCTTATCCGGGAAAAAGTTCATGCCGATGTTTATGATTTTTATATCGACATGCGGACCTTCGGAAAAGGCTATGAGGAATTTTACCATCGTCTTTTGGAAGAAGGGACCAAATTCGTCCGCGGTCGGGTGTCGGAGATAACGGATATCCCGGTAAACGAGGATGAGGAAGGCCGCCTTATCATCCGCGTGGAAGACACGCTGCTGGGAAAAGTCAGACGGATCCCGGTTGACATGGCGATTCTCGCCACGGGGCTCGAGCCCGGAATCGATCAGCAGGAACTCGCCAGAATCTTCAATATCTCCTGCAGCGAAGATTTGTTCTTCCTTGAGCGTCACCCCAAGCTGGCACCCGTTTCGACCTTTTCCGACGGTATTTTCCTGGCAGGCACATGTCAGGCACCGCGAGATATCCCGGATACCGTTGCCCAGGCGGGAGCCGCGGCATCCGAAGCACTGGCCCTGGCCGATAAGGGGACCTATGAGCTCGAGCCGGTTACCGCCTCCATCGAAGCAGAGCTCTGCGCGGGCTGCCAGCTGTGCATCAGCCTATGCCCGTTCACCGCGATCAGCTTCGACGAAGCCGAAGCCGTATCCGTGATCAACGAAGCGTTGTGTAAGGGTTGCGGGACCTGTGTCTCCGCTTGCCCATCGGGAGCTCCCCAGCAAAAACATTTTAAAGACGCGCAGATCCTGGCCGAAATCGAGGGGATGTTTATCGAATAAGACGACATCCGGAAAAAGGACGGATTATCGATCCCAATCGGTTTATCCGGTTGTATCATGAGGGATGATTCGTTCTCCGGAACCCTGTCCGTTGAAGATTCTTCCATATTCGATCCACTCTTGCCGGATTACGGCAACATGCACGCGTTTCCCAGGGTTTGATTCTTGCCATGATAGGTTCCGGTATTATATAATTATTTTTGAATGAATATTTTACCGTTTATAAAATGCCCATGAACGTTCCTTTCGTATCTCTGAGAAAAAAAATCATCATTCGCTTTATCTTCGTGATCATGATCGGGGGTTTTTTTTCTCTTCTGCTTGGATCGAGGTTGGTGAGAAACACATTGATATCTCAAGCTCAGGCTAAGGTTCGACATGATCTCGCAGCGGCGTGGATGGTATTCAATGAAAAACAGAATCAGGTCAAAGATATCATCATCATGACCGCGGCGCGCGAAAGCCTGCATGAGATCATGAGAAGCCGTCAGTATGATATCCTGCTGAGATATCTCATGCGGGTACGGGAGGAATACGGACTGGACATCCTCACCTTGACGGATGCTCAAGGCAGGGTGATCCTCCGAACGAGAAATCCGAAAAAGGTCGGAGATGACCAGTCCGGAGAAGAACTCATTCGGAAAGCCCTTCAAGGAGAGGTTCATGCTTCCCCTCAAATCATCTCGCGGGAGGAACTTCTTAAGGAAGGAGACGACCTGGCGGAACGCGCCTATATTGAATTCGTCCCCACGCTGAAGGCCGCGGCCAGAGAGGAAAGCCATGAATTGAATGGACTCATGTTGAAAGCCGCCACGGCCGTGATCGATGACCGGGATCAGCTCTTGGGCATTCTCTACGGAGGAATCCTCCTGAATCGAAATTATGAGATCGTCGATCGCGTGAAAGAGCTGGTATATAAAGATGAGCAGTATAAGGGAAGAGAGATCGGGACGGTCACCATTTTCCAAAATGACCTTCGCATCTCCACGAATGTTGAGAATTCGCAGGGCAAACGCGCTATAGGAACCCGCGTATCCGCCGAAGTCAACCGGGCCGTACTGCAAAACGGAGAGGGATGGACGGATAGAGCCTTCGTCGTAAATGACTGGTATATAACGGCCTACGACCCCATCAAGGATATCGCCGGACAAATCATCGGTATCCTCTACGTGGGGATGCTCGAAAAACCGTATCTGGATATTTCGAATCGAGTCATGATGACTTTCATTCTCATCGCCGGATCCTGCGTCGTACTCCTTCTGGTCCTGCTTTACTTTGCGACCAACCGGCTGATCAATCCATTGCTTCGCATGATGGTCGCCACTCAGGAAATCGCACGCGGCGATCTTTATCATCGGGTTGAGGTCCAGTCGGATGATGAGATCGGATATCTTGCGGAATCATTCAATCAGATGACGGATAAACTCCGGGCGGCTAATGAAAAACTGCTCGATTGGGGGAAAACCCTGGAAAAGAAAGTGGAGGAAAGAACTCAGGAGCTGACGATGATGCAGGCCCATTTGCTCCAGTCGGAAAAGCTTGCATCCCTGGGGAAATTGGCGGCCGGTATCGCCCACGAAATCAACAATCCCCTGGGAGGGATCTTGATCTACAGCCACCTGCTTTTAGAAGATACGCCCAAAGACGATCCGCACTATCCCAACCTAAAGAAAATCGTAAAAGAAACTTCCCGCTGCAAGGATATCGTCAAAGGCCTTTTAGAATTTGCCCGGCCCAAAGACCCGGAAATGGCGCTCACCGACATCAATCAAACAATCGATAAAGCGCTTTCCATTCTGGAAGGCCATTCCCAATTTCAAAATATTCAAATCATAAAGAAGTATTCAACGCTGCCGCGGATTTTCGCCGACGGCGATCAACTTCAGCAGGTTTTCATGAATATCATCCTCAACGCTTCCGAGGCCATGGAAGACAATGGAACGCTGTCGCTGCGGACCGAGTTGGTCGAAGAAGACAAATATATCAGCGTAGAGTTTCGGGATACGGGCCACGGGATCGAGAAAGAGGACCTGCAGCGTCTTTTCGAACCCTTTTTCACAACCAAGGAAGTCGGTAAGGGAACAGGTTTGGGCCTGGCCATCAGCTACAGCATCATACGGAAACACAGGGGAACGATAAAAGTAGTCAGCGCAGTCGGAAAAGGATCGACTTTCCTGGTGAAACTCCCTATTATAAAAGATTCCGATCATGAATGACTCAGAGACCATACTCATCATCGATGATGAAGAAGCCATCCGGGATTCCTGTACCCAAGTCCTTCAGAAAGAAGGTCATCGTGTGATATCCAGCCGGGAAGGGCGCGAAGGCATGCTCGCCATACAAAAACATTCCCCCCAAGTGATTCTGCTCGATCTCAAGCTTCCCGGAATTCAGGGGATGGAAATTCTCAGCATGATCAAAAACAATCACCCCGAAATACCGGTCATTATCATCACCGGCTTCTCCTCCATCGAGTCCGCGGTCGAAGCCATAAAGCGCGGCGCATTCGATTACCTGTCAAAGCCCTTTAAACCCGAAGAGCTGCGGATAATCATAAAAAAAGCCCTTAAGAGCCGAAAATTGTTTTTAAAAAACCTGATTCCGCCCAATGAATACCGCTCTGATCCAGAATGCGGTATGATCGTCGGCAGCAGTCAAGAGATGCGGAGCGTGATGGACATTATGCTGCGGGCCAGCTCCACGGAAAGCACCATATTGATTTCGGGAGAAAGCGGAACCGGCAAAGAGCTCCTGGCCCGTGAAATTCATAATCACAGTTTCCGCAAAGACGCACCGTTCGTCGTCGTGGATTGCGGAGCTCTTGTCGAGACCCTTTTCGAAAGCGAGCTCTTCGGCCACGTCAAGGGGTCTTTTACCGGGGCTCATGAAACCAAGCACGGAAGATTCGAGGTTGCGCGCGGCGGAACCATTTTCCTGGATGAAATCAGCAACATCAGCATGAATGTTCAGGCCAAACTGCTTCGGGTGATCCAGGAAAAGGAGATCACGCGCGTGGGCAGCAACAAACAGATCAAAATTGATGTGCGCATTATCGCCGCCACCAACGAAAACCTGGCGGAATGCGTGCGTCAGAAAAAATTTCGCGAAGATCTATTTTATCGTCTGAGCGTCGTGCCCATCGAACTTCCCCCGCTTCGGGACAGAAAAGAAGACATCCCGCTTCTCGTGGACCACTTCCTTAAAAAGTTCAACCGACGCTCCAGGAAAAAAGTGAAAAGCATACTTCCCGCCGCCCGCAAAGCCCTTTCCGAATATGATTGGCCGGGTAACATCCGGGAATTGGAAAATACGATTGAGAGAGCTTCCGTGCTGACCGAGGACGAGGAGATCGGCCTCAATGACTTGATCTACCACGGTATCGGCTCCAGCTTTGCCTGTGCATGCCCGGTGGGCGGAAAATATAAAAATTTGGCGTCCGTAGAGAAAGAATATATCCGCAGTATGTTGCAGGCCCAGCACGGCAATAAGAGCAAAACGGCCAAGATTCTCGAGATTGACCGCAAAACTCTGCTCGCTAAAATCAAAAAGTACCACTTATCTTGATATCGGATTCGATATCCAGCCGGATAATCCTTCATGGGGACCGGTGGAAATCTTCATGCCGTTCGGTTTCGGCCCGTCATTCCCGCTTCGACTATGTCAAAATTGAACAGGGGGTAGGGAAAAATGCCCTGCTATTTTTCAGGCATCTCCATTCCGCTGGAACCCTCCTCCCGCTTTTTTTACTAATTCTGTTGCTTTTCAATACGTTATGAGTAAAATAGGGAGTTCTTGTTTTTGAAATGAATCGGCACAGAATTTGCATCTCCACACACATATGGCAATTTTAAAAACCACAATCGGACAATCCCTAAGCTTCTCGGTTTTGGGTGTTCGACAGGGAGAATAAATTCATGGAAACAAAAGGAAAGATCAAATGAGGATTGTCAAATTAAAAAAGGAAAGTCTTTTCCCCTTCCTAGAAGCCATCTCCGAGGATTCGGACCTTTGGGCTCCTGTCAAAAAAGGGGACAAGCATGTCTTCAAGCTCATTGATGACACGTCCCAGATCGACATGGATCACACACGTACGATCCTTCCTCCCCGCAAAATCATGCTTCCCCCTCAGTTCAACATGTTCACCGCGACACCTTCCACTTACCAGAGCGATTTCTCACACATCAGCAAGAAAATCATCTTCGGACTCCACCCCTGCGATATCCAGGGCTTTCTCATCATGGACCAGTTCTATCGAAACATGTTCGATGATCCATACTACACACGGGCCAGGGACAACACGCTGCTTCTCGGCCACTCCTGCTGGCCCGATGAACATTGTCTCTGCAAGTCCACAAACACCCACGTCGTCGAGGACGGCTATGATCTGTTCTTCACCGATCTTGAAGATTTTTACCTGGTTTGGATCGGCTCCAATCGCGGAGACGATCTCATCCGCAAAAAACCCGAATTCTTCGACGAGAACATCGAGGATTCAGATATCCAGAGCTTCGTCGACTGGAGAGGACGCCGCGACCAGGCATTTGAAGATCAGATCAACTTCAGCGCCATGCCCGATCTGATGGAACTCAAGTACAATGATCCAATCTGGGAAAAGCTCGGAGACGCCTGCCTCGCCTGCGGATCCTGCTCAAATGTCTGCCCCACCTGCAATTGCTACAACGTGCTCGACAAACCCCACCTCGAAAAGAACGCATCGGATATCAGCCGCTGCTGGGATGCATGCACGCTGGAAACATACTCCGAAGTCGCCGGAGGCGAAAACTTCAGGGAAAAGAAATCCGATCGCTTGAAACTCTTCTACACGCATAAGCTTCAGGCTTACATATCGAAGTACGGCAAACCGGCCTGCGTCGGCTGCGGCCGTTGCGCAGCAACCTGCCCTGTCGGAATCAATGTCAAATCGGTTGCCAAGGCTCTCGATGGCGAAGACGTGGATGTCTTCTGGAACCGTCTGAGCAAAGAGGTGAGAAAATGAATACCGAAAAAACGCCAAACATCCAATCCAATCCTTTCATTCCCGAGCCGGCACGAATCGTTCGCACCTATCACCTTACGGAAGACGTAAAGTTTTTCCAGGTTCGTATCGCGGACATGGATAAAGCGGTGTCATTCCGACATCTGCCAGGACAATTCTCCATGATCTCGGTCCTGGGAGCGGGAGAAGCTCCGTTCTGTATCTCTTCTTCGCCGTCCCGTCCGGGTCTGCTTGAATTCTGCATCCGGAAAGTGGGAACCCTCACGGAAGCCCTCTTCCGCCTGAAAGAAAACGATCTCATCGGACTGCGCGGCCCCTACGGAAACGGCTTCCCGATCGAAGCGATGGAAAACAAGGACGTTATCATCGTGATGGGCGGCATGGGAGCGGCTCCGCTCCGGTCCGTGCTTCTGTACTGTCTCGACAATCGCGACCATTTCAAGCGGGTTACATTGCTCCACGGCGCCAAACGGCCCGCCGAGATGATCTTCAGGGACGAATTTATCGCTATGAAGCACCGCGAAGATCTGGAGTGCCTCCTGACCGTGGACGGCGATGACACCGGAAAGTGGGAAGACAACGTCGGCGTCGTCACGACCCTGTTTCCGAAAATCAAAGATGTCGATCCCGCTAACACCGTGGCTTTGGTCTGTGGCCCTCCGATAATGTACAAATTCGTTATCAACGAATTGGTGCAGCTCGACATCCCCAAGGATCAAATTTTGATGACACTGGAACGACGCATGAAATGCGGCGTCGGAAAATGCGGACACTGCGCGATCGACTACATCTACACCTGCATCGATGGTCCCGTCTTCACATATTGGGACGTCATTCACATGCGGGAGCTCATCTAAGGGGAAAACAATGAATAAAGATAAGTTGAAAATCGGCATTTATGAACTGACGGGCTGCGCAGGCTGCGCGCTCCTGATCCTTGACTGCGAAATGGAACTTGTCGAAATCTTCAAAGCGGCCGACATTCAATCCTTTCTCATGGCGAACAGCGCCAACATAGACGGCAAGCTCGACGTCGCGCTCGTAGAAGGCTCGGTCACGACCGAAAAGGAAATCGAAGAGCTGAAAGACATCCGTGAACGCGCCGATATCGTGGTCGCTCTCGGTTTGTGTGCTTGCGTGGGCGGTATTCAAGCCCGCTTCCGCAATCCCGAAGAATGGGAAAAGAACATGAAAGAGGTCTACGGCGATATCGACATGACCCATACCAAAGCGGTTCAATCCAAGCCCATAGACGCTTACGTCGACGTCGACTTCTACCTTCCGGGATGTCCGATCGGAAAAGATCAGTTTCTGCATTTCCTGACCCGGGTCCTGAAGGGAAGCCCCCCGGAAAAGTCCTTGAATCCGGTGTGCGTCACATGCAAGCTTAATGAAAACGACTGCCTGCTGAACAAAGGCATTCTATGCCTGGGTCCGGTAACGGAGGACGGCTGTGGATCGGTGTGTCCCAATCACAACCTTCCCTGCCTCGGGTGCTGGGGCCCCTGCAGCGTCGCCAACCGCACATCCGAATTTTATCTCCTCAAAGAAAAAGGCTTCTCCCCCGAAGAGATCCAGAAGAAAATGGAGAATTATTCCGGCACCAAAATCGGCGACTTTTTTGAGCAACTTAAGAAGGAGTTAAAATGAAAACCATAAGCGTTGACCATTTGGCCCGCGTCGAAGGAAACGGCGGGATATCCGCTACCATAGATGGAAAAGCCGTAACCGATGTCAAATTCTCAATCTTCGAAGGGCCTCGCCTGATAGAAAAGCTTTCGCTGGGAAGGACTCCGGAGGAAGATGTCAGTATGTCTCCCCGGATCTGCGCCATCTGCTCGGTTTCACACAAAAACGCGGTGCTGCGCGCCATGGAAAACGCGCTGGACGTGAAACTCACCCGCCAGGCATATCTTATGCGGGAACTGATGCACATGGGAGAATTTATCGAAAGCCATTCCCTTCACATCTACTACCTGGCTCTTCCCGACTTCGTAGGCTTTCCCAACGCCATCGCCATGGCTTCGAAGTTCCCGTTCGAGGTTCAGATCGCTCTCGAGATGAAACACTACGGCAATCACATCATGAAAACAGTCAACGGCCGCTATATCCACGGTGAGAACGGGATCATCGGCGGTTTCGGAAAGTTCCCCACAAGAGAAGAGCTGGTGTGGATGAAGTCCCGCGCCATCCAATTCATGCCTTTCGTTCACAAAACCGTCGATCTTTTCTGCGGACTCGATTACCCAGGCCTGCCCGAGAGCGACACCATGTACGCCTGCTGCGAACCCGGCGACAATCAGTTCGGCTTCTGGGGCGATTCGATCGCTCTCTCCACCGGAGAAAACATCCCCCGCGATGACTACAAAAATCTCACGAATGAATTCGTCGTACCCCATTCCTACGCCAAGCGCAGCCGCTATCAGGAAAAGCCATACTCCGTCGGAGCCCTGGCCCGTATCGTCAATTTGGGCGAACGGCTTCAGGGTGAAGCGGGAAGACAGTTTGCCAAATATTACACCTCCAAGTGGAAAACCAATCCTTTCTACCACAATCCCTCCCGGGCGCTTGAAATCATGTATTCCTTCGAGCGCATCCCGGAGCTGATTGACGAATACCTCAAACTTGAAGAAGTCGCCCCCGCCGTGTCCACCAACACCAAAACCGGAAAAGGCACCGGTTTGGTGGAAGCTCCGCGTGGTCTGCTGATCCATCATCACGAAGTGACCGACGGATTGGTTTCCTATGTCGACATCGTCACGCCCACCGCCCAAAATGCGGAAGACATCGAGCGCTACTGCCACCTGGCGGCGCAGGAGCTTCTGGACGCCGGAGAAGAAGACAAGATCAAAAATCATATGGAGATCATCGTTCGTGCGTTCGATCCCTGCATCAGCTGCTCCGCCCACATGGCCGAAGTGAATCAGGCCCCCGAATCCCAGTGGGAAAACAGTTTGGACGACCTCACCCGCGAACAGACGCCCATCTTCATCGGCGTGGGCAATCCCGGCTGCTCGGATGACGGCGTCGGAGTAGAACTGGCACGACAATTGAAAGCCGTCGGCATTCCCGATGTTCTGTTCGAAACCGAGATCGAAAACAACGAAGACCTCTGGCGGGATGACGCTGAACGCCCGATTGTTTTTCTCGATGCCCTGGATTTCAGAGAAACCCCCGGTAAGATCACATTCCTTCCCCTCCAGCTCGTTCTCAACAACACATCGTTAAGCCACAAGATCCTGCCCTCCGTTTCCGCGCTCATGAACTACCCCCAACTGAAAAACTCCTATGTGCTCGGTATCCAACCCCAATCGATCGAACAGGGCCAAAACCTGAGTTCTTCCGTACGTCAAGCCATACAAGACGTATTGGATCGGCTGGACAACTAGAATAAAAAGGCTTGAGATTCCTTCCCCAGGATTCGAAAGCCAATGAGTCATTTATGAGGAGAGAGATCGCTCAGTCAGGTGAGAAATTAGCAAGCGGTTCCTTGGAATCGCTTTTCCCGCCTTTTTCTTCCTGCATCAATAACTCTCGCCGCTGGGCGATTTCTCTTAATCTCTAATCCCATTCCCTCATGCCCAACGATTTTCGGTGTCGTTGTGCGCCGCGACATCATTGGGAGCCGATGTCAAGATAAAACGTCAAAGCCATTATGAAAACCATGCAAGCGTCTCCCGAATAGGAATTACTTGAACACTGCTGGGGAATTTTTCCCCAGCCATTGTTTCCGTTTGCACGGATCGGAGCCCAACCCCTTCCTTATGTCTTTTATTTCTTTGTCTATCAAGAGCATAGAAGAGATTCTCCTTCCTCTCAGCAAGGCACATTGGCACGTTAATTGCATAGCGATTGGTAAGGAAATATTCATGAAGGACTCAAATAGACGGATTCTTTTGATCGAGCCGGATGCCCGTGAAAGAAGAAGCCTGACCGCCTTTCTGAAGAAGGAGAACTACGAAGTTGAAACGGGAAAGGGGCTGACCGACGCGATCAAAAAAATTTCCGACGGATGCTTCAGCTGCTTGATTATGGAAGTCGATCTCCCTGAGATGAAAGGTTACGAAGCGGTTTCCGTTTTGAAAAACTTAGATCCGCATATACACATTATCATGATGACCAAGAAAAACACGAAACACTTGGAAAAGAAAGTGCGGGAACAGGATATTTTCTTTTATTTCATCAAATCATTTGGGAATGAAGAACTAAACCAGGCCATCAGAAGTGCCATTAGCCATTAAAGGAGGAATCAATGGAAAACGCGAAAGCGAAAATATTATTGATCGATGACGATCCGGATTTTAAAGAAGCCGTTACCCGCATCCTTCAATCCGCCTATTATGAGGTGGTAACCGCGGCAAACGTTACAGAAGGAAGGGAAAAGATTCTCGGTGAAAAACCCGATCTTATCCTGCTCGACATCATGATGGACAGCCTGTTCGACGGATTCTCCTTATGCCATGCCGTAAAAACCGAAAAGGCTTTTGCGGCCGTGAAGGATACGCCTATCATCCATGTTTCAGCCGTAAAAGAAAAAACCGGAGCCCGCTTTCAATTCCAAGGCGGAGACGAAGGACTTAAATGCCCCGATGATTACCTTGATAAACCGGTCAAGGCCGAGGAATTGATCTCCCGGATCGAAGCCCTCCTTAATAAATAAGAGCGGATTTTTTCGCCGGACTTTCCGGTTTCGCATTGTCGGTGGAAATACTATTTCCTACTCCCTAAGAAGGAAGCTTGTTTTCTTGCCGATACGCATGTCCGCGGCGCGGCTCACCGGATTCGATGTATTCTGCTCCCCGGGAAAGCCGTCATGACCTTAAATCCTTGGGTCCGGCTGCGGCATCATTTTTTAATGAAATATGTCGGGTATTCAAGTAGAATAGGAATCTGAGGTTTTTTCGGTTTAAACCGGCGGAGGTCCTGGCGGTAGGATCCAACAAGGTTGTTTCCATGAAAAGAGAAACCATTCTCATCATCGATGATGAAGAATCCATGCGTGATTCGTGTTCCCTGATCCTCAAGAAAGACGGATACAACATCGAATCCGCCGAGGATGGAAACCGCGGTCTTGAAAAGATAAAGACCGTCAAACCAGATCTGGTTCTGATTGACCTCAAAATGCCGGGACTCAGCGGCTTCGAAGTCCTGGATGAAGTCAAGCTGATCGATCCCGAAATCATCCCGGTAGTCATAACGGGATACGCCACAGTGGAATCTGCTGTAGAAGCCATGAAACGGGGAGCCTATGATTTTCTTCCAAAACCTTTCACTCCCCAAGAAATCAGGATCATCATCAAACGGGGGCTGGAAAGAAAAAAACTGGCGCAGGAAGCGGAAATGCTTCGCAGCGAGAAGAAGCTGATCGAAGAAAACTTCATCACCATGGTTTCCCACCAACTGCGAAGCCCGCTGGTCGCCATCCTGCAGTACTTTGAAGTTCTGCTGGGGGGAATGGTGGGAGACATCCAGTCCGAGCAAAGGGCGATGATTCTGAAAGCTCAAAATCGCCTGGAGAAACTGCTTGAGCTCATCAATGACTGGCTGGACGTCGCACGAATGAACAGCGGCACCATCGTAGAAAAACGGCAGCCGATTTTGCTGCGGGACATATTAAAGAAGCTGGTGGAATTCATGCGCCCCACCGCAGAGGAAAACGGAATCCAGCTCCACTTGCAGCCTCCTGGCGGGCAGGATTCGGTCATGGGAGATCCAGAAAGCCTGGAGCAGGTTTTCACCAATCTCATCAGCAACGCCATCAAATACAATCGCCCTGAGGGAAGTGTGACGATTTCCACAAAAGAGGAGGATACCCACATCGTCGTGACAGTCTCCGATACCGGTATGGGAATTCCGGAAGAACACCTCCCGTTTATTTTCGACCAATTCTACCGGGTTCATCGAACCGAGAACCAAAGGAATAAAGGTTCGGGCTTGGGATTGACCATCGCCAAAAAGATCGTAGAGGCGCACGAAGGCGCCATCGAAGTCTCTTCTGAAGAAGGCATCGGAAGCGTGTTTACGGTTCGACTGCCGGCAGCCGCCGCTCCATCGACACACGCCGAATAGGACTTCAACTCACACAAAAAAAGGACACAACCAATGAAAGAAAAAGAAGTGCTGGTACTGGAAGACCTGCTGGGCTCGAACAATAAAATCGCCGCGGAAATCCGCGCCAAGCTGACGGGACGGGGAATCCTCCCCATTAATTTAATGAGCTCTCCGGGATCCGGGAAAACCTCCCTACTGGAGCGTCTTGCCGAACATTTGCAGCCGAAATATAAAATGGCCGTCATCGAAGGCGACATCGAAACCGAGCGCGACGCAGAACGCATTCGAGCGAAGGGTGTTCCCGCCTGGCAGATTACAACCGGCGGCGCCTGTCATCTGGACGCCAAAATGGTTGGAAAGCTCTTCCCGAAAATCCCCCCCGACCTAAATTTTCTCTTTATCGAAAACGTGGGCAACCTCGTTTGTCCGGCCAGTTACGACCTTGGAGAAAGCATCCGCTGCGTCCTTCTTTCCACTCCTGAAGGCGACGACAAGCCCAAGAAATACCCGAAAGCTTTCACAACCGCCGATTGTCTTGTCATCACCAAATCCGATCTGGTCCCCCCCCTGCCCTTCAATATCGAGCGTGCCCAACAAGAGGCCCGCGAAATGAATCCATCCCTTCAGCATTTCATCACTTCGGCCGTTCTGGATACCGGGATCGACACTTTGGCAGCCTATTTGATCGACCGGTTGGAAAGGATCCGCCGCCGACATGCATGAACTTTCCATCATCGCCAATCTCTTCAAAATACTGGAAGAGAAAGCCGTCGAGAAGAATGCGGTCAGGATCACGGGCGTACACCTCAAGGTGGGCATCCTCTCCGGAGCGGTTCCTGAACTGCTTCAGACTTCCTTCGATATGTATAAAAAAGACACCATCGCTTCTCTAGCCGCGCTCCATGCCGAAACGGTTCCTTTGAGAACCGAATGCGAAGATTGTGGCGCCGTCACGACGAAAGACGATTTCGTTTTCCTTTGCGATCGATGCGGCTCATCCCGGTTGAAAACGCTTTCCGGTACCGAACTGCTGCTGGAAAAGATCGACATGGAAGTGGAATAGGCCCTGAGGAAGGTCCCGGGATGCGCCCCGGATCATGGGGTGAAAAACCAACCTGCCGTTTTTTTGTTGGATTTCCCTGGAACGAAAGCAGTATAATGAGTATTCAAAAGCACGACAGTCCACGACATCCATGTTAGGACACAGCATCATTAAAAAGATATTAAGCCTTCCGCTCAGGTCCAAATTCATACTCAGTTTCATTCTGGTCATCGCTTCCGGCGGCATCATTATCCTGATCCTCGGAACCCGGCTCGAACACCGCACCATTTTTTCTCTCGCCCAGGCCAAAGTCCGACATGACCTGGAAGCCGCCTGGATGGTGTTCAATGAAAAGCTGAAAGACATCCACGATATCGTCGAGCTGAATACGACGCATGAAGGTTTACAGGCCGCGCTGCAGAAGGGAGACACCGCTCAACTACTGGAATATCTGGACCTGATAAGGGTCGAATTCAAACTGGACATCCTGACCCTGACTGATTCCCGAGGCAGAGTCGTCCTGAGAACACGCAGTCCGGACAACATCGGTGACGACTTGTCCGGAGATCCCCTCATACAGCGAGCCCTCAAGGGAGAAGTCGTCAGTTCCCCCCAGATCGTTTCAGCGGATGAGCTGACACGGGAAGGGGAGGATTTGGCGAAACAGGCTTTCCTGGATCTTCTCCCGACACCGAAAGCCGCTCCTCGGCTGGAACGTTATGAAGAAAACGGCATGATGCTGAAAGCCGCTGCGCCGGTCCGGGACGAAAACCGCAGGACTCTCGGAGTGCTCTACGGAGGCATTCTTCTCAACCGTAATTACGAAATCGTGGACCGTGTGAAAGAGATCGTTTTCAAAGGGGAAAAATACAAGGGACGGGAAATCGGAACCGCCACCATATTCCAGAACGATTTGCGGATTTCCACGAATGTTCCTCGTGCCGACGGCGGCCGCGCCATTGGGACCCGGGTTTCCAAAGAGGTGAGCCAAGCCGTTTTACAGGAAGGGAAACCGTGGCTGGACCGGGCTTTCGTGGTCGACGACTGGTATATATCAGCTTATGGGCCGATCAAAAATCTAGAGGAAAAAATCATCGGTATCCTGTATGTGGGAATGCTGGAAAAACCCTATGTCGATCTCAGAAACACCGTCATGAAGAAATTCACTTTTATGGCGGGTATCTGCCTTATTGCCCTTTTCATCATCATTTTCTTTATCATAGCAGGGATCACCAAACCGCTTCAGAATATGGTGCTGGCCACCAATCGCATCGCCCAGGGGAATCTCAGCCACAAAGTCAGCGTCTCCTACCAAGACGAAATCGGGCAGCTGGCGGATTCTTTCAACCGTATGACAGGGGACCTCAAGAAAGCCAACGACAACCTTATCATATGGGGAAAAACCTTGGAGAAACGCGTCGAGGAAAGAACCCGGGAGCTGCGTAACACCCGGGACTCTCTGATCCAGTCAGAAAAGATGGCATCCTTGGGAAAGATGGCGGCAGGTGTCGCCCATGAAATCAACAATCCGTTGACCTCCATCCTCATCAACACTCATCTGATGCTGGAGCAGACTCCGAAAGATTCGCCTTTCCATGAGAATTTGAGGCTCATCGCCGACGAGACCGCGCGCTGTTCCACCATCGTCAAGGGACTCCTGGAATTCTCCCGGCAGCACCCCCCCCAAAAAAATCCTTCCGATCTCACCGAACTGCTTCACCGGACCATCAAACTGCTTGAGAATCAAGTGGCTTTCCAAAATATTCGGATTGAACGACGGCTGCAATCCAATCTGGCTCCGGTCTGCATCGATAAAGGTCAGATCAAACAAGTGATCTGGAACCTCATGATCAATGCCGCGGAAGCGATGCCCAACGGAGGGACTTTGACCATCTCCAGTCGTTTCCTGCCTGAAGACAACCTGGTCGAAATCGTCTTCTCGGATACAGGCATAGGGATCCCGAAAGAAAATCTCAATAAATTGTTTGATCCGTTCTATACCACCAAGAACAGCGGGAGCGGCCTGGGACTGGCAGTCAGTTACGGCATCATTGAACAGCATAACGGCAAGATCGACGTCAAGAGCATCCCCGGTCAAGGCTCTATTTTCACTCTGGTCTTTCCCGTTTCTTGTTAGATGCGCACGGGTCGAGAGGAGAACATATGTCCAATAAAATCCGTCAAAATATTTTAGTGGTCGATGACGAAATCACCGTATGCAAGAGCATCCGCATGGCGCTTCTCAGTGAAGAATTTGAAATAGACACGGCGCTCAGCGGTGAAGAGGCCCTGGAAAAAAGCCGGGAACGAACCTATGACCTGGTGATAACGGATCTTATGATGCCCGGAATCAGCGGAATGGATCTGTTGAGCGCTCTCCGAAAACTCAACCCCGGGATCCGCGTCATCATGGTGACCGGCTACCCAACGATCAAGACCGCCGTCCAGTCCATCAAGCTCGGCGCTTTCGATTATATCCCCAAGCCCTTTACCCCCAGTGATCTGCGCGGCTTGGTTTCACGTGCGTTCAAAGCCTCATCTCTTGAGAGAAGCCCCGGGGCGATCACTGAAGCCAAAGAGATTCCCTCCGACCTGTATTACATCATCGGGCATACTTGGCTTCGGATAGAAGGGAGAAACACCGGATATATCGGAGTCATGGACGATTACCTTAAAAGCGTTGGGCAAATCGTCTTTTTTGAGTTCCCTGAACCGAATAAGAATATCGGCCAAGGAGAAATGTGCGCAAAAATACGCGACGATCAGGGATTCAGCTATGGGATCTGGAGCCCCGCCTCCGGTAAGGTCCTCAAGATCAATGAAAAGTTGAAAACGAATTTTAATCTGCTTAAAAGATCGCCTTATCAAAAGGGATGGATATTCCGGATCGAGCTCACCGATCTCGAGGAAGACAAGCAGGGCTTGGTCCATAACGAATAAAGGGATTCGGACGATGAGCCCCCTCTCTCCGCTTCCTCCGCCCTCACCGCCGACGCTGCGGAAAGCGGCGGACTCCCTTCTGTCCACATTCAATCCCGACACCTTCGCGTTTCCCGATCCGGACGGCGCATGGCAAGAAAATCCCTCCACTTTTTACGAGCGATGTCTTCATGAAATCTACTACCGGGTGTGGCGCCTGCGGAAAGAACCAAGGACTCTCTGGCTTGACGGCCTGGCTGAAGAGGCCGCCGATCCCGCCTTGTGGGCCCGGCTCAAGCGGCTCAACTCCAAACTCCCGCCCCAATCTGTAATCGAGCCGGCCGCGGCGACGATCGGATCCATCGACACCCTCATCCTCAGCGCCTACGGTTCCCGGCACGACTTTCAGCTCCTCTATCCCGCTTTCCTGATTTTCAACGCCTTGGCATGGGAACTCGCATGCGAGGCTTTACGCAGCAGCCTCGGCGTTTTTATTCCCAACTGGGACGTCAAAGGCCATAAACGGAAGCGTTCCCTTCAGTCGCGTCTTGAAAGCCTGGAAGCTCTGAGCGGCCATCCGGATAAAACCGAGGCTCCATTTTTAACGAATTTCCTGAATGCGCTATCCGAAGATCCCTCCATCTCCCTGCCGAAACTTCTGGGAGAAGAAGACCGGCTCAACCAGGAAATCCGTCGGATTCGGGAAAACGCGGAAAACTCCGGGGATGAAGAAGCACACTCCATCCTCCTCGATAAAATCCACCCTTCGATGGGCATCGTCACCCTTGCCTCTCCGGCTTTTCTATACCCCTGCTCCCGCCTGCTTGTCGATTCCTTCTGGCCGGTGTCCAGCGGAATCCCCTATAAAGCAGCGGTTATGCTCAGCGTCTTCAGCGACCGCCGCAGCACCGCATCCCTGCTTGAAGCCATGACATTGTATCCTCCGCGCATCACAAAAATCAGAGAGAACCTGATTTATACCCTCGGTCGGATTCAAGTCGAAGAGGCGGCGGGGCGGATCGCGGAAGTTCTGGAGGGACCGGATGAGATCCTGTCCGAGAATTCCGGAGTACCGGCCGTATCCCATCTGCTGATCGACCAAAAAGCGGAAGCGGTCCGCGCACTGGGAAACCTTCGGATCGCGGCCCTGCCCGCCCTGTCTTCGATCGTCCGCTGCCAGGACCATGCCTCGGCTCTACTGCGAACGAATGCGGCCTGGGCCCTGGGCGACATTGGAAAAGCACAGAAAGAAACCAGCGGCGGCATCAGCGCGGATATTCTGATCACCTTGCTGCAGCTGTTGAAATCTCCGGATAAAACCGTATTCGAGCAGGCGGTCAGCTCGCTGAAAAAAATCGACATGCCCGATTTCATCCACAAACTTTATCTTTACCACGCCGGAGCCGTGAGCATTCTCGGCCTCAAGCCGGCCCAAAAAGGTCTTTATGAACTGTCCGAAACCCTGCACCATCTCCTCAAGACACGGAAACAGGTCGTTATCGCCGTCAATGGAGACTCCGGAACCGGAAAAACGTATTTTTGCCAGTCTCTTGCCGAAGGCTTCAGCACGCTCAAATCCAAAGAGATCCTATACCTGATGCGGGACCGCAAGCGGGATCAGAAGATCTTCAACCGCATACTGGGACTCAAATGGCTCAAAACGCATATCGACCCCGACTACTACCATGATTATCCGGTTTCCGAGAATGAAGATGATCCGGAAGCTTTTTTTTCCGGATTTCTTCACGAAAACTTCGATAAGAAACTTATCATCCTGGACGGATGCCGCGACCGAAATTATTTTCAACGGGTCATCGATCTTTTCTATTTCCACGGGACGCTCGACGTGGTGGTCAATTTCCGTGCGACTTATTCCACCCGCAGGCAGAATCTGGAAGAGCGAGAGATCGCATTGGAAAGCCTCAAAACCCACCTTTCGTTTCTTGAAGAGCCCGCATTGGAAGATACGCATTATTATCAGGAAGGACTTCTGACGCTTTTCGACCTGGACAATTCGCGGGATTCACGTCTAGACCGCCAGGAAACCCTAGAACTCTTCCGGAGAGGTCGGATCAATTCCTGGGGAGACTTAATCCGGATCGGAAAATTGTCCCGGCCTTCCATCCCCCTTGAAATCACAGGCATCTCTCTGGAGGGAAACGAAGAATCGTTTCATCGCGAGGAAAGCTCTTTCTTTTCCCGGGAAGGCCGTGATTTCCAGCCTAAAGAGAGACGGTTTCGAAGCCGGCTCAATGAAGACCCCGCTTCTCACCCTCATCTTATTCAAACCATCGACACCGATGATCTGGCACCCAAACATATGCGATTCTACGCCCAGGACCAGATCGCGGGGCTGGGCGGGCACGGAGCCGTTTTCGTCCTCACGTTTCTCGACAATCATATTTTCCATACCCATATCCGGAACGCCGTCGATATGGCGCTCCTGGGCCGCGACCTTTTTCTGATCACTCTGGGAGGAGAGCTCATCCGCATCTCTTTTGAGAGAAACGAGACCCAGCAGATCGCCCGAACATCCTCTCCCCCTACATCCCTGGTTTCTTTCCCCAGGGATAAAATCATCACCGGACATGCAGACGGGACTCTCCGGATATGGGATATCTCCCGGAGAACCGTCAGCGTCCTGCAGGGACACACCCAGCCGATCAGCGCCGTATCCGTCGATTATTATGGAAGAATCACCTCTTGCAGCCTGGACTCCTCCCTCAAACGCTGGGATCCCGAGAACAATCGCATGGTATCTTTTTCTCCTTCCGGCCGGGTGTTTTCCCTGCTTCGGCATTTTCCGCCGGAAAAAGCCGTCGCGCTCTCCGCTCCCGACTCGGAGTCCTTACATCCCTCACATCACTCCGAAATCCACCTCATCGACTTTGCATCCGCTGGGCTGAAAACACAGGGTCTGCGCTTAGACAAAGCCGTCAGCGGATTCCACATCACGCCGGACGGCCGCCTCCTCACGGCACTGAAAACCTCTTCCCCGGACTCCGGTTCTTCTGAAAACCTGGCCGTCATAACATGGGACCCAAAAAAGCCGTCCATTCAGTTTCTACCCGGACACTCCGGGGAAACATACGACTGTCTGCCATTGGGACCGAAGATCGTGTCCTGCGGCCGAGAAGACGATGGGGCCCACTTCTTGAGTGTCTGGGGAACGGAATCCTTCGTAAAACGGGAATTAAACCGCATATCCCTCCAACAGCCACCGTGGTGAGATCCCATAGCGAGAATCCACCCTTGAGAAAAGACTCGATTGACTTTGAACCTCCCGAATGATAAAACTCTTATGTTTTATGGACCGAGATTCAATGACAGAAAGCCGACACACATCCCATTCGCTTTTCGATGAAGTCTTCATCCCCCCGAATCCGCTTTCTCTTCTCTCCGGCCTCGATTCCCCTTCAATACCGCGAGATTTCCTGCAATGAGTGATCTTTCCGACGCATGGCTGCATTTTTCCCGCTGTCCGGTTTGTTCCGCAACCACGATGGACCCATTCAAACGGGGAACCCTCCATCCTCAATCCCTGCATGCTTCCCAGATAAAGATCACGGACAGCGAGTACGGAAAAATCTGGGATCTGAGCCGCTGCCGTCGCTGCGGCCATGTTTTCGCCAATCCCTGTCCTCCCGAAGATCTTATCCGAGCCCTCTACGGCGGTATCGAAGATCCCGATTATGAAGAGGAATCGAGGGGACGAGGTAAAAATTTCATGGGCATCCTCGATCACCTTGAAGATCTGACGGATGAAAAAGGGGCCCTGTTCGATGTGGGCGCCGCCACCGGGATCCTTATGAATCTGGCTGAGCGACGAGGATGGGAAGTCGACGGCATCGATCCCAGCCGCTGGGCGGTACGTGTGGCACGTCAAAAATACGGGCTCCCCATGCGGGAGGGTCCTTTTGAATCCGCGGCCCTTCCCGCCGGGCGTTTCACCGCCGTGACGCTTGTCGATTTCATCGAACACATCCCTCATCCCGCCGTGGCGATGACCCGGGTTCATGAAATACTGAAACCGGGAGGGATTGTTTGCCTGGTTACACCCGACATCACCAGCCTGATGGCCAGGATCACCGGCGGCCGATGGTGGCATTACAGACCCGCACATCTTTCCTACTTCACTTGGGATAGCCTTTCACGCCTTCTGATCCGCGCCGGGCTGCGTCCGATCATGCTCCGCCGATATGCTTGGACTTTCAGCCTGTACTATCTGTTGTCCCGCAAACGGATCGGGCATATTCTCTTAAAAAACCCTTATTTGACTTCTTTTTGGCAGAATATTCCGCTAAAATTAGCGCTTTACGATTCTTTCGAGGTCTATGCCAGAAAAGGCTGAATCCATGAAAGCATATTTTAATGCCATGCGTTTGGGAAGATGGCCGAGAAGCCTGGCCATTTTCGTCGGCAGCACGGCCTTTTTTTTCATCTACCGGCAAGCTTTCACGGCCGACCGCTTATCGTGGTTGCTGCTGCGATCCTTATTCGTTTTCCTCTTAACCTGGGCCGTATCGACGGCCAACTATATTATCAATGAGATCGCCGACGCCCCCACCGACGCCCATCACCCGACCAAGAAGAATCGTCCATTAGTGCAGGGTAGAATCCGGTCAGGACCGTTCCTGGCAATGGGAATCGTCATATCCACCGCCAGCCTCTTTCTGGCCTTCAGATATTTCTCCCGACCTTTTTTCTTTTCCCTCACCGCTCTGCTCATTGCCGGAATCTTCTACAATATCAAGCCCCTTCGCACTAAAGACATTCCCTATTTGGATTCGATCTCGGAATCCGCCAATAACCCGATTCGGTTCCTTATCGGCTGGTTCGCCTTCTCCCCGGGTCATCTGCCCCCTCCCCCGGCGCTGCTGCTGAGCTGGTGGGCTTTCGGCAATTACCTGATGGTCGCTAAACGCTTGAGCGAATTCCGCTTCCTGAAAGATAAAGCCGGAGACTACCGAAACTCTCTCCAGAAATACACCCACCGTACCCTGATCGCCGTTATGGCCGTAAGCGCCCTGCTGTTTTTCATCTCCTTCTTGTATTTCGCCCTGATTTTCAAACTGGAGTCCTTCGTGATCCTGAGCCCGCTGCTGTTGGGCTACCTATCCATGATTTTCCATAAGACATGGATCGAGAACGAAGTGATGGAAGAGCCGGAGAAACTGATGCTTCAACCGAAATTCGCGCTTTTCACAACGGTCCTCTTCATCGCATTCGTCCTGGCTTTTTTCTTCGACCGCGCGGGTCGATAGTAACGGGCAAAACCGCCCAACATGTAATCCCCTTCCGATTTTCAGCGTTCAAAAAAGTTGCCTCCTTTATTGAGTTCATGATAAAGTATTGCAGGAACCAATGAGGGCGTAATTCCATGAATATTCTGGAAGTCATTCTGAAATTGATCTTGGCTACCGCCCTGGGCGGTTTGGTCGGATTGGAGCGGGAATCGAATAGAAAACCGGCGGGATTCCGAACCAACATCCTTATCTGCCTGGGATCCACAATGGTCATGATCCTCTCATCGGTCCTTCAGGGAGGCGTTGAAAGTTCCGGAGGAGACGCCGCCCGCATCGCGGCCGGCGTCATCACCGGAATCGGATTCATCGGAGCCGGAACCATCATTCAGGCACGGGGCTCGATCGTCGGCCTGACCTCGGCGGCCACGATCTGGACCGTGGGAATTCTGGGACTCGTTATCGGGACGGGATACTATATGATCGCTCTGGTTTTTACTGGAGTCATCCTCCTGACACTGCTTTTGTTCCGCCTCTTCGAGGGACAGCATTTCGAAACCCCGCTTTTCCGCTATACCATCAAGGCTAAATCCTATCGGGATCTGCTTCTCGACATCAAGAAGCTTGCCTTGCATGAAGGCATTAAGTTCAAAGAAATCAACCACCGAGAAGAAGGTGGATCTTCCCGCCTTTATTTTTCATTCCGCGCGACGGAAGACAAGGAGCAGAAATTCAAGTGGAGCCTGCTGAATCTGGATGGGCTGCTCGAGATCAAAATTGACTGAATTCAAACTCCTTCTGGCGACAACCAATCAGGGAAAAATCAAAGAACTCGAAAGAGCGCTGGATCATCTCTCTTTCAAAATCGCGTCTCTATCCGAGCTTCCTTCCGGTCTCATCTATGAGGAAACCGGGAGTCGTTTCAATGAGATCGCCCGCGGAAAAAGCCTGTTCTACGGCCGATACTGGGACGACTTGACGCTCGGCGAAGACTCCGGCCTGGAAATCGAAGCGTTGGATAACGCTCCCGGTGTCCATTCGGCCCGTTTTTCCGGCCCCGATTCATCTGATGACGACAATATCCTCAAAGTGCTTTATCTCATGCGACACATCCCCGCAGAAAATCGGCGGGCCCGCTTCGTTTCCAGTATGGCTCTTACCCGCGGCGGGCTTGTTATAAAGGAAATCCAGGCTTCCGTTGAAGGCGTTATCATATCCGCCCCGCGGGGACGGGGGGGATTCGGATACGATCCGATTTTCTATTATCCCCCCCTTGACCGAACCTTCGCCGAGCTCTCCGCCGGGGAAAAAAATCGCGTCAGCCACCGCGGCCGTGCGCTTCGCGAGCTTCAAGCCACCCTGGAACGGCTTTCCTCCTGAGTCCTTCCACGACCGCAGGCGCTTTCGAACCCTTCCCGGCGGGATTACTTTTTCTTGGGAGGGGGACCCACCGTGATAAGGGGTTTCAAGTTCTGGAAGGTTTTTTCTCCGATCCCCTGTACCTTCATGAGATCTTCGATCCTTTGAAAGCGGCCATGCTGCTGACGAAAATCGAGAATCCTCTGCGCCACTTTCGGCCCGATCCTAGGCAGTTCCTGCAGCTGGACCAACGTAGCCGTATTGAGGTTGATCTTAGATCCTTCCTGATTCATCCGCACGGATTCAGCCGAAACGGACAGCCCGGTCCCCATAACCGCCAGGATCAAAGCACATGCCAGGCTTTTCATTAAATTATTCTTCATGCTGACCTCCTTTCACATGGGGAAGTGCAAGAACGAAGCCAGGATGAGAAATCACGTAACATCAATTATTTCAATACGATTTTTTCTCTTTGGCACATCATCCGTGAACATCGGGGGACATGCCGATCCATGGAGAGTCAACCGCGGCTGACATCCGGCCGGGAATCAGGAGCGAGGGTGATTTTTCCGATAAACATCAAGCAGGCGCTTCAGATCCAGATGAGTGTATTTCTGAGTGGTCGCCAAGCTCGCATGACCGAGCAATTCCTGAATGACGCGTAGATCCGCTCCCCGGCTCAGCAGGTGGGAGGCGAAGGAATGCCGGAGAGAATGAGGGCTTATTTTCCGGCGCACGGCGGAATCGTGGATATATTTGTCCACGATCCGCTCGACCGAACGTGCGGATAACCGCTCCCCGCGATAATTAAGGAAACAGGCTTCGGAATCGATCTCCCCGCCGTGAATTTCCAAGCGGCGCCGCAGATATGTTTTCAGGGAGTTCTCCGCCGTCATGCCGAAAGGAATCAGCCGTTCCTTTTTTCCTTTTCCACGGATCCGAATGATACGTTCAGAAAATCCGATATCGTTCAGGTTCATGCCCACCAGTTCACTGACCCTCACGCCGGTGGCGTACAGAAACTCCAGGACGGCTTTGTCCCTGATATCGAGGATCTTCTTCGAACCGGGCATGTCCAGGAATCGCGCCATCTCTTCTTCTGAAAGAAACGTAGGGACCGATTCCTCCTGTTTCGGCGTCGCCACCACTTTCGCGGGATTATCTTCCAGCCAGTTTTTTCGAATGCAAAACCGAAAGAAAGACCTGACGGCGGCGAGTTTTCGGGCTATGGTCGATCGTTTCTCCCCCTTCTCGAAAAGAGAAGCTAGAAAACCTCTGATCGCGACATTATCCACGTCCTTCAATCGAATCCGGCGTTCCCGCAGGTAATCCCGCAGTTGGGATAAATCACGGCGGTATCCGTCGATGGTATGCTGAGACGCGTTTTTTTCATGGCGCAAAAACGCGCAAAATGCATCCAGTTCCTTTTTCACAACGGCTCTCTACCCCGGCCCTCCTCACGGCTTCCCCCGGCCCGGCTCGTATCGGCTTTCACTCTTTTTCCGGTTCGACATCCTGTTTAAAAGAGCACTCCTTATCACTGCAATAAAGATAAGAAGTTCCCTTTACGGCATTTTTCCGGAGAACGAATTCTCTGCCGCATACCGGACAAGGCTGAGGCACCGGCTCATCCCAGGTGGCGAACTTACAGCCGGGATAACGGCTGCAGCCGTAGAAGATTTTTCCTTTTCGGGTTTTCTTGCGGACGATGGTTCCTCCGCATTTCAGCGGACACGCGATTCCAGTATCCTTTTTCTCGCTTTTGATGTACTTGCAGCGGGGGTAATCCGAACAGGCGACAAACGCACCGTATCTTCCCTGTCGCTGGACCAGCGGAGCTCCGCATTGGGGACATTTTTCCTCCAGCACGACAGGCTCTTTCTTGTCGAAGCTCTTCTTGTACGTGCATTCCGGGTAACCGGAACACGCCTTGAAACGACCGTAACGCCCTTCTTTGATAACGAGGCCCTTGCCGCACTCAGGACAGATCTCTTCCGAAGGAATCCCCTGTTTTTTCACTCCTTCTCCCTGTTCGGCTTTCTCCATGTCTTTCTGAAGCATGTCATAATACGACTGCAGATATTCCAGGCGGCTCTTTTTCCCTTCGCTGATCAAATCCAACTGTTCTTCCAAACGGGCGGTGAATTCAAACTTCATCAAATCAGGGAATTTCTGGATCAGATAATCCGTCACATAAATCCCGACTTCCGTCGGAATGAACCGCCCTTTTTCCTTGATGACGTAATCCCGGCCCTGGATCGTGGCGATAATGGGAGCGTACGTGCTCGGCCGACCGATCCCCTTCGCCTCGAGCTCTTTCACCAGGGTTCCTTCAGAATATCGGGAAGGCGGTTGGGTAAAGCTTTGCTTGGACTCGAGTTGAGACAGTTCCAGGCGTTCTCCGGTTTCAACGGTGGGAAGCGTCGGGGAATCGCTCTTTTTAGGTGTCAGAACAAGGTGCCCGTCGAACTTGATCACTTCTCCCTTGGCTTTGAATTGGTGTTTGAGCGCACGGATATCAAACTCCGTCTCCTCCACCTGAGCGGCGCTCATCTGCGATGCGATAAAACGGTTCCAGATCTGGGAATAAAGCCGGAATTCATCTGCGCTAAGGTATGCTTTCACTTTTTCCGGAGGCAGGTCGAAGGACGTCGGGCGAATGGCTTCATGCGCATCCTGGGCCTTGCGTTTGTTCTTGAACGCCCGCGGTTTCTCCGGCAGGTAGGCTTTCGAATAGGCCGTTTGGATATAATCTCTGGCTTCGCTCAAGGCGTCTTCCGAAATCCGGACGGAATCCGTTCGCATGTAAGTAATCAAGCCGACCAATCCTTTCGTACCGATCTCCATGCCTTCATAGAGTTTCTGCGCGACCATCATCGTTTTTTTAACAGAAAAATGGTTCGCTCGAAAACTTTCCTGCTGCAGAGTGCTGGTTATAAAAGGGGGCGCGGGCGTTCTCTTTTTACGGCGTACTTTGACACCGTGCAGAATATAATCCGCGCCTTTCAAATCGGCGGTGATCGATTCAGCCTGTTCACCCGTCGCAATCTTGGCCTTCCTCCCGTCGATCTTAACCAGATTGGCTTTGAAAGGGGGCGGGGTCTGCGCTTTCAAGTGAGCCGTGATGGTCCAGAATTCCTCCGGAACAAAATCCCTAATCTCTTTCTCTCGTTCGCATATCAGGCGCAGGGCAATGGACTGAACACGACCGGCGCTCAATTTGCGCCCGACCTTCTTCCACAGCAGAGGGCTTATGCTGTATCCCACCAGCCGATCCAGGATACGACGTGTCTGCTGTGCATCGACCTTTTGTTCATCCAGCGGCAATTTTTGTTCCAGCGCCTGCCGGATGGCGTTTTTCGTGATCTCGTGAAAAAGGATCCGGGAGACGTTAACCTTGGAATCCTTGAGAATCTCCGCCAGATGCCAGCAGATGGCTTCTCCTTCCCGATCGGGATCAGCCGCCAGCAGAACGGTATCACAGCCGCGGGCGGCCTTCTGCAATTGAGATACAACATCCTTCCGGCCCGGCAGAATACTATACTCAGGCTCGAATCCATTCTCTATGTCGACGCCCATCCGGTTCTTGGGAAGGTCCCGGATGTGTCCCAGGGTCGCCTTTACGGAATACCCCGAACCGAAATAGCGTTCCATCGTTTTTGCTTTAGCGGGAGATTCAACGATTACAAGATATTTATACATTACAATTTCCTCTGAAAATATTTTCCGGGGTTTTGATAGATAACCCCTTTGAGCTCCAACTGCAGGAGAAGCGACAGCACTTCTGATACCGACATCCCGCTCTCCTCGACCAGGACATCGATATGCTTTTGGGCGTCATTACGAAGCATTCCATAGATCTTCTCTTCCCGCGAATCGAGTGCGGGAGGGGATTCGAGGGTTTCTTCCCCCCGCTGATTCACCGCCTCCCTGACGGGAGACGGCAGTTCCTCAATGACGTCTTCCCACGATGCCACAAGTTTGGCCCCGGTCTTCAACAGCCAATTCGTCCCCCGGCTCAGGTCCGAGGTGATGGCACCGGGAACCGCCATCACTTCCCGGTTCTGCTCCAACGCCAGGCGGGCGGAAATCAGAGAGCCGCTTTTCCGCGTGGCTTCCACCACCACCAAGGCCAGAGCCAAGCCGCTGATGATCCGGTTGCGAAGCGGGAAATGGAATCCGAGCGGAGGCGAATCAGGTGGAAATTCGGAGATCACAACGCCTTTCCGTTCGATTTCTTCAAAAACTCTTTTGTTTTCACGCGGATATATCCTCTCTAATCCGGATCCCATAACAGCGATCGTCTTCCCTCCTTTGAGGGCGCCCCAATGGGCGGCGGTATCGATACCGCGGGCCATCCCGCTGACGATCGCGAGGCCCCGCACCGCAAGATCGTGTGCCAGCTTCTCGCTGACGGCCCTGCCGTATGGGGTCGGTTTTCGTGCACCCACGATCGCCACCGCAGGCTCTTTAAGAAGCCGTATGTCCCCCGCGCAATACAGCACGAGAGGCGGATCGAAAATCTCTCTCAAATACTCGGGATAAGCCTCGTCGTCGATCGTGACGATCTCGACGCCTTGCTTCCCGAGCCGTTCAACCAAACGCTCGGCCCGTACCGTCAGTCCCGGAGACGCGAGAGCTTTCGCCTCCCGGGCGTCGAGCCCGAGGGACCTCAATCCGGCTTCGCCGGCGGTGAAGACCCCGGATATCGAAGGAAATCGTCGGCGAACAACGGCCGCGGATCTCAGATGGGAAGCCAGAACCAGATTTATTCCAACCCAGTAATGGAGCTTTTCCTTCAAGGGGCCTCGGAACACTTTGCCGGCGGGATGGCGAACACCGGCATCGAACTGTAAGCGATGACCTTTTCCGTCGTGCTTCCCAGGAAGAAACGCTCCAAGCGGCTCTGTCCGCATGTCGATATCACGATGAGGTCGTACTTGTGCGTTTCAAGATAATCGACGATGCCGGCCGATGCATTGACAGCCGGAAACACATCTTCTTTCACCTTGAAATTTTCCTTCCCCCTCCGCTTTCGCTGACTGATCCGATCCCGAAGGGCATCCATCATTCCTTCCACGACCCGCGGCGCAAAATTATGATCGTGCAGTTCGAGGATGCTCAACAGCATGATGTCCGCATTGAATCCGCGCGCCAATTCCCAGGCGTAATCCCGTTCGATCTCTTCCTGATCGGAGAAGTCCGTCGGAACCAGGATCTTTTTAAAAACCGGTTTTCCTCTTCTTTTCTTGGTGGCCAGAACAGGTACCGGGGAACTTCGGAGCACCTGGTTGGCAACACTACCAATGAAAAGCCGGTCCAATCCGGTTCGCCCTTTTTTTCCCATGACGATCAAGTCCGCTTCTTCCTCGCGGGCGGCGGCCACGATGGCCTCTCCCGCCTTGCCCTCTTTTACCAGGCTGCGGAAAGAAAGTCCTTCTAGCCGGTTTTGTTCATCCAGGCGTTTCAGCATCTTCGATTTGACGCCGGCGATCCGGCTGGACAGTTCACCCTTGATCGCGTCCGCCGTATTGTAGAGAGCGGGAGAGAAATCGGGAACCACGTGCAACGCCAGCAGCTCGGCGCCGAACACACGCGCAAAGACAGCCGCATAGCGCAGCGCATCGCTCGCCTCATCCGAAAAATCCGTCGCCCAGAGAATTCTTTTCATGCGAATCGTCATCTTTTCTCCTCATTATCGGCTTAATTGCAGCCCCGGCACAGTTATTTTAACAAGAAAAAATGAAAAGGCAAGAGAATTAGCCCGCCTGTAGCCACCGTGAAACGAACCGCGGATATTCAAGGACTGAAAAGGACCGAGCCGCTGGTATAAAACGCGCCCGCCACGGCTCCCGTCATAAGACATGCAAGGGTCGCGGCCAATAAAGCTCTGAAACCGATCCGGGAAAGATCTTTGAGTCGCGACGGCGCCAGCGCTCCGATCCCACCCATGAAGATCGCCAGCGAGGCGATATGCGCGAAGCCGCAGAGGGCGTAAGAGGCGACAATGACCGACCGAGGGTTTTTCAGGACACCTGAAGCCGCCAGCTGAGAGAGATGTTGATAGGAGGCAATCTCGGTCGCTACGGTCCTTTCACCGATAACTTTAGCCACGGCCAAGGCGTCTTCGGGGGGAACTCCCAGGATCAGCGTAAAAGGATAGGCGCAAAAGCTCAGTATGGATTTGACGGACCAAGCCATTTCCCAGCCGAACCAGGTGTTCACGATCCCTCCCAGCCAACCGAGGATCAGATCGACAAGGGCCAGCAGACCGAGGAACGCGATCAGCAACGTGATAATCCCCCCCAACAATTTCAGACCGCTGTTGGCACCGTTGATGACGGACATGATCAGATTTTCATCCCGTTCATAGTGCGGTTTGATACTCATACCGAGAGTCAATGGGGTTTCGGTTTCAGGAACCAGAAGCTTCGACATCACAAGGGAAGCCGGAGCCGAAAGCAGCGAAGCTGAGATCAGATGCCCGGCAATGGTCGGCATCTGATCCTGAAGAAAAAACACATACAGTGCCAGGACCGTCGATGCGATGGTTCCCATGCCCGCCGTCAGAATCGTGGTCAATTCGGACAGCGTCATCTCTTTCAGGTGGGGCTTGATCACAAGCGAGGACTCGACGCCGACGAAGATATTACTGGCGACACAGAGGGATTCCGCCCCGCTGATTCGCATCAATTTTGTGAAAACCGCGGCGAATCCCCGAATCAAAAACGGCATGACACGCAGATAATACAGCGCGCCTACCAGGGAGGCGAAAAAGATTATCGTCGGGAGAGCCTGGAACGCCAAAATATTCCCCAGCGAGCTTTCCCCGGCCTCATTGGTCGATCCCAATGGCAGGGCTAATCGACCGAAAACGAATTTGGTTCCGGCGGTTGCACTGTCTAAAACCGTGACGACGACGTTATTGACGAACAAAAAAAATTTCGCTCCGACCGGTACCAGAAAAATAAATCCGGCCATCAGCAGCTGCAACGCGACCCCCCAGAACACGACCCTCCGGTTGATGATGCCGCGATTGCGGGAACACCCCCATGCAAAGGCGACGATGACAAAGATCCCCAGGAAGCTGACGAGGTTGTAAATATTCATGTCGAACTCTAATCTTTCCGGTGTCGGATGCTCTTCTCCGAAACAGAGGACGCTCCGCGGTGCTCAGCCTTCGATCCTTTTCCCCCGGATCGTGTCTACCGTCCTGTCTCTCCGGCAGGAGCCGCGGATTCCGAATCCAAAACGGCAATCTCAAAAAGACCAGATTTCGGGCTGCATAAGATGGCGGGCATAGACCAGCAGCGAACGAACCACCAGCGTGTCCAGAGCCAATAAAACCAGGATGGCCAGCATGGGGCTGATATCGAGCCCTCCCACTCGATGGGGAGGAAGGAGTTTCCGGAGCGGTTTCAACGCCGGCTCTGTCAAACGGTAAAGGATCACGAGGAAACGGCCCAGGGAAGGCGTCGGGAACCAGGAGAGAATCGCGCGGAAGAGAATGATCCAAATATAAAACCGGATCATCAAGTGGAGGATGTTGGCGAAACCGACAAGAAATTGAGCCCAGAACACCACGCGAAAAACACCTCACATATCAGAATATCCAGACTGTTTCAGTTTACAGTATTCAGACAAAAATCAAAAGCATTATCCTCCCCCGTATTAAATCCGGAGATTTACGGAACCCGGAAACGGCTTCCCATTGTTTTGCCGGGATTCGATTCCTCGTCATGTAACCAGGTTGCTCCTTCCTCGGATTTGATCTATAATTTCTGGCAGGGATCGAACCATGAAAACCAAAATAAGAAAAATTTCCAGCCTGTCTTTGCTGTTCCTCTGTTTCCTGCCGCAGGCGACTCTGCTCCATGGGCGGGACCAGACGACCTCTCTCAAGGTAATCGCCGAGTTGGCCAATATCCGCGAAAACCCGGATATCGGCAGCGCCATCCTCATCCAAGTCCCCCACGGTACCATCTTGAACTCGGACGAGAGGACGGGCGATTGGTACCGCATTTCTTTCTCGGGAGAGAAAGACCTCCCGCTGACCGGCTATGTCCATGAAAGCCTGGTCCAGCCGATGAGCGATCCTTTCCGAAAAGAACCGGAGCCGGTCCCGCCGGCGCGAGAACCCGAATTAATCCCGGAGACCACTCTACCCAAATCCCGGCCCACAATTCCGAAGCGAACCACCCCGAACCGAAAAGATGCGAACCCGGTTTTCACTGTCGCCTTTACAGGCGGCGGATTCTATCTTTCGGGAGGAGACCTCAATACCGGCCTCCAGGGCCTGGCGGACTATTACAGGATTTCGCTCGGGTCCTCTTCCGATGAAAATCCGGAACCGATTCATCTGGGTGCGGTTTTCGGCGGGGACATGCTGTTCGGCATAACCCCCGCTTTTTCCGTCGGCCTGGGAGCCGACTACATAATCGGAAAGAAAAAGAGCTCGGTTGTCTATGCAGAAGATCCCTCTGCTTGGACACTCACCGCACAGCCAGAGATCAAAGCCCTCCCGGTAAGATTCATGCTCATTTTTCATCCCCAGCCGTTTATCTCCTTCAAAGCGGGGATTGAATACATTTTCGCCCAATGCCGCTATGCTTACCGGATGGAGTCGGGAGACACCTGGGAAGAATGGACCGGAAACGCTACCTCCGGAGGCCTGGGAGTGACGGCGGGAATCGGAGTCGACCAAGAAGTCACCTCTTTTGCGAGCCTGTTCTGCGAACTTTTCGCCCGATACGCCAGACTCTCTTCCTTCAAAGGAACGAGCGAATACCGAGCCTCTTCCGGCCTTGAATCCACGGAGGACGGTTTCCTGTATTCCTATCAGGGTGAAGTGACGGAAGGATCGACCTATCCGCTGCTTTTCATCCGCGAACGAGAACCGACCGAAGCGGGAGTTTCCGAAGTGGAAAAAGCCACCCTGGATCTTTCAGGGTTCGGCTTGCGGCTAGGGATCAAGTTTCGTTTCTGACCGGTGAAGCAACACGATGTGCTGGGCATGCAGTCCACGGAACAACGGATAGATTCCGACCGGTTTCCAACCGGCACGCCCGGCGCTCTCCAGAAATTCCCGGCGTGAAATCATTTTGATCGGGGCTCTGCTTTTCCCGAATTTTTTCCTGAGCCGCCGCTGCCATTCGTGCAGCTTCAACGTCTGATAGAAGGAACAGATCGCATATCCTCGTGAGACGGAAGCGAATTCCTCGAGGATCGAACGCCTTTCCTCCTCCACGCGGACATGATGAAAAAAGCGCATGCAAAACACCAGGTCAAAGGCTTGCCGGCGGAAAGGAAGCGACTTCTTGGCGTCAGCCACGCACCCCAAACCTATATCATCCCGGGAATCCCGATGTTTTGTACGGGCGCGCCGTACCATCTCCAGCGAATAATCACAGCTCACCGGAATATAGCCGTGTTCGGAAAGCAGATTCGAGAAACGCCCGTATCCGCAGGGCAGATCCAGAGCCGTCCGGCGGGAATCGGGAAGTTCCCGCATGATCTTGTTCAGAAGACGCCGTTCCCGTCCGTGTACCAAGCGCTGGTCCAGCCCGCGGTAACGTCTTCTTTCGTAGTCTTTGACTTCTTCTTCTTTAAAAGGAGTATCGGTGGCGTTCATGGTTATCCTTCCGGTTCATTCAAATCGGGACGCATTCCGGATTCGATATCTTCAAAAACCGGATTCGCGTCATCGGTAAAAATAAATTGCGGCGTTCCGCTTATTTTAATCCGCCCGTTGCGGCACGGCACCTCTTCATCCATCAGATTGCGCAGCTCCGCAACCGTCCCCGGCCAAGTCATTTCGAAAGACGGTCCGATCGTCCACGCCGCGACAACGCCCCGGTCGCGGAGTCGAAACCGAAACAGGCTGGCGCGCGGATGCCCCACACGCCCTTCGAACCGGCTCCCCCGGAGCATCGAAACCAATGTTTTCATGGCGTGGTAGCTTTTCCTTCGTCTCCAAGGCCTCGGCCGGGGATCGATCAAACCATAGCCAGGAGCCGCCAGCTGCCACCAGCAGATCCGCTCCACCATTCCGCTGGCCAGGATTAAGATATAATAACGCGCCAGGTAATCCGCCTGCCTGCTCTCGGAAACATTCGGCTTCCCCGAGGCTGGAGAATATTTCCCGGTCCCAGCCAACGGCCAATTGACTTCCGTGATCCAGAGATCCCTTTCCCCCCGCCCACAGCCATCCACGACGGCTTTCAGCAGGGCCAGCTTTTTTGAGGTGTCCCATCCGTACTGCCGATTTTCCGGCGCCCCCATTCGATCCACGTAGAGAAAAGAACTGACTTTATCGAAGGATATCCGGCGCAGCACCGGGGGATACAGATGAAACTCGAAATCGATGACGGCCGGTCCGACCAGCTTCACCTTGAATCGTCTCGCCAGCTCCACGGACGGAGCCGCCAACCGCAGGTATTCCTGATAATCCCAGACTCCCCATTTCGTTCGGTTCCAGGCATGCCCGATTTCAAAGGCGGAACAGCGGCCCGCGAATCGAGAAAAAACGGCATGAAGAAACGTCTCCCAGTCGCGGGGATGCATAACGTCGGCTCTTCGCTGCAGCAGCGCGAGCGTGATATCGACGTCCTCCTTCTCGAGGCGGCGGATCAGATCGTCAACCATGCCCAGCTCATCCCGTTCCCAGGAGGGGATACGAACCAGCGTCTTCCGGATATCCATCGCCGCCAGGGAATCCACCACTTCAGCATTCCATTCCCCCGCCGGAGAGACCGCCACGGCGAACGGATCCTCGATTTTCACCGGATGTTCATACATTCCCCGGTAGTAACGACGGTATCGGGTCAGGATCGGAACCGACCGGACCGCGTTCCAAAACAGCATTCCGAGATAGCTGTCGGCATGCTTCCAATGATGCCGAAAACGCTCACTTTTCGGAGCCACGTTGTGAGGCTGATCGGCATACGGATTCCAGCGAAAATCTTCCGTCATCTTACTGAAGCCTCAATTTTTCCGCCAGGCGGCGGAGTCTCAATTTCTTTTTCAAAACGATCCTGCCGCTGTAGATGTTTTTGTGAATCCGATACCAGCTCCATGTTGCCCAAGCAACCCGGGAAACCCGAAGGTAGCGCCCGAGAAAGTACTCTTGTTCGGAAGACGGGACACCCAAGCGGATTAGGTTTTTGACCCCCCGCATCATTCCCAACTTCCCGAGGACACGGATACGGTTTGTATCGATAAGGAAAAAGAACCAGTCGGACCCCGTGCTTTTTCCAACCAGAATGTTGCCGTCGGAAAGATCTCGATGAAGCACTCCGCGCTGGTGAGCCTTTTCGAGAAAACCGGCCAGATCCGACAGCAGCTTCCGGAGCTCCGCTCCATGAAGACGACGAAAGAGAAAACGCAGTTCTTCCACCTGAGTTTGCATGACATAAACGAAAAAACCGGTCTTCGGGAATCCTCCGGTACTGTCTTGGAAATACGCGATGGGTCGGGGGGTGGGTATCCCCACCTCCCCCAGGGAATTCGCACTGCGCCACGCACGCAGCGCCTTGGAGGGAAAAAACCGGCTTTTCCATTTGTCCGGGCCCCGGAAATGAAACGCCTTGACCACGACATCCAACCGGGTTCCGTCCGGAAGGTCCAGCGGAACCACTCCGACGCGATTTCTTCCTTCGAGCAGCATCCGTCCTCCGGGGATTTGGAAAAGGTCCTCGCCTTTTTCCAGGTTTGCGATCACGGCCTCATGGTTGAAATCCGGATGGATCCGACCCGAATATCCGGTAAGTTCTAGCGGAATTCCAAAATTTGTTTTCATCGGCTCCCGTCTTTTATCGAATCCAGCAAACGCATTCCGAGTGCGGCGGGAGCGTAATGATCCCATACGGTCCGCATTCCGTTTTCAGCGATATCTTTCCTCAATTGCGGGTTGCTTCTGAGTTCCAGCACGCTTCGAGCCAGATTTTCCGTAAGGGGCTCTCGGCAAAAGACCAGGTCCCGCTCATGCTGAAAAATTTCTTCCAGAGCAGGGGTTCGTGCCGAAATCACCGGTTTTCGCATGGCCATCGCCTGGTAAACCTTATGCGGTACGACACGTCGGGCTTTTTCCGTATGTCCGAATATCCCCAAGCATATATCCGCTCGGGCTATCATCGCCGGAAAATCTCCCAGGGAACACCAGCTTCGGAAAAAAACATTCTCCGCATTCAACTCCGACACCAAAGCCTGGGCTTCCGCATGGGTCTGGCCGGAGCCGACGAGCTCGAATCGTATCTCCGGATCCGTTTCCGATACGATTTTTGCGGCCCGGATGATGACATCCACGCCATGAAGCGGCAGGAAAGATCCGAAAAACAACACACGGAAATCGCTGTTTTCAACCCTGCTCCGCGGTTTGAACAGATCGTCATCGAAGCCGACGGGAAGAACGATCACCTTGGATTCGGGAACCCCGAATTCACTACAGTAGTACGACTTATGCGCTTCGGTGTCGGCCAGGATCCAATCGGGCAGACGAAGGGAAACCATGTCGATCATGCGATTCCACCATGCCGAAGGAGAATCCACGGATTTGACGCGCCGATCCAAGATCTTCGTTTCATAACGCGAAGCGAGCGGATCGAAGATGACCGTACGCGATGTCAGGAAGGCCAACAGCTTGACCAAAGGAACGTCTTTATGACAGAACTGAGGGACGAAGAACGCATCATGAGATCGTCGCAAGCGGAGGTAGCGTAAAACCAGAAGAGGATAGCGCAGCCAGAATTTGCGACCCGGCGGCATCCTGCACTCGAAAATGCCGGCTCCGCACCGCCGCAGGCCCTTCCGAATCACGGCAACCCGCGGATAGTCGAACTCATACGCCCCGAAAAAACAAATATCCATTGTGATTTAAAATAGCACCGCGGCTCTCCCGGTGTCAAATGCGGGCGACGGCGCCCGGAGCCGCCGTGTCGATCCGGACGCCGCCGGGCTCAGGTTGACGCATCTCCGGGTATACGATAAGATATTGAAAGAGGAGAAAGAATATGGCGATAGACCCGCAGCTGCTGGAGATTTTGGCATGCCCTTTATGCAAAAAGGAAGTGAAAATGACGGCCGACGAAAAGGGATTGAAATGCTCGAAATGCCATCGCGTGTATCCCATCAAGCAGGACATTCCGATCATGCTCATCGACGAGGCCACCATTGAACCGGAGAAAGAAACTCAGGCTTGATCCCGCCTCCGTAAATAACATCCTTTTTATCAGACTCCGCCGTATCGGAGACATCATCATGACGACCCCGGCCTTGGCGGCTCTTCGCCGGGCCTGTCCCAACGCCGCCATCACCTATGTCGTCGACGAACCCTATCGAGAGCTGGTGGAGGGACACCCCGCGCTTCAGCGGATCATCCGCCTCCCCCGGAAGCTGTCGGCAGCCGAATTCCTGAGAAGGATCAAACCGCTTCGTCGAACGAAATACGATATCGTCATTGATCTGCATTCCGGCCCCCGGGCCTCGCTGTTGACAGGTTTCTGCCGGGCCGGTCTGAAGGTCGGATACAAGATCAGATACCGTCACGTCTTCTATGACGTCAAGGTCGCCAGGAAACCTCCGAGCGGACACGTCCACAGCGTTGAAAATCACATCAGTGCGATCAAGGCCGCGGGAATCCCTGTTTCTTCGATTCCTCCTCTCAGCATGGCGCCCGAGTTGGACGCGGAGAAGATGAAGGTTCGTGCCTTCATGACCCAATTCGGCTTGAGCAACCGCGCCTTTCTGGTCCTCCATATCGGCGCGGGAAACCGTTTTCGTGAGTGGGGAACGAAGAATCTCATCGAGTTCATCGATATTCTGGATGAACGCACCTCATTTCCGGTGGTCCTGATAGGCGCTTCGGAGGACCTCACATCGGCGGAGACGATCCTGAGGACATGCAGAAAACCACCGTTTTCGCTGGTGGGGCGGCTCGGTCTTCGTGAACTCCGCCATCTGATCGAACTGTCCCGGATATTCGTCGGCCCGGACAGCGGTCCCATGCATATCGCCGCCACCACTTCAACCCCCATCGCTGCATATTTCGGTCCCACTCTGCCCGCCCATTTCGCTCCCTGGAAAGCAAAACACGTCGTCATCGAAAAAGATATCCCCTGCCGTCCTTGTCGACAAACCGCCTGCGTCACAAACGATTTCCGCTGCATCCGCGGCATAACGGCGGAAGAGGTCTTCAAAGCCTGCCTTCCCTTCCTGAGGGCGCCTTCCTCCCCCCCTCCCTCCACACAGGGAGTTTGAACTTTTTCGTGTTCTGGGTTATCATCCCGGTGTTCTCACCCGGCTGTTTCGCGGACGGGGACGGCAGCGGTCGAACCGATCGTCCATTATCGCCCCCATCCTTCCCGGACGCCGGATGGAATACGTGAGTTACAATTCAATTTAAAGTTCACCGGATGATTCGACAACGGCTTGATCGCCTGAATACGGAAGCGATAGAGAAATGACACGGATTCGCCTGCTGCCTCTGTGTATCGGCACTTTTCTGTTTTTCTCCATGTCCTCCATCACCGCCAGTCAAATATCACTGGGCATCGCCGTCCTTTTATGGCTGATAAGACTGATCCGGAGACAGGACCGCCTGGAATTTCCCGGGTTTTTCTGGGCTCTGCTTGCATACGCCGGACTGTCGCTTATGGCCTGTATCTTTTCTTTCAATCCGGAAGAAAGCTTCCGGGACAGCAGGGAACTGCTGCTGCTGCTGATCATCCCGCTGGTAACCACCGCCTTCCTCCGAAAGCGAACCCTTGAGCGCACACATCTGTCACTGCTGGCTTCGGGCATCATCTCTCTCCTCTACTCGCTCTATCTCTTTGCATTCCATTCTTCTCCGGGAGAGCGTATCGCGGGTTTCATGGGACATTATATGACTCAAGCCGGTCTGCTGGTAATCTTCGGATGTACGGCCTTGAGCTTTTTTCTCTTTCAGCGCAAGCGGCTGCGGTTCGTATGGGGGGCGGCATTCGGGCTCGCGGGAATGGCCTTGATGCTAACGCTCACCCGGAGCGCCTGGGTCGGTATGTTCGTGGGAACCGCGGTTCTCATCTGGCTCTACAAACCCAAGGTCCTGGTTCTGCTTCCCTTTCTTCTGGGATTGTTCATCATCGCCGCGCCGGCGCAAATCCGCCGCCGCGCCGTCAGCATCTTTGATCTGAATAACGCCACCAACCATCAGAGGATCGAATATATTCGCGGGGGAATGAAAGTGGTCCGGAACTACCCGTTATTCGGAACAGGACCCAACATGGTCAATATCGAGATCAAGCGGGACAAATACGGCCTTTCGGAAGAAGCCAAGCCGCTGGCCGTCCACCTCCACAACAACCTCATCCAGATCGCGGCCGAACGCGGGATCCCAGCGCTCCTTGCATGGTTGTCCTTTTTCCTCTTGACGGCCGGAGCCCTGATCAAGCGCCTTAAAATCGAAGATCCGGAATCGAGACCTTTGACCGCCGCCGCTCTGGCCGCACTGTTCGCTTTTTTCGCGGCGGGGCTTTTCGAATACAATTTCGGCGATTCCGAAGTCGCCGCTCTTTTTCTATATGTCATCACCATCCCCTTCGCCCAGGAAAGGGTCCTGCGGCTTCAGGAGACGGCACCCGAATCCCATGAGTGATCCCTCCCGAGCTCAAAAACATAGATGGAGCTTTCGTCCGGGGCGCATCCTGATGGTCCTGCTGTCCGTCTATCTCATTTGGCTGACCGCGCACCTGCTTCGATTCAGATCCTACTCGAGTCTTCCGTTCCCCGACTCCATTCACGAGACCGCCGGAGCTTACCATATCCACAGCACTCACTCGGACGGAAGGAAGGACGTCGCGTCGATCGCCCGGGAAGGGGCCTGCGCCGGACTCGCCTTCGTGATCCTGACCGATCACGGCCGCCCCAATTTTAAATCCCTGGACAGTCAGGGCTGGAAGCATGGCATTCTGGTCCTGGCGGGGAGCGAACTCTCCGTTAACCGGGGACACCTGGTCGCACTGGGCCTTGAAGAACCCTACCCTCAATTTTCTCAGAACGCCGAGGTCTCGGCGGCCCAGATCCGCGCCGCCCGAGGACTTTCCGTTATCGCTCATCCCTATTCCAAGGTGGCATGGTCCTGGGGGCCCGAAGCCGGATATTCCGGTTTGGAGATCATCAACGCCGACAGCATGCTGAGAAAAGATTTCCTGTCCACCCTCGCGTTCATTCCGGCTCTCCCCATCAATCCCCGCCTCACTCTCCTGAAAACCTTGGACCGACCGGAAAAGAACCTGGCGAAATGGGATGCCATGAACCGGGAAGGACGCGTTTTCGGCTTTTACAGCACGGACGCCCATCTGCTCTACCGGCCGCTGTTCACCCTGCTCAATCTTCACTGTCTGCTGAACGAAAGCCTCTCGGCCGATTTCGCCACCGCGCGCGGGCAGATACGAGACGCTCTGCTCCAGGGGCGGTTTTTCAACGCGGTGGACGCAGCCGCCCATTCCCGCGGCTTCCGTTTTACCGGGCGCCGGCAAGGTGAAATCATCCCTATGGGGAAGGCGGTTCCATGGAAGCCCGAGACCGAATTGGTCGTTCGCACTCCTTATTCCTTCGCCCATGAAACCCGCCTGCTCTATAACGGACGTGTCATCGCGGAATCCCGGGCAAACGAGCTCATCGTGCCGGCGGAGGCGCCGGGCGTTTACCGCACGGAAATCTATATCCGGGAAAGGACCCCCTTGAAACGGGACATCCCATGGATCATTTCCAATCCCATCTATCTCGTGGAGTAAACATCATGACGAAATTCGACATAGACCATATGAAAACCCTCGTTCGCAGCTTTCCCTCCAAGCGGGTGCTGGTGATCGGAGACCTTATGCTGGACAAGTATCTTTGGGGAAAAGTCGGCCGCATCTCGCCGGAAGCCCCGGTTCCCATCGTTGAAGTTCAGCGGGACACATCCTGTTTGGGGGGTGCCGGAAACGTCAGCCATAATCTCGAAAGCCTGGGAGCCAAACCGCTTCTGGTCGGAATCGTCGGCTGCGACGCGGAAGGGGAATGGATCAAGGCAAACGTGCGGGACAGTCACGGGATCATCACCACCGAGCAAAGACCCACGACGGTAAAAACCCGGATCATCGCTCACCAACAGCAGGTCGTCCGCGTCGACCAGGAACAAAAAAACCCCATTCCCTCTTCTCTTGAAACGCGGATCCTATCGATCGTGCAGGAAGAACGGTACGAGGGGATACTGATCTCCGATTACAATAAAGGACTCCTCACCCGATCCTTGATGAAAAAAGTCCTGCCGTTCGCCCAACAAAAGAAGATACCGGTTTTCGTGGATCCCAAGATCGAGAATTTCTCCTTGTTCTCTCCCGTAACCCTGATCAATCCCAATCACGTGGAAGCGGAGCAGATCGTTCACCACCCCTGTCTCACCGATGACCAGGTGGAAAAGGCCGGCCACAAGATCCTGGAAAAAATATCCGCCCGCTATCTTATCCTCAAGCGGGGAGAACAGGGCCTCTCCGTCTTTGAAAAAGACCGGGCCGCATACCATATTCCGACGCATGCCAAGGAAGTTTTCGACGTCACCGGCGCCGGCGATACCGTGATTGCAACGGCGGCCCTGGCTCTTCTTTCAGGCGCCGATATCCGCCAGGCCGCTTTTCTCGCCAATACGGCCGCGGGGGTCGTCGTGGGGAAATTCGGCACCGCATCTCTCTCAATAGGTGAACTTGCCGAGGCTCTCGAAACTTGATCCTGGAACCGCTCCTTCCTTTTGGTTCTTCCATGCAAAGGTTTTCCGTAAGGTAAAAATCGTTTATAATAGAGGGGATAAAGAAACGGAAAGGCAATCAACATGTGCGGCGTCATCGGAATTTACAGCACCCGGGAAGTTTTCCAGGACCTCTATCAAGGCATGCTGGCCATCCAGCATCGTGGACAGGATTCCGCGGGGATCATCACTTACGACGGTCGATTTCATATAAAAAAAGGCAACGGTCTGGTACGGGACATTTTCTCAAAGGAACATATCGCCCGTCTCAAGGGCAACATCGGGATCGGGCACACCCGTTATCCCACGATCGGCGGCGGAAAGGGAGAAGACGCACAGCCGTTCCTCGTGAACGCCCCCTTCGGGATCATGATCGGCCACAACGGCAATGTGGTCAACTACAAACAAATCAAGCACATCCTGCTTTCACAATACCACCGCATGCTCACTTCCGACAATGACGTCGAAGCGATCCTGAATGTGTTCGCTCAAGAGCTCGAGTCCCAGCAGACACATGAAATCGCCCCGGAAAATATTTACCGGGCCGTCAAAGGCGTTTTTCAAAAGATACAGGGCGCTTATTCCGTCGTCGCTTACATCGCCGAACACGGAATGGTCGCCTTTCGCGATCCGTATGGTATCAAACCCCTGGTTTTCGGGATTCGGGAAGACGGTTCTCCGCCGTCCTACGCCATCGCTTCGGAGAGTGTCAGCCTCGATCTGATGAATTTCAGGCAGGTGGAAAGTCTCGCCGCCGGAGAGGCCATATTTATCGACCGCGAAAGAAACGTCCACCGCAAGGTCCTCTCCGACCGACCGCACTCGCCCTGCCTTTTCGAATGGGTCTATTTCGCCCGACCCGATTCCTTTATCGATAACGTCAACGTGTATAAATGCCGCGTCAATCTGGGCCGTTTCCTGGCAGATGAAATAAAGAAACAGGATCTAAAGATCGACGTGGTGGTTCCGGTTCCGGACTCCGCCCGCGATGCCGCTATTGAGATCGCCCGGCGCCTGGAGCTGAAATATCGGGAAGCTCTGGTAAAGAACCGGTATATCGGCAGAACGTTCATCATGCCCGGCGATCAATCCCGCAAAAGCTCGATTAAACAAAAGCTCAACCCCATCGCCTTGGAATTGAAGGATAAAAACGTTCTGCTTGTCGATGACAGCATCGTCAGGGGAAACACGGCGCGTTCCATCGTGGAATTAGTTCGCGAATCCGGGGCCCGAAAGGTCTATTTCGCATCCTACTCCCCTCCTCTTCGGTATCCCTGCGTTTACGGAATCGACATGCAGACCACAAAGGAATTCATCGCCCAAAACTTGAGCCCGGACCAGATCGCACAAAAAATCGGCGCGGATAAGGTCATTTATCAATCATTGGATTCGCTTAAGCGGGCCGTCCATTTGGGCAATGAGAGGCTGACCCAATTTTGCGGCGCCTGCTTCGACGGTTGTTACCCGACCCATGACGTCACACCCGAAAAACTGAAAGAAATCGAGGAAGAGAGAACGGAAGCCCATAACAACCATTGAGGACTCTTATTCAGGCGGATAAACGAGACCGCCAGTCATCCAGCAGATCCCGCAGCGTCTTTTCGAATGGAATTTCAGGATGCCACAGCACATCGTTCAGGATCTTTCGGTTGTCTCCCGAGAGGCGAAGGATATCGGTTTTCCGCAGCCTGTCCGGATCGACCTCGACCTTGACATCGACCGAAACACCGTCGAGAAGCCGGTTGAGGATATCCCGCAGCGCGGTGGCCTTTCCTGCGGAAACATTGTAAATCTCTCCGCGACGCCCCCGCAGCAACAGCTCCGCATACGCCTTCACGACATCCCGGACATCCAAGAAATCGCGGGACACATCCAGGTTTCCCACATTGAGAACGGGCTTCCGCAGCCCCTTTTCGATGGAAACCAGCTGGGACGCCCAGTCCGAGCACACAAAATCTGCGCTTTGTCCCGGACCGGTATGCGGGAAGGAACGGGCGATGACGGCGTCCAGTTTTTCGATGCGCCGGTAGAAATCCACCAGCTTTTCTCCGCTCAATTTGGTCAGGGCATAGGGATTCATGCTCAATACGGGATCGTCTTCCCGCAAAGGTCGTGCTCCCGAACCTCCTCCGTACACATCCGATGAGCTGACGAAGAGAAATCGAGCGCCAGGCGTCCGACGACGAACCGCCTCCAGCAGATTCAGCGTACCGATCAGATTGGTCTCAAGCGTATCCCGGCGCATCTCCCAGGAAAGCTTCACATGGGAAAGAGCCGCCAAATGGACGACCCAGTCCGGTTCGACTTCGGCCACCGCCGCCGTGAGGTCCTTTTCCGAAAGGATGTCAACGCGGGCTAACCGAGCCCCGCTTCCGCTGGACGGCGGATCCGGTGCTTCCGGAAACGCGGTTCCGAAAACGACGGCGCCCCGAGCCTCCAGCTCGGCCTGTAGATAACGCCCCACGAATCCGGTTGCGCCCGTAATGAAAACGCGCCGGTTCAAATGTTATCCCTCCAATAATCCAGCAAATCCTGAAGCGACTGCCTGAAGGGGATTTGCGGGGCCCATCCCGTCAGCGACTTGAATTTCGAGCTGTCGGCGAGAAGCACCGGAACATCCGAAGGGCGGAGCCTTTCGGGATCGACCTCGACCTTGACATCGACATCGGTCATGTCCAGTAGAAAGTCGAGAACCTCCCGAGCCGTATAGGTTTTCTCGGATCCGATATTGTACACCTCTCCCGGAATTCCTTTCTCCAAACTCAGCCAGTAGGCTCGAACCGTGTCCCTCACGTCTGTAAAATCGCGCTTGGCCTCCAGATTCCCCACTCTGAGAACCGGTTCCCGAAGCTGCTTCTCGATCTCCACGATCTGCTTGGCGAAACTGGAACAGATGAACACGTCTCCCCGGCGCGGCCCCGTATGATTGAATCCGCGTGTCCGCACGACATGGAGACCATAACTTTTATAATATTGATACCCCAACATATCCTGAGCCACCTTGCTTACCGCATAGGGACTGAGGGGCCGTAGAGGATTCGTTTCTTTCATGGGGACTTCATTCGAATTGACCAATCCGTATTCTTCGCTGGAACCCGCGATTTGAATTCGCGGCTTCTGACCCAGGCTGAGTGCGGCTTCGAAAAGATTGATCTGGCCAAGCGCATTGATAGCGAAAGTCTCGGAAGGCAGCGTCCATGAGGCGGGTACGAAGCTCTGTGCCGCCAGATGGAAAATACGATCGGGCCTGCATTCGTCCAGACATCTTTTCAAGGAAACCATATCCTTGATATCCGCTTCAATCAGGTGGATCCGATCCTGAATACCCCGGATGTTTTCCATCCGGCTGCGCCAGCGGTAGATTCCGAATACCTTCTCGTCCGGATGATCGTTTAGAATATATTCGGCCAGATGGCTTCCGGCGAAGCCTGTGATCCCGGTTATGAGTATGTTCATGATTCCTCCTCGGTCCGTCTTGAATCCTTCCGCCCGGGCGGCGATCCGCCGGCGGGATCAGGTTCTCTTCTTTATCGGTTTCGGTAATGCGTTTCATAAAACGAGCGAAATTCCTTGTCCTTCCGCTTGATCTTCCTCCACCACTCCTCATGATCGCGGTACCAATGGACGGTTGCTTCCAGGGCTTCAGAAAAATCGCTTTCCGGCTTCCATCCCAGAGCATGGATCCTGCCGCAGTCGACGGCATAGCGGATGTCGTGTCCTGGACGGTCGGGAACGAATTTTATTAGCGTCTTCGGCTTTCCCAGCAGTTTCAGGATGTGTTCGGTGACCTCGATATTCCGGACTTCGTTATTCGCCCCGACGTTGAAAACATCCCCGGGATTCCCCCTGCGCAGGACCAGGTCGATGGCGCGACAGTGATCCTCCACGAACAGCCAATCCCTGACATTTGTTCCCCGGCCGTAGAGCGGAAGCGGTTGATCCTCCAGGGCATGGGTGGTGAATAGGGGGATGAACTTTTCCGGGTATTGATAGGGACCGAAATTATTGCTGGGACGGAGAATCATAATGGGAAGTCCATACGTGACCGTATAAGCATAAGCCAAGCGGTCCGCTCCGGCTTTACTGGCCGAATAGGGAGATGAAGGATTCAGGGAGTCCTCCTCCTTGAAGAACCCCATGGTCCTGCTCCCGTAGACTTCATCGGTCGAAACGTGCAGAAAGACCTCCACATCGGATCCCCTGAGTGCTTCCAGAAGCACGAATGTCCCGTAAACGTCAGTCAGGACAAATTCTCCCGCATCAAGGATGGAACGATCGACATGCGTTTCAGCCGCCAAGTGGACGACGCCCTGGACCCGGGGGATGATCTTTCGAACGGTATCCCGGTCCCGGATGTCTCCATGGATGAAATCATACCGCGGATCGTTTTCCACGTCGGCCAGATTCTCCGGATTCCCGGCGTAAGTCAGCTTATCCAGGTTGATAATCCGGATGTCCGCGTAGCGTTTCAGCATATAACGGATAAAATTACTCCCGATGAAACCGGCACCGCCCGTCACCAGGAGCGTCTTTCCTTCGAACCGACGTTCCTCACCCATCCCGGCGCCTCCAATCATAGGGGATGTCGTTCTCGTGGGCCTCCAGACGCTCCTCATCGGGGTTTTCGTAATCATATGGTTCGGTGGGAACATTGATGATGACGGCTTCTTCTCGGCTCACGCACATCCATCCGTGATAAACTCCTTGGGGGATACGCACCAACAGAGGATTATGGATCCCCAAGTAAAACTGGTCGACTTTTTCATGCGTCGGCGAATCCGGCCGCGGATCGTACAGAGCCAGTTTGATCATTCCATGGACGCAGGCCACGTGATCGGCCTGTTTGCGATGCAGATGCCAGGCTTTCACGACGCCGGGATAAGTCGTCGTCATATAGACTTGGCCGAAGTTCGTGAAAACGGGGTCATCACACCGCAGCACCTCCATAAGGCGGCCTCTTTCGTCCGGAATAACTTTTAACTTTTTTATTTCAACTCCGTCAATCATCACGTCTCTCCTCTCCCCTGCGGTTCCCTCCCTGCGCGGCATCGCTTATTTTGCCTGTTTCCGGCTGAAAAGTCCAACCACGAGCGGGAGGCCGCCCCGGAATCTGAAATACCCTCTATTTACATGATGCCGATTTCGCTTTGATCCCCTACCATAAACCGATAAGCGGACGGTTTGGGGGGACATTTAAATATCTTCACATCTCGTCCGATCAAGCTCTCATCTATCCGGCTGCCCACATCCCGGATCTCGCTGCCGGAAAGGACGATGCTGTGCTCTATTTCGGTTTGTTCTATCCGGCAGTTCGACTGGATGGACGTAAAAGGACCGATATAGGAATCAATGATTTCGGTGTTTTCGCCGATAACGGCGGGGCCGCGGACGATGCTGTTCCGCACCCGGACATTCGGCGCCATGACGACACGGCCGTTGATTTTGGATACGGAATCCACGTCACCCTTGATCTCTCTTTTTACGGATTCGAGAATCAGCCGGTTGGCTTCCAGAATGTCCTCGATCTTTCCCGTGTCTTTCCACCAACCCGTCACCAGGTGAGGGTGGACGTCATAGCCGTGTTCGACCAGATATTGGATGGCGTCGGTGATTTCCAACTCGTTTCTCCAGGAGGGTCTGATCGCCTGGATGGCTTCGAAGATATGCGAATCGAACATGTAAACCCCGACCAGAGCCAGGTTGCTGGCAGGATTCTTGGGTTTTTCCACCAGCCTGAAAACTTTACCATCGCGCAGCTCGGCAACCCCGAACATCTGCGGATTGGGGACTTCCGTCAGCAGGATCAACGAATGCGGTTTTTGCCGTTTGAACTCTTCAACCAAGGAACAGATGCCGCTCTTGAGGATATTGTCACCCAGGTACATCACGAAGGATTCATCTCCCAGAAACGACCTGGCGGTCTTGACGGCGTGAGCCAATCCCAGCGGTGCATCCTGTTCAATATAGGTGATATGTATCCCCCATCGGGAGCCGTCGCCAACGGCCGCTTTGATCTCGTCTTTGGTGTCTCCGACGATCACGCCGATATCCTTAATCCCCGCTTCCAAGAGGGCTTCGATCCCGTAGAACAAGACCGGTTTGTTCGCCACCGGAACCAGCTGTTTCGCCTGTGTGAAAGTCAGGGGGCGCAGGCGCGTTCCCTTCCCCCCGCTCAATATCAAACCTTTCATGGTCGCTCCTTCCGCTATATCTTTCCGTCCGGGCGGAGATCGCTACGGGATATCAAAATCCCATCCCCCCCATAAAATCCGTCGTCTTACCGATATTGCCCAAACCGAATGAAAAAGAAAACTGCACTTCCGGCTTTTCGCGAAAATAGAATATCCTAACGTCAACCAGGAAATCAATACACTGGTAGTGATACTCCAGAGTCAGCGCGGAATACAGAAGTTCCCGCTCCTGAATATTATAATCTATCTGCGCCCTGGCTTCCAGGGAAAGCGGTTCGATGACGCCCCCTCCGTAGACACTGATCTGATGACGTGTCCAAACCGTCTCTGTCCGGTATGGATTGACACTCTTATACCAATTGACTCTGAGGAAAAACGGATCCTTCGGTCTTCCCAGGTTGGCTCCCATCCTCACGCTGGACAGGGTTTTGTAGTAGGTGTTGAAGGCCGCGGAAAAATCCAGGCTGTATTTACGGGCGGGATAAAAACGGAGATAGCTGCTGATATCGGAAAACTCCGGGATCTCTCCCTCCACCTCGAATCGGCTCAGCGGGCTTTCTTCGGGAAGCAGGTAGTAGGTCTGCGATAAACCGAGAGCCAGAATCTCCCGAGGCATGTTTTTTTCCTTGAAAAGGAAGCGGTTCGTCAGGCCGTAGCGGACATAGTGGTTGCGGTAGAACGAAGGGGCGGTGGTGATGATTCTGTCGGAAAGCGGCACCGGGCTTTCATAGCGATAGGAAAAAGAGGGCTCCAGGATATGTTTGAGCTTCGGCTCTTTGTCCGAACCGTAGAAAACCCGATATACCACCGGTCCCAGCAGCTCCAGATCGATGCTGTAATTATCCTGCAGCAGGGGTTCGTTCACGACTTTCTTGGTTCCGGGTGCATAGCTCTGAAAATAATAAGCGAAATTGGAAGTCAAAGAGCTGTTCAACGTCAACCAGGGGACCGAGGTGAAAGGAAGACTCAGAGTGGGATTGAAAGTCAGGTTCTGCGATTTCTTTTGCGTTCCCTCGTCATAGGCCGATTCCCAGCCGTATTCCCATCGGCTGAACGCCGATGAAAACGAAAAATACAAGGGGGAGATCAGCTTGATCTTGGAGGAGCTGAATCCCAACTCCGGAAGAGTGCGCCTTATGATTGAATTATCCTGCTGCTGGAAATAGGTTTCAAACTGAGATGCACGCACATTCAGGTTAAAATATGACCAGGCCCGGGAGAGGAAAACCTGAGACCGCCGGTTGGACACGACGGCGGTTCGGAAATTATTATCGAATTCCCGCAGAAAATCGAATGAGCTCTGGTAGTCCACGTCGGCGACGAGATTGAAGTTCCCGGGGAGCGGCTGGTTGTGTTTCAGCCGGATGATATAGGCACCCGGTTGTTTCTCTTCTCCGGGAATATCCTTGAAATCAAAGAAAAAGAGATTCATCCGTCCTCCCGTCCCCCGATTGAAGAGGTATCGGTATTCAAGTCCCGCTCCCATCCCCTTGGCTGAGTAATAATCGAAACTCAGGGTGGCATCCATATTTTCTTTCATGGCCCAATAAAAAGCCTGAGTATAAGAAAATCCCTTTACGCCGTTATATCCCGGTTTCGGCATCAGGAATCCTGTCGACCTCTCTTGATCCAGGGGATATTTCATATAGGGAAGATAAAGCACCGGAATCTTCTTGATCGCCAGCACCGCATTCCACATCTTGATGTAATCCTCTTTTTTAAACTCGGCTTTCGAACACGAAAACTGCCAGCGCGGCACCGGCTGCAGGCAAGAAGTGATCCGGGCTTTCCCCATTCCGTATATCTCTTCATTTTTCCGGTCCACCTGTTCGGCCCGATACGTTATATCGGGCTGCACCAATCCGTGAACTCGAAAGAACTCACCCGCCTTTGTATCAAGGTTGAAATGAATGCGGTCGGTGCTGATCACTTCATTTTCCATCTGGATCACCACATTGCCCTCGGCCGTCAACTCTTTGGTCTCGGTATCGAGTTCGATGCGGTCCGCCACCAGCTTGGTCTGCTTGTACAGGATCTCGACATGGCCTTCCGCCAGAACGCGGTTTTTGATCCTTTCCTTATAATGAGCGGTGATCTTGAGCCCCGGATCCGCTTCCGACTTCTTCTGCGCGGCGATATGAACTTCTCCCAAGCAGCAAACAGCCAGCAGCAGCCCGAGAACGATTTTTCTAAACATCAGAAAAAATTTAACATAACCCCTGGGGATAATCAACTTGCTTGTCATTTCTTCAGCCGCATAGAAGCCATATTCATAACCTTCGTGAGACATGAATCGTTCCCATTCAGCTTGAAAGAACCCGTTTTCAATCCTTCGATCCATATCCCGGGCTCCCAAACATACGGCCCGCCGCTTCCCGTTCTTTTTTCATATAAAACCCCAGGTGTGCTATCATATCGGAAGATGAGCAAAAAAAAGGGTCACGGCATCAATTACCGTCGGCTGGCGGAGGTGAGTTCAGTCGGACTCATGCTCCCCTCCTCGATCGCCATAGGTCTTTTTTTCGGCCATACCCTGGACAAGCTGCTGGGCACCCACCCCTGGATGCTGATGATCTTTTTCTTCTTCGGCATCGTCTCCGGATTTCTCAGCCTGTTTCGGGGCCTGAACAGATTAAAAGCCTTCTCCCCCGATGATGAAGAACTCAATAATAAATCCTAAACCCGCTTGGTAAACCAGCCCGGAAAGATTATAATAGGGTTTTTATTGGATGGTGTTTTAGAGAAACACCCTGTTTTGACAGAGGTAAAATCATGACTGAACTCGATCCCGAAGCGGCCTTTGCCGAAGAGGAGAAGATCCTGGGGCGCATTCCCAGAGAAACCGTTATCATATCCGGCGTTTTTTCCCTGATCGGTTTGATTGCATTCGATATCGTCACGGCGCTCTTGATTCTAGCCGGGGGTGTCGTATCGGCATTGAGCTTCCGCTGGATGCAGATTTCGATAACAAAATTTCTAGGCGGCGGCCGTCAGAAAGCCCTCAAATCGGCAATTTGGTTTTACCTGTTGAGACTGCTATTGATTATTGGCATCTTTTTTATTATAATTCTCTTTTTTTCGAGGAAAATCATAGCGTTCGGCGCTGGATTTTCGGCGGTAGTCCTTGCGATCCTCGTCGAAGGTTTAGCCGCTTTTTTTAAGACAATGAAATGGAAGAACTAGAACACAGTTTATTTATCGTCGAGTTTATCAACAAGATTTTCAGTAAACCGCTGGCCGCTCTTTTCGGACTGCTCGGCATACCCGTAACTCATCCCGAGAGCATGATCCCCGACTACATCATTATGAGCCTGATTGTGGCCGTCATCCTGGCGCTTTTTTTCGGGCTCTCCGCCCGAAAACTAAGCCCGGTGCCGACCCGCATGCAGAGCTTTCTCGAGATGATCATCAAAATCTTCGAAGGGCAGTTGGCGGATACGGTGGGAGAAGAAGGGAAGAAGTACGCTCCCATGATCGCCACCGTCGGGCTGTTTATCTTCACCTGCAACATGTTGGGTCTTATTCCCGGATTTATGTCTCCCACCAGTAAGATCAATGTAACGGCCGCTTGCGCCCTCACGGTTTTTCTCTACTATCACTGGCAGGGAATCAAAGTCCAGGGGATTTTTAAATACCTCAAATCATTCGCCGGACCCATTCCAGCTCTGGCTCCACTCATGATTCCCATCGAATTGATCAGTCATTTTTCAAGGGTCGTATCGCTTTCCATCCGTTTGTTCGGCAATATTTTCGCCGAAGAGCTTCTCATCGTCGTTATCGGATCCATTATCCCCTTCCTCCTCCCTCTTCCTTTTATGGCCATATCGATTTTCACGGCAATAATCCAGTCTTTTGTGTTTGTTCTGCTGTCCTGCATCTACATTTCAGGAGCAGTAGCCCAAGAACATTAATTTTAAGGAGTATGAATATGTCAAAGAACCTCAAGCCATTCGGCGGTCTCCTGCTTTTCTTTATCCTGATGAGTACACCGCTTTTAGCCCAGGAAGCCGGTCTTACCGAAACCAGAGCCTCCTTGTTCAAATTGTCCCTTATCCTCGGCGCCGGAGTTATCGTCCTGGCTTCCGCGGTGGGTGCTTTTTGTCAATCCAAAGCCATCGGCAGCGCCTGTGAAGGCATCTCGCGCAATCCCGCGGGAGCTCCGACCATCCGCTTCCTCCTGATCTTCGGGTTGGTTCTTATCGAAACTCTGGTTATTTACGCACTGTTGATCTCGATCATCATTCTCATGGTGCAGTGGGGCAAATACGTATAAGGAAGACGTCGACATTCGTATAGATGAAGTTTTTAATCTTCGGGATCGTTAAAGCGACGACGCTGCGATTCGCCGAAGACAAATGCGGCAATTTTGCCATAACGGTTTCCTATTTTGCTTTTTTATGCTCTATTCCCTTGGTCGCGGCATTTGCTTACGTCACAACCAAGGTGCTGGGAAATTCGGATGTGGCGTTCTTGAGTCTCAACATCCTTTCGGATGAATTTTTTACAGAAATGGACCCTCTGTTCTTTCAGAGGGTCCAGGCTGTATCCAAGAATATCTCCAATCTCGGATGGTTCGGACTGGCAGGATCATTTGTTTCCGCCAGCTTCCTGTTTTCAAACCTCATCAATTCCCTGAACACCATATTCAGGGCTCATCGTCAGAAATCGTTCTTCTACAACCGCCTTATGGAATACCTCATCATGTTCGTTCTGGGGATCATCCTCTTTATTTCTCTTTCCATAACCGCCATCTGGACGGCCATTCACGGAACCATCGAAGCCAGTAGCCTCGTCGCCAATCACATCAATCCCAAGGTCGTCGCTCTTTTCGATAACTTCCTGCTGCAGTATCTCATCCCCTTCACTCTGACTTTTCTGGTTTTTTTCTTCATGTACAAATTCATACCGGAAGTGAAAGTCTTCACCAAGGCCGCGGCTATCGCCGCCGGCATCAGCACGCTGCTTTGGGAAGTATTCAAAAAGCTATTTGCGGTATACGTCGCCAATTTTTCCGCCGTCGGCGTCGTGTTGTCAAAACTGCTGCAGGGAACCCTTACTTCCATCATTTTCTTTCTGCTCTGGATCTCCTTCTCCTTGATGATTGTCTTCTGGGGCGCGGAGCTGGCCGCCGTGCTTAACGAAAGGTATCACTTGCTTACAGCGGAGAAGACCCATGAAAAAACAGCTTGATCCCACCCCGTTTTTCATCACGGTCGCACAGTTGGCGGAGCGCCTCGGTCTTCCCTATGAAGGAGACGGCGGCGTGGTTGTTCGCGGAACAGCCAGCCTCGAGGAAGCGGGACCGGGAGACTTGGTTTATGTGAAGGAAAGAAAACACGCCTCTCTGCTTGAAAGCACCAAGGCATCAGCCGCCATCATCCCCGAAGACCTGGAATTCTCTCGCATCCCCGTCATCAAATCCTCCCTGCCCCGGTTGAGTTTCATCGCTGTCCTGGAAATGTTTTTTCCTCCCTTCAAGCCACTCCCCGGCATTCATCCTCAAGCTGAAATCGCCGCTTCCGCCATAATCGGCGCCGATGTCTCTATCGGTGCGTTTGCCGTGGTGGGGGAAGATGCCGTCATCGGAGACGAATGCGTGATTTTCCCGTTGGTTTCCATCTATCCGGGCGTAGAAATCGGACGGGAATGCATCCTCCACTCACAAACCGTACTGAGAGAAGGAGTTCGTATCGGCGATCGCGTGATCGTCCATGGCGGAGTCGTCATCGGAACGGACGGCTTTGGATATGTCCGGAATGAGGACGGATCCCATCGCAAAATCCCACAAAAAGGCGGCGTGATCATCGAAGATGACGTTGAGGTCGGCGCCAATTGCGCGATCGACCGGGCGACCTTGGGAAACACGATTGTCGGGAAGGGAACCAAAATCGACAACCTGGTTCAGATCGGTCATAACGTTTCGGTGGGCCGTCACACCATTTTGATAAGTCAGGTAGGAATCGCCGGCAGTTCTTCTGTCGGAGACAACGTCATCCTCAGCGGTCAGGTAGGAATCGCCGATCACGTTCATGTCGGCGATCGTGTGGTCGTCGCCGCCAAATCCGGAGTCACCAAAGACATCCCCCCCGATTCAATGGCGGCCGGTATTCCCCATCTGGATATTCGGGAATGGCGCAAGGCATACGCCTCGCTTCCGCATCTGCATTCGCTGCTGCGGGAGTTTAAAAAGCTGAAGAAAAGAGTCGAGGATATGGAGAACCGGAGCCGCTGAACCGGCGTTTTTTCTTGCCAAGCGAATCCGGCTCAATCCCCAGGCGTTTTGTGCTCCGGAGTCCCAAGCGGCCGGAGGCGCTGTAGATATTCATCGACGGCGATCGCCGCGGACACTCCGGATCCCACAGCCGTCGCCACCTGCTGAGGACAGGCGTCGGTCACATCACCCGCCGCAAAAATCCCGGGACGGCTGGTCTCCATGGCCTTGCCCACCTTTATCTGATTCCATTCGTTCAACTCCACGAGGCCGCGGACAAATTCCGAGAGCGGATCCATTCCAATGGAAACGAAAAGCCCCTCGACATTCAATTCCGATTGGACCTGATTCCTGCGGTTGCGCAACCGCAAGGATTCGAGTTTCCCTTTTCCCCGGATCTCTTCAATCACCGAATCCCATACGATTTCGATACGAGGATTTTCGAACACTCTTTCCTGAAGGATTTTTTCGGCGCGAAACTGATCGCGCCGATGGATCAGCTTGACGATCCGGGCGAATTTCGTCAGGAAAAGCGCTTCGGTCAGCGCCCAGCTCCCTCCGCCTACGACGGCCACGACGCGATCTCGAAAAAACGCGCCGTCACAGGTCGCGCAAAAGGACACACCGTGGCCCGTCAGTTCCGCCTCTCCGGGGATCCCCAGGCGGCGATACGCCGATCCGGTGGCGATGATGATGCTTCGAGCGGCGTATTCCTGTTTTCTGGCTCGCACCAGCCACCCTTCGGTTCCCGGCTTTATTTCCAAGACTTCGCTGGAAACGATCTCCGCACCGAACCTTTCCGTTTGGCGCCGAAACGATTCCATGAGCTCAAAAGGAGCGATCCCTTCGGGAAAACCGGGATAATTCTCGATAAAATCACTCATGAGAATCTGGCCTCCGGTAATTCCCCGTTCCAAAATAATGGTCCGCAGGCGGGAACGGCCCGTATAGATACCGGCAGCCAATCCGGCGGGGCCGGCGCCGATAATGATCACATCCAAAAATTGCGTCATGATCCGATTTTATAGGTGGGGGGCGATTTTTTCTTCTATCTTATTCTGGGGGAGAGCTCCGATCAGGGTTTCCTTGAGCTCTCCGCCCTTGAAAAGCAGCAGAGCCGGTATACTCATGATCCCGTAGCGGGCCGATAATGCGGCGTTTTCGTCCACGTTGACTTTCGCCACTTTCAGTTTGTCTTTCATGCTCTCGGCCATATTTTCCAAGGCCGGAGTCACCATGTGACAAGGGGCGCACCAAACCGCCCAAAAATCCACGAGAACCGGGAGATCATCCTTAAGAACTTCTTCCTCGAACGTCTTATCCGAAACATGCTTGATCAATTCAGACACTTTTGCCTCCTGTCTTATTTTTTAGCGTATTCCTGTAGATCCGCAAGTACCTCTGTGCCGCTTTCTCCCAAGAATAATTTTCATCCATTCCATTCCGGCGCACCCGCCCCCAGCTCTCCGGATGGCCGTAACAGCGAAGCCCCCGTTCAACGGCCTCCACCAACGCCTCGGACCGGTACTCACGAAAAACGAATCCATTCCCCCGCGGATGATTTGCTCCATATTCGGATACCGTCTCCTTGAGTCCCCCCGTAGCCCTTACGACGGGCACGGTGCCATATCGAAAACTGACCATCTGGTTCAATCCGCAGGGTTCTGAATATGAGGGGATCAAGCAAAAATCGATCCCCGCAAAGATCTTGTGCAGCCGTGACGGAACGCCTTCCGGCTCCCAGACCATGCGTCCTGGGTATTTTTTTCGAGCCGCTATAAGCTGTTTCTCGTAAAGGTCGTCTCCGCGTCCCATCACAACAAGCGCGACATTTTTATTCATAAGAGCATCGACGGATTCCAGTAGGATATCCACTCCCTTGTGCGAAGTCAGGTAAGAGATAAATCCAAGCAAAGGCGTCCGGGGAGCAACCTTCAACTTCAACTCCCGCTGCAAATCCCGTTTGCATAATGCTTTGCCTTTCATATCGGAGGCGCTGTAATTTTTCGATATAAAAACGTCTTTCTCCGAATTCCAGGTTTCGTAATCGATCCCGTTGCGAATGCTGAAAAGAACATTCCGACGCGGCTCCAGAATCTCCGCCATCCCGAAGCCGTGTTTCTTTGTCAGTATCTCCTGCCGATATGAAGAGCTCACCGTCGTGATGACGTCGGCCGATTTCGCGCCTGCTTTCAAAAAATTGAACCGCCCCCGCAGAGAGCCGTGTTCGTTCTGAAAAAAGTCCCAATTCAATCCGGTCAGCGCCAGGGATTCCGGAGGAAATTCTCCTTGATACGCGACATTGTGCATCGTCAAAAGGGAGGAGGTTTTCCGAAAATGGGCTTTCTGTCGGAAAAGCGTTTTCAAGAGCAGAGGGACCAAAGCCGTCGGCCAGTTGTTGCAGTGTATGATATCCGTCTCCATCCGAGCCTTTAAGAGAAATTCTAGCACGGCTCGGTTGAAAAAGATAAAGCGCTCATCATTATCCAGGTACTCGCCTTTCCCCGTGCCGTAAATGCTTTCCCGCCAATAATATTTGGGATTGTCTATGAGAAAGAGGTTGAATTTCCCCTCTTCGCTTCGAAATACCTGAGCTTTGGATTTCCCCTCGCCCAGGGGAACGGAAAGATTTTTCATCACCTGCCGGGAATCGAGCGATTCGACCCCGGGACTTCGGTACTTCGGCATAAAGAGAGATACTTCGACTCCGAGGGATGCCAGATATTTGGGTAGAGAACCGGCGACCTCGGCCAACTCTCCGGATTTGGCATAGGGGGCGGCTTCCGCTGAAATAAAGGCTACTCGAAGCTTTCCATCCATCGCGGCTTCATGATACCGTTGCCCCTGATAAAAGTCAATGTCCGCATGATTTGACCGAACCTAACCCCCGCAGTGTTCTGCTGAACTCCCGGATATCCGGAGCCGCTGCTTTCGCTATCCCCAACCCAGTTTTTCCTGCAATAGATCGAAGTAATTCCGCTTGGGAGATGAAATCAATTCGAATTTCAATTCGCTGGAACGAACCTCTACGATATCGCCTTTATGCATCTTGCCGCCGCGCTGGCCGTCCAGGGTAAGAAAGACTTCCTCTTCATCGGTATTCAAGCGGATCTTTATCCGAACCCGGGAGGATATGATCATCGGGCGAAACGTAAACGTATGCGGACAAATCGGCGTCATCACGATGCCGGGCAGGTAGGGGTGAACGATGGGGCCTCCCGCGGAAAGAGAATAAGCCGTGGATCCCGTAGGCGTGGAGATGATCAGGCCGTCAGCTCGCGATGTGGCGATCCGTTTTTCATCGATCCATATGTCCCAGTGGATCATTCGGGCCAAGGCCCCCTTATGCAGCACCATGTCGTTCAGGCAAAGATACGTTTTCTCCGAGGTTTTCACCTCGAGAAGCTGGCGCGGGCTGACGATATCTCGATTGCCGGCTAAAAAGGCGTTGATAGTCAGGAAAAGCTCCTCCCGCGGGACCTCCGTAAGAAAGCCCAGGCTTCCCAGGTTCCCCCCCAAGACCGGAATCCCGGCATGGGCGGCCAGATGGGCGATGCTCAATAAGGTCCCATCTCCACCCAGGACAACCGCCATATCCACCTGTTGAGGAATCTCCTCGCGCCGAACCGCGCCTTCCCTCTGCAGCATTTCCGCAGCGGCTTCCTCGAGCAGAACCGCAATCCCTTTTTCCTCGATGAAAGCAGTCAGTTGTACCAAAAGGTCCTGAATAGCCGGCGCATGGGGTTTGATCACGATACCGATACGCTCAATTTTCTTCATCGTGGACCGCCTCCTTTATTTTCGAGGAAACCTGCTCTACGGCGAGCTCAGTTTTCCCCTTTATCCAACACAGAAAATATTCCTGGTTTCCTTTCTGGCCCCGAACCGAAGACCGAACAACCTCTCGCACGCCGAATCCCATATCCGAAGCGGCGAGAACCGTGGTCCGCAGGACGCGTTCGCGGAGAGCGGGATCCCTTACGATCCCTTTTTTGCCGACTTCATGTCGCCCGACTTCGAACTGAGGTTTGATGAGAGACAGAAGGATCCCTTTCCCCAAAAAGCCCGCGATCGCGGGCAAAATTTTCAAAACGGAAATGAAGGACACATCCATGGTGACAAGATCCAGGCTCTCGGTAAAATCTTCCGGTTCGAGGAAGCGGGCGTTCTTTCTGATCAAAACGACGCGGGGATCGGCCCTAAGCTTGGTATCGATCTGCCGGGTGTCGACATCGACGCCAAAAACTTTCTTAGCTCCTCCCTGCAGAAGACAGTCGGTAAACCCGCCCGTGGAAACGCCCAGATCCGCCGCTACGCATCCTTTTATATCCAGGCGACACGAGGCGATCGCACCCTTTAATTTCAACCCGCCCCGGCTGACATAGGACATCCGTTCCCTGATATGGAGTATCTGATCGGCGGCGATCAGCTGTCCCGGTTTTTCAATCTTAACTTCCCGCCAGTACACTTGTCCCGCCATAATCAAAGCCTGTGCTTTTTGGCGGCTTTCCACAAGGCCGCGATCGGTTAGGACCTTGTCGGCACGCTGCTTCGGCGTTTTACGATTCGTCATTCAATTTCATCGCCACCGGCAACTCTCTCAATGCTTTAAGACCCGGTGGTCCCGGCATAGAATTCTTTTATCTGACGCACCAGCCCTTCATGGTCGAGAGAATACCGCCGTTTGATTTGACCTACCTTTCCTACGGGGCAGATCTCCCGAGGGAGTCCGATCCTTTTGAAGCGCACGTCAAATTCCCCCTGGGCATCCAGGAATTCCCTGACCGCACTACCGAAACCTCCCGCCGTCACTCCCTCTTCCAAGGTGATGATGGTGCTTCCCGGGCATGCGAAACGCCGGATTAAGTCTTCATCCAACGGAGCGACGAATCGGGCATTGGCAACCGCAAGGTCGAGGCCCTCTCCCTTGAGCGTTTCCGCCGCCCGCAGCGCCTCCGGCACCATGCTCCCCAAAGCCAGCAAAAGGTCCGTCCCCTCTTGCAGCATCTCGGCCTTTCCCAAAGGAATCGCCTTGAATTCAGGATCAAGAGGCACTCCGAGTCCCTTCCCTTTGGGGAAACGCACGGCCGTAGGATGACCATAGGAAAAGGCCGCATGCATCATATGCTGCAGCTCGTTTTCATCCTTGGGCGCCATTACGATCATGTTGGGCAAATGGCGAAGATAGACGATGTCATTGATCCCCTGATGCGTGGGCCCGTCGTCCGGAACAATTCCGGCCCGATCCAAGGCAAACAGGATCGGTACGTCCATCAGACAAACATCATGGTACATCTGATCATAAGCCCGCTGCAGAAACGTCGAATAGATGGCGACGATCGGCTTGGCTCCGCTCAAGGCCAATCCGGTTGCAAAATCCACCGCATGCTGTTCCGCGATCCCCACATCGAAAAAACGGTGCGCGAATTTCTGGGAGAACGTCTTCAAACCCGTTCCTTCCGGCATGGCCGCGGTTATCGCAACGATTTCCGGATCATTTTCCGCAAGCCTGAGCGCCGTATCACCGAAAACGGAGGAATACGTCGCCCGTTCATCCTTCACTTTAGGATTCCCGGTGGCGATTTCAAAGGGGGAAGCACTGTGAAAATGCGCCGGATTGTTCTGAGCCGGGGCATAGCCTTTTCCTTTCTTGGTGACGCAGAGGATCAGCACGGGACCGTCATATTCCTTCGCATCCTCTAAAACCTCGATCATGGAACCCAAGCTGTGTCCCTGGACCGGGCCGATATAACGGAATCCCAACTCCTCGAACAGCAGTCCCGGGAAAAACGTCTTTTTAATGACTTCCTCGATCCCCCGGGCCGCTTTGATCAGGGGTTTTCCCAAAGCCGGAATCGCCTTCAGAATGGTTTTCGCCTGATCCTTCATCCGAATATAGTGCTGTCCGGAAACCAGGTAGGAAAGGTATTTCGACAGGGCGCCGACATTGGGAGAAATCGACATTTCATTGTAATTGAGGACGACGATCATCTTTTCACGCATATGCCCGATCTGATTCAACGCCTCCCAGGCAACACCTCCGGTCAGGCTGCCGTCCCCCACCACCGCTATTACATGATGATCGCCGCCGTTCATGTCCCGCGCCGCTGACATTCCCAGCGCCGCAGACAGCGCCGTGGAAGCATGTCCGGTATTGTAGTTATCGTATTCGCTTTCCTCCCGGGACGGGAAGCCGCAAATCCCCTCATACTGCCGAAGACGGGGGAAAAGATCTCTTCTCCCGGTGATGATCTTATGGGCGTAGCACTGGTGTCCGACATCCCATATGATCTTATCCGTGGGCGCATCGAATACGCGATGTAAAGCCAGAGTTATTTCAACCACCCCGAGATTCGGGGAAAGATGACCGCCGTTTTTCGCGACGGTGCTGATAATCAGAGCGCGGATTTCCCGGGCTGCCTGGGACAGTTCCTTAAGCGAAAGGGATTTCAAATCCTGGGGCTTTTCAATGTTATCGATAATTTTTTGCGTTTTGCTCGGCATCTTATATCTCCCTCAAAAACGACCCTAGTGTACGAAGCGATTCGGTCGGCCCCGGCAGTTCTTCCAGAGCGGACATCCCCTCCCGAATAAATCTTTCCAAAAATCCCCGCGCCTTTTTTTCTCCGAAGCGGGAGACGATATTGGGCCGCGCGGACTCATCTTCCCCGGCATCCTGCCGCGCATCTTGAATATCATCCCGCACTTGAAAAGCAAGCCCGAGACGGTCGCCGAAAATTTCGATCGCCGTCATCTGTTCGGACGGAGCCTCCGCCAATAGCCCTCCCGTTCGCACGGAAAGACTGATCAAGGCTCCGGTTTTCCGGCGGATCAAATCCCACATGCTCTCTTCCGCCGCCTCCCGTGGAGAAAGAGAAATATCAAGCACCTGCCCTCCGATCATCCCATCATAGCCCGCCGCCCGGGAAAACGCCCGGATCAAATGGACCCTCCGCGGTTCGCGGTTCGGGGATAAAACGCCTTCGGTCAGCGTTTCAAAAGCCAGGGTCAGCAAGGCGTCTCCGGCCAGAAGCGCCAGAGCCTCCCCGAAAGCACGATGGCATGAGGGGAGGCCCCGCCGAAAATCATCATCATCCATGGAGGGAAGGTCGTCATGGATCAAGGAATAGTTGTGAATCAATTCAACGGACACCGCAAACGGCAGGATCTCAGCCGAGGGGACCCCGAAAGCTTCCCCCGAAGCCAGAGCCAGAAGCGGACGATATCTTTTCCCCCCGGAAAGGACGGAATGCCGCATGGCGGGAAGAAGAGGAGATGATCCTCGATTGAGGATCATTTCAAGCTCATCCTCAACGAGCCGTTTCCAGCAGGCCAGTTTGACGTTATCCTTCATGGGATATCAAAAGGGAAGGTCGCTGTTTTCACCCGAAGCATCGGGATCATCACCACGGGCGCCGTCGTTCTTTTCATCAGGAGCGAAAGGCTCGGTTTTGATGTCTTCGCCCTCTTCCTCGAGCAGAAGTTCGATTTTTTTCTCGGCGCGCTCCAGCTCCGACCGCAGAAACCGGGCCAGTTTGACCCCCCTTTCAAACAAGGCCAACGATTCATCCAGAGCCGGACCGCCCTGCTCCATTTTTTCGACGATGCCCTCCAGTTCCTTCAGAGCTTTTTCGAATTTCATCTCGGCCATAATCTTTTCTCCCTTCTTCCGGAAATGAGTCGGAATCTCCGGCTCCCGGTATTTCAATCCTCCGCGAAAGCCCCTTTCCCCGGGGATTCCTCACGCAATCCACGGATGCGATCCTCCACGGAAGTCCGCAGGTTTATGTCGCGGATCATTCCCGTAAATTCTCCTCGCGCAAAGGAAACGACGATTTCATCTTCGGCTTTCAATCCCTCCACCTCATGGATGGCTCTTTTCCCTTCCTTCGTCCAGCAGATCGCATATCCCTTTTTCAATACGTTCAAAGGACTCATCGCGTGCAGCCCCGCGGAAAGACGCTCCCACTCCGCCTGCCTCCGCTGCCTCATCGTCCGCTCTGCATGGATCATTTTCTCCGCCATAAGGGCGGCCCTTGCTCTAGTTTCAGATATATCCTTCCTGTCTTGTAAAATGATTTTCCTGGCTCGGGTCTCCAAATCATCCACTTTCTGCATTTGATTCAGAATCCGCACCTTGAGGTTTTGGAATGCCTGGTGATGTATAAGACCGAAGACCAGCTGTCGCTGGTTTTGTACCGCGAAGCGGGTATGATGCTCCAGCCGCTTGACGAGGGCCTCGATCTTTTCCCGAAAAGCGCCCTCCTTTTCAACAACCAGCTCAGCGGCGGCGGTAGGGGTGGCGGCCCGAACGTCGGCGACGAAATCCGAGATGGTGAAATCGACTTCATGTCCTACGGCGGAGATGACCGGTACCGGACAACGATGGATGGCCCGTGCCAATCTTTCATCATTGAACGCCCAGAGATCCTCCATGGAACCTCCTCCTCGGCCCACGATGACGGCGTCCATATCGGCGATTCGGCTGAGCGTTTCCACCCCCCGGATGATTTCTTCCGCGGCGCCTTCCCCCTGAACTTTTGCCGGAAAGACGATGACGTGAAGGCGGGCGAAGCGCCGCTCCAAAGTCCGCAGGATATCGATGATCGCCGCGCCGCGAGGAGATGTCACGATCCCGATTTTCCGGGGAAGCAAGGGCAGGGGTTTTTTGATCTCCGGGTCGAACAGGCCTTCTTTCCGCAGCTTCGCTTTGAGCTGGTCGAATGCCAACTGAAGAGCACCTTTGCCTTTGGGTTCGATACGATCCACGAGAAGTTGATATTCTCCCCGGGGCTCATATACATTGATCCGTCCGATGCAGATGACCTGAAGCCCGTTTTCCAAACGAAAGGGAATTTTCCGCGCCGCCGGTCGAAACATAACGACACGAATTTGGCTCTTTTCGTCCTTGAGCGTCATGTAGACATGACCCGACTGATGGAGGTGGAAATTGGATACCTCTCCCTCCACCGCCACGCCGGGAAAAGCTCTCTCCAGTTGCTGCCGGATCAGACTCGTGATCTCGGATACGGAATAGATCTTAGCCGCTGAAGCGGATTCATGATTGATCAACGCTTTCCTCGATGATGGTATCGCTTTGGATATGGAGAGCCCTGCCGTTGCGTGGATCGATGGTGATGCACACGGTCGAACACGCACCTCTTTCCCGAGCAGGTTCAAAACGCTGAGGGCGGGATGAAAGGAATCGCATCACGGCCTGGTCTCTCCGGATACCGATTACGGAATCATATCCGCCCACCATGCCCACATCCGACATATAAGCCGTTCCTTCGGGAAGGATCCTCGTATCGGCAGTCGGGACATGCGTGTGGGTACCCAGTACGGCGGAAACCCGGCCGTCCAGATACCAGCCCAAGGCCTGTTTCTCTGAGGTGGCTTCAGCATGGAAGTCGACCAGAATGACCGGCGTGATCTTTCTCAACGCTTCAATTTCCCGATCGGCGGCCCTAAAAGGACAATCGATCGGTTCCATGAACACTCTTCCCTGCAGATTGATCACCCCGATCTTGAAGTCATCCTTTTCCGTCCACACGCAAGAGCCTTTTCCGGGATTATCCTGCGGATAATTGGCGGGACGCAGCAGATAACGTTCGCGACTCAAATAATCCAGCGCCTCTTTTTTATCCCAAATATGGTTTCCCGACGTGATCACATCCACGTGAGAGAAGAGCTCCTGAGCGATTTTCTCCGTGATCCCGATCCCGCCGGCGGCGTTTTCACCATTGGCTATGATCATGTCAGGGGCGAATTTCTTTTTCAATCCGGGGAAAAATTTTCGGAGCACACGACGCCCCGGTCGTCCGATGATATCACCGACAAACAGAATTCTTAATCTATCTGGCATACTCGACCGCTCTCATTTCACGAATAACCGTAACCTTGATCTGTCCCGGATAATCCAATTCACCTTTGATTTTTTGAGCAATATCCTTCGCGATCAATGAGGCTCGATCATCCGATATCTTCTGGCTTTCGACAATAATTCGGATCTCTCTCCCGGCTTGAAGAGCGAATGCCTTGGCCACACCCTCGAAAGATTTTGCTATCTCTTCCAGCTTCTGCAGCCGCTTGATATACGTTTCCAGGAGTTCACGTCGGGCTCCGGGTCTGGCCGCGGACAAAGTGTCCGCGGACTGAACGAGAACCGCCTCCACGGAGGGAAAATCGATGTCGCGATGATGAGACGCGATCGCTTGGTAAACGGGTTCGGTTTCTCCATATTTTCTGGTCAGCTCCACACTCAATTCGGTATGGGTTCCCTCGACCTCACGGTCTACGGCCTTCCCGATATCGTGCAGCAGACCGGCGCGCAGGGCCACATTGACATTCGCTCCCAGTTCCCGGGCCATCAAGGCCGAAAGGGATGCGACTTCCTTGGAATGCTGCAAAACATTCTGTCCATAGCTGGTCCGATATCTCAGTTTTCCCAGAAGTTTGATGAGCTCGGGATGAATATCCTGGATGCGCAGATCCAGCACCGCGGTTTCACCTTCCTGCTTCATCTTCTCTTCCAACTCCGCCTTGACCGTTTCCACAACCTCTTCTATTCGGGCGGGATGAATCCGACCATCCTGCACCAGCTTTTCAATCGAAAGCCGCGCCATTTCCCTGCGGACGGGATCGAAACTGGACAAGATAACGGCTTCAGGCGTGTCATCGACGATGATGTCGACTCCGGTCGCCAATTCAAGCGCCCGGATATTACGCCCTTCTCTTCCTATGATGCGTCCTTTCATATCGTCGGATGGAAGATCGACGACCGAGACCGTGGTTTCAACGACGTGTTCGGCGGCGGATCTCTGGATCGCCTGACTTATGATATCCCGAGCCATCATCTGACTTTTGGATTTTGTCTCTTCTTCGATTTTCCTTACCGTTTGCACCGCTTCCAGTTTGGCTTCGTCTTCAATCCTTCGCTGCAGTTCTCTTTTCGCCTCCTCCTGAGTGGTGTTGGCGATCCGTTCCAATTCCTGCAGTGCCTGTCTGATCAATTCGTCTCGTTTTCTTTCTTTCTCCTGCAGCTCCTTTTCCCGTGAATACAGGCGCTGCTCTTTGCGGGAAAACTCCCGCTCTTTTCTTTCCATCGACTGGGATTTACGCTCCAGGTTTTCTTCCTTGTTGACCAGACGGCGTTCCATCTCATTGAACTTACGCCGCCGGTCTTGTGTCTGGCGCTCAAAATCCGATTTCAGGTTCAGGTATTTTTCTTTGGCTTCAATCGACGCTTCGCGTCTGATTTTCTCTGCTTCTTCCTTGGATTTGTCTATAATTTGCTGGGCTTCTTGCTGAGCTTTAAATATCGCCCGCGTTCCCGCGGACCGTTTGATCGAAATGTAAATCAAAAACCCAAATAGCAAACCGAGGACGATAGCAACGATCCATACGGTTAAAGTCACTTTGGTCACCTCCTAAAAGAGATTCAAAGGAGAGGATGACCCGGAGGGCTATGACGTCTTCACTCTTTTCGTATCAGGTACCAATCGTGCAAACATGTCAAAGAAAACGATGAGCCTTCCGGTTTCAACTCCATTCCCGGATCTCGCCAGACTATGGAATTTCGATCCGCGGCTCCGTTCTTTGACCCTCTGTTCTCCAATTTATTTCGTCACTTCTTCAAGATTCTTGTATGTATTCCCATCTCGTTCGAGATGGACCTCCAATCGTTCGAATTCATCCTCCATATGCCCTATCACTTCACTGAATTGACCCAATTTCTTCTGGCACAAAAAAAACTCATCGGCGATATTCAATGCCGCTAAAACCGCTATTTTTATGGTATCCGCCGATTTTGATTTCACGCCTACTTCACGCATCTTCTGGTCAACATAGGAAGTAAGATGGCTTATATACTTCTCATCCTCTTCTCCTTTAACTCTTATTCTATATTTCTGTCCGTAAATCTCGATTTCGATGATTTTATTGATCATATTTCAAGCTTGTCGATCTGACTGATGATGGTATCGATCTTCCCCCTGATAACCTCCCTTTCCTTTTCGTATTTTTTCAGGTTTTCATCCAGCTGCCCGACCTTCTTCGTCTGCTCGGTAAGCGTCTTGTGTTCTTGCTTCAACGTCTTGATCTGCTGTTTCAACTTGCCGTTTTCATCCGTCAATGTATTTATATAGTCGACAATCCGGGTGATCTTCCCCTCTAAAATTTTAATTCTTTCAATTTCACTTGTCAATTCCCCCTCCTTCTCTCATTTGAAAATCAAACGTCGATTTAAAAGTCTTCACAATTTTAGCGAGAAAGCCGTCCACTTCCTCGGTCAAGAGCGTCCTCTGGGGATGCGCAAAAACAAAACGGAATGAAAAACTCATTTTCCCCGAAGGAATACGTTTCCCTGAAAATCGATCGTAAAGATCGAATGATTTCAAGAACGGCAAGGAAAGTCTTTCCACCGCCTCCTTGATTTCCTAAAAATCAATATTTTCGCTCCCCAGAAGAGAAACGTCCCGGATGACGCTAGGATATTTCACCACAGGCTCCAGGTTGAAAGGTTGCGGTTGTTTTGCCAGAAGGGCGGTCAGGTTCAGCTCCGCCCCCCATATTTCCTCTCTCAAGGAAAAGGACTCGCATAGACTTTGATTCAACATCCCAAGGGTTCCAATCTCTTCTCCCTTAACTAAAACCGACAGACAGAAATCTTTCTCATATCGTGAGTGATCACGCTTGAGAAACGAGACCGGCTCATACCTTAGGTGGAACAGGATATCTTCACACACTCCCTTTAAATGAAAAAAATCCGCGCGTTCGGGACGGACCTGCCAATTTTGAATCCCCTGCAAACCCGAGATGACAAGTCCCAAGGACAGGAGTTCCTTGGCCTGATCGTCCTCCCAAAAATGGACCTTCCCGATTTCGAAGAGAGAGATCCCTTGCGCCCCTCGATTAAGATTCCACTCGGCGTTTTCCAACAATCCATTGAGCACAGTCGTTTTTAAAACCGAACTTCGTGCGGAGATAGGATTTAGAATCTCGATCACCTTTTGCTTCGGATGATTGGGGGATTCCCTTTCCTCGCTTGAGAACGCTCCGTTGACAACCTCGTCAAATCCCGAATGGAACAGACTCCTTCGCATATGTTCGAGGAGGCACCGTTGTGGAGAAAAGGCTGGCTCCAAGCCCGACATCGGAGGCAGGGTGGACGGGATCTTGTCATAGCCGTGGAAACGAGCGACTTCTTCTATAAGATCCACTTCCCTTTCGATATCAACACGATAGGTCGGCACACTCACCTGCCAACCTCCTTGCTGCCGGACGCTCAATTCAAATCCCAGGCGAGCGAGCGTCTTTTCGATGAACTCTTCCTTTACGTCCGTTGCCAGCAGTTCCTTAATCCTATGCCGGCGGAGAACGACCGTTCTTTTCTTGACGGGTTTGGGATAGATGTCGATCATCCCTTTCGCGGCCGCTCCTCCCATTTGAGTCAGCAGAGAAGCCGCGATCGATGCGGCTTTGGGAGCGAAGGAGACATCCACACCTCTTTCGAAACGAAAAGCCGCTTCCGTTTGGATTCCGAATTTCCTGAGCGCCGTACGAATAGGGACGGGATGGAAGATCGCGCTTTCAATCATAACATTCCGCGTAATACCGGTTATCGATGCATCTTGTCCTCCGATGACCCCCGCCAACGCCGTGGGTTTTTCATCATCGGCGATCACAAGGCAGTCCGGAGCAAGGACGAGCTCTCCGCCTTCGAGGATTCGGATCTTTTCTCCCTTCTTGGCTTTGCGCACAATGATCTTGCTCCCGGAAATCCGATCGAAGTCAAAGGCGTGAAGAGGCTGTGCCGTGGCGAAGAGAACATATTGGGTCACATCGACGACATTGTTGACCGGGTTCAATCCCAAGGCGCGGAGTCGAACCTGAAGCCATTCCGGAGAAGGCTCCACCTCGACATCCCTTATAACCACCGCGCAGTAGCGCGGACACATTTCATCATCCCAGATCTGGACATCGATCAGATGATCGACCGGAACGTCGGCTTCCGTCAAGGTACCGTTGTTTCCCTTCAAAGACAGGCCGTGAATCGCGGCTAATTCCCGCGCCACCCCCAAATGTCCCAGGACATCGGGCCGATTGGGCGGGGGCTCGATCTCTAGTATCGTTCCGTATTCGTTTTCGCTTTTTCCCGAAACCATGAGACCGATACGATCTAGATCCTCGACGAGGCACGACATCGGCACATCCAAATCGATGTAATCCTTCAACCAATCGACGATTATCTTCATTTGCTTAGAAACTGACGAAGGAACCGAAGGTCGTTTTCATAGAAAGTCCTCGCATCCAGCACGCCATAGGTCACCATAGCGATCCGATCGACATTCAAACCGAAGGCGAATCCTGAATATTTTTCAGGATCGATGCTGACATTTTTAAAAACTTGAGGATCGACCATTCCCGCAGCCAGGATGTCAATCCATCCGCCGCCGCGACAGAACCGGCAATCGTTCTGTTCACCGCCGCAGGTCGGGCACCGGAGATCGAAGGCCACCGAAGGTTCGGTGAAAGGAGAGAAACCGGGCCGCAGCCTGTACTGACTCTTTTCATGGAACAATGCCTTCAGAAAATATTCCAGGGTTCCTTTCAGATGGGCGAACGTGATCCCGTAATCCACAACCAGCCCTTCAAGCTGGAAAAACGCGGGCGTGTGGGTGGAATCGGGCGTTTCTTTGCGAAAGACCCTTCCCGGAGTGATGATCCTGATGGGAGGGCGTTTTTTTTCCATAATCCGGATATGGACCGGTGAGGTATGGGTACGAAGCAGGAGATCGTCCGTAATGTGAAAAACCCCCCACGTATCCCTGGAAGGATGAAGGGGAGGGAAATTCAGAGCCTCGAAATTATAATAATCATTTTCAATCTCCGGCCCGTCTTCAATGGAAAATCCCATTCGCAGAAAAACACATTCGATCTCCTCCCGAAAGATTCGGAGAGGATGGGGAGCCCCCCAATAAGTCCTTTTCCCGGGAAGCGTGAGATCGACGACACTCCCCGGCACGGGGGGGGTATTCAGTTTTTGGTGCAGTTTTCGCAGCGATCGGTTGATGTGCGCTTTCAGCTGATTGAGTTTTTTTCCCGCTTCCGGTTTTTCTTCGGGAGAAAGCGCCTTCAGGTCATCAAACAGCTCCTGGATGTATCCTTTGCTGCGGCTCAGATAGAGATTACGGAGTTCCTGCAGGTCCTCCAAAGTCTTTGCGTTGAAACCATCTTCATCGAACTTGCGGCGCAGACCCTCGATCTTGGTTTTTATTTCATGCATCAGGATTATGAAGCCGTACCCTCTGCGCTCACGCTCTTGGCTTTCTCCACGATCCGCGAAAACGTTTTCGGCGCCGTCACGGCCAGGTCGGCCAAGACCTTGCGATCAAGCTCGATCTGCAGGACTTTGAGTCCATGAATAAAACGGCTGTAGGAAAGCCCGTTATTCAAAGAGGCCGCTTTGATCCGCTGGATCCAGAGACGTCTGAAATCCCGCTTCCGAGTTCGGCGATCCCGGTAGGAATACTGAAGCCCTCGCTCGACCGCTTCTTTTGCAGTACGGTAATTATGGCTTCGTGCGCCCCAATATCCTTTAGCTAATTTTAAAATTTTCGCTCTACGATTTCTTTTCTTGGTTCCTCTTTTTACTCGCGGCATATTATTCTCCTTTTGTCGTCCTTGCTTCTCTCGGGGGGCCGCCTGAGGAAGACGCGGGGGATTCCCGCCGTCGGCCGTCTCTACGCCGCTTCAGAGTAGGAATCAAACCATCAACCGTCATTACGGCGAGACGATTCCTCCCCCAAAAGGCATGACCGCATTTCCCCGAAAAACGAATGTCGGCGGCTTACTAAAAGTCGTAAGGAAGCATGCGTTTCACCCGATTCATATCGGCATCACTGAGCAGATCGCTCTTCCTCAAGTTTCTTTTTCTTTTTGGTGATTTTTTGGTGAGAATGTGACTTTTGTAAGCTTTATGATGAACGACTTTCTTTTTCCCGGTCACTTTGAACCTTTTTTGGGCGCCCTTGTGGGTTTTTAATTTTGGCATCTTTTTCTCCTGTCTTGGTGGGACTCACTAAGGCCGAAACGGCCCAAGGCTGAGTGCGAATATTTCCATCGCGTTGCCCAAGGTCCTGCACATCCGTGAAAACCCTATCCAGAATGATCCTCGCCAACTCCGGTTTGGCTTTCTCCCGGCCCCGAAGCATGACGGTGATCTTGACTTTGTTTCCTTCCTTTAAAAAACGCTGAACGTGACGCATCTTGAAATTATAATCATGGATGCTGATTTTCGGCCTGAATTTTATCTCCTTGACCTGGATTTGCTTCTGGTGCTTCTTGGCTTCGTGGGCTTTTTTATGTAATTCATACAGAAATTTTCCATAATCCATAATGCGGCAAACAGGAGGCACAGCCTGAGGCGCCACTTCCACGAGATCCATACTTTTCTCGCTGGCTAGGGCGAGGGCTTCATCCAGAGAGAGGATTCCGAGCTGGTTTTTATCTTCATCGATAATCCTGACCTCTTTAGCCCGTATCATTTCATTGATCCGGTGCGGTTTTTCCTTCCTCTTTCCGGGGTAGTATGTACGTCTTCTAATGATTTGCCTCCTTTAAAAATCGGTACTTATCTCTTTATTTTCTATGAATTTCTTTACTTTTTCAAGAAATTCATCGATATCCCATTCACCTTTGTCTCCCTGGGTATGAACCCGAAGGGAAACGCTCTGTTTTTCAAGTTCCTTATCTCCCAGGATCAGGATGAGTGGTACTTTGTGCTTCTCCGCGTCACGGATCTTGTAGCCCATCTTTTCCCGTCGTTCATCAACGGCGGTGCGCAGTCCGTTTTCCTTGAACCGTTTTTCCAAAGAACGTGCGTATTCCACATGCCGGTCCGCAATCGGAATGATATTCACCTGTACAGGGGCCAGCCAGAGGGGAAAATTCCCGTTATAATGTTCGATCAGAATCCCGAAAAACCTTTCCAGCGATCCGAGCAGAGCCCGATGGATCATAAAAGGCCGATGCGGATTGCCGTCTTCTCCGATATAATTCAAATCGAAACGCTCAGCCAGGTTGAAATCGAGCTGGATGGTGGTGCACTGCCAGGAACGCTGGAGAGCGTCCTTGATTTTAATGTCGATCTTGGGCCCGTAGAAAACACCTTCTCCGGGATCGATCCTGTATTCCATTTCTTCCTTCCGCAGTGCGGCTTTCAAGCTGCTCGTGGCCATATTCCAGCCTTCCTCCCCCCCGCAGTGTTTATCCGGGCAGGTGGAAAGATAGACATCAAATTCATAAAATCCAAACAGGTTCAAGAGACGGCGGGCCAGCGCGATGGCGCGCCGGATCTCGGTTTCCAGCTGATCCTCCCGGCAAAAGATATGGGCGTCATCCTGAGTGAAACCGCGCACCCTCAGAAGTCCGTGTAAAACTCCGCTGCGCTCGAATCGATAAACCGTTCCCAGTTCCGCCCAACGCATCGGAAGTTCACGATAACTGCGCTGACGGGAATTGTATACCATGATGTGAAAAGGACAGTTCATGGGTTTCAGCTGATATTCGACTCCGTCACGCTCGAACGCGGGATACAAAGCGTCATAATACTCGACATGCCCGCTCTGCCTCCAAACATCCAGTTTTGCGACATGAGGAGAATACAGCAGGTCATATCCATCCTTGAAATGTTCCTCGCGCCAAGTGTCCTCGATCACTTTACGGATCGCTCCTCCTTTCGGATGCCAGAGAATCAATCCGCCCCCCAGCTTCTCGTTGAAGCTGAACAAGTCCAGTTCCTGTCCCAGCTTGCGATGGTCCCGCTTCTTCGCTTCCTCGAGGAGATGCAGATAGCCTTTCAGATCTTCTGCGGTCAGGAAGGCCGTTCCGTATATCCGCTGAAGCTGCGGGCCTTCCTCATCGCCTTTCCAATAGGCCCCGGAAACCGACAGCAGCTTAAAATGTTTGATCATGCCCGTGGATACAAGGTGGGGCCCCAGGCAAAAATCCATGAATTCTCCTTGGCGGTAACAGCTGACTTCATCCCCGCCCTTTTCCCGGACCAACTCCACTTTAAGATGCTGGTTCTGTTCGGCGAAACGTTTCACCGCCTCGGCTTTGGTCAGCATGATCCGCTCAAGCGGAATATCTTCACGAGCCAGCTCGCGCATTTTCATCTCGATGGTTTTAAGATCTTCTGGCGTAAAAGGCGTTTCGCGCAAAAAATCGTAATAAAATCCGTTTTCCACCGCCGGGCCGATGCCGACCTGCACATCGGGATAGAGCATAAGCACGGCGTGCGCCAATAAATGAGCGGCGCTGTGGCGGAGGGTGTCTAAGGCTTCAGCCGTCGGCTGGGTATCCATCATCGCTTACCGTTCCTAATTATAATAATAATGCGGGAAAATATCTTGCGAAAAAAAGGGGATCCAGAACAATCAACCCTTTTGACTTCTAATTTTAAGGTCGCTCCTCGGTTATATGGTAGGCGCGGAGGGGATCGAACCCTCGGCCTCTTCCGCGTCAAGGAAGCACTCTTCCACTGAGCTACGCGCCTAGTTTTAAAGCCTATATATATTAAAGCTTTCGGATTTGACTGTCAACCTCTTTCCACGCCGGGACCGTTCCCCCCGTTACATCCCAACACCCCTGTATTGAAAGCACTTCGGGAACGGGCTTACAGATATACCACCTCGGCCTCCCGCGTCCGCGGATCAAACAGCGCGACACTGCTTCTCCCGGAAACCCACCCCCCGGTTTCGCCGGGGTTCAGGATCAGGCCGTCCCCCGTCCCACGCACCTCCGGTCGATGCGTATGTCCGAAGATATAGACATCAACGCTTTCTTTTCTCCCGGAGACCGGAATATGTGAAAGCAAAAAACGCACATCGTACAGAGTAAAAAAGAAGGGAGCGGCACGGATTTCCCCAAATGGAAGCAGCGCATTTTCCAGCCCCGTCCTCTCGCCATCGCAGTTCCCATACACGGCCTTGACGGGACAATCCAGCCCCTCCAGCTCACGGGCGGCGAACGGGGCGACGAAATCGCCGGCGTGGATCACGAAACGGCATCCAGATCCCCTGAAAAACCTGACGGCCCGCCTAACGGCATCCAGGTTGTCGTGGGAATCAGACATCACGCCGATCATGTTTGGCTCGCAGGAAATCGAAGCCTTATTTTAAGCTTTCCCTTAACGGTTGTCCACCTGGATTTAAATCCTTTCCCAAACCGATTGAAATCCGTTTTTTCCCATTATTCAAATCGATGAAAATTTGTGATAAACCCCCAGTTGCATTAAAAGGAGGGCTGTATTATACTTACTCCTTCAAATTTCGACGAATTTTGTTTAGATTTTATAATTTACACAAATGGAGAGTAAACATGAGAAAAGCCATTATCATGGGAGCTGCGGGAAGAGATTTTCACAACTTCAACACATATTTCAGAAAAAACGCCGACTATAAAGTCATCGCTTTCACGGCAACTCAAATTCCGGATATCGAAGGCCGCAAATACCCTGCGGTTTTAGCGGGCGAACTCTATCCGGAAGGAATACCGATCCATGCGGAATCCGAATTGGTGAAGCTTATCGAGGATAACGATGTTGCGGAGGTTTTCTTTTCCTACAGCGACACCCCCCACGAATACGTCATGCATAAGGCTTCTGAAGTGCAGGCGGCCGGAGCGACATTCACTCTGCTGGGACCCAATGACACGATGATCGCTTCCAAGCGTCCCGTCATCTCCGTTTGCGCCACCCGTACCGGGTGCGGCAAAAGCCAAACCAGCCGTAAAATCGCCCTGATGCTGCAAGCCATGGGGAAAAAAGTAGTGGCGATCCGTCACCCCATGCCCTACGGCGACCTGGCGGCGCAGGCCGTTCAGCGGTTCGGCTCCTATGACGACATGATCAAACATAAATGCACCATCGAGGAGATGGAAGAATACGAACCTCACGTCCAAGCGGGAATCGTCATCTACGCCGGAGTGGATTACGGCGCCATCCTGGCACAGGCCGAGGAAGAGGCGGACATTATCCTCTGGGACGGAGGCAACAACGATATCCCCTTCTATCACTCCGACCTTGAAATCGTCGTCGTCGATCCTCACCGGCCCGGACACGAGCTCGTTTACTATCCCGGTGAAACGAATTTCCGGCGCGCCGACGTTCTGGTCATCAACAAAATGGATACCGCTGATGCCGCCAATGTGGAGGTGATCATGGAAAACGTCAAAAAATTCAATCCTACCGCTACCGTGATCAAGGCCAACTCCCCCATCAATGTCGTCAACGGAGAATCCATTAGAGGAAAATCCGTTTTGGTGATCGAAGACGGCCCCACCCTGACTCACGGAGGAATGACCTACGGAGCGGGGATCGTTGCCGCCAAGCAATACGGCGCCGGCAAGATCATCGATCCAAGACCTTTCGCCGTCGGCAGCATCCGGGGCACCTTCGAAAAATACGGACATCTGGATCAAGTCCTGCCCGCCATGGGATACGGCCCGACCCAGACAAAGGAATTGGAAGAAACAATCAATCGTATCGACTGCGACGTCATCGTCAGCGGAACCCCCATCGACCTGGCCAAGCTGGTTAAGACTTCAAAACCCATGCTGCGTGTCACTTACGATCTGGAAGAAATCGGCACCCCTGATTTGCAGGAGGTTCTTAAGGACTTCTAATGAAGAACAAAATCGCCGTGATCGCATTTGGCGGAAACGCCATCCTCCCCGGAACTCAACGCGGGCTGCAGCGGGAACAGATGTTGAACGCCCAAAAAGCCGCCGAATTGATGATCCATGTCGTAAAAAAGGGATTTGACCTGATCCTCGTACACGGCAACGGCCCCCAGGTGGGGAATTTGTTGATACAGATGGAAGAAGCAATCAACAAGATTCCCCCCTTTTCCCTGGAGGTCTGCGACGCCATGACCGAGGGCAGTATGGGATATATGCTTGAGCGGGCTCTTGTCAACGAACTGCGCAAAAGCTCAGTCGACAAGGAAGTCGCCACTCTGATCACTCAGGTCGTCGTGGACAAAGAAGATCCCGCTTTTGAAAATCCCACCAAGCCCGTCGGCCCCTTCTACTCCAAATATAGATCCCAGATGCTGGTTCGGGAAAAGAAGTGGGTCATGGTCGAAGACTCCGGACGGGGATATCGAAAGGTCGTTCCTTCCCCCCGGCCTATCGACATCGTACCGAAAACCATCCTGAACGACCTGGTGCGTTCCGGAAAAATCGTGATCGCCGCCGGAGGCGGCGGCATTCCGGTGATCATCAACAGCCGGGGATTGTTCCAAGGGGTCGAAGCGGTCATCGACAAAGATTACGCCGCCAGTCTCATCGCGCGGGAAACCAAGGTGGATCTTTTCGTGATATTGACCAACGTACCCCGTGTCTGCATCAATTTCAATACCCCGGAAGAAAAACAGATTCCCGTGATGACCGTCGACGAAGCCCAAAAGCATCTGGCCGACGGTCAGTTCCCTCCGGGGTCCATGGGACCCAAAATCAGGGCCGCCATTGAGTACATTCAAAGTGGAGGAAAGGAAGTCTTGATCACATCCGCCAATCATCTGAGGGCGGCCTTGATCAACCGATCCGGAACCAAGATCATTCCCTAGGCAGCCATGATAATCACAAAAAAAGATTTTCTCTCACTCGATGAGCTGTCGGCTTACGAATTCAGCGAGTTGATGAGCTTTATCGCCAAAGTGAAAGCCAAACCGCAGAGCTATCGCAAGGGGCTGCAGAATCGGATTCTGGCCATGATCTTCCAAAATCCCTCCCTGCGAACACGCATGGCCTTTGAAATCGGCGTCCTTCAGCTGGGAGGAAATGCGGTATTTATCAATCCCTCCGATATCCAGATGGGAACCAGGGAATCCATCACGGACATGGGTAAAAACCTTGAGCGTTGGGTTGACGGAATCGTGCTCAGAACCAATGAACATCAAACCGTTGTTGACCTTGCGGCCGCCACCGAAATTCCCGTTATCAATGCCCAAACGGATCTGCATCACCCCTGTCAAACCGCCGCAGATTTTTTCACGCTGTTGGAAAAAAAGGAGCACCTGGCAGGTCTCTCGCTGGCTTGGGTGGGAGGCGGAAGCGGGATCTGCGAAAACCTGATCCTGGCCGCCTCCAAATGCGGCTGCCATCTGTCCGTGGCGACCCCGCCCGGACACGATCCGGACCCCGAGATCATTGAGCGCGCTCAAAAACATGGAAAGGAAACGGAGGCCGAGTTTTCTTTTTCCCACGATCCGGCCGCGGCGGTCCGGGAGGCCGACGCGGTATACACGGATTCCTGGCCCCCCCCGGAGAAAGAAGAGGAAAGGGAAGCGCTCCGAAAAGTCTTTGCTCCCTACCGAGTCGACGGCGATCTCATGGCCAAGGCGAAGCCGGACGCGCTCTTCATGCACGGTCTTCCAGTAAGGCGGGGAGAAGAAGTAACGGATGAAGTCATCGATTCCAAACAGTCCATCGTATACGACCAAGCGGAAAACAGACTTCATATTCAAAAAGCAATCATGTTATTATTATTAGGGAATAGAAAATAAGCATGGACAAAGCAAACGAAAACACCGAGATCACAGCCAAAGACCTCAAGTTCATCGAAGAATCCCTGAAACAGAATATTCAGCCGTTCACGTTGGATGAGCTGACCAAGAAACTGGCCTATCAAAAAACATCCAGCCAGCTCAGCCAAGAAGTAAAGATATATACCCCCAACGGCAAATACGAAATCGGAGACCTTATCTGCAAAGAATACGACGAGTCGCTGACGGTCAGCAGCAAAGGCGTTGAAGATTTCAAGGGAAGCATCGTGCTGAAAGTCGTCGGCAAAGTCTCCTATGAAGGATTCAGCTACGAGATGTTGGAAGTCGATTATACGGGGGGAGGGACCTTCCGCAAATATATCGACTACATGAAAAAGACAAAGACACAGGTCCTGCTTCCCAGCAACTTCGAAAATCGCGCGGAAAAACCCGCTATGCTGAAAAAAGAAGACGACCCAAGACTCAAAGAACTTCCCATGACCGATAAGGACTTTAAGATCCTGGGAAAAAACCTCAAGCAGGCGATGTCCAAATCGGAAGTGTTTTTCTGCTGGAATGAGTTCTGGCAGCTCGTAAAAAATCAAGTGAAGATCCCGAAAACCAAAATGAAAGACATCGAGTCCAGTATCGTGGAAAGCGGACGTTCCGCCCCCACCTCCGAACTGGTGTCTCGATTCTTCAATATCCCCCCTGAAGACGATCGCTTCGCCTTGACCTGTCTCAGTCTCAACGCTCATTTGGAAAAACATTTCCGCAAGAGCTTCATTGTCGTCTCTCCGCTTGGCTGGGGTAAATGGATTCACAAGAAAACTCTTGAAGGTTTTTTGAAAAACATTTCAATCTCCTCTCCCAAGGCAAAGATTCCAAAATTCGAAGAAGAATCCAAAGACGGCATCTCTCCGACTCCGGAATTTCCTCTCAAGGTCTATCTGACCTGGAGAGAAATCCATTCCGGCGGGATCAAAATCCCAGCCGCACTCAACCGTGAATTTTCGCGTTCCAAGGAATACATCTTTATCGATGACGACGATAAAAAGGAATATACTCTGTATTACTACCCCAATCAGGCCGTTTTTCTTGGTATGAATGAATACTACCGGAAGAATAATATCCCCCAGGGAGCGAGTTTGAGCCTCGAAAGACTCGATAAAACACGGATTGTCTTTTGCCTGAAAAAGGCCAAGAAGAAACAATCCGTTCCCATGGTCACCTATAACGAAAAAAAAGATGTATTCATTCCCTCCGCAAAAGACGCAACGACCCCCTCCATGCCCAACAAGATCATGCATCTGGATAGAGAAACCCTGACGCGTTTATCCGAGCTTTCCTCTCGACAGGAAGACCTGGATTTGCGTGAGCTGCTTACACTGGTTTTCAAGTCTTTCGGACTCGAGGGTGAAGGTCTCTCTTTACATTACCTCAGAGCGTTTCATCTTGCGGACATGATCAAACACACAACACTGGAAGATGTAGAAAAGACGCTGCTTTCTTCGCCTGAGTTTTCGGCTTCCGAACGCAATATCGGCATTTTCCTCTACCATGAAAAGATAAAAACCGAGGAAGAGATACAGCCGGAAGAAGAAGACCTGGAAATCCCGGTCGATATTTTCGAACCCTCGTTTGAGAAGGATGAACCCCTGCCAGAAATCGGAACCGTCGGGGAAATCGACGTCCCCGATCTGCTTGAAGAGATCGTCCCCGAAGAACCGGAACCCCCGGCTCGGGAGATCATCGCTGAAGAGCCGAAACCCGAGGAACCGCTTCCAGATGAAACCAAGCCTGAAAAACCCGCGCCAGAACCTGAAAAAGCCAAAGAAGGCCAGCCCAAAAAAGAAGTCAAGAAGAAAAAGCGCCGCATGAAAATCGAGGGAGAAGCGGCCCCCAAACGAAGAAAAGGCGAGAAAAAATTCATTGAGGAACGGATTGAATTGGAAGAGTCCGAAATGGAAGCGCTGTTCGCCGTCAAAGCGGAAGATAAAAAAGAAGAAATCGAGATTCCCACCCCGAAGGTGAAGAAGGAAAAAGCAAAAAAAGAAACCTTCAAACCTCAGGAAACGGAAGCACCTCTATCCGGAATCTTTGCGGAAAAGTTGAAATCCGCCCTGGACCAGAAAAAGGGAAAAACTAAAACCGCGAAAACCGCGGAGAAAACGAAAAAGAAATAGCGGACGATATCACATCGGGTTGATTCCTCGGGAAAGGAATCGTTTTATGGCGTCATTGAAGATCCTGACCGAAAAAGACATACTGCCGTTGATCGGCATGGATCGCATCATGAGCACGGTTCGGGATATTTATATGGACCTGTCCAAAAACAGGATCCTGGTCCCGCAGCGGCTTCATCTTCCCGTTGAAGAGGTCGACGGCGTAACGCTGTTCATGCCGGCCTATTCGCCAAAACGTAAAGCCCTAGGAACCAAGATCGTCTCCGTGTTCCCCCGCAATTCCGATTTCGGGACGCCCACCATCCACGCGGTTGTCCTGCTTCTGGACGCTGCGACCGGACGGCCCTCCGCCCTGCTGGACGGAACCCAGCTGACCGCTCTCCGCACCGGTGCGGCTTCCGGAGTCGCCACTTCACTCCTTTCCCGGCCGGATGCCGAAACCGCCGCTGTCCTTGGGGCGGGGATCCAGGGTCGAACCCAGCTTCTTGCCGTCAGCCACGCAAGACGCCTGCTTTCTGTTTGGATCTATGATCCCGACAACCGAGCCGTCGAAAAATTCATCCGGGAAATGCGGGAATCCGGCCCTCCCGTCCCTCATGACCTGCGAGCCGCCGGCTCGGCCTCGGAAGCCGTCCGGGAAGCGGACATCGTCTGCACCGCCACGACATCAAAAAAACCGGTCTTTTCGGATCCCGAACTGAAAACGGGCGTTCACATCAATGCCATCGGATCCTATCGTCCGGACATGCAGGAAATCCCTGAAGATACCGTCGCCAGATCCGCAATATATGTGGACTCGCGAACCGCATGCCTGGAAGAAACCGGGGATCTGATCATTCCCCTCCAAAAGAACCTTATAGACGAATCAAATATCAAAGGCGAAATCGGGGAGGTGGCTCTGGGACTCATTCCCGGGAGACTTCACGGCGGGGAGATAACGCTTTTCAAATCGGTTGGAACCGCCGCTCTCGACCTCGGCGTGGCGGAAGAAATCGTTCGGCTGGCGCAGAAACGCGGCATAGGCCTGAGCTGCGATTTATAACGGGCGGATCCGGTCAGCGGCCTTGCATTCGACGCTTTCAGTTCCATAAAAACGATCGGAAAGCCTTTTTCTGAATGACATTTTTTGTTATCAATCGGCAATATTTGTCGCTCGATTTCGCAAGGCTCCCTTTTAAGATCCAACCAAGCTCCTTTATATCAATAATTTATGAATTGGCATGCCTTTTGCTCTCTAGTTGGCCTCTGCCGCTTCAACATCGATACCGGAGAGATAAACAAAATGAAAATAAAAAATTTACTCAAACGAAGTTTCCGATTGTTGGGGATTACAGGAATCATAAGCGCGTGGATCACGATCGGAACGGCCTGGATCGGCCTGTCTTCCCTTTCCTTTATCGGCTACCTCGTCACCAGCGGCCTGTTCGGGTTGGCACTCGTATCCGAAAAGTTTTGAAGCCCGATCCCGGCCCCGTACCCCACATACCTTGGGGGCGAAGAAAAACGCCCGCTTCCCCTGTTTTATCCTGATCCCCGCGTCACTCTTTCAGAACGATCCGCGTCGGACCCTGCCGGCGGGTTACGCCCATCTGGTCGAGAAGTTCGAGCAGAGGGATCGCATATTTCCGCGTCAAGCCGGTCATCTCCTTGAAATCAGCGACACTGAGCTCGTTTTTCCCTGAATTTCGTATCTTCTGGACCAGGGATTCCAACCATTCCGAGTGCAGCAAAAAACCGTCTCGCCCCAGCACGACCTTGCGCCGTTCGATCAAAAGTGAAATCATCATATCCAGTTTGGCCGGGGAAAGATGAAAACGTTTTTTCATCTCTTCCCATGAAACGACTTTCAGTTCCCCCCGCCGGGCCAGCTCTTCCATTTCCTGCAGAAGTGATTCTTCCGCAGGGTTCAGCGCAAAATTGAACTCTCGCAGGGAATAATACCCTTCCCTCTCTCGTATCCGTTCTTCCTGCAGGAGATAGCCCAGGATGACATGCAGGACCTTGGGGTGAAGCGGAAACCGATCCTGGATTTTTTCCAGAGGCACCCCGATCTGTCTCGGATGTTTTTGGTGGAAAGCGTCCAGGAAAGAAATGATCCTGCCCCCTAGAAACTCGAAACTTTCCATGGAGATGAGAAGCAATGGGGAGAAAGAAAGGATTTTCAGGAGTCCTTCCGCCTCCCCATCCTGACTCCATCGAACGATTCGCTCCGGAGAAAAACGAAACCGGTCGGTGATATCCTTTTCCGTCAGTCCCCGGGTTCCCCGATCGCGGAGAACCGCCAGCAGGGCGGTTTCCCTTTCCCCCATAAGCTGCTCCAGCAACAAGATTCGTTTATGAGTGCGATCGTGAGGAACGGCTTCCGCATCCGGGTCCAAGACCTGCCCCTCGCCGAGTTCGCCTTCCTCGCGCGGTTTCGTCAAGGTAAACCTGTCGCCCCATTTCAGGTCGATCGGAGTGGAGAGAGACAGATGCGCCCAGTGCAATGACGGATCCCGAGGCGGATTTTCCGCGTAAACGAGCAGGTTGGCCGCCGTCGAAAGACCAGGCCCGTGGAACCGGGCCGCGACCGCGGCCTTTTCGATCGGGGAGGACAGTTTGAGCAGCACATCAATGTGTGAAGTCATCATCCGGGAGATATCCTTTCAGGTACATGTCATATTGTCGGTGTTGTCATCGGCACGGTACATGAATCCACCGCATCAACCATGCCGGTCCATGGGTAAAAGCATGGGATCGTATCATGGGAATCCATGGATTCCCGGTGTAACCGAAAAAAGCGTTTCTTTATCATTATAGAGGCGGTTTTCAAAAAAGCCAACAATGTATCAGAGCAATCCTCCCGATCCGCTCCGGTCTACCGCCAAATCGATCCTTCTCAGAACCGGATCCACGGCCGCCAACAGCAGATCCATCGGCTGACCGATGACAAATCGTTTTCCCGTTCTTCGCCCCTTGAGACTCAAGTCGCCGCTTTTCACATAATAATCCCCACCGAGTTCGGAGAAGGGCAGGAAAGCGCTCACCCCGTATGCGATAAGATCCATGCGGATGCCCGCTTTGGAGAATCCGGAAATAACGGCACGAACCGTTTCTCCCAACCGTGAGGTAAGAAACCGATGAATCCGCCAATCCATGAGGTCGCGCTCGGCTTCCTCGGCTCTCCGCTCCCGCTCCGAACACAAGGGGGCGAGCACCTCGATTTCCGGGACCTCCGCCTTCGGTTCCCCATCCAGAAGCCGTTTCAGAACGCGGTGAACGAGCAAGTCCGGATATCGGCGGATGGGAGAGGTAAAATGAGTGTAAACCGTATTGGCCAGCGCGAAGTGGCCCTGGTTCTGATCCGAATAAACCGCCAACGGAAGGCTTTTTAAAACCCGGCGTTTCAGGAAACGCTCTTCCTTCCGATTCTCTATCTGCTTGATCACCCGCTGCAGATCGGCGGGCCGTACCGGCCGCGCCGAAGGCAGGGAAATCCCGAGCCCCCCCATAAGCCGGCGCAAATCCGCAATCTCATCGGCCTCGGGACGCGGGTGTATTCGATACGGAAAGCGAACCCCTCTCCCGCTTAAAAAATCGGCCACGACCTCGTTGGCAACCAACATGAACTCTTCTATGAGTTGATGCGCTTCATTCCTTTGTTTGAAAACCACGGCCCGCGGCGCCCCTTCCGCATAGACAAGCCCGACTTCTTCCATCTCGAAGTCGAGGCTCCCCCTGCGGACTCTTCGCTCCCGAAGCCTGCGAGCCAGTGAGCGCATCCGGAAAAGGATAGGATTCAGATTCGATTTTTCCCGGCCCTCTTCCCCTTCTTTGCGAAACATCCTCCAAACCCCTTCGTATGTCAGGCGCTGCCGTGTCCGGATAAGAGAAGGATGTATCTCCGTCGCGATCACCTTCCCGGAAGGATCGATCTCCATCACCACGGAGATCGTCCGTTTATCTTCTCCAGGTCTCAGGCTGCAGATCTGACCGGATAGAAGATCGGGAAGCATCGGCAGGGTTCGCTCGGGAAAGTAGACGCTTGTTCCTCTGAGTTTTGCCTCCGCGTCCAGTGCGGTTTTCGCTTTTACATAATACGAAACATCCGCGATATGAACACCCAGCACATCGTTCCCTCCCGGCGACGAGGTGATGCTGACCGCATCATCATGATCCTGCGCCTCTTCATCATCGATCGTAATCGTTATCCAATCCCGATAATCATGCCGATCCTCAACCGGAGAAATCAAACCGGATATTTTCTCGGCTTCCTCCAAAGCCTCGCTTGAAAACTTTGAAGGGAGCCCGAATCGCCGGATAACGACATCCAGATCGACTCCGGGATCATCAGGAAGACCGAGGACCTCGATCAGCTTCCGTCGTTCACGATCAACCAGGATGATGGATCCAATCCCCGGTGGGAGACCTTCACCGATATCCAAGGGAACCTCTTCCCAGGAAGCCGAATCCAAAGGCTGGACGGAGGGACGCCCCCATCGTTCCCTGTATATTCCCTGAAAGATCTTCTGCCGTCTGCTCCGGATCCGGACGATTCGCCCCTCCGGTTTTCCTTTCCCGCCTGTCCCGGATAAGCTTACCTCGACCACGTCACCCAACCGGGCATCATCCCAGAAGCGTCCGGGTACAAAAATATCCTTCCCCGTTTCTCCTGCTTCCCGTACAAAACCATATCCCCGATGAACCGCGACAACCGTGCCTTCGACCAGGCGGGCACGGGACTGCGGAAAGTACCTGCGTTTCATCCTGACAAGATCTCCCCGCTTTTCCAATTCGACCAGGTGCCTCTGCAGAATGTTTTTTTCTTTATGACTGAGATGCATTCCGCGCACGATTCCTTGAAATGAGAGCCCTTCTTGGTGTCGCTGAAGAAGAGCAAGGATGGCGTTCCGCATGAAAACCCTCAATAGTAGAAAACGGAGAGAAAGGGAACCCGGTATTTGTGGCGCAGGAAACGAGCCAGGCGGATATCCAGGAGCCGCCTTTTTTCAGCATCACCCCAGGCCGTCAGGTCAGCGGAAGCATCCCGTTCCGCCAGACCCCGCTCCTCGGAAGAGGCATGAGCACAGAGCCACACATCCACCTCCCGGTCGGCGTTCTCCAGTTCCTCTTCATCCGCCTCTCCGAGGCGAAGTTTTTCGGATAAGGAACCGTAAAGCTCCTTGAGTCCATCCAATTCGGAAGGGATGCAGGAAAGGAAACATTCCACTTCACCTCGCACGGTTTGCTGTTTCATCTGATGGTCCAAGGTTCGGGAACGCCTGCTTCCAACACCGCGTTCCCTCGACTGTTCGAAGGCTCTCTGGACATGATTTCGACACGACAAAAGCGTTCGGCGCCCTTTCCCGTGACGACCCCGGCCGGGCTTATCAAATCGTTCGCGCATGCCGTTGAGAACTGCGTCCAGGGGAATCCCCTGTTGTTCCCAACCCGCGATCAAATCGATCTCCTGAGAAGAAAGGAAAAAAGGCGCGCCGCGGTATGAAAACAAAAACCTGGCGATGGTTTGAAAATATTCGCTCTTTTTGTTCTCCATGGAATTTCCCATCCTTCCGCCTGGAATCCGTTTCCGCGTCGGTTTCAGGTCTCCTCCCGGTATAGCGGCGTGTTTTTTTCCGCCAGGAGTCTTAATCCCTCCAGCACCAGATGCGGAGTATAGTGATCGATTGCCTTTAACTCCGGGACAAAAAGAGAAGCGAATCCACCGGTTGCGATCACGCTGACCCTTTCCGCATGGGGGACTTCGCTTTTTATCGAATCGATTAGACGCGTCACCAATCCAACATATCCATGAAACAATCCGGACTGCATACTGGTCACGGTCGTTTTTCCAATCACTTTTTCGGGTTTTTTGATTTCAATGTGGGGAAGCTGCGCGGTTTTCAAAAACAGCGCTTCAGCCGCGATTTTGATACCGGGCGCAATGGCCCCGCCCAGGTATTCTCCGGATGCGGAGACGACGTCAAACGTGGTGGCCGTCCCGAAATCAAGCACGATACAGGGACCGCCGAAGCGCGAAAAGGCGGCCACCGAAGCGACGATCCGGTCCGCCCCGACCTCCTGAGGCGTTTCATATAGAATCGGCATCCCCGTTTTCAATCCAGGGCCGACAGTCAGCGGTCTGAATCCAAACAGATCCCCGCATACCTTCTGAAATATCGGAGTCAGCGGCGGAACGACGCTGGAAAGAATCGCCCGCGTGATCTTCTCCCGATCCAGGTCGGCATAATCCAACAGCGTCAGCAGAATGACGGCGTATTCGTCGCAGGTCTTTCCTCGTTCGGTTTTGATCTTCCAGTTCCGTATCAGTTTTTTCTCAAAAAAAACACCGACGGCGATATTGGTATTCCCGATATCGAGAGCTATCAACATTTCGCTCCTCCTCTTGGATTGACGGATCTCACGGATGCATCAAAAAAGATCCGCTGTCCGCCCCGTATCGTAAGGATCAGTCCGCCCCGCATATCGAGACCTCCGTAGGTTCCCCGGATCTCTCCTTCCGTATTCGTCACCCGGACTGTTTCTCCCTTGGAGAAAACCGAATGTTCCGAAAAGCCGGAGAGAACCGCATCATCATTCCCCGACGTGAATCGACCATACCACTTCCGCAGGGACGCGAACAACGCATCCAGAAGTGACTCCGAATTCACAGGCTCTTCCGAAACGGAATGCAGCGAAATGGCATGATCCAGCAGGTCAGGCGGAAAGTCCTCCGGCAAATGGTTGAGATTCAGACCTATTCCCAGGATGACGCAGCCGATTTTGTCTCCATGAAAAACACTTTCACACAGAATCCCGGCAATCTTCCGGCCCGCAACCATGATATCATTAGGCCATTTTATCTGGATCGCGGACCGGCTTCCTCTCTGGATCGCTTCGCGCACCGCCAATCCCGAGGCTATAGATAAAAGCGTGAGATCGGAACGCACGGGCCGAAGGATCACCGACATATAGAGCCCCTTTCCTCTGACCGAGAGCCAAGGACGCCCGGATCGTCCCCGTCCCGCGGTTTGTTCCGCGCATACGACAACAGTTCCTTCAACGGCCCCCTTTCGGGCCATCTCCCGGGCGACATCATTACTGGAAGAACAGGATGACAGACGATGCACAGAAATCCCGATGGCCGGAGGTGCGATCTCCTTTTTTGCTTCGCGTTTCAGTCGTTCTGGTTTCAATATGCTCGCCGTTCGCACGCTCTTCGGGAAATCCCCCGATCCCGCGTTCGGCCTCTTTCAACTCAAAGAACGAAGATGCTTCAGGTTCTCCTGCAGCCCGCCTTCCCGACGACGCAGCTGTTCAAGGCTCTGCTCCACTTCGAGAACCACCTCACGCGGGGCTTTGGCACGGAAATCACGGTTTTCAAGCCGCCCTTCCATTTTTTTCAGGTCTTTTTGAGCTTTCGCCAACTCGCGCTCCAGCCGCTGTCTTTCCTGTTCCAGATCGATCAGCCCCTCTTCAAGGGGAATGGCAAAGGCGCCGACCACTCCCTTCAAAAAGCTCTTGTCTTGCGGAAATTCCTCAAACACCTCGATCCCGCGCACATTCGCCAGGGATCGAATCGCTGTCCGGATTTCCGGGTTCAGCCGAAGCCCCTCCTCTCCCTTAATCCAAAGGTCGATTTCTTTCTGAGGAGAGATCCGATTTTCCGCTCTGATGGTCCGCACTTCCGTGATCGCATCCTGGAGGACTTTCATGTCCGCTTCCAAGACGTCATCCCGCCATTCCCGCTCCGTGGATGGAAACGCGGCCGCCGCCAGGAAATCCCCGGCGGAAGGAAGATGCTGCCATATTTCCTCGGTGACGAAAGGCATGAAAGGGTGCAGCAGCCGCAGGATTCGATCCAGCGTATCCACCAGCACGGCCAAGCTTGTCCGGCTGCCGGACTGTAGACTCGGTTTGACCAGTTCGATGTACCAGTCGCAGTATTCGTGCCAGAGAAAATGGTAAATCAGGTCTGCCGCTTCATAAAAACGGTACTGCTCGAGAGCCGTTTCAATTTGCTCTGTAATCCTGCTGAGCCGGCTGCGGATCCAGCGGTCGGCCAGTGTCATCTCCGCTTCGTGAACCTTCATGTCCGTTCCATCCAAGTTCATGATCACGAATCGTGACGCGTTCCAGAGTTTGTTCACGAAGGCCCGGTAACCGGCCATACGCTCTTCGGAAAGAGAGATGTCCATACCGGGTATCGCCAGCGCCGCCAGAGTGAAGCGCAGAGCATCTGTCCCATATTTTTCGATCATCTCCAGAGGATCTATGCTGTTTCCCTCGGATTTGCTCATTTTGCGTTTCTTGAAATCTCTCACCAGGCCGTTGATGAACACATCCCGGAAGGGTATTCGTCCTCTGAACTTGAGTCCCATCATGATCATGCGGGCCACCCAGAAAAAGATGATATCGAAGCCGGTGGCCATGAGGTCGGTGGGATAAAAGGTCTTTAGATCCGGCGTCTCCTCCGGCCAGCCCAGCGTTCCGAAGGGCCAAAGAGCGGAGCTGAACCACGTATCCAGAACATCTTCATCCTGACGGAGATCGCGGCTTTGGCAGCGCGGACACGTTTCGGGGGACGACGTCTCCACAATGATCTCTCCACAGTCGCTGCAGTACCACGCGGGGATCCGGTGACCCCACCAAAGCTGGCGGGAGATACACCAGTCATGTATGTTGTACATCCATTCATAGTAGGTCTTGGTCCAGTTCTCGGGGATGAAACGAATTTCTCCCTCTTCCACCACCCGGATCGCTTCCCGGGCCAGGGGCTCGATCTTCACGAACCACTGCCAGGAAAGATGCGGCTCGATTACGGTTTTGCAGCGGTAACAGTGTCCCACGGCATGCTGATGGTCCTCGCTTTTTTCCATCAACCCCGCTGCTTCAAGCCGTTCTATGACCTTATCCCGACATTCAAATCTGTCCAGGCCTTCAAAATCAGCGCCGGCCGCTTCCGTCATCTTACCGAAACCATCTATCACGATGATCTGAGGAAGCTTATGCTTTTTCCCCAACTCGAAGTCTACCGGATCATGCGCCGGCGTCACCTTGACGGCGCCGGTCCCGAATTCCCGCTCCACCCGCTCATCCAGGATGATGGGAATCTCCCGATCGGTCAATGGAAGTCGAATCCGTTTGCCGTGAAACGCCTGGTAACGTTCGTCTTCGGGGTGCACGGCCACCGCCGTATCGCCCAACATGGTTTCCGGCCGGGTGGTCGCGACCGTAAGGCGCTCTACGCCCTCCGTCATCGGATAGCGAACATAGTAAAGACGGGAGTTCAGATCTTTATGTTCGATCTCGACATCGGAGAGGACGGTCCCACAGCGAGGGCAGCGATTTACCAGGTAATAATCACGATAGATCAGACCTTCCCGGTAAAGATCGACGAACACCTTATTTACCGCCCGGGAAAAACCTTCGTCCATGGTGAAACGCTCCCGGGTCCAATCCAGAGAAAAACCCATCTTTTTCAATTGATGCAGGATAACGCCGCCGTAGGTCTCTTTCCACTCCCAAGCGACTTTGAGGAATTCTTCCCGGCCTATTTTCTCGCGATCAAGTCCCAGCTTGATCAATTTCTTCTCGATAACGTTATGCACGGCGATGCTGGCATGATCGGTCCCGGGCAGCCAGAGAACATTGAATCCCTTCATGCGACGCCAACGGGCGATGATATCCGGAAGGGTAAAACAGAGTGCATGCCCCATGTGGAGAGAGCCCGTCACGTTGGGAGGGGGAAGAACCATGGAGAACTTCGGCTTATCCGAATGCGCGTCCGGAACAAAGACCTCTTTCTCGATCCATGACTGCGACCATTTTTCTTCTACGGGTTGGGGATCATAAGTTTTGGATAAAACGCTCTTCTTTTTCATGTTTAACCTTTATTGTGAACAAGCGGGAAGATTTCGACAAATCTATTACCGGATAATGGTCCGTGTCGTATCCATCTTGTTCCGGAAACCGTCTACGACTGAAAGCACCTCCGCTATTGTACCAATTTTACAAATCTTTTTCCCGTTTTTTTCGTTCCCCTCCCCATGCTGCCCCCCTAAGGTTCTTTAGATCGAGGGTGGGAGGAATCGAGTCTAGACAAGCGGGACCATGAAGGCGTTCGATAACATCGCGTGGTTTTCCAGATACGTGGAGAAGAGAACGATTCCCTCGCGATCCGGGATTTACTCTTTATCCAAGTGCCGCTTTATCTCCGTCAATAAACGGGCCCGGATCCGCTTTTCCACCTCCCGCTCGGCTTCCAGGATCTCATCCCGGATTATTTCGCGCACTCCTGGATCGAGCTCGATGGACAGCGGCGGCTCTCCTTCATCCGGTTCTTCGGGGAGGCTCTCCGGATCCAGTTCACCTCCCACCAACCGCCGCACCCTTCGGGCCAGTTCCTCAGAATCGAAAGGCTCCTGGATAAGAGCCTGATAATCCAGCGACTCCAATCGGTGGGGATCAGGGCTGTCGAATGCCCCCTGCAGCATCAAGAGCGGAACTTCGCTGTATTCCGGCAGGCTTCTCAAGTACTTGCCCGCGGAAATACCATCATCCGGGGGGAAGGACATGCTCATCAGGACCGCATCCACGGGGCAGGGAGGAACGCAGTCCTTGAAATCGAATCCGTTTTGGAAACAACGGATCTCAAAGCGATCCTCCGGGAAAACCATGCGCAGCACCTTGAGAACGGTGGGGCTGGAATGGGCCAGGATCAATTTATAGGGCATTTTTTCTATTCCGGATGATGTTTAAATTTCATACAGACTCGATGATAACCCAGACGCAGGATAACGACAACCGGACCATAGACGTTTCCCGGGGACGGAATTTTCAATATTCGATAACAACGGAGTTCTCTCCTAATAAAGCCTCAACCCGCTTCACCAGTTCTTCCGAAGGCGCGACGCCGGGAATATCCACCGACTGCACCAGAACCCGGTAGGCATGGGGGGTCTCCAGCTCGAAAAACACCGGGCACGGCCCGGAGAAACGGCTCAGGATCGTTTTCAATTCCTCGAAGACGGAATCTTCAATCCCGGGGAGAAAAACGCGCATGAAAACCCGTTTGGCCTGCTTCTGCAAGGCTTCCGCCAAGGGCATTGCGGCGGAGAGGTGAATGCGTCGGCTGTCACCTTCTCCCTGAAATTTTCCTTTGACCCAGACCATTTGATCATCGCTGATCACGTTGGAATACCGCTCGTAGCTGTCCGGAAAGGCCACGACTTCGATCCTCCCGCTCAAATCCTCCAGGATAAACGTCGCCATCCTTTCATCCCGCCGGGTTTTCATGGTTTTGTGTGAATTGATGATGCCCGCTACGCGTATCTCGCTATTGAATTCCCTTTCCTCATCGACTTGATCGATGGAATGGGAAACCAACTTTTTCAGCAAACCGTTATACTGCGTCAGGGGATGACCGGAAATATAAAAACCGAGGGCATCCTTTTCATACGAAAGCTTCAACGATTCATCCCATTCCTGCATATTGCTGATTTCCGGAGGAGTCGGCGGCGGGGCGTCATCTTCACCGCCAAAAAGCATCGCCTGCTTCGACCTGCGCCTTTTCTGAAGCTTTCGGGCATGCATGATCAGCGAGTCGATCAGATGAAAAAGTTGGGATCTATGCCATCCCATCGAATCCAAGGCTCCTGATTTGATCAGGCTCTCCAGGACCTTGCGATTGATGATCCTGGATTCGGTATCGCGCACCAAGTCGAAGGGAGATGTGAAATCCCCGTACCGCCGCCGCGAGAGAATCAGCTCCTGGACCGCGCCGTCCCCGACATTCTTGATGGCGGCCAGTCCGAATCTGATGTCTTTCCCTTCCACGCAAAAGGTCAGTTCGCTTTTGTTGATATCGGGAGGCAGGACATTGATTCCCATGTCCTTGCATTCATTGATGTATTTGACCAACTGAGCCGTCGCGCCCCGGTCCGCCTCCGATGTAAGCAGCGCGGCTAAAAAACACAGGGGGTAGTGAGCCTTCAGGTAGGCGGTCCGAAACGCAAGCAGGGCGTAGGCGGCGCTGTGAGATTTATTGAACCCGTATCCCGCGAAGTACTTGATATTCTCGAAGATCTTGCCGGCCTTGGTGGGGCTGAGTCCCCGTTTTTTGGCTCCGCGAACGAAATTCTGCTTCTGGGCTTTCATCACGGACGTTTTCTTTTTTCCCATGGCTTTTCTCAGGATATCCGCTTCAGCCATGGAAAATCCGGCCAGATCCGTGGCGATCCGCATCACCTGCTCCTGGTAAACGATCATTCCCTTGGTCTCTTTGAGGATGGGTTCCAACTCCGGAAACTCATAGTGGATCCGTTCGGGATGATTTTTACATTTGATAAACTCATCGGTCATTCCGCTTTTCAGCGGTCCGGGACGATAGAGCGCGTTCAGAGCGATCAGGTCGCGAAATTTTTCCGGTTTGAAATTGCGCAGGAGATCTTTCATCCCTTGACTTTCAAACTGAAAGACCCCGTCCGTGTTTCCGGCCTGAAAAAGAGCGAACGTCTCCGGATCATCCAGCGGAATATGATCCAGGTCGATGACTTCCCCCGAGTCCTTTTCCACCATCCGGAGGGAATCCTGGATGACGGTCAGGTTGCGGAGCCCCAGAAGGTCCATCTTCAACAGCCCGATCGCCTCGACATCCTGCATCGGGAACTGCGTCGTGATCTCCCCTTTGGTTGACTGATACAGCGGGATGAACTCCACCAGGGGCTTGGGCGTGATCACGATTCCGGCGGCATGGATGGAAGGGTGCCGCACCTGCCCCTCCAGCCTCTGAGCCACCGAAAGCATCTTGGCGATCTTGGGTTTCTGTTCGCTCATCTGCTTGATCTGAGGAATTGAGGCCAGGGCGCCTCGGATGGAAGCATCCGGGCCGAACTGCGGGATCATTTTCGCAATCTTGTCCACTTCCGGAAGCGGAACCTCAAGCGCACGGCCCACGTCGCGCACAACCAGGCGGGACGCCATGGTTCCGAACGTGATAATCTGGCAGACATTGTCCTGCCCGTAACGCTCCGTCACATACTCGATAACCTCCTCCCGTCGGCGGCCGCAAAAATCGATATCGATATCAGGCAGGCTGATGCGCTCCGGATTGAGGAACCGCTCAAAAAGCAAATCGTACTCCAGCGGATCGATATCCGTAATCCCCATGCTGAAAGCCAACAGGCTTCCCGCCGCCGAACCGCGGCCGGGACCGACCGGAATATTGCGGGCTTTGGACTCGCGAATCAAATCCCAGACAATGAGGAAATATCCTTCGAATCCCATCTGTTTGACGAGACGGATTTCTTTTTCCATGCGCTTTTCGTATTCATCCTTTCCGGGAAGAAGCCCCGCCTCGATTCGATCCCGCAGAACGTCCAGCTTTTGATTGAATCCCTCCCGGGCAACGGCGTCGAAGTAGTCGCTCAGAACCATGCCGTTCGGGGGCGTGAAATTCGGCAGAAAATGTCCTGAGGAGGGGAAATCGAAATTGCATCGGGCCGCAATCTTGGTGGTGTTCGTCAGCGCTTCAGGCGTCTCGGAAAACAAGGCTTCCATCTCCTCGCTCGACTTGAAATAGAACTCCTGGGAATTGAATCGGATCCGTTCTTCTTCGGAGACCTTCTTGTTGGTTTGGATACAGAGAAGGACATCATGGCTCTCCGCGTCCTCCCTGCGGAAGTAATGTACATCATTGGTGGCGACTAAGGGGAGATCCAGTTTACGTGCCAATCCGATCAATCTCGGATTGATTTCTTTTTGAGGTTGGAGACCGTGATCCTGAAGCTCGATAAAGAAATCTCCCTTGTCGAAAATCGCGGCGTATTCAAGAGCGGCGGCCCCTGCCTCGTCATCCCGACCCTGCGTCAGATATTCACTGACCTCCCCTTTGAGGCAGGCGGAAAGCCCGATCAAACCCCGGCTGTGCCTGGTCAACAGTTCTTTGTCGATCCGCGGCCGGTAGTAAAATCCTTCCAGATAACTTTTTGTGATCAGCTTGCAAAGATTGCGATATCCCTCTTCGTCCTTGACCAGGAGCACGAGATGATGATGGGCGGGTCTTCCCTTAAACGCTTTTTTCTCCATCCTCCCATTGGGCGCAACATAGACTTCGCAGCCGAGGATCGGTTTAATCTGTTTTTCCCGGGCTTTCCTGAAGAACGTAACGGCTCCAAAGATATTGCCGTGATCGGTGATCGCCACGGCCGGCATATTTTGGGAATAGGCGGCTTCCACCAGGATCTCGGCCTTCAAGGCTCCATCGAGAAGGCTGTATTCCGTATGATTGTGCAGATGAATGAATGATGGCGCCATTTCGATCACCTAACGCGGATTACACCTCGCCGCAGTAAGAAAACACCCCTTGGAATCGAAATCTCCCCCCAATCGGACCCGCTCCCTGGATTACTCCCACTCTATCGTTCCCGGCGGTTTGGAAGTGATGTCATACACCACACGGTTGACCCCCTGGATCTCATTCACGATCCGGCTGGATATCCGGGAAAGCAGCTCGGGAGCAGCGTGAAACCAATTGGCCGTCATGCCGTCCACGCTCTGAACCAACCTGACAACCACGACACGCTGATAGGTACGCCGGTCTCCCATGACACCGACGGTCCGGACCGGAAGCAGGACGGTAAACGCCTGCCAAAGACGATTATACAAACGCGCTCGCTTTATTTCCTCGAGGAGCACGGCGTCGGCCCCGCGGAGAATCTCCAACCTCTCCCGCGTCACCTCGCCCACGATCCTCACGGCCAAGCCGGGACCGGGGAAAGGATGTTGGAGGATGAAACTTTTATCCACGCCCATGTTGAGGCCAAGGGTTCGGACCTCATCCTTGAACAATTCCTTGAGTGGTTCCACCAACTCGAAGTTCATGTCCTTGGGCAGCCCTCCCACATTATGGTGTGATTTGATGCTGTGAGACGGCCCCTTTACGGGCTTGCTTTCGATCACGTCAGGGTAAATCGTTCCCTGCGCCAGGAGTTCCACGCCGCCGATGGCAGAGGCTTCACGCTGAAAGATCCGGATAAACGCCTCGCCGATAACCTTTCTTTTTCGCTCGGGAGAGGTCACACGCTTCAGTCGGTTAAGAAAAAGCTCGGACGCGTCCACTCCGATCACATTCAAAGAAAAACGACTCCGGAATTTATCCAACAAAGAATGGTATTCCCCTTTACGCAGCAGTCCGTTATCGACGAAAACACAGAACAGCTTGTCCCCCACCGCTTTTTGGATCAGCAGCGAGGCCACGAGCGAATCCACGCCCCCACTCAAGCCGCAGAGAACCTTCTTCGACCCGACCTGCCGCGATATCTCTTCCACTTTTCGGTCGATAAAGGAACTCATATTCCAATCCGCTGTCATTCCGGCCTGGACAAACAAAAAATTGGATAGAACTTTCAGACCTTGACAGGTATGAACGACTTCGGGGTGGAACTGCACCCCGAAAAGTTTCTTTGCGGGGGCTTCGACCACGGCGGACTCGCAGTTGTCGGTCACCGCCGTCACCTCAAATCCAGCCGGCAGCTGCATCACTTTGTCCCCATGACTCATCCATACCTGGTTCCCATTCCGGAATCCCGCCAGCAATCCTTTCCGGCCGATGACCTTCAAGGCGGCATTTCCGTACTCGCGCTTGGAGCTGGCCGCCACTTCACCCCCCAAAAGATGCGCCATGATCTGAAGGCCGTAGCATATTCCGAGAACCGGAATCCCCAAACGAAATATCTCCGGGCTGATCCGAGGCGCCTGCGCCGCATAGACGCTGTCAGGGCCGCCGGAAAGGATGACGGCGCCCGGTTTTTCCCGCTTCAAGCGTGCGGGAGGGACATCGAAGGGATAAATCTCCGAAAACACGCCCAACTCGCGGATCTTTCGGGCGATCAGCTGGGTGTACTGGGAACCGAAATCAAGAACGATAACCCTTTTCATGCCTCAATTCTAGCAAAGCCTCCCCGCAAAGTAAACTCTTGCTCCCTCCGCTCCCTGACGCTTACTGCAAAAGCCTTCAACAATAAAAATTGACTTAAAATTCAGATTTTTTTATATTTATCATGCTATGAAAAGGGAAACCATACTCAAACAACTCAGCTTGCAAACCAAATCAAAAATCATTCTTTTCGTAATGGACGGACTGGGGGATCTCCCCATTGATGGAAAAACCGTGATGGAAGCCGCCCACACACCCCATCTCGACCGCATCGCCTCCGCCGGAGTCTGCGGACTGACGGATCCCGTCTTCATGGGAATAACCCCGGGAAGCGGTCCCGCTCATCTGGCTCTCTTCGGCTACGATCCAACGGAATATATTCTAGGCCGCGGAATCCTGGAGGCGTTGGGAGTGGGAGTGGAAGTCGGTCGGAACGACCTGGTGGCCCGAGGCAATTTCGCCACACTTCGCGACGGGCTCATCGTCGACCGAAGGGCCGGCCGCATCCCGACCGAGGAAAACGAAGAGTTGTGCCGCCGGCTCAACGCCTCGCTCGAGCCCATTGAAAACACGCAGATCCGGCTGTTCCCCGGGAAGGAACACCGCTTTGTTATCAAGCTTCACGGAGAAGGCTTATCCGACGATCTGTCCGATGCAGATCCCCAGAAAGAAAACCTTCCCCTCGCTCACACCCGGCCGCTCACTTCCGAAGCGGAACGCGCAGCCCGCGCAGCCAACGGTTTTATCGACCAGGCCACGGAGATCCTTTCGGATTCCCCGAGAGCCAATACGGTCCTGCTCCGCGGATTCGCCACCTATCCTTCGATTCCAACTCTGGGTGAAATGGTCAAACTCCATCCCGCCGCCGTTGCGCAGTACCCCATGTACAAGGGACTCGCACAGCTGGTCGGCATGGACGTGCTTCAGGTTGGATCCGAATATGAAGATCTTGTCCGCACCGTCGAACAACATTACGATCAATATGATTTTTTCTATATTCATTTCAAGAAGACCGACTCCTATGGAGAAGACGGAAATTTCGAGGCGAAAAAAAAGGCTCTTGAAGCCGCCGACCGGCTGATTCCCCGACTTTTGGACCTGAATCCCGATGTTCTCGTCGTCACCTCCGATCATTCCACGCCGAGCCTTCTGAAAGGTCACTCGTGGCATCCGAATCCCTTCGCCATCCGGTCGCGCACCGCGCAACCGGATATGGTACGGATTTTCACGGAGACCGCCTGCTCACAGGGATACCTCGGTCGATTCCCGGCCACTCAAGCCTTGACCCTCATGCTGGCCCATGCATTGAAATTGAATAAGTTCGGAGCATGAACACAAGTCCATTGACGGCGTTTTATAAATTTTATAGACTTAATAGAGTATGCTGAACAAAAAAAAATACCGATCAGGGATGCGAATCCTCGTGCTGGCGGCTTGCTTCGGTCTATTGGGGCCTCATGCCGCGGCTCAGTCGGATTCCCGGGTTGAGATCCATAACCTGCGTTATCACACGCACCCTTCATTCACCAGGATCGTCGTCGATATCGGCCGGCTGCGGGAATATACGTTCAACCGCCTCTCCGGCCCCGACCGCCTTTACGTCGACATCCTCCAGGCCAGGCTCAATCCCATTCTGCACGGGAAAAGCATTCCCATCCAGAATCAATATCTCCAACGGATCCGAATCGCACAGAAAAATCCGTCCACGGTTCGGATCGCGGCCGATCTGGAAACCGAACGCATCGATCACTACAACATTTTTCATCTTCCGGATCCCTTTCGAGTCGTCATCGATATTTACCCCAAAACCGCACTTCCGAAAGGAAGGAACGTATCGACCCCTCAACCGGCGAAACCGACGGCTTCGGGATACAGCATCGCCAGGCAATTGGGCTTGGGTGTCAGAAGGGTTGTGATAGATCCCGGACACGGAGGCAAGGATCCCGGCTGCATCGGGAAAAAGGGGACTCTCGAAAAAACCATCGTTCTCGACGTCAGCCTGCGCCTCAGGAAACTTTTGAGCTCGGTCGAAGGCCTCAACGTGATCCTCACAAGGGAAACCGATATCTTCATTCCGGTGGTTAACCGAACGGTCATCGCCAATCAAAAACAAGCGGATCTGTTCATATCCATTCATGCCAATTCCAATCCGAGAAAAAAACACTCCGGCATTCAGTCCTTCTTTCTCAATTTCAGCAACGATCCCTCGATCAATGCCATCGCCGCCCGGGAAAACGCCACTTCGACCAAATCCATCAGCGAGATGAAAGACATTATCCAGAGAATCGCCCGCAACAGCAAGATCATCGAATCCATGGAGTTGGCACAAAAAATCCAATTCACGCTTGCCGGTTCATTGAAAAAAAAATATTCCAATGTGGAAGACCTGGGAGCCAAGGGCGGCCCTTTTTGGGTGCTCATCGGAGGCGAGATGCCATCGGTGCTCGTCGAGATCTCTCACCTCAGCAATCAAGAGGAAGAAAACCGATTGTTGACGCCCGCTTATCGACAGCACATCGCCGAAGGAATTTTTCAAGGCATCATCGAATATATGCACTCTCTAGGAAAAGGATAGGACTACCATGAAAAGAAGAGACTTTTTACGCGATGTGGCCGTCGGCGGCCTTCTTCTCAACGTAAGGCCCGGGCTTTGGGCGCGGAACAGCGCCGCTCTACCCGATATGGCCGTCATCAAGGGAGAACAGCCCGCCCTTCTGGCCAAGGAAGTCGTTACGGCCTTGGGCGGAATGAATCGGTTTGTCGGCAGGGGAGACGTGGTTTTAGTCAAACCGAATATCGGATGGGACCGAACCCCAGAACAGGCGGCCTGCACGAATCCCGAAGTCGTGAAAGCCCTTGTCGAACTGTGTTTCGACGCCGGCGCCAAACAGGTCCAAGTCATGGACAATCCCTGCAACCCCGCAAAGCGCACCTATGTCCGTTCCGGGATCGCCGCTGCCGCCAAGTCAGCCGGGGCCAAGGTGCCGTTTCCCAATGACCATCGGCTCAAAAAAGTCGCCCTGGGAGGGGAATGGTTGAAAGAGTGGGATGTTTACACCGATTTCATCGAGGTCGACAAAATCATAAACGTCCCCATCGCCAAGCACCACAGTCTTTCCCGTCTGACCATGGGGATGAAGAACTGGCTGGGCGCTCTGGGAGGAAACCGAAACCAACTTCATCAGGGTCTGGATCGCGCCATGGTCGACCTGGCGGCTTTCTTCAAACCCACTCTGACCGTTTTGGATGCATACCGAATCCTGCACCGGAACGGACCCCAGGGAGGAAGGCTTTCCGACGTCACGTTGAACAAGACCCTTGTCGCCGGCGTCGATTATGTCGCCGTTGATACCATGGGCGCTTCTTTTTTCGACCTGACGGCGGCGGACCTCAATTACCTCAAACTCGCCCATGAACGCGGTGCGGGGCAGATAAACCTGGAGAAATTGAACATTGACAAAAGAACGATCTAGATATCATCGGGTCCTTCAGTTTCTGCGGATCATCAGCCAGCTGGCTTTTTTCACGCTTTTTTTCATGCTTCTGCTCCGAACACACTTTCCCGGAGGAGATTATATCGGGAATGTGGAAGTCTTTTTCCACTTCGATCCTTTACTGGCCCTGACGACCTTCATCGCTTCCCGTACATTTTTCCCGGCCTTCATATTGGCCGGAGCAACTCTTCTTGTCACTCTTTTCCTGGGCCGCGTCGTCTGCGGCTGGATCTGCCCCCTCGGCTCCATTCATCAGTTTTTTTCTTTCTTGTTCAAGAAAACCAAGCTTCTGCGCCCGAAAAATCCGAAAACCAACCGCACGGTCTGGAAATATTATGTTCTCGTCACCGTGCTGACAGGCACCCTTTTCACCTTGAATGTGGTCGGTTGGCTCGACCCGTTTTCACTGCTCACTCGTTCGTTCGCCACCGGCGTTCTTCCCGCTCTCGATCATACAGCCTCCAGTTTCATCGGAATGTTGTACCGGATCAACGTTTCTTCCGTGGGAGACGTCATGGTGCAGTTTTTCGAAACGTTGGATATCAATCCAACGTTTATCCAGGGCTTTTTTCTCGCGGCTCTCCTGCTCGGCATCATCCTGCTCAATCTGATCCGAGAACGATTCTGGTGTCGCTATATTTGCCCCCTGGGAGCGCTGTTGGGCCTCGTCGCCCGATGGAATATGCTCAAGCTTGAAATCGACGGAGATAAATGCATCGAATGCGGCCTATGCACACGGCAGTGTCAGACCCAGGCCGATCCTTTTCCGAATGATGAGTGGAAAACCTCTGAGTGCGTATACTGCATGACCTGCGCCGCCTTGTGCCCCACCGGCGCGATCCGGTTCCCCTTAAAGCTCGGTGCGCGACCTGCAGCGACCGTGGATATGAGCCGCCGGAAACTGATTTTTTCATCTTTCCTGGGAGCGCTGGCCGTTCCTTTCTTCCGTCTCTCTCCACATAAAACCAGAGCTTCGGAAAAACTGATCCGGCCTCCGGGCGCTCTTCCTGAAAACAAGTTTCTGGAAAAATGCGTCAAGTGCGGAGAATGCATGAAGGTCTGCCCCACAAACGGGCTGCAGCCGACATTGGCCGAAGCCGGACCCGAGGGGATCTGGACTCCCATGCTGGTCCCTGAGATCGGGTACTGCGAATACTACTGTTCGCTCTGTTCCCAGGTCTGTCCGACCGGAGCCATCAAAGAACTGACCATAGAGGAAAAAACCGAAGTTAAAATCGGAACATCATGGATCAACAAGAATCGCTGCATCCCCTGGACGTTCGGAGATCCCTGCATCGTTTGCGAAGAACACTGCCCTGTCTCGCCCAAGGCGATCGAGCTGGTAAAGATCGAAGTCGTCCAACCGGACGGAACGGTCAAGACACCGCTGGCTCCTTTTATCAATAGCGAACTCTGCATCGGCTGCGGGATCTGTGAAAACAAGTGTCCCGTGGTCGACAAACCGGCGATCTATGTCACCAGCGTGGGAGAAAGCAGATCCGAGAGAAACCAACTGCTTCTGGACGTTATCAAACAGGGAGGATCTCCTTACGGGCACTGACTCCGAAAGAACGACGTCCCTGCGGTCGAAACAAGAACGATCCGTGCCATGAAATCGGGGAAAAGAGATCGTTTTTCAACTCGACGATTCAAAATCCGACAGCGAATCATAGACGAGCATCAATTGAGAGGAACCGTGATATGAAAACGCGAACGAATCCCGTCAACCTGGAGAAAGAACAATGAAAGAGCTGGTTCTCAGCGTCGTCATCACTTGGGCGTTCATCAATATCCTGAAGCCGATCGTCACCTGGATCCGGACCGGAGAAATGAACCGCAGTACACTCACCACAAATGGGGGGATGCCTTCCGGGCACACGGCACTGGTCGCCCCCCTGAGCACGGCGCTGTTTCTGGAAACCGGCTTTTCCGCGATATTCGTTCTCAGCCTGGCCCTCACCTTGAATGTCATTTATGATGCGGTCAGTGTCCGCATGATTATAGAAAGGCAGTCACGCACGATCAATGCGCTCACCGAGGGAAAACCGGGGTTCGCGAAGATGGAAGAGAACGTCGGTCATGAACCGCTCGAAGTCTTCGTCAGTTTGGTTTTGAGCGTGGTCATCCCCTTGATCGTATATGCGATTTTCTAATCCGGGCGTCACATCCGGATGACGATCTATTCCGAAAGGATTTTCTTCAGCTCCGTTTTCAAGTGAGGTATGACCTGGAAAAGATCTCCCACGATTCCGAAATCGGCGATTTTGAATATCGGCGCTTCGGGATCCTTGTTGACGGCCACGATAAACTTGGATGACGTCATGCCGGCAAGATGCTGGATAGCGCCTGATATACCGAAAGCCATATATAGATTGGGGGAGACGGTCTTGCCGGTCTGTCCGACCTGATACTGATGGTCGATCCATTCGGCGTCCACGGCGGAGCGCGAGGCGCCGACCGCGGAATGCGGCAGAACGGCGGCAAGCTCCTTGAGCAGATCGAAGTTTTCAGGCCCTTTGATCCCGCGTCCTCCCGAAACGATAATCTCTGCTTCAGTAACATCCAATTCCGCGCCTTCCGTTCGAAGCTCTTCGGACACACGATCTTTGACCTGATCCTCAGCCACGACGACATCCCGGCTTTTCACGTCACCCGTTTTCGCTTCGGTTTCAATCAAAGGAAAAACGTTCGGACGCAAGGTCGCCATCTGCGGGACCGCCGTGAACCCGAAAGTGGCCAACGCCTTTCCGGCGAAAACCGGGCGGACGACTTCCAACTTCCCTTCGACTACGGCGGTTTGAATGCAGTCGGCTGCCAGGCTGACATTGGCCTCCGCCGCCAAGCGAGGCGCGAGATCTTTTCCCATCGAGGTGGCGGAAAAGAAGACGATTTCCGGTTTGAGTTCCTCAACGAGGGAGGAGAGCGCCTTGGTGTATCCGCTGGGCGAATACGATTTGAGGAGAGAGTTCTCCAGAACATGAACGGCCACCGCTCCATAACCGAAGGCTTCGGGCGCCTCATCCTGAAGATGGTGGCCCACCATCACGGCGTGGACTTCGCATCCGAGATCCGCCGCTCTTCGAGCGCCCTCCGAAAGGGCTTCCCAAGAGGATTTTTTCACTTTTCCGTTTCTGACTTCCAGGTAAACTAATATCATTTTCTCGCTCCTCTCAGATAACCTTGGCTTCATGCCGGAGATATTCCGCCAGTTGTTTCGCGGCGGATTCCGCCTCGTCGTCAATGATCCGACCGGCTTCCCGGGGAGGAGGGCTCTCCAGCTTTTTCAGGATCAATCCCGGATTGAGGTCCCCCGCCTCCACGCCCAATTCATCCGGTGTGAGCACCGGGATTTGCTTGCGCTTGGCCGCCATGATTCCCTTGAGTGTTTCATAACGAGGTTCATTCAATCCTTTCTGAGCACTGACAACCGCCGGAAGCCCCATCGTCACCAACTCGCTGGCGCCTTCGATTTCCCGATGAACGGTAACGGCATTTCCGGAAACATCCAACTTGACCACGACGTTGGCCTGGGGGAGATCCAGAAGCGCGGCGACCATGGCGGGCACCTGGCTGTTATCCGCTCCCACGGATTGTTTTCCGAACAGGAGAAGATCGTATTCCGTATATTTTGTCTTCAGACATTTAGCGATCACGCGGGCCGTTCGCAGGCCGTCATACGTTTCAGCGGCTTCGTCCTTTATCAAAACCGCTTCATCCGCTCCCATCGCCAGGGCTTTTTTCAAAACGACCTGGGTCGCATCCGACCCGATCGAAAAGACTCGAACCTGTCCTCCATGTGCTTCTTTCAGACGCAGGGCTTCCTCCACAGCATATTCATCATAAGGGCTCATCACGAAATTGAGCCCCTCTTCCTGAATGGCGGCCTTATCTTGGTCGATGCGTATTTTTGATTCCGTATCCGGAACTCTTTTGACAAAAACAAAGATATTCAAAGTCTCCTCCTTTTGATATTTTCATCCGATGAGCCCTAACATCACTTGAACGCCCCGGTTGTTTGCAGGGGACACGTTTGCATGATAGTAAAATCCCACGGAAAATTCAATTTTTCTATCACGGGGATATGCGGTATCGGGGAAGCGATGCTTTCCCAAAACAGCAATCGGATTTAAGACTCTTCGTATCGCTTGAGAAGCAAGGACCCGTTGGTTCCGCCGAAGCCGAAGGAATTGCTTAAGGCGTAGCGCATCTCCGCGCGGCGAACCTTGTTGGGCACATAATCCAGATCGCATTCAGGATCGGGGTTCTCATAATTAATGGTCGGCGGGATGAGTTGCTGCTTGAGCGCACAGGCCGTAAAGCCCAACTCGATCCCTCCTGCGGCGCCGAGCAGATGCCCGGTCATGGACTTGGTGGAACTGACGGCAAGTTTCCTGGCATGCTCGCCAAAAACCGTTTTGATCGCCAGGGTTTCTATTTTGTCGTTCCAGGGCGTCGATGTCCCGTGGGCGTTGATATAAGAAACCGACTGCGGTTCAACCCCCGCGTCCTCGAGAGCTTTCCGCATGCAGAGACCGGCTCCCTTGCCGTCCATCGCGGGTGCGGAAGCATGGTATGCGTCACCGCTGAGGCCGTACCCTACGATTTCCGCATAAACATCGGCTCCCCGCCGGCGGGCGTGTTCCAACTCCTCAAGGATCAGGATCGCCGATCCCTCCGCCACCACGAAGCCATCCCGCTGAGCATCAAAGGGACGCGATGCGGTTTCGGGCGAATCATTACGGGTGGAAAGGGCACGCATCGCGCAGAAACCGGCGACTCCGAGAGGAGTCAACGGCGCCTCCGCGCCCCCCGCCAGCATGATATCGGCGTCTCCCCGGGCAACGATCCTGAAGGAGTCGCCCACGGAATGAACGCTGGTGGAACATGCCGTGGCATTAGCCAAGTTGGGACCGTTCGCCCCATACCGAATGGAGACTTGTCCCGCGGCTTCATTGATGATCGTCGCGATCAGGAAAAACGGCGAGACCCTCCCTGGTCCTTTTTCCAGCAGGTTGGCATGCGTCCTTTCGATCGAACCGATCCCTCCGATCCCGGAGCCGATATAAACACCGGATCGATCGCCGGCAATCGAGTCCCGGTCGAGTCCCGCATCCCGTACCGCCATCTCCGCGGCGGCAACGGCATACTGGATGAAAAGATCCATCTTGCGGGCCTCTTTGCGATCGAGGAATGCTTCCGGATCAAAGTCCTTGACCTCTCCCGCCACACGGCTGGAATACCCGTTTGAATCAAATCGGGTGAGCGGGCCGACTCCGTTAAGGCCAGCCTGAACGGCTTCCCAATTGGTTTTGATCCCCAGCCCGAGGGGAGAAACGATCCCTATACCGGTTATCGCGACCCTCCGGGGAGAGACTTCTCCTTGATTAAAAACGGTTGCTGCCATTTGAGGGCTTTTCGCTACTTTTTAGAGAGATGATTCAAAACATAATCCATGGCCGTGCCAACCGCGGTGAGCTTTTCCGCATCTTCATCGGGAATGTCCAGGTCGAATTCGTCTTCCAGCGCCATCACCAACTCTACCGTGTCAAGAGAATCGGCGCCGAGATCATCGATGAACGAAGCGCTTTCCGTAACCTGATCTTCGCTGATGCTCAACTTGTCGGCCACGATAGATTTTACTTTTGCTAATAATTCTTCACGTTCCATACTTTCCTCCCCAACTTTTTTTCAAATCATTTGATTATAATATTTACATCCGCATGCCACCGTTGACATGGAGCACTTCCCCCGTGATATATGACGCCGCGTCCGAGAGTAAAAACCTCACGGCATGGGCGACATCCTCCGGCGTTCCGAACCGTTTCAAGGGGATGATATTCAAATACTGACTCTTTATGGAATCCGACAATTTTTCCGTCATCGGAGTGCCGATGTAACCCGGAGCTACGGCATTGACCGTAATCCCGCGAGGCGCGGCTTCCCGGGCAAGCGTTTTGGTCAGGCCGATCACTCCCGCCTTGGAGGCGGAATAATTGGCCTGCCCCACGTTTCCCATGACCCCGGAAACCGATGCCAGGTTGACGATACGGCCGCTTCGCTGGTTCATCATTGTTCTGATTACGGATTTGCAGAGATGGAAGACACCGGTCAAATTGACTCGAAGAACGGAATCCCATTCCTCCTCCTTCATCCGCATTATGAGATTATCACGGGTGATCCCCGCGTTGTTGACAAGATGGTCAATACGGCTGTGCTCGGCCCGTATGGTTTCGATCACATCGGACACTTGTTCGGGATCGCCGACATCCACGAGATAGGAGGCGGCACGCCCTCCCTCGTTCCTAATGGATCGGATGACGGATTCCAATTTTTCCCGCTGGACATCGAGAAGCACTGTGAGGGCTCCTTCCCGGGCCAACATCCTGGCGAGGGTTTCACCGATCCCCTGTGAGGCTCCTGTAATCACGGAAATCTTTTCCGTAAATTCCATCTTATACCTCCGCTCCTCTCAATTCGTGCGTCCCCCGCAAAACCTCGGCATGGATTTTTTCCTGGACTTGGTTCGTTACATAGTCCTTGGCAAGCCGAATGGCGTTCTTCACCGCGACCGGGTTGGACCGGCCGTGTCCGATGATACAAACTCCGTTGATTCCCAGGAGATGAGCCCCTCCGTATTCAGAGTAATCCACCCGCTTGAACAATTTTTTCAAATGCCTCTTCATCAGCAGGAAGCCGAGTTTGGCAAAAACATTTTTCATGATTTCGACCCGGGCCATGCGCGCAAAGGAGTCCAAAACCCCCTCACTCGTCTTGAGCGCGACGTTTCCGGTAAAGCCGTCGCTGACGATCACATCGGCCTTGCCAGAATAGAGGTCTCTTCCTTCGATATTGCCGATAAAATTCAACGGCGCCGCGGTAAGCCGCTCATAGACATCCCGGGTCAGGTCGTTCCCCTTCCCGCCCTCCTCTCCAATGCTCATGAGCGCGACACGAGGCCTTTCCAGCCCCATGACGCTCTCCATGAAGATGCGGCCCATCTGGGCAAACTGTTCCAGGTGCTGGGGCTTACAGTTGGCGTTCGCGCCGACATCCGTTAGCAGTGTTGAGCCGTTGAGAGAGGGAACCAGCAGGGCCAGAGAGGGCCTTTCCACGCCCTCGATAGCGCCCAGGACTTTCTTGGAGATATAAACCACCGCTCCAGTATTGCCGTTGCTGACGAAGGCATCGGCTCTTTTTTCCTTGACCAACTGTGTTCCTATCCGGATGGACGATTTTCCCTTTTTTCGAAAAGACCGCAGTCCTTCGCTCATGCCGATGGACTCCGATGCCCCGATGACCTCGATATGAGCGCGGGAACAATCCAAGCCTTTCAGTTCACGCCGAATAAGGGTTTCGTCACCGACCAGCAACACCTCCGTCTGGAACTCCCGGGCGGCGCTGACCGCCCCTTTGACGATAATCCCGGGGCCGTAATCACCCCCCATGGCATCAACCGCAACTCGCATCAAGCCTCCGGCATCAATCCCCGGTACCTTCGATCACTTGACGGCCCTTATAGAATCCGCATTCCGGGCAGGCCCGGTGCGGGAGCTTGGGGTTACCGCAGTTGGAGCACACGGACATAGAGGGAACCTCAAGTCCGTCGTGACTTCGTCTTTTCTTTGTTCTGGAATGTGAATGTCTTCTTTTCGGATTAGCCATTTAACTTTTGTCTCTTAAAAATATCTTTAATTTTCCTAAACGCGTATCCGCGTTTTTTTGAGAGCATGTGCAATCCCCGTTATCGATCAATTGACCGCACACGGGGCAAATGCCTTGGCAGTCTTCCGAACACAACGGTCGTGTCGGAAACGTCAGGTTCAGCTGCTCCAGCACCACCTCTTCGAGATTCAGCGATCGGCTGTAGTAGAACAGCCTGTTGACATCATCGCGTTCCAGCTGTTCCTTGACTACATCTAATTCTTCCGGAAGAAAAACCAGATCGAAATGAGTATCGACTTCAAACTCGAAAGGGGAAAGACAACGGCAGCAGATGAAGTTGACGAGAGTGGAAATCCGCCCCTTTACATAAACCTCCTCCCCCTGCTTACGAATAAAAACATCCGCGTGCAGAGGCTTCAACAGCACGGCGTTTTCTTCCACAAAATCCTCATTGTGGAATTCAAAATCCCGGCTGATATTCAAACCGCCAGAGGGAAGTCTATCAATATCGATGTTCATGTTTTCTCTCAAAAAAAGTCAATCTATTATATCATTCTACTTTACTTTGTCAACAATCTTGTCCCCCCGGAGGAAGCCGGTGACGGCAGCGGTTTTCGGCGATATAATCCATGCTTCGCATTCCCTTCTTGCCAAAGTCTTCTCGCAGAGTATAATAAATAGGAATAAGGAAATCCAACAATGGCCGGATACAACACGGAGATCGACCGACTCGGGGTAAGATATCACGTACAAACCCAGGACAAAGGTCCGCGGGCTCCCTATATCGAATCCATTATCTTCAAATCGGGACGCGTTCTCTCCTCCAGAAGGAACTCCTATATCGAGCACCTCGAGCATCCGGATCTGAAAAGCAAACTGCGGGAGCTTCTTAAGAAACAACACCAGATGATTCTGGATGAAGTTTCCTCGGGCAGATTCGACCACTGCTGATGTCCGAAGAGAACCGGGTATTTCGAACTTCCCGTATCCTCGGATCCGGAGGGCTTTCGGTTTCCTGAAGCCGCTTTCCGCGAATCCGATCAATCCACACGCAAGGATGACCTAAATGGCGGAAAAGAAGATCTTTTTCATCGACGGCAATTCTCTGCTCTACCGTTCCTTCTACGCAATCCGGCGGCTCTCCAATTCCAAGGGTTTTCCCACCAACGCCATCTTCGGATTCCTGACCAGCTTGAATAAGTTTATCGTTTCCGAATCACCTCAATACCTTGGGATCGTCTTCGACTCCAAGGGACCGACCATCCGTCATGACGCTTTCAAGGAATACAAGGCAAACCGCAAACCCATGCCGGAAGACCTGATCCCCCAGGTGCCTGTCCTGAAAGAGATCCTTAACGCCCTCAATATCCCTGTTTTCGAAATGGCCGCTTATGAAGGGGACGACCTGTTGGGAAGCCTGGCGCGCCGGGCTACGGAACTTCAAATTCCTTCGGTGATCGTGACCAACGACAAAGATCTCTACCAGCTTGTGGACCAGGGAACCTCGGTATACAACTTAAACAAAGAGGCCCTCATGGACGAGACCGCCGTCAAGGAGTCATTCGGCGTTGCTCCGAACCAGGTTGTCGATGTTTTGGCGCTTTGGGGAGATCCTTCGGATAACATCCCGGGAGTTCCGGGGATCGGGGAAAAGACGGCCAAGTCTTTGATGACACAATTCGGCTCGCTGGAATCCCTTCTGGAAAATCTCGGTCAGATCAAAAATCCCAGGATTCGCCAGAAGCTCGAGGACAATCTTGAAAAACTGCACATCAGCCGTCAACTCGCCACCATTAAAAAAGATCTTGAGCTTCCTTTTGATTTGGATACATTCCGCCTCTCCGAACCGGATATCGACAAACTGGCTCCGCTGCTGCGGGATCTGGGCTTTTCCTCCCTTCTGGCCGGATATCTCAAAGCAGCCCCCGCTCCCGAAACGCGCTACCGGGCGATCCAAACACCTCGTGAACTGGACGCGTTGATCGAACAGATCAAGTCCAAGCGCCGCCTCTCTATCGACACCGAAACCACGAGCCCCTTTCCCACTCAGGCTCGTCTGGTGGGCATCTCCTTCGCCACAGATCCAGGAGAAGCTTATTATCTGCCTCTGGGGCACGATGCCGACATCGTTTCTCGGCAGATTGCCAAGCATGCCGCATTTCAACGGCTCCGTCCGGTTCTCGCCGATCCGAAGATCAAGAAAATCGGGCAAAACATCAAATATGACCGCATCGTGCTGCAGCGGGAAGGCCTCCCTCTGGCCGGAATCGAGCTTGACTCCATGATCCTCTCCTATCTTCTGGAGCCTAATTGGGGAAAGCATGGACTCGATCGGCTCGCTCTCTCCCATCTCCAAATAAAAACCATCTCCTACCACGATATCGTCGGTAAAGGAAAAGAGGAACGCACCATGAACGCGGTTCCCGTCGATCGGGTCACACCCTATGCCTGCCAGGACGCGGATCTGGCCCTGCGGCTGTCCGATCGACTCTGGGCATCGGTCAAAAGTCAAGGTCTGGACAAGATATACCGCGATTTCGAGCAACCCCTGATAGAGGTTCTGGCGGACATGGAAACTTGTGGTGTCCAAGTCGACGCCGGTCTTCTCAGCCGCCTGTCTCAGGATCTGGGAGAGGAACTTCAAGCCCTGGAAAAACGAATCTTCTCCATCAGCGGAGAGTCTTTCAACATAAATTCTCCCCAACAGCTGGCACATATCCTCTTCGATAAGATGGGGCTTCTCCCCTCCCGGAAAACCAAAATCACAAAAAACCGCTCCACAAACGTAGACGTCCTCAAGGACCTGGCCCGGCAATCTCCTATCGCAGACCACGTCCTGGAATACCGGCAGCTCTCCAAGTTAAAATCAACCTATGCGGACGCTCTTCCACTGATGATCAACCCCCAAACCGGCCGCATCCATACCTCCTACAACCAGACGGTCGCCTCAACCGGAAGACTGTCGAGCAGCGACCCCAACCTCCAGAATATCCCCGTCCGCGGCGAACGGGGCCGGCGGTTCCGCGCTTCGTTTATTCCCTCTCCGGGTCATCTTTTTCTCGGTGCCGATTATTCCCAAATCGAGCTGCGAATTCTGGCTCACCTCTCCCAGGACCCGGCCATGATTGAGACTTTCCGCCGCGGAGGAGACGTTCATGCCGAAACCGCGGAACGCGTTTTCTCCCAATCCGCCTCTCTTTTTGAGGAGGAACGCAGGCGGCGCGCCAAAATCATTAATTTCAGCATCATATACGGCACTTCCGCCTTTTCCCTTGCCAAGGAACTGTCAACTTCGAATGCGGAGGCCCGGAAGTTCATCGACCTTTATTTCGAAAAATATCCGGGCGTCCGAAAATTCCTGGACGACTGCGTGGAAACGGCCCGCGATCGCGGTTACTCCGAAACCCTCTTCGGAAGAAAGAGGCCGGTTCCGGAATTGCGCCAGGCCAACAGGGTCACGCAACAAGCGGGGCGCCGCATCGCCCTCAATACTCCTATCCAGGGAACCGCAGCGGATCTTATGAAAAAAGCCATGATCGATATCTGGAAAGAACTGAGGCGTCTCAAACTTAAGAGCCGGATGATCATCCAAGTTCACGATGAGCTTATTTTCGAGGTTCCCAAGGAAGAATGCGACACAATGGAAGCTCTCGTTAAAGAAAAGATGGAAGCCGTCCACCCTCTCAGCATTCCGCTGAGCATCCACCTCGGATGGGGGATCAACTGGGCCGAGACCAAATAGCCGCTCATGCAAAGGAAAACGCCGGGCTCACCAAAACAGGACATACAGTCCCACCGTCATCAAGATCACTCCCAGCCCCAACCACAAGACGACGGAAGATGAGCGCATGTCTATCCCGCTTCTTGCGGGAAGGGATTTGGGCTCCCTCAGGGGGCGCCATAAAGTCAGAGCTCCCATCGCCAGGATTAACACGCCGAAGGTAATGGCCATTTTATTGAGAAATACAATGTGATCGAAACAGCGGAGATGGAGGATTCCGTAGACCGGGACGTTCAAAACCAGGGCCGCCACCGCGGCCGATGCCGGAGCGCGTCGAAAGATCAAACCGAATGCAAAAGCGGCCAGGATTCCGGGTGAGATAAAGCCCTGAAAATCCTGAATGTAGTGAAAAATGCCCTGCAGCTTGGGATCACCCAACAGCGGAGCGATCAGACAACCTACGACCACGAAACACACCGTCATGATCCGCCCGATGCGTATCAATGCGCTCGATGAAGCCTCTTTTTTCCAATGCCGTCTATAAAGATCCATGGTAAAAATCGTAGACGCGGAATTGAGCATGGAGTCCAGCGTGCTCATGATCGCACCGAAGATCGCGGCGAACATGAATCCTCTCAGACCCACCGGAATCAGGTTCTTGATAAGGAGGGGATAAGCTTGGTCGCTGGTTGCAAGCTGCCCCCCATAAAGCTGCAACGCGATGATTCCAGGGATAACGATAATAAAAGGAATCAGCAGTTTCAATCCGGCGGCAAAAACGATCCCCAGCTGTCCTTGCCGCAGAGACCGGGCCCCCAGGGTACGCTGGGAAATGTATTGGTTCAGCCCCCAGTAATACAGATTGGGGATCCAGATTCCGATAATCAAGGCCGTCCAGGGGATTTCGGGGTGTTCGGCTGGCAGGATCATGTGCAGCTTATCGGCATTCGCCGCCAGAAAGGGCTTGATGCCTCCGACGGCGGCGAGGCCGAGAAAAAGCGTGACGGCTCCCCCGATCAGCAGGGCCGATCCCTGGATCAAATCCGCCCAGACCACGGCTTTCAAACCCCCGATCGTTGTATAGAACGCGGCGAGGACACCGATGATCCAGACGGCGGACGTTAGGTTAATCCCGAAAATCGTATGCAGCGTCAAGCCGCCCGAATAAAGGACGGCGGAGATGGTTACTCCGATATAAACGATCATCGTGTAAAACGCCATAATGGCGCGGGGCAGGGGGCCGTAACGGTGCTCCAGGAATTCCGGGATGGTATAGATTCCGCTCCTTAAAAACTTGGGAAGAAAAAACAGCGCCACGAAGACGAGGGTTATCGCGGCCACCCATTCATAACTGGCTACGGCCAGTCCCACCGCCCCCGCCCCTTGGCCGGACTGGCCTACGATCTGTTCCGTGGAAATGTTGGAGGCGATCAGCGAAAATCCGATCAGATACCATCCGAGATTGCGTCCAGCTAGAAAATAATCCTCATGCGTCGCTTTTTTTCGGCTTTTATATAGACTGGTTCCGACGACGAAACCGATAAACCCCAGAAAGACCCCTATGTCCAACCACGAGAGATCCATCCCGCTGTCCTCCAGTATTTTCAATCGGGGACGGCGAGCGCGGCCCCCATCGTCTTACGAATACAAATCCGACTCCTTCTCCGGCACGTCAGGTGTTCCGGATCCGGGGCTACGGCCGGAGGGCCTTGTTGAAGACACGGTAGCGCTTGTACAGTTTCCCGCCCATCTTTTCCATTTCAGCCCTTACTTTAACATTGGTCTCCATTTCATGATGGGTGTCCATGATTTCGAGGCCGGCTTCGTGTGCGGACATGATCATCTTGGATCCCATATAGGCATCCAGACCGCGACCGCGATATTCATCCTTTACCGCACCGAGCAGCAGGTCCAGCTGTTTCGTGGTTCTGGCCGCCCGCAGGATCTTCAAAAAACCGAATGGAAAAAGACGTCCCCGCGCTTTCTGGATCCCTTCGGTTATATCCGGAATCCCGATAATAAAGGCGACCACTTCTTCATCTTTCTTTACGGCTTTTACAAATCGAGGATCGAGGACGGGGATATACCGCTTACCCAGCTCCTCCATCTCCCTTTCGTCGAGATTTGCATACCCGTATATATTGCTGTTGGAGTAACATTCGTTCATCAGGTGCAGAATCGGTTTCACCCATGTTTTCAGTTGCTTCCGGGATTTGAACTCGATCACGTTGAAAACACCTTTTCTCTCCACCCTTTCGCAGATCCGTTTATAAAAGTCCGGAAGCTCCTTGGGCACATCCAGTTTATATACATAATAATCGAGCTCTTTGGTATAGCCCTGTTTTTCCACCAACTCCGGCATCCACTCGAAGTTATAACAGGTTGCGATGGTTGCCCGGTGCTCGAACCCTTCGACCAGGAAGCCCTCCGGATCCTGGTCGGTAAATCCATAGGGACCGATGATCTTATTCATCCCTTTTTCACGGGCCCAATCCTCGATCGCCGTCAGCAGCGCCCGAACGACCTCCTCGTCGTGCGGGGATTCGATGAATCCGAAACGGGCGGTTTTTTCACCTTGGGTTTCGTTATAGCGTCGATTGATGATTCCCATGATGCGCCCGACCGGCCGACCGTCCCTGAAGGCAAGCAGAAGACGCGTGTCGGAAGAAGCGAACGCCGGATTTTTATCCGGATTAAAGTACTTGAATTCATCGCTGTATATGGGATGAACCCAATTCTTATGCCCGGCATGCAGCTTTTCCGGCAGATAAATAAAAGTTTTTAAGTCTTTCTTACCGTTGACTTGCTCTAACGTTACCGTCATTCTTTCGCCCCGATTGTGCCCATAAATCAGCACGTTAAATTTTTTCTATCTTAACCGACATTAATTCAAAAGGCAAAGAAATCGTTGCTTTAGGAACGTCAACCGAATCGACCTTCGGCACATGCATATATACTTTTGGGTTGACAAAGGGCCTTGAGAATGAATAAACTTTAGGATTCCAAAATATTGGAAAGTGGAGACCATGAAAGCCAAAACGTTTCCCCGCGGAGTTCATCCTCCGGAGCATAAAGAATTTACGGCCGCAAAGCCGTTTGAAGTCCTTCCGCCTCCTGAAAAGGTATATATTCCCCTGAATCAACACTTCGGGAAACCGGCAGAACCCCTTGTAAAAAAGGGGGATGAGGTTTTTCTCGGACAAAAGATCGGAGAATGTAGCGGCCTTTTCTCGGCATCCGTTCATTCCAGCGTTTCCGGAAAAGTGACGGCCGTAGACGGTTATCATCACCCCTCGGGCAAGCCGGTTCCGACGGTCACTGTAGCCAATGACGGTGAAGACCGCTTGGCCTCCGATATCAAGGGCGTTGCCGATCCATTCGCTTTGAGCCCGGACGAGATCCGGGAACGTATCCGGGAGGCCGGCATCGTCGGGCTCGGCGGCGCGGCATTCCCTACCGCCGTGAAATTGTCGCCGCCCAAAGACAAACCGGTTGATACGATCGTCCTGAACGGATGCGAATGCGAACCCGTCCTCACCGCGGACTACCGTTTGATGCTGGAATCGTCGGACGCCGTACTCCAAGGCGCCGAACTCGTCCGCAAGGCCGCCGGCGCGGAGAAGGTCATCATCGGCATCGAGGACAACAAAAAGGATGTGTTCGCACTCTTTCAGGAGAGAGCCAAGGGGCCGAAAACCGAAGTCGTCCTTCTCAAAACCAAATACCCGCAGGGCGCGGAAAAGAATCTTATCTATGCCCTTCTCAAGCGGGAAGTTCCCCGGGGAGGCTTGCCCTTCGATGTCGGCGTCGTCGTTCAAAACGTGGGCACGGTCAAAGCCGTCTGGGATGCCGTCAGCCGCGGCCTTCCTCTTTACGAAAGAGCCGTTACGGTTTCAGGGCCCGGAATCCGGGACCCCAAGAACCTCATCGTACGGATCGGAACTCCCTTTAAAACAGCAATCGAGCACTGTGGAGGTTTGATCGAAGGCGCTAACCTCATGATCATGGGCGGCCCCATGATGGGAATCTCCCAATGGAATCCCGATATCCCCGTGATCAAGGGAACATCCGGGATATTAGCCTGGCCGCTTCCCGAAGGCGTTTCGGAATACAAATGCATTCGCTGCGGCCGCTGCGTCGAACACTGCCCCATGGGGCTCGTCCCGACCCTGCTCATGAAATACGTGAAGAACGATATCCTTTCCGAAGCCGAACAATGGGGCATCCTCGACTGCGTCGAGTGCGGCTCCTGTCAGTATTCCTGTCCGGCTAAAATTCCGCTCGTCCAATGGCTTCGCCTTGGAAAGAATAAAATCATAAGCCAAAAACGGAAAAAGAGTGCATGATGTCGGATCAAAAAATCATTCTTCAATCTTCGCCTCATTTCAATCACAAAGACTCCGTTCCCAAGATTATGTATACGGTCATCTTGAGCTTGATGCCCGCGGTCGCCGCGTCTTTCTATTTTTTCAGGTTTCGCGCGCTCCTGCTGTATTCGTTGTCCATCGCGGCTTGTTTGTTGACGGAGGCCGTATTCCTCAAGCTGCGTAAAAAACCCATGAGTTCCGTTTGGGACGGCTCTGCGGTCATCACCGGACTGCTTCTGGCCATGACCTTGCCTCCATCCCTGGCTCCGGAAATGGTTGTCATCGGGGGCGTCGTCGCGATCGCTCTGGGCAAACAGGTGTTCGGAGGCCTCGGCGACAACATCTTCAACCCGGCTCTGGTCGGACGCGCCTTTCTGCAGGTTGCTTTTCCCATCGGCATGACAACGTGGATCCCGCCGGTTACACTGCAGGTCAACACCGCGACCTTCGCAACCCCTCTCGGAAATCTCAAGTTTCACAATGCGCTGGCGGAAGGCATCATGTCCCCCCTACGTGATATGTTCTGGGGTAACACGGGAGGGTGCCTGGGCGAAACATCAACGATCGCACTCCTCCTGGGCGCCGCTTTTTTACTCTACAAAAAAGCGATCGACTGGAGGATTCCTGCGGGTATCCTCGGAACCCTGACCGTCTTCACCGGTATTTTTTGGGCCATCAACCCCGAGCGCTATGCCTCTCCCTCTTTTCACCTTTTGGCGGGAGGCCTCATGATCGGCGCCTTCTTCATGGCCACCGACCTGGTAAGTTCCCCCATAACCGGATTGGGAACCTGGATCTATGCCGTCGGGATCGGTCTTATGATCGCCTTGATCCGCCTTTTCGGCGGTTATCCCGAAGGAGTCATGTTCTCCATCCTGTTCATGAATACCTTTGTTCCACTCATCAACCGCTCGACGCGGCCCCGTATTTTCGGTGAAAGGAGGGCGTCTTGAACCTGACGACACGAATGATTCTCGTTCTCACCTCCGTCGGGATCCTTTCCGGAGGGTTCCTCGCCAGCGTCGGATCTCTTACCAAAAAACCTATCGCCATGAATAACCTTAAAGGTGTCCAGGATGCCATCCTTCAGGTCGTTCCCGACACCGTTGAAAGCGAAAAACTTTTTGAAGAAGAAGATTTTACTGTTTATGGAAGCAAAGATAACGGCGGACGGATCATAGGCTATGCCGTTTACACTTCCGGAACCGGATTTCAGGATGTTATCACCCTGATGTACGGCACGGATGTTTCCGTCTCGAAAATAAGCCGCATGGTCATCATCGACCAAGCCGAAACTCCCGGTCTGGGAGCAAAAATCACGGAAAAAGAAACGTTTCTTCAATTCTGGGAAAACCGGGACGCATCAGAACCGCTGACGCTTAGAAAGCCGGCGGTCGATTCCCCGGCGGAGCTGTCCGCCTCGGAGGTGAACACCATCACCGGCGCCACGATCTCCTCGGAAAAAGTGCTCGAAACGGTCAATCTTTCCTTGGAAAAATTGAAAAGCCTTAAAAACAAAGGCGAGCTCGGGAGAGAGGATTAAGATGCCAACCAAAAGCATCGCACAGGAATACATCAAGGGGCTCTGGGAGGAAAATCCCGTTTTTCGACAACTTCTGGGTATGTGCCCGACCCTCGCGGTGACCAACGCCGTCATCAACGGGATCGCCATGGGCCTGGCCACGTCTTTCGTGCTGATTTTCAGTTCGCTCGTCGTGGCCTCGATAAAAAAACTCATTCCCAGCCAGGTCCGCATCGCAAGTTATATCGTGATCATCGCGACTTTCGTCACGATGGCCGACCGCTTTCTCCAGGCCTTTTTTCCTCCCATCTCGAAATCTCTGGGTCCTTACATTCCCCTGATCGTTGTCAACTGCATCATCTTGGGCCGTCAGGAAGCCTTCTCATCGAAAAACAGTGTCGGCCGGTCCTTGGTCGACGCCCTGGGTATGAGTTCGGGCTTCATTCTCGCCCTGCTGCTGCTCAGTTCCATTCGGGAGGTCCTGGGAGCCGGAACCTTTTTGGGCCACCAGGTCATGGGCGCATGGTTCGAACCCTGGATCATCATGATTCTTCCGGCGGGAGCGTTTATCACGCTGGGGATACTGCTTTCCCTTGCCTTATTGATTGAAAGCAAAACCAAACAGAGGAGATCGGAATAGTGGAACTCATCGCACTCTTTATCTCTTCCATCTTCGTTAACAATTACATTCTCCACTACTTCTTGGGAATCTGCCCTTTCCTCGGAGTCAGCAAGAAGCTGGATTCCGCGGTCTCCATGGGAATGGCCGTCACCTTCGTAATGACCATCACGGCCGTCTTTTCCTGGATGATCAACCACTGGATCCTCATTCCCTTCAACCTCGATTACCTTCAGATCGTTTCGTTTATCCTCGTTATCGCATCTCTGGTTCAGCTGGTCGAAATGTTCATCCGAAAAATAAGTCCTCCTCTTTACCAAGCCTTGGGGATCTATCTTCCGCTCATTACCACCAATTGCGCCATCATGGGGCTGGCGCTCCTCGCCGCCCTGAATAACTATAATTTTATAAAAACGGTTATCTTCGGAGTCGGATCCGGTTTGGGATTCACTCTCGCGATCGTGCTGATGGCCGGCATACGGGAACAGCTCGATCTGGCCGACGTACCGGAACCCCTCAAAGGCGCCGGAATCGCACTAATCGTTGCCGGGATCATGGCTTTGGCTTTTCTCGGCTTCTCAGGGATGATTTAGGATGGAATTCATAATACCGATCCTCACCATGGCGGCCCTAGGGTTTCTTTTCGCTCTCGGTCTCGCCATCGCCTACCAAAAACTCAAGGTTGAGGAAGATCCCAAGGTCGTCAAGATCTCGGAGATCCTGCCCCAGGCCAACTGCGGCGCCTGCGGCTTTTCCGGATGCCGGGCCTTTGCCGAAGCCGTCGTAAAGGGCGATGCTCCGCCCAACGGCTGTCCCGTCGGAGGACAGGACGTCGCCTCTCAAGTCGCTGAGATTCTCGGCGTTCAAGCGGGAGAAATGACCAAGAAAGTCGCCCGCGTACACTGCCAGGGGACGGCCGAAGCCGCTCCCGACCGCGGAATCTATCATGGAATCGACGGCTGTACCGCCGCTCAGTTGGTAGGAGGAAACAAAGTCTGTTCCTACGGATGCCTCGGTCTTGGAGACTGCGTCCAAGCTTGCTTGTTCGATGCGATCCACATCGGAGAAAACGGTCTTCCCGTCGTCGATGAGGAAAAATGCACGGCCTGCGGCAAATGCGTGGACGCGTGTCCCCGAAACATCCTTGAGTTGCTGCCGGCCGAACAAGAGATAATGGTTTTCTGCCGCTCTGAAGAACGGGGTCCGGCCGCGAAAAAAGCCTGCAAAAATGCCTGTATCGGATGCGGAATCTGCGTTCGGGCATGCCCGGAAGCGATCGTACTTGAAAACAACCTCGCGAAAATTATCGACATCAATAAGATAGAACCGGAAAAAATTCCAGCGATTGAAAAATGTCCGACAAACGCGATCGGACGGATATCAAACAATGATCAAGGATAACGCCCGCGTCGTTTCCACCGACGCCGATCTCGCTCGAGTGGAAGTCAACTGCCTTTCGGCGTGCGAGGACTGCCATGCCCGCCTTCTTTGCGCTGGCAACAAGCAGGACAACGGCCTCATCTCGGCCCTGAATCCCTTGAACGCGGCACCGGGAGACCGCGTCCTCATCGAAGTTCCCGAATCTCGATACAACCGGGCCTTGATCTTTCTCTTCGGCACGCTGCTGACCGCCGCCTTGATCGGGATGGGCGCAGGTTACGCCCTTTCCGGCGTTCTGCGTCTTTCATCATCCAAGGCGGGTGCCGCCGGTTTGATTCTCGGTCTTCTCTTGGGAGGATTGGGCCTTTTTATGTCTTTCCCAAAAAAATCACGAAAATATCTCTATCCGGTTATCACTGCCATAACCGCTAAAGGAGGCTGCCATGGATAGACGGAATTTCTTTAAAACCATGCTGATGACACCTTTGTTTACACCGCTTCTACTGTCGTCGCAATCTCGAACCAGTGAGAGCGAGCTTTTTTTGATCGCCGACAATCCCGAGGACCATATTCCCATGATCCTGCAGGAATTGAATAAAATGTCCCTGGTAAACGGAAACCGCTTTGTACTGCTCAATGATTTTCCCTCCGAATCAGGACTCATCGACGCACTCTCCAACGCGGGGCTTCGGCACGTACCCGGCACCGCCAACGCGGATATGACCCTTTCTCACAGCGTCCTGCGGCAATCGGCTTCTCCTTCTTTCGCCCTGGTGCGAAACGGCAAGGTATGGGATCTCCGCTCCCGCCGGCTGATGTCTCTCTGGCGGGATATCTACCACGGCCGCCAAAACGCCACGGGCCTGACGGTTATCGCTTTCCGCAGACCGTCGGCCTTCTCCTCTCCGGGAGACTCTATTTCCATTTATCGACAGGGAAACGCCATCGCCCGGATGAAGCTGGATACCGACCGCTCCGCCCGTTTCTCCGTTAAAACAGGTGAGATTTCAGTCCGCATCCGCGGCGGAAAAGCCTGGATAGACGAATCGTCCTGCCGCAACCACATCTGCCAGCTCTCGCCGCCCGTCTTTCTGGGGGGAGAACGCATTGTCTGCGCCCCGAACCATCTTTTGATTCAGGTCAACGGGACGTCCGGAGTCGATACCGTCATCGGCTGATCAAGGTATCGTCGAGGCTTATCGCCGCCTCCGATATTTCATCCGGGTGCGGTTGACATATTATGGAGGTCGAATATGAAAACGCGTTTTATCGGGATTCTCTCGTTTGTTCTGCTTATTCCCATTACCGCAGTCCCGGGGCAGGGACGGGACGCCGCGCCGGCGCGTCCGTTAAAATACGATCATAACTACACTTTTTCAGAGGTTCGTTCTTTTCTGAAAACCGTCAGTGTGGACATGCCGAAGCTCACCACCCTGCACACCATCGGCAAAAGCTTTCTTGGTAAAGATCTGCTGGTACTGGAAATCACCAACAAATCCACCGGCGGCGCTTTGAAGAAACCCGGATTCTGGATGGACGGAAACCTGCATTCTTCCGAGGTCTTCGGCTGCGCCGTATGTTTGAACACCATCGAGACCTTGCTTTCCGGATACGGTCATGACGAAGAAATCACGCGCCTTCTCGACACCAATGCCATCTATATCATGCCGAAGTTGAATCCCGACGGATCCGACTATTATCTCACGCATCCCGACGGCCTTCGCAGCAGCGTCCGTCCGCACGATTCGGATAGAGACGGATCATTCGACGAAGATCCGCCTGATGATTTGAATCAGGACGGTAACATCACCCAAATGCGCATTAAAGATCCCCTGGGAACCATGCGTTCGGACCCCGAAGAGCCGCGCCTCATGGTTCGCAGAAAAGAAGACGAAACAGGGGAATGGCGGGTTCTTACGGAAGGTGTCGACAATGATCATGACGGCCTTTTCAACGAAGATGGAATCGGCGGTCTGGATATCAACCGCAATTGGCCCGCCCAGTGGCAGCAGGAATACATCCAGAACGGAGCCGGTCCTTTTCCCTTATCCGAACCGGAAACACGCGCGGTGGCCGAATTCCTGTTTTCCCACCGTAATGTAACCGGAATCATCAACCATCACATGGCGGGGAATTTTCTTTACCGCCCGCCCAACAACCGACACTTCAATCCCGCCAACGGGATTGAAGAACCCATGCCGGTCGAAGACTCGACGGTCTATTCTCTCTTTGGTAAGAAATACAGCGAGATCATAAACGATCAGAAGGTTCAAATCGTCTACGGACGAGGGGGCCCTCCCCGGTACGGCGCTATCTGGGGAGTGATGATCGGTTGGGCATATGATCACTACGGCGCCTTCAGTTTCGTTCCTGAAATCGGTCAATATCCCTGTGATTACGATGAAGACGGGAAAGTAACGCAAGCGGAGAGACTTCGCTGGAACGACACGGAAATGGGAGGAGAGATTTTTGTGGATTGGCAGCCGTATGATCACCCCCAGCTGGGAAAAGTCGAGATCGGGGGATTCCTCTCTAAAATCTACAATCCGAAAAGCGAAAGTTATATCAATCTTATGTGCCATCCCGGGCCGGTTTATCGGGATTTTCTTAAAAAGCATACAGCCTGGAATCTCTACTTGGCATCCATGTCTCCGCGGGTTCAGATCACATCCGCCGAAAGAACTTCTCTGGGAAAAGGCTTAACCCGCATCAAAATCAGCGTCCAGAACCAAGGATTCCTTCCGTCCCATGTTACCCATCAGGCTCTTCGCAACCAAACCGCAAAAACCGTGAAAGCCCGGCTGCAGGTGAACGACGCCGAGCTCGTTATCGGCCGACCGGAGACCGACGTGGGGCACCTTCCCGGAAACACCCCTCAATCCGTCAGTCCCATAAAAACGGTGGAATGGGTTGTAAAGAACGCGGGGGACAATCCTCGGGTCACCGTCGAGGTTTTTTCGGAAAAAGGGGGAACCGAGACCCGAACCTTCCGCCTCGATTAACTCGATCGTCCCTCCCCGAGGATCGGAAGAGATAGGACTGTAACGCGGACATGAGTTCTCTTGCCGTGAAGAGGGTTTTTGCCCTTTTGTTTTCGATGATGCTTTTCGTGTCGGCGGGATGCAGGCGGCGGGCATCCTGGCACACAACCACTCTCCTTTTTTTTGATACCGTTTGCGAGCTTAAAATCCACGCTCCTGATTCCGCTGTCGGTCCCTCCAAAGAGGGTGTTTCTCAAATTTTTTCCGAAATCGAAAGCCTTTTTTCCCCGGGAGCTTCCCTCTCAACTCCCCTTGTAAATCACTTATTCACACAATCGTATGACGTCTATCTTAAATCCGAAGGAAGTTTCGATGTCTCCGTCGCTCCTTTATCCAGGCTCTGGGGATTTCGCAGCCGTTCCTACGCGGTGCCCGATAAGCACGAAATATTGAAAACACTCACCCGGGTTGGGCTGGATCGAATCAAGAGTTCCCCGAAAGGCTTGATGATCCCTGACGGCATGGAGTTGGATTGGGGGGGGGTTGCGAAAGGCTTCGGGATCGACCGGGCGGTTCAGCTCCTCCGGAGAAACAACATCTCCCGAGGATTTTTAAACGCGGGAGGAGATCTTTTCTGTTGGGGAGAGAACCCTGAGGAGAAGGATTGGAGGATCGGTATCCAACATCCCCGCCGGGAAGGATTCCTGGGCGTCATGACGATCTCCGGATTCGGCGCGGCCACCACCGGCGATTACCAGCGTTTTTTCATCGAAAACGGAATACGGTATCATCATGTTTTCGATCCTAAAACAGGCTATCCAGCACAAGGAAAACAGAGTGTCACTGTAATTGGGCCGAAAACCCTGCTCTGCGACGCTCTATCGACAGCCCTGTTTGTCAGCGTGGATCCTGAAAAAATCCTTGCTTCCTATCCAGATTACGGCGCTGTCCTGGTGGATGATAAAGGGATCGTCACGACGATCGGAAGGTCGTTTTCCCTCCATCTTGAACCCTGATCATAATGACCTTCCCTTCCACCCTAAACGTCTCTCCTGAGCGATGAAACCTCAAAAGAAGGGGGGAAGGTATCCGCTGCCAATATTTATGGCCTCATTCGTAAAGACAAAGCGTTAAAGAAGCGTTATATAAACCGCCGCGGATAAAAAATCAGATTTTCATGGGCATCAAGACATGGAGATACTCGCTGTCCGGATCGACGTCGGGACGCATGAGAACCGCGCTGTTTTCATCCTTGATCTCCATGACGACATGATCCGATTTGACCGTAGCTAAAAAATCCAGCAGATATTGTGCATTGAAACCGATCTCGATTTCAGGGCCGGAATACTCCACGGCAACCCGATCCTGAGCCTCTCCGATTTCAGGATTTGATGAAAACAGATGAATCTGATCGGGAGCGATGGTTAATTTTATCCCTTTCGATCTCTCGGTGGATAACAGAGCGACCCGCCGGATGGACTGGGAAATTTCATCCCGGGAAATCGAGATGGCTTGAGGGTTTTCCTTCGGAATCACCGCTTGATAGTTAGGAAACTTTCCCTCAATGATTCGGGATATCAATGTCCGGTTGCCGACCTTGAAAAAAAGATTATTCTCATCAAGATCAAAGGCAACGCTTTCTTTTTCGAATTTCCTCAGCTCGCTCAAGGTTTTTTTTGATATGATCCCCCTTATTTCATTTTCCAGCGCCAAATCCTCAAAAATCCTTGAGGTATACGACAATCGGTGTCCATCCGTGCTGACCAATTGCATTTTCCTGTCGGTCAGAATCATGAGCGCACCGTTTAAATAATACCTTTGTTCCTGTGTAATCGAATAGTAAACCCGATCGATCATTTCACGCATATTTTCAAGCGGGAGCTGAATTTTCTTTTCGAACTTCGGTTCGGGTACCTGAGGATAATCGTCTTTAGGAAGACATAGGACCTTGAATCGACTCACCCCGGAGGTGATTTGCAGGGTCAAGTCCTGATTTTCGTGAAACAACACCTCTTTTCCCTCAGGAAGAGATCTGACGATCTCGAAGATTTTCTTTCCGGAAACCGTGATTGCGCCGGGATCTTCCACGTTGGCGGGAAAATGTGTTTTCAATCCGACTTCAAGGTCCGTTCCCGTCAATTCGATTTCATCTTCCCTGGCATTGACAAAAATATTCGCTAATATGGGCATGGTGTTTCTTTTTTCTACGATTCCCTGGAGAAGCTGTAATTCTTTGAGGATCTCTTCCCGATTGACTGAGAATCTCATTTTTCCACCTCTTTTTTTATCTTCTTTTTATTATATTTATTATTAATTTAGATTAGTTAATAAGAATAATAAAAGCAAATGAAATGTGCAAAAGTTCCATAAACACTTGATATTCTAGCGAATATAGTTCATTAATTTGTTCAATTCATTGTTGAATCCACTGTCTTCGTTGCGCATCTTCTCGATTTTACGAATACTGTGAATAACGGTGGTATGGTGTTTTCCACCGAATTTTTTTCCGATCTCAGGAAGCGAGGTCTTTGTGAGTTCCTTCGAGATGTACATAGCGACCTGACGGGGAAAGGCGACTTTTGGGGAGTTATTTTTCGATTTGAGTTGAGACATCTTCAATTTGTATTTATGACAAACCAGTTTCTGAATTTTTTCCACAGTCACGATATTTGATGTGGAATCCAAAAGGCCTTTCAAGGCTTCCTTGGTTAGATCGAGATCTATCGTTTCGCCTTTAAGGGAAGCAAAGGCGATGACGCGGCGAAGATAGCCCTCAAGTTCCCGGATATTTGAGTGAACTTTGTCCGCGATATAAAGGGCAACGCTTTCCGGGAGGATGATACCTTCGGATTCGGTTTTTTTCCTCAGGATGGCGATCCGTGTTTCTATATCCGGGGGCTTGAGGTCGGCGATCAACCCCCACTCGAATCGGGAGCTGAAACGTTCTTCAAGGTTTGGGATCTCCTTGGGTGGGCAGTCGCTGGAAATGACGATCTGTTTCTGGCTGTCGTAGAGATGATTGAATGTATGAAAGAACTCTTCCTTTGTCCGTTCGCGGCCGGCAAGATAATGAATGTCATCCATGAGTAGAACATCGATGCTGCGATACTTTTGTCGGAAATCGAGGACCTTGCCGTATTGGAGATGATTGATGAGGTCGTTCATGAATTTTTCAGTTGTGATATAAAGCACCTTCAGGCCGCGGTCGCCGTTGAGGTTTTCATGACCGATAGCATTCATCAGATGGGTTTTTCCCAATCCGGCGCCTCCGTAAATGTAAAGTGGATTATAGGATTTTGCGGGATTCTTGACGACGGCCAGGGAAGCGGCGTGAGCGAATTGATTACACGAGCCGACAACGAAGTTTTCAAAGGTGTATTTAGGATTGAGGTTTGGATTGAGGAGCCCGCCGTGTTTTGATTTCCTGGCATGAGGAGATCGCCGCTTATATGCGGAAGACGCTTCGTCGAAGATGTACTTGATCGAATAAGCTTTTCCGAAGAGTTCCTGGGAACAACCGTTGATCAACCGTGTGTAGTGAAATGAGAGCCATTCCTTGAAATAAGAGTTGGGAACCTTTACATACAGGCAGTCTTTTTCGCTTCCGATATACGAAGTGGGAGAAAACCAAGTCTCATAGCTGTTTTGATCGAGTTGGGTCTTCAAGCTCGATTTGATTTTCTGCCAAGGGTCTAATTTTTCTTTTGTTTCCATCTTGGCTCAATGAATTTCCACAGAAATATCCACAAATGTGGAAAACCTTCCGAGTTTTGCTGATATAGGGTTTTAAGAAGAAGGCGTGGCTATAATAGCACCCACCATATTCAAATTCAAGCGTTTTTCGGAAAAAATTAAAAATCGAATCCGATCCAGAATTTGGTACGAAAATTCCCTATCGTATCCCAACTGAAAGGAGAGGACATATCCGGTATTTCCAGGCGTTTGACGAATTCGAGATGGATGGGAAATCCCAGAAAAAAGAATTGGAACCCGAATCCCCACGAACCCAGAGCGTCGGCCCCGACCAGGATGAAGTTTTCAGGATCGTTGGGATCGACGTCGAAGCGAAAGAATTGAGCCGGATATCCCTTGACTTTGGTTCGCGCCATGTCGAGAAAAACAGTTCCCCGCACCGGGCCGATCTGTCCGATCAAAGTGGATGCGGCGTTGATCAGGGGGATGCGGAACTCGAGATTGGCGAACCAGCCTTCCGTGCCGATCAGGCTGTAGTAGTAGGCCGTGCGCACTTCGTTATTACCGCCGAAGTAAGTTATGAACGGATCTTCTCCTCTACTTGCGAATCCTCTCCACCGGAATGCGATAACCGTGTCCGCACCGAGATACAGGTATTTCCGGAAATCCGCCGACATGGAAGTGTTGTTGAAAAAGGAATCACCGGCCGGGAGCGCTTGGGAAAGGGTTACACGGAAGGTTCCTCCGGCGGCCGGACCGTAGTATTTGAAGCGGGTGGTCTCACCGACCAGAGAGAAAGAAGCGGACATGAGGTTTCCGTTCCAGAAGAGGTTATAGTTTCTCCCGCTGTAGGCGAGGCTTTGGGCGAGGAAGGGATCAAAAAATTCTTCTTCGTAATGAGAATATCCTAAAGACGCCGTAAAGCGGTAGTATCGGTTGAAGGGGTAGTAGATACCGGCGTTGGCGCCCGCGATGGTGCGCGTGGCGATGGCGTCCTGATAGGATAGATAATTCCAGAAGCTCGGTGCGTAGTAATAGTAGTCGGGGTAATAAAACTGCGTGAATTGAAAGGCGCTGGCCATGAACTGCATGCGCCGTTTTTGATTGTAGTAAGCGAACTGGTAAGACCGGAAACTCTGCACCTGATAAGCCATTAAATTGAAAGTGTGGTCTCCCAGAAGATCAGTGAATGTCAGCATGGTGCCGCCGTAGATGGAACCGTCGGTCGACAGGATGGCTTCGATTGGGGGGCGAGCGGTCAGGAATAATTTTCCGATTCCCTTATGCGCTTTTATTTTATCCTTGCTGATGTCGAGAGAGAGAATCGGCTCGAATCTATTGTATTCCTGTTCTTCCGGCTTTATTTCGGCAAAAGCGATCGTCTTTTCGATCTCTCCTTCGGCTTCCATCTTGAAAGCCTGGAAAGCCCCTTTGTTGAAGGAAGAAAAGACGATATCGTTGGATTTTCCGGGAAAGGGAACCGGAAAGAAATTTCCGGTACGGACATCAGTGTATCGGGTGAGATCGCCCGTGTTCCGGTCGAGGCTGTATATGTTGAAGGCTTCGCGCATGTCTCCGGCGAAATAGATTTTCTGAGAATCGGAGGAGAATTCCGGATTGGTTGCGTTGGCATCGTCGAACGTCAGCTGAGTTTTCTTGTTCAAGTCTTCGATCGGAGAAATGAAAAGCTTGTCGAAGGAATTCAAGCGGATGGAATATGCGATATGCTTTCCGTCGGGGGAGACGACCGGAGACTTTTGATAAAATTCATCATGGGTAAGATTCTCGATCTTTTCGGTCGAGAGGTCGATTTTATAAACATCATGCTGTTCTCCATCGTAAGCCGTAAAGACGATTTCATCCCGGTCGGGGAAGAAAGAGGGCGCGGCCGGCTGATCATAAGGAATGGAAATGAGCTTAAGGGTTTTCCCGGAGAGGGCGTTGATGATCATCAGGGAGTATTTTTCACCTCCGCGAACGAAAAAAGCGATGCGATCTCCATCCGGAGCCCAGGCAAGATCTTTTCCCTTCGTTGTATCTATCTCGTATTTGATCCGTTCATACTTTGTCGTGTAACCGCGGGTGATGTTTTTGATGACACGGCCGTCTTTCGTGGATGTGAGGATGACGTCGATTTCCCCGGCCCGCAAATTGAAGAGCATGACCGCAAGGATGTCCCCTGAAGGGGACAGCGCGTGAGAGAAAGAGAAATAATAGGGTTTCAGCGGGAAGGACGGGGTGATGGGAATGCTGTAGTCTTCAGGATTTTCGCGCAGCAGAAACGGCTTGAAGCGGTCGCGAAGATATTTTTTGAACTCGAAAGAAAGCTGCTGGGGCGGCATTTTGAACGCGCGTTTCACCGGCTCCCGTTTCCCGATCAGCGGTGTGCTTTTCAAAGATCTCCACAGCTCTCTGACTCCGTTGCGTCCGTATTTCCATTCGATGAAGTCGAAGAGGGCGTGGCCGAAATCATATGCGGGATCTCTCGGAAGAGGATATCTTGAAAGCAATTCTCCGCGTTCATTCAGCTCGGGAATCCTGTCGTTCAGAACGGAATCGCGGACGATAAGGGAAGACCAGGTCGACCATACCCCCGTGCTGTATTCCGAAAAGCCTTCGAAAATCCAAAGAGGCGGTCGCGAAACGGCGTATACGGCGGCGCCCGGACTTCCATAGAGCAGGTCATACTCGAAAATGTGGGTCAGTTCGTGAATAATGAGTTCCTGCAGCTCGTCTTTCGGCATATCTCCGCGTACCGCCACCCGGTAGAGCAAGGGTTCGGCGACCCCCAGAACACCTTCGGGCATATTGAACAGGTTGGTTTGTTGAAAGTCCGTTGTATTTATGTAATAAAGCAGAGGAACCGGCGCTGAAAGCTCATGTTTGGTATGATTACTGACATGAAGATAGGCGCTTTCGGCCATCTCCGCGACTTTTTTCAGTGTGGCCTCGTCTTTGGTGTAAAAGTAGACATCGAAGTGGTCGGTTTTGTAGTGGTCCCAATCGAATTTTGTATAAAGCACCTTGTTTTTTCCGTAATAAGGGATGTAAAACATCTGTGCGAAAGCCGACGATGACCACAAGAGGACGAGCAATAAGATAAAAAAGATTCGTATGTAAAGTTTCATGGTTTCTCCTTTACAATCTCTCACTTTGTGATGAGATATCGATCCTGGTTCTGCCGCTTACCTCCCAGATCCTGGAGAAGCTTGTCTTTAACGACCTGCAAGAGATCATAATATGCGAAGCGGGAAGTCTGGTTGGGGTTGTTGTAGGTTCGCCTCTCCTTGAAATTACGGGTGAAGATGGAGTTTCCGGTAGTGGAGTCAATGAGGGCGATATCGACTTCGATGGCGAAAAATCTTTGCTGCGCCAGCTTGGGTTGAGGTTCAAAAGGGGTTTCGAATTTATCTCCCTTTTTCTGAAGGAGAGCTTTCCGCGATTCCTCGCGAAAACTCAAGTTTCCGGTGAACAGGAGGGTTTTTTTGAGTTTCGGAAACGTTGACCGCCAGAAAGCGGAATCGTCGAAGCTCTCGATGTCTGGGGGAATAAAATCTCTGGTCTCGATCTCCTTGTCCAGATTCTGGCCGAGTTCGAACGAGAAGTATTCGAGAAAGTCCTGGTTGATATCGAAGGTTGATTTGTCGTCTTTCACCAGAAAATGAGTCAAGACGATCTTTTCGAAGGGGGCTAAGTCCACACCGGGTTTTCCGGGAATCTCTATCATAAGCTTATCGGCGTTTCCCGCCGCACAGGCAAACAATCCCGGAAGGATAAAGAGAAAAAGATATTTAATTACTTTTCTTTTCATTTTCATTCTCATGAAGCCCTTTGAGTTTTTGGTGGTTATATTTGATGTACTTGTTATTCGGCGCGAGCTTAAGAGCTTGTAGATAAGCTTTTTCCGCTTCTTGCCAGAGTCCTTTGCGCTCATAAGCCACGCCAAGGTTATTGTAGGCGGCGGCGTCATGGGGATCAGTCTCCAGAGCTTTTTCCCAACGGAAAAGCGCTTCATCCCAAAGATTGCTTTCGGCCGCCTTGATCCCGAATCGGATCTGATTGGTTTGCATGCTGGGAGCGCAGCCGCTCGTTGTGAAAACCGCGATCGAAAGGAATAAAAGGACAATAGATATTTTTCGCATCATCTGATTTCCCTAATTTTTATTCATAAAGTGTTTACCAATAAATTACTTACTTTTGGTTGAACCGTCAAGTCAGGGGATTCTATCTGCAAATTATATGCCAAGAGCACCTCGGGGATGGATTGATGATTCTGTCCGGGGTTGTCCCTGAAAGCGTACAACCGGTGTGCAAGAAACGATTCAGGCGCATGGTTTCAATTATTTGAATATTTCGGACGGTGGTTGGATTTTTTCGGGAAATATGCTATAAAGAAGCTTCTTTTAAGAAAAACAGAGAGTAGAATAATGCCAAAGACATGTGAAATTTGCGGAAAAGGACCCATTTTCGGCCAAAGTGTCAGTCATTCGCATAAAGCCACCAAGAAGAAGTGGAACCCCAACCTGCAGCGGGTTAAGGCTGACACGAAATCCGGCGTCCGGAAAATCTGGGTTTGCACCCGATGCATCCGCTCCGGAAAAGTAAAAAAGGTTTTGTAAACCCTTCCGATACATCCTAAAAACGAGACCAGAGGTCTGCTTCCCGTTCGGGCGTGAGCCCTCCCGATTAGATCCGGTCGACGGATGATGTTTCCTTGATCTCGGAAATTCCACGAATGATCTTTTTGAGGTGGTTCAGGTCTTTTATCTTTAAAGTCAGCTTGATCCGCGCCCTGCGGTCACTAAAGGTGTTGACTTCGGCCTTTGTGATATTCCCGTCGAGCTGAGCGATCAAGGTCGTCAGCCGGGCCAGAACACCGGGAGAATCCTCACTCAGGATCAACAGCTTTCCCTGGTAGCGGCGGCCGCTTGGCCCCCCCCAGGAAACATCGACCATTCGTTGATAATCCAGCCGCTCTCTGGTCACGAGCGGGCAGCGGAGCGAATGGACGGTGATTCCCTTGCCTGAGGTGATATAGCCGGTGATCGGCTCTCCCCTGATGGGGGAGCAGCATTTCGCCAGCGTGACGTGGGGATCGTTCCCGGCGCCGATCTTTATTGCCGCGGGCTTTTTCGCGACCCGGGTGGCGACCTTGTGAAGCATCGGCGTCCGATCCCGGGGAGACTTCGTGTCGAGAAAGAAGGTCTCGATAAGCTGACGATTAACGACGATTTTTCCCGATCCGACGGCGTAAAAGAAATCTTGCGGCGACGAGATGTTGACGTGAAAAGCCCGCGCCAACCGGTTTAGCCGTTTCTTTTCCTTGAGGGAGGCCGCCGGAAGCCTGTGAGCCCGGGTTCTTTTTTCCCACAACGTCTTCCCGAGAGCCGTTTTTTTTTGTTTATCTTGAAGGTTCAGCCAGCGTTTGATGTGATGACGGGCCGTGGAGGTAAACGCCATGTTGAGCCAATTTCGGCTGGGAGTTTTTTGAGGAGAGGAAAAGATTTCAACGATATCGCCCGTTTTAAGGATGGTTTTCAGGGGAGCGGAGCGTCCGTTTATTTTTGCCCCGGTGGCGTGAAGGCCGATTTCGGAGTGGATACGGAAAGCAAAATCCAGAGCTGAGGCGCCCAGAGGAAGCGGCACCACTTTTCCCATCGGAGTGAAGGTGTAAACCTCTTCCGGAATCAAATCCGTTTTCAAGCTCTTGAGAAACTCCCTCGGATTTTTCTGTTCTTTATACAGCTCGGCCGCCTCCCTCAACCAGAGCAGACGCTTGTCTTCCTTCAGGAAAGCGAGAGGGTCCGACTCTTTATATTTCCAATGGGCGGCGATTCCGTTTTCCGCGAGGTCGTGCATTTCGTGGGTTCGGAACTGAATTTCGATCGTCTGTTTCTGCGCCGTGATGATGGTGGTATGCAGAGCCTGATAGAGGTTCGGCTTGGGCATGGCGATATAGTCGCGAAAACGGTGAGGGATATGCGTCCATTTCTGATGGATGATCCCAAGTCCGGCGTAGCAGCTTTTGACCGAGTCGGTTAAGACGCGCAGCGCCATGAAGTCATAGACTTGGTCGAAATCGACGCCCTGTCGTTTCATCTTGTTGAAAATGCTGTAGGGGCGCTTGATGCGGTGAAAAAGCTCGCCGGGGATGTTGTTTTCCCCCAACAGCTCGATAATTTCCTTTTTGAGCGCTTTCAATTCTTTTTCGGACTTCTTTCTCAAGGGATCGACCAAAGAAGCGACCTTGAAAAAATTTTCCGGATCGACATATCTGAAGGAAAGGTCTTCCAATTCGGCCTTGACCCGGCCCATTCCCAAGCGATTGGCGATAGGGGCATACAGATCGAGGGTTTCGCGGGCGATTCTGCGCTGCTTTTCTTCGGGGAGGAATTTCAGGGTTTTCAGGTTGTGAATCCTGTCCGCCAGCTTGATGAAAACAACCCTCAGATCATCGGTCATGGCGATGATTATCTTGCGTATCGTCTCGGCTTTTCGGGTTTCAGGGGAAGAGATCTGTACCAGGCTGATTTTGGTGACGCCTTCCACAAGATCCGCCGTTTCCTTTCCGAACAGCTTTTTGAGGTCCTCGGCCGTGACGTCCGTGTCTTCCAGAACATCATGAAGCAGGCCGGCTGCAAGGGTTGTGACGTCGAGCTTCATCTCCGCCAGCATGGATGTGACTTCCAGCGGGTGGCTGAGATAGGGCTCTCCGGAACGGCGGACCTGTCCTCTGTGCGACTGCGCGGCGAAGACATAGGCTTTGCGCAGAAACGTCATGTCCTTTTCGGAAAAATATCTGACTTTTTCCAGGATGTTATCGAAACGGATCATGATGTTTCCGTGATTCCGCCGTTCGTTCGGCGGATTCGCTGTTTCTTTCCCGAACTCTTCATCATGTGATCTTTTCCCGCTCCAGAATCCATTCGACGGCGGTCAAAAGGTTATCGGCGATGAAGGCCGGACGTATGCCGCGTTCGCGCAGATCCTTCATGGATTCCTTTCCGTGTCCGGTTAAAACCAGGATGGATTTTACGCCGAGATTGATGCCGAAAAGGATGTCTTCCACTTTGTCCCCCACCATATAAGATCGTTCCAAAGAAAGACTCAGGTCCCCAGCGGCTTTCAATCCCATTCCGGATTGAGGTTTGCGGCATTCCGCGCCCCGGCGGAAACGGGGATCGGTCGCCTCCGCATAGTAAGGGCAGTAATAGATGCCGTCGAAGCAAGCGCCCCGGGAAGCGAAAGCCTCTTTCATGCGGCGATGGATATCATTGAGAGCGCTTTCCCGGATCAGGCCCCGGCCGATGCCGGATTGGTTGGTAACGACGATCACCAGCAAGCCTGCCTGGTTGAGTTTTTTCACGGCCTCGTAACTGAAAGGGAAAAATTCGATTGCTCGGAAAGACGCGGGATAGCCCGTGTCTTTGTTCAATGTTCCGTCGCGATCGAGAAATACGGCTTTTTTCATGAGTTGTTTTCAGCCAGAAGTTCATGGCAGGCCGACGCGACGTCTTCCGTTGAGATCCGGGTCATGCATCGGTGATCTGTCGGACATTTTCGGTGCGAGCAGGGCCAGCAGGAAACGTCCTTCCGTACGACTCTGCAGGGGGCTTGAAAAGGGCCGGTTAAACGGGGATCGGTCGGACCGAAGATGGCCACCAGGGGGGTTTTCAAGGCATTGGCGATATGCATGGGGCCGGAGTCGTTGGATACGACCAGGTCGGCGGTCGAGAGAACCGCGGCCAAGGTGCGCAGAGAGGTCGCTCCGTTAAGAACATGCGCCTTTTTCGTCATACCGTCGGAGATGACTCGGGCGAGGGGCTCTTCTTCCGAAGAACCGATGACGAGGATCTCGGCATCAAGGCTTTTCTGAAGTCGGACCGCCAACTCGGAGAATCTCTCGGGAGGCCATCTTTTGGCGGCGCCGAAGAATGCACCGGGATTTAATACCACACGTTTTTTTTCGGGATCGACGCCCCTGGATTCGAGGAGAACCTGAGAGCTCCGGAGGTCTTGTTCCGTAAGCGGGAGGGACAGCTTCGGATTTGAAGATCCGAATCCCAGGGCCGAGATCAGATGCATATAATAAAAGACCTGGTGGTTGGGGGGGGGCTTGGATTCGGGGCGAAGAGACCGGGTAAGCAGAAGGCGTCTCCCGTCCCGGGAATATCCCCAGCGTTCGGGAATGCCTGCGGCCGTAAAAAGCAGGGCCGAAGAAAAAGAATTGGTCAGCAGCAGCCCGGCATCGAATCCATGGGGTTTCAGCAGTCGGACAGACGTTGAGAAGGCGTTCCAGCCGGAGAGAGGAGGAAGGGCGATCGTCCCGTCAACGCGCGGATGCCCTTCAAAAACATCTCGGACCCATCCATGCGCCGCCACCCAGAGCTCCATGCCGGGAGAGTTTTGTCGGAACTGTTCCAGGGCGGGAAGCGCGAGAACGGCGTCTCCTATCCAATTGGGAGCGCGGACCACGATTTTCATGGCGTTATTTTATTCGCTAATCGCATTCATGTCAAAAAAGCCGGCGTAGGAAGAGTTCTTCCGGTTCTCGTTTTCAAAAGGAGGCAAAGTGATCCGTTTTTGAAAGAAACCGGAGATTTCTCTTTCCGGCAAACCGGATTAATTCTTTGCAGCCGCCGTGTCGGTTTTTTTGGGCGGGGCGTCTTTCTGGGGTGCCGCGGTTTTTTCGGGCGCGGCATCAGGCTTATGCGCAAGGGGTTTGTTTTTTGACTTGGATCCGTTGCCGTTTGGGGTTTTCTTGGCATAATCGTTGACATACCACCCAGATCCCTTGAATTTGATGGCCGGGGCGGACACTTTTTTCTCCAGGCGGCCTCCGCACTGATGGCATTTTGTCAAATGGGGATCATCGACATGCTGTAAAACCTCGAATTCGGAACCGCATTTCGTGCATTTGTATTCATATATTGGCATCTTACGACTCGTTGGTTAAATTATGAATCCCATATTATACCAAAGATTGGAGATCGCGCCAAGCTTTGGCCGAAAGGAACTTCCGAACGAAAGCGGCGGGGGACGCCGCCGGTGTTCAACTCAGGGAGAGGCCGTCTTTATCGCTTTTTTCATGCGAACCGGATTCGCGAAAGACGATCGCTTCGAATGTATAGAGCCGGGCTCCGGATTCCCATCCATCGATGGGTAGCCCGGCCTTGCGGCAGACCTGCTTAAGAAAGGTCGATCGGGACCAGCCGTTTTCAACCGGCACCTGAGGGAGAAGCAGCCCGCGGGCGTCGTTCTTTTCGATGATCAGCCCATGGGTTCCGATCTTGATATTTCGAGGCGTATCGAGAGGAACAAGCGGACCCAGAACGGATATTTCTATTTCCAGATCAGGGAGCTCGGATCGAGAAACCGGAGGAAAACGGGGATCCCGTTTGGCCGCAAAGATCACGGCCTGGATGACGCTTTGGTAGAGAGGGAGGATCGGCTCGGAAAAACCGATGCAGCCCCGGAGCGACCCCTTCTTTTTTAAGGTGACGAAGGTGCCTCGCTTCCGCAGGAGGTTCGGATTTGATGGAGGGGGGACATCGATCGGTTGGGAAAGGAGAGAACGGGATAGAGCGGTCCGGGAGATCTGGAGCAGCCGGTCTTTTTCCCAAGGTGAAAGAGAAAAGGGAGTTGAAGGTGAGATCACGGCTCCGGCGAAATAACCGACAACTCGGTCCTCGGGGCCGCCCGCCTCTGAGGAGTCGGCATAAGCAAAAGCTTTGACCGTGGTCCCGGGATTGGCGCGGGCATATTCCAGCAACGAGAGAACGGGGCCTCCACCACACATGATGTTGGCGCCACGCTCTATTTTGCGCAGAAGGGATTTGGTTTTAAGCTCACGGATCGACCGAATGGTTTCTTCATCCCGCACGGATGCTTCTTCATGAGCCAAAAAGTGAGAGAGGTCGGTAGAGGCGATAATCAATGATCGTGTGCCCGGAAGACATTTCTTCAGAGCGGCGGAGAGAGCGAGAACGGTTTCGCTCTCCGGGTATCCCATGAGGATAGGGACGATCTTTGCCCCAGGAAAAACGGTTTGGATGAAAGGGACTTGAACCTCTATGGAATGTTCTTCACGGTGAGCCCCGGGCCGGAATAAAAATCCTCCCGACCGGGAGATCCTTTTGGCAAGAGGAGCATCGATTTCCGCTATTCCCAACGGAGTTTCGTATCCTCCTTCTTGGTAGACGGAACACCCGTGGAAACCCAAGTGGTGAGCCGGACCGATGATGACCACGGTCTCGACGGATGAGCCGGAGGCTGCGGCATAGGCGCGGGCGGCGATTTTTCCGGAGTAGACATAACCGGCATGGGGAACGATGAGCCCCCGGATGGTTGCGTCGATCGTTTCTCGGGGTGCTTCACGCAGAAAAAGATCGATTTGCCGGGAGAGAAGGTCCTTTCCTCCGGGGTAAAACTGCCCGGCGACCACGGCTTTTCTTATCCCCTGTGCGGGTGCCGCGGGTGCGATAAGGAGCCAAAGGCAAAGCATCCGGAGGAGCATCTTCTCATTATTATACCAAGAAAAAGAGGAGGAACGAAAGAGATGAAAACGGATTGAAGGTTGACCGTGGGATTGCGAAAAACGGAGCAGGATTTTTGGGAAAAACCTCGTTTACCGGGAAGAGAGAGCAATCAACAGTTGACTTTTCTTGCCATTTATATAAAATCTTTACGGAAAGAACCATGAAAAACGTATTCAGAACCCTCTTCACAATAGTGGTCACCTCCTCGGCCTTTATGATCGGTTATTACCTGGGGCAGGAAAAAATAATGGGAATGATCCCCAAGTTCCAGGAAGAGACAGAAGACAAGGATTGAGTTCCTCCTTGTTGCGGGTCGATCGTGATCTATCTCTATGAAAAAAAAACGCAAAAAAGGAAGAGAATTGGTTTAAGAGGGAAAACCTTCCTGTCTTCCAGCGGCATTCTTGAGTTCACCTTGTCACTGATATGATGCGGCTGTTATATGTCAATATCGGGGAGAGGTGTTTTGAGCCCCTGGAGACGGTGTGCTGACGTGAATTTTCGAAAGGAAAGGGAGAAAATGGATCTATTTGAAAAATGCTTGACGAATGAGGGATATTTTGGAGACTTTCGCGTTAAAGACGATCATTTTTTCACGCGCCCGGTCTTGGAACCGCTTCCCGGCCGGACCATGGTCTTCAACGGAAAGCGGTGCATCCAATGGTCGATCAATAATTATTTAGGCCTGGCGGAAAACGAAGAGATAAAGGCGGTTGCGGTTGAGATGACGAAGAAATACGGAACCAGCGCGCCCATGGGATCACGCATGATGACGGGCAACACGCTCATGCACAAGCAACTCGAAAAGGATCTGGCTGGTTTTATCGACAAGGAATCCGCCATTCTCTTCAACTATGGCTATCTCGGTGTCCTGGGGACCATTTCCTCTCTGGTCGATGTAAATGATACCATCGTCATCGACAAGCTTTCTCACGCCTCCATGCTTGACGGAACATTCATGGCTCCGGGCAAGTTCCGGGTTTTTAAACACAACGACATGAACAGCCTGGAATCTCACCTGAAGCGCATCAATCGCGACCGCAAAGGCGGAATCCTTATCGTCACGGAGGGGGTATTCGGGATGCGCGGCGATCTTTCCGATCTGCCCAACATCTGCGCTCTCAAGGAAAAATACGACGCCCGGCTTTTTATCGATGACGCGCACGGTTTCGGAGTGATGAACGACAACGGACAGGGGACGGCGGCTTATTTCGGTGTTCAGGATAAGATCGACGTCTATTTCGGAACTTTCGCCAAGGCCTTTGCTTCCATCGGCGGCGTCTCGGCGTCCCAAAAAAAGGTTGTGGATTGGGTTCGCTATAATTCCCGGCCTCATGTTTTCGCCAAGAGCCTGCCCATGGCTTTTGTGGGTGCGGTTTCCAAAACGCTTGAGATCATTCGCACCGACAACTCCCGGCGGGAAAGGATGTGGGCGAATGCCAACGCGTTGAAATCGGGATTGAAAAACCTTGGATTCGAGATCGGCGACGGAGCTTCTCCCATCACCACGGTCTATGTTCCCGTCGGGGACATTCAGATCGCGATGCAGATCATCATGCGGCTTCGGGAGATGGGAATTTTTGTAACCGGCGTGATGTACCCCGTCGTACCCAGGGGAATTATCTTGCTGCGTATGATCGCTACGGCATCTCATATCCCGGAAGACATCAGCACGACCGTGGAGGCCTTCAAAAAGGTAAGGGACGATCTCAACTTGAAACTGTAACCGTTGCCGAAAAAGGATTGAGACGTTCTTCCGGCGGAGAATCCCCCCCGGTCGGATTCGATGCGAAGATCAACTCCAGATGCCCGGGTATACCTGTTGACTCCGGGGATCCCCCGGCCGCTCTCCCGGTTGACTTGACGGAGGGGGGTAATTATAATGGTCTTGGGGTTTGAAAGATGGAGTTGTTTTGACGATCAGAGGTTTATCATGACATGGCCTATGTATGGAATCATTATCATCTTCGGGGTTTTCCTTCTTCTCCTGGTCATCAATCCACGTCTTTCCTGTTTCGGAAAGCGCGTGACCTCTCCAATATATCCACTGGTAAAGAGGAAGAGGCTCAAGGCGATGCGGGCTGAAGAATATGGTCTGTCGCTGGGGGATGAGGATAACGAGCCGGTCGATGAGTCCCGGGACGGGAGACTCTCGAACTCCGGAGACTCGGAGTAATCGAGGGTGCCGGTGGGCCGGTTCGTCAAGTTTATCGGCGGCTGCTTGCTGCTGGCGATGCTGACATCCTGTATGGCGGCGCCCCGGATAAAAAACATTCCCGATCGTATCGACGGCATCGAAGGATTCGCCTCCCTGCGGCTTATCGGAGAAGCCGGGGAAGGGCGGTCGCGATTCTCTTTCCTCTTTTTTCTTGCCGGTCAGGCCCGAATAGATGCGTCCGATTTTATGGGGCGAACCCTGTTTCAGATCTTGTTGAACGAGGGGCGCGGTTATTTTATACTCCCGTCACGCAAAGCTTTCTGGGCAGGCGGTGAGGCAGAGATAATAGCGAAGCTTCTCGGTATTGAAATGACCCTGAAGGAAGCGATGGGGATGATCAGCGGCGTGTGGTGGCGGGATATCGAAACGATCCGAAATTGGAGCTTGGAAAAAGACGAGAACGGACGTATCGTCGGAGGGAACCGATCGGATTTAAGCTTTTGGGTGGAAGAGTTCTTTCCGGAAACGGAGTCGGCTCGCACGATCGGATTTAAGCAGGCGGAATCCTCGGGCCGGTTGAAGATCCTGGATATCGGATTCAACCCTATCCGGCGCGAGGGCGCGTTCAGTTTGGAAGCGCTCGACGGATATTCGCTCAAGCCATGGGAAGAAATCCGTGTGCTGATGGAACATGAAGATTAAATCTTACGCCAAAATCAACCTGGGTTTGTATGTGCTGGGCAAGCGGCCGGACGGATACCATAATATTTGCACGGCCTTCCAAACCATAGACCTGTTTGATATTCTTCGCTTCGAGACGATTGGGGAGGATGCGATTCTTTTGGCGGGAGACGACGATTCGATCCCATGGGGAGAAGAAAATTTGATCTATCGGGCCGCGGTCCACTTGAAGCCGTATCGGCGTGAGCCGAAAGGCGTGAGGATTCATGTTGAAAAGCGCATTCCCGCCGGAAAGGGGCTGGGGGGAGGCAGCAGCAATGCGGCCGTAACCCTGTTGGCCTTGAACGAGCTGTGGGAGCTTGATCTCGATATAAACATGCTGCTGGAAATGGGGAGGAAACTTGGTGCCGACGTCCCCTATTTTCTCACGGGGGGGCTTTGTTTGGGGACGGGGCGAGGCGATGTCATCCGCCCGCTTGACGAGCTTTCCGAGTGCTTCGGGGTCCTTGTGATGCCCGAGATCTTTATTCCCACGGCTGATGTTTACAGCAGCGCCGGTAAGTCCTTGACTTCAAAGGGTAAAGGCAGTAAAATGATCAAGTTTTTGGCAGGAAGGCATTTCCACCTGCTTGAAAATGATTTGGAAGAGACGGTCTTTGATATTCATCCACCGCTCAAGGAGATAAAGTATCTTTTGCTCAGATTAGGGGCGGTGTTGTCTCTTGTCAGCGGCTCGGGCTCCGCCGTCTTCGGGCTTTTTCCGGAGAAAGAAAGAGTGGAAGCGGCCGCCGAAAGGATAAAACAGCGAGGCCGTGTGCGGATCATAGAAACGGTCTCACGTGAGCGCTACGATATCGGTTTGCATACTGGGGTGTAGCCAAGCGGTAAGGCAGCGGCCTTTGGAGCCGCCATTCGGAGGTTCGAATCCTCCCACCCCAGCCACGATGTCCTCCCGGCGAAGAGAAGGGAGGGGATAATTTTAGCGAGAGAGAAAAACATGAAAGTTTTCGCAGGATCATCGAATATCCAATTGGTCAATGAGATTGTCGATTACTTGGAGATAAACTTGGGGCGCTGTGTTTTGGAGCGGTTCAGTGACGGCGAAATCCATTTTTATGTCGATGAAAACGTGCGCGGAGAGGATGTCTTCGTCATCCAGACGGGAGCTTTTGACTCCAACTTCCATCTGATGGAACTTTTCGTGATGATCGATGCATTCAAGCGATCGTCGGCGGAGAGGATTACGGCGGTGATCCCCTATTACGCGTATGCCCGTCAGGACTGGAAAGACCGTCCGCGGGTGCCGATCTCCGCGCGGTTGGTTGCCGAGCTTTTGGAAGCCGCGGGTGCGGATCGCGTTTTGACGATGGACCTGCATTCTCCGCAGATCCAAGGCTTCTTTTCCGTCCCGGTCGATAACCTGATGGCGGCGCCCGTCCTGTCGGATTATATACGAAACCTTCATCTTGACAACCTGACGATTGTTTCACCGGATGCGGGCGGGGTTGGAAGGGCGCGCTGGTTCGCCAAACTGCTGGGAGCCAAACTGTCCATCATCGACAAAAGGCGACCCGCGCCGAATATCGCAAAGGTTTTGCACGTAATCGGAGACGTGAAAGATCGCAATGTCGTCATCCTGGACGATATGGTGGATACGGCCGGAACTCTTGTTCAAAGCGTTCTCGCGCTTCAGAACGAGGGCGCCAAACGAATTTTCGCCGCCAGCACCCATCCGGTTTTATCCGGGGAGGCCGTACCGAGAATCATGCAATCGGAATTGGAACAATTTATTACGACGAATACGATCCCGCTGAAAAGCGAGGCGCAATCGAATGAAAAATTTGTCGTCCTTTCCGTCGCCAAACTTTTCGGAGAAGCGATTCAAAGGATATACAAAGGGACTTCAGTCAGCTCGCTGTTTTGCTAGGAGGAAGGAAAGATGAGCATAAAGATCAACGCACAATCAAGGGCGACCATTGGTAAAAACGCCGCGCGCCGTGCGCGACGGGACGGGATGGTCCCGGTCGTTCTATACGGACCGGAAGTGGGAAATGTTTTGCTGTCGGTCGATAAAAAGGACCTCTACTCAGTATTGAAATCGGAAGCCGGAGAAAACACTATTTTCAATGTCGCATTCGACAAAACATCGACGGATGTCATGATCAAAGATCTGCAGTGGGATCCCGTTTCGGATAAAATGCTCCATGCGGATTTAATCCAAATCGTCAAAGGCAAGAAGATGCGGCTGCAGGTTCCGGTGGTTCTCACCGGAGAAGCGGTCGGTGTGAAAAACGAAGGCGGATTCGTCGACTTCGTCACCAGAGAAGTGGAAATCGAATGCTTGCCGAAAGATATTCCCGAGAGCCTTGAAGTGGATATCAGCCAGTTGCATCTCAACCAATCCATTAAGATCGAATCCGTGATCCCTCCCAAAGGCGTCTCCTTTACCGAGGAGGCGGGAACCCTGATCGCATTGGTCCAGGCTCCCACCAAAGAGGAGGAAGTTGCGGTTGAGGAAGAGATCGAACCCATTGAAGGCGAAGAGGAACCTGAAGTTATTGCGAAGGAGAAAGCGGAAGAATCGGAGTGAGCCTTGTGGGCCGTGGTGGGATTGGGTAATCCCGGGAAAAAATATCTGAAAACACGGCATAACGCCGGCGCCCTGTTCGTGAAAAGGATCGCGAAGGCGTGGGACGTTCGGCTGCGGCGGCGCTTCTATTTGTGCAAGGGAAACCGTGTGACCCGTGCCGATGAGCGAATCCTGCTGGCCATGCCGCAGACATACATGAATCGCAGCGGAGATGCCGTCAAAAGGATTCTCGAGGGAGGAGAGGCCGTTCTCTCTCAGTTGTTGGTTGTCTATGACGACTTGGATATCCCATTGGGAAAGATCAGAGTACGAAAAGAGGGAAGCGGCGGTTCTCACCAGGGAATGCGGTCGGTAACCGGTGTCCTCGGGGCCACGTGTTTTCCGCGGATTAGAGTCGGGATCGGCCCCCTGCCGGAAAACCGGGACGCGGCCGATTTCGTCCTCTCCCCGTTCTTGGATGAGGAATGGCCGTTATTGGAACGGAGCCTGGATCAGGCGCAGTCTGCGCTGGATCTCATCCTGGCGGATGGCATCGAAACGGCAATGAATCGATATAATTAGAATATAGAGGAGTTGAATCAGGCAGGCCGGATGAGATACAATAGCCGAGTCGTTTTTCAAACGAAAAACGAGGCGCCTGCGGATTCCGACGCCGGCTTCAAATTTTGAATTAGAAGCTCCTTGTTCCTTCTTGTCGAGAGAGAAGGGGCTTGATATCCATAAGGAGGTCTCCATGAGACGTTATGAAACTGCATTATTGATCGCCCCGAACATATCCGAGGAAGAAACCGATCAGCTCATCCAGCAGATCGAGGGCGTAATTGCCGAGAAAAAGGGCAAAATGGTCAACTTGGATAAATGGGGCAAACGCAGAATGGCCTACCAGATCAAGAAATTCGATGAGGCGTTCTACGTGTTTTTTCTGTATGACGGAACGCCGGATATTCCGGCGGAGTTGGAACGTCGGTTCAAACAAACGGATGCCGTTCTGCGCTATCTCACGGTATTGAGGGACCTGAAGGACAACATCCGGAAAACCAGGAAAAAGAAGGTCCGAAGAGGTGGTCCGCGTTCATCGCGACCCCGGCCGTCGATGTCGAGTTCGCCGCGGGTACAGCGTGTCAACACCCCGCATGAACCCCCGGCCAAGACCGAGGAATCCAAGAAGGAGGAATAGAAATGGCCAGAGATCAACGTTCGGAACGAAGTTCCTATCGAAAATATTTCCCGCCCAAAAGGAAAGTCTGCAGGTTTTGCGAGCGGGATATCAGGGATATCGATTATAAAAAAGTGGACATCCTGAGACGGTATGTTCCGGAAAGGGGAAAAATATCTCCCCGCCGGGTCACAGGAACCTGCGCGTATCATCAGCGCCGACTGACCACGGCGATCAAGCGGGCGAGACTCTTGGCGATGCTCCCGTACATCAGCGATTGATACGGGGTGGACGCAAGGGAGGAATCATGAAAATCATGCTCAGAGAAAACTTGGAGAGCTTGGGAAAAAAAGGTGATATCGTCACGGTTGCCCAGGGATACGGCAGGAATTATCTTTTGCCGAAAAAGATGGCCGTCGAAGTGACGTCGACCAATTGGAAGCGGATCGAGATCGAACAGCGGGCCTTGAAAAAAGGCCTGGAAAAAGAGATGTCCTCTTATCAGGAACTGGTCGACAAACTGAATCTTGTCCGGCTGTCCTTTTCCAGAAAAGCCGGAGAAAAAGACGTTTTGTTCGGATCCGTCAGCGCGGCCGATATCAAGGAAGCCATCGATCAGCAGGGATTCGAAATCGAGAAGAAAAAGATACTACTGACGGAGCCGATCAAAAGATTGGGCAATTACACCGTTTCGATTAAAGTCTTTCACGAAAAACGTGCGGAGATTCAGGTTGAAGTGATCAAGGAAGGCGAGCCTGAAGAAGCGCCCGCGGAAAAAGAAACCGTTGCCGAGATAACGGGGGGCGCGGCGGAGCCCACTGCGGAAGAGACGTCTCAAAACATGGAAGAGACGAACCCGACACCTGAAAACGAGAAGGAAAAAACCTCGTCCGTGGAAGAATAGAACGGCGACGGCCGTTGAGAGACATGGGGGTCTCCCCTGTTTACGACCGGCCCGGACGGGTGAAGGTTGGAAAGGGGCTTGTCTGCCCGGGGAGAGAGGGTATATGGATCTAGACTTCACTTTTCTAAAGAAAACGCCACCCCACAATGTTGAAGCCGAGAAAGCGGTCCTGGGAGGGATCCTGGTCAGCAACGAGAAGCTGAATGTCGTGCTGTCCATTATCGTTCCGGAAGATTTCTATAAGGACGCGCACCGCCGAATCCTGGAGAAGATCATACGTTTGGTGGATACGGGGAGGCCGGTCGATCTTTTGACCCTGACGGAGGAGCTGCAAAAATCCAAGGAACTTGAAGGAAGCGGGGGGGCTTCCTATCTGTCATCTCTAATGGACGGGATTCCCAAAAGCCTGAATATCGAATATCATGCCCGGATCATCAAGGAAAAAGCGCTGTTGCGCCGCCTCATCGTTTCTTCCGCCCGAATCATAAAATCCAGCTACGATCAGAAGGAAGAGGCGGATCAGCTTCTCGATGAAGCCCAGGCCGCGATTATCGATGTCGCGGAGCAGCGGATCAAGCCGGGATTTGTACGCGTGGGAGATTTGACGGCGGAATCACTGGATGTCATCGACATCCTTCGCAATCGGAAAGAAGCGGTGACCGGGATTCCCACGGGTTTCCGTGACCTGGACTCCTTGACATCCGGATTTCATCCCTCCGAATTTGTCGTCATCGCGGCCAGGCCCTCCATGGGGAAAACCGCTCTTTGTCTGAACATATCGCAGCACGTGGCGCTGAAAACGGATTTCGGGGTTGGTTTTTTCTCCCTGGAGATGTCGAAGGAGCAGGTCGTGCTCCGGCTGCTCTGCAGTGAAGCTCAGCTTGATTTAAAGAAAGCGAGAACGGGCTTTATTGGAGAACGGGAGTTCGAACGTCTCAAACTGGCGGCGGAAGCGCTGGCTCCGGCGAATGTTTTTGTGGATGAAACACCGGCGCTGACCGTTATGGAAATGAAGGCGAAAGCCCGCCGCTTAAAGATGGAGCAAAGCCTGGATATCGTTTTTGTAGATTATATGCAGCTTATGCGGCCCGGGGTGCGTATGGAAAACCGAACCCAGGAGATATCTTTTATCTCCAGGTCGCTGAAAGAGCTTGCTAAAGAACTGAGAATACCGGTGGTTGGAATTTCCCAGTTGAGCCGGGCCCCGGAAAAAGGGCGCAGCAAGCCTGTCCCGATGCTTTCGGACCTCAGGGAATCCGGCGCGATCGAACAGGATGCCGACGTCGTGATCTTCATTTATCGACCGGAATTTTATAATCCCGAAGACGAGACGCTGCGCGGCATCGCGGAAGTCAATATCGCCAAGCAAAGAAACGGCCCGATCGGAAAACTCCAAATGGTTTTCCTCAAGGAATACGCCCGCTTCGCCGACATGAAACACGCATTCTCAGGGGAAGAATGAGGTGATCCGATCGCGCTTGCGCGAAAGGGATCGAGATGAAGGAGAAAACCAGGTTTATCTGCCAAAACTGTGGATTTCAATCCCCGAAATGGCTGGGAAAATGTCCTAATTGCGAAGAATGGAGCACCTTGATGGAGGAAATACTGGAATCCTCCAAGGGAGAGGCGCCCTTTTCGACCGAGGCGCCGATGCTTTACTCCGAGATCGTTCCGGCCGACGAGCCGCGGTTGGCGACCGGGATTACGGAACTGGATCGAGTTCTGGGCGGCGGCGTTGTCATCGGTTCTCTTCAACTGATCGGAGGTGCACCGGGAATCGGGAAATCAACCCTTCTCTTGCAGGTCAGCAGGAATTTCGCCGAAGGGGGAACCCGAGTGCTGTATGTTTCAGGTGAAGAGTCGCTGGAGCAGATCAAGCTGCGGGGTGATAGGCTGGGCATACGGGAAGAACCGATCCACCTGCTGGCAGAAACCAATCTCGAACGCATCCTGGAACAGGCGGCGCGGCTTCATCCCCAAGTGCTGATCCTCGACTCCGTTCAGACCGTCATGTCCGGGAAGCTTTCATCCGGTCCGGGGACCATCAGCCAGGTTCGCGAGGCTGCCAATCAGATATTTCGATTCGCAAAGCAGAACGCGGTCGCTTCTTTTCTCATCGGTCATATCACAAAGGACGGGGCCTTGGCCGGCCCAAAATCCCTGGAGCATATGGTCGACGCCGTGCTTTATTTTGAAGGGGAACGGGATCACAGCGGCCGTGTGCTGAGGGCTTTGAAAAACAGATTCGGCCCGGTTTCCGAGCTCGCCATCTTCGAAATGAGCCATAAAGGATTGCAGGCGCTTTCGAATCCATCGGCGTTTTTTTTACGTGAAAAGCCGGAGAATGAACCGGGCAGCGTCGTGGTATGCTCCATACAGGGATCTCGTCCGTTGCTGGCGGAAGTCCAGGCCCTGGTGTCGTCCACTCTGTTTTCAGGAAATCCTCGGAGAATGTCCGTAGGTCTCGATCATTTCCGGTCCGCCATGCTGCTGGCGATCCTCGAAAAAAAAGTGGGATTGAGTTTTGCCGGGGAAGACGTCTATCTTAATGTCCCGGGCGGCTTGGTCATCAATGAGCCCGCAGTGGATCTGGGGATTACAGCGGCGGTGGTTTCCTGTCTGAACAACAAACCGGTTCCCGCCGACATGACGCTGCTGGGAGAAGTTGGCCTGAGCGGAGAGATCCGATCGGTGGGAGATCCGGTGCTGCGCATAAAAGAGGCGGCCTCTATGGGCTTCCGGGCCGTGTTGCTTCCCCAAGCAAACATTTCAAAGCTGGAAAAAGAGGAAACATCTGGGTTACAATTAATCGGGGTGAAAACCCTGCGTGAAGCGATTGATAATATTTTTTAAGGAACACATCATGGGCATTCTTATTTTCAGAATTTGTGTTATCGCCTTAATTACTGGGACCGGGTATTTTTTCCCTCCCTTCGAACTCATCAATCTTTACGGCGGAATTTTAGGATTCGCGTTGAGCCTGATCTTTATCCTTTTGGAAACGCGTATACGGAAAAGTCAGTTCAAGATCATTTGGGGCGCGACCCTGGGGACCTTCGGAGGGCTGTTTCTCGGATGGATTTTAGGCGCGATTTTCAATTCCATTTCCGCCCAGACGGAGACCACGGCCTTTTTCAGGGTTTTCTTCATTATCATCATACCTTATATCGGCTTTCTGGTGGGGATGCATAAGTTCGAATGGCTGGATCCGAGTTTCCTGGTGCGCTTCTTCAAGGAAAGAAGCGTCGGCAGGAGCTATAAGGTTCTCGACACTTCCGTCATTATCGATGGTCGAATCGCCGATATCTGCGACACGGCTTTCATCGAAGGAACGCTTATCGTTCCTCAGTTTATTCTTAAAGAGCTGCAGCTGGTGGCGGATTCATCCGATGCCATCAAGCGGCAGCGGGGACGAAGAGGTCTGGACGTCCTCGATCATCTCCAGAAATCTTCCCAGGTTTCAGTCATGATCTCCGAAATGGATTTTCCCGAAGTGAAGGACGTCGATTCGAAATTGATCGAGTTCGCTAAATATCATGACGCCAAGATCGTAACCAACGATTTCAACTTGAATAAAGTAGCGCAGCTTCAAGGAATCACGGTGCTGAATATCAACGAATTGGCAAATGCTCTCAAACCGGTCGTTCTTCCCGGAGAGACCATTCAAGCTTTCATTCTGAAAGAAGGCAAGGAGAAGGATCAGGGTGTGGCCTATCTCGACGACGGAACCATGGTCGTGGTCGATAATTCGCGCAGAAAAATCGGTCAGACCATAGACATCACGGTGACGTCGGTTTTACAGACGACGGTGGGCAAGATGATTTTCGGGCGGTATAACGAAGAATCTTGATGCGGATTTCCACTGTTGTCGTCGCCGCCGGAGAAGGACGGCGATTTGGAGCGGATAAACCGTTTGCCGAGCTGAGAGGAAAAACCATTCTGGATTGGAGCCTGGCGTCTTTTCAGGATCATGAGTTGGTTTCTGAAATCGTCTTGGTTTTAAAGGAAAAAGCCGCGGGGCTCGATTTCTCCCGCCGATATTCAAAGATTTCCCATGTCGTCCGGGGCGGACCTCGTCGTCAGGACTCGGTCGAAGCGGGCTTTCGGCGATTGGATCCGGAACGGGAGCCGATCGTTCTGATCCATGACGGGGTGAGACCGCTGGTAGATCCCGACTTGATCGCGCGAATCGCCGTCGCCGCCGCAGACCGGGGCGCGGCCGTTCCGGGGCTCGCCGTCGAAGACACCATCAAGAGGATAATAAAAGGGAAGGTGAAAGAGACGGTCCCGAGGGCTGATCTGATGAAGATCCAGACTCCGCAAGGATTTCGATATCCCGTTCTTGCCGCGGCACTGAAATGGGGGCGGGAGAGACATGAAACGGCAACGGATGAAGCCGTCTTGGCGGAACAGGCTGGATTTCCCGTTTACATGGTTCCGGGAGAAAAAGCCAATATTAAGATTACGGAACCGGAAGATTTAAGATTTGCGGAGGTTTGGCTTGAATATTCGGATAGGTCAAGGCTATGACATCCACCGCCTGGTGGAAGGAAGGGGGCTTTTTTTAGGTGGCGTAGAGATCCCCCACAGCGCCGGGCTTTTAGGGCATTCCGATGGCGACTGTCTGATCCATGCCTTGATCGACGCTTTGTTGGGTGCGCTGGGAGAAAGCGATATCGGACGGAAGTTTCCGGATTCCGAGCCCCGATATAAAAACGTGCGAAGCACGGAGCTTCTCCGCCGGGTCTGGGAACCGGCGGCGGGGCGCGGCGTACGCATCATCAATGCAGACGCCGTGGTCTTGGCCGAGCGGCCGCGTCTGGCCGATCATATCCCTGAAATGAAACGGCTCTTGTGTTCGCTGCTTTCGCTCGAATCAAGCCGGCTGGGGATCAAGGCGAAAACCCACGAGGGCATGGGAGACGTGGGGCGCGGAGATGCGATCGCCGCGATGGCCGTGGTGTTGCTCGAACTGCCGGCGGTGTAAAATCGGGCATTCATGGAAAGGGACAAAACGGGAATGACGCATTCATGACGCAGCGCGATCGATGAATGGTGCGGGTACGAAAAAGCAGATCGGTTTTTTTGGTGTTGCTGAGGTCGGGGAAAATCGGGCATTCATGGTAATGCGGCGGTATGAGATCTTCGCTTTGATGGGATTTTAAACGCCATAAAAATCACCGTTCTCTCAGCGTCTGCGTACCTCCCCCCGTTCGTGGGTCAGATATACTCGACGGCCTTCTCCGAAGGCTTCCTTCGCGAACAGCGATTTTCAGGCTAAATCCTGTATGTCGCATCTCATTTCACACAGCCTTATATGGTTTTGGTGCAAAAAAGTGTCTTTTCGCCGACAGGATTTAGTCTGAAAATACCTGAATACGAGGGAGGGCGGGTCGGCCCTGTATGTCGCATCTCATTTCACACAGCCGTCAAAACATTTGCGGTTAAAAGCGAAAACGAGTAGGATATCATTTTCGGTGGCGAGATGACGAATATTATTTCAAGAGTGCTGACGATCAATCTCATCTTTTGGTCTTTCCTCGTTCTTCCCCTGGGTTATCTGCTTGTGGTGGCGGGGAAGGTCCTCGCTCCGTCGGGAAAATATGCGCATTCCATGGCGCGTCGGTATCTGGCTATGATCTCGATCCTGGCCGGAACCCGCATCCATGTAGAAGGCCGGGAAAATCTGGATCCCAGGCAGCGCTATCTGATTATCACCAACCATAAAAGCGCCATGGACATTCCGGTGCTGGCTCGGGTTCTCCGTATACATTACAAATTTTTCGCCGCACACTTCCTTTTCCGGTACCCTTTTTTCGGGTGGTCAATGTACAAGGCCGGGTATCTGCCGATCGACCGCACAAACCGTGAGGCCGCGTATGCTTCCATCCGTAAAGGAAGCCGGCTGCTCGAGAATGACGTGGCCAGTCTTCTGATCTTTCCGGAAGGAACCCGTTCGGCCAGAATCGAAGTGCAGCCGTTCAAAAAGGGTTTCCTCCATATTGCTCAAGCAACCCACCGCCCCATCCTGCCGGTCGTTCTTTACGGAACGGAAAACCTGAAATATAAAAACAGTTTCTGGTACCATCCGGGCAGGGTCAGAGTTAAAATCCTTCCTCCGATTGCTACCACCCATCTGAAGGAGTCGGGATGGAATGCGTTGCGGACCCGGACGGAATCCGCCGTGCGATCAGCCTATCTGGACATACACCGGGAACAGACCTCCGCAGTCAGGGGACAATGAGGTTCAACCGATTGGGAACGATTTTCGCTTCGAGAGCGTTTTCCTCCGTATAAAACATCTCGCCTTCGGTATGGAATGCAAGGGGATGATCGCACTTGATGGTGACGCGGGTCGCCTGTTCATAATGGACCAGAGGCGAGTCGACATGAGTCGCTTTTTTTACTTTCTGGAGCATTTGAATGCGGACCTTGGGGGGACAGTCTTCGATAAACATGACATCCATCTTGCCGTCATCCATCTTGGCGTGAGGGCACGTCGGGTATCCGCCGCCGGAGATCCTGTTGTTTCCAAGATTCAACATCAGTGCTTTATTCCGAAAGTGGAATCCGGTGTCCGTTTCAATCTCGATCTCATATCCTTTATGCGTGAATATGGCGACCAGGATGGCATACAAGTAAAGCAGCGGTCCCTTGATGGTCTTGTTTTTGAGATGGATCTCGCTCATCGTGATGTCGAATCCGAAACCGACCATGCTGACGGAGAATCGATTCCCGATCTTGATCACATCCCTTTTCTCCACCTTTCCCTGTTTGATGACGTCTACCGCCTGCGTCAAGGACCGGGGGATCTTATTTCCCGTGGCATAATCGTTTCCGGTTCCGCTTGGGATAATGCCGAACCGGACCTCCGCCTGGCTTAACAGGATGGCTTCCGCGATATTGCTGATCGTGCTGTCTCCGCCGGAAGCGATGATAGTCTGGTATCCGTCCTCAAGGGCATCCTTGGCCATCAGGTATTCGTCCATGGGATTTTCCGTTATCGCATAAACGAAATTCAGGCCGGATGCCTCCAAGGCTTTGATCTCTCGAGGGATCTGCGACCGGTGGCGATCACGGTTGGAGTGGGGATTGCATATGACGAAGGTTCGACCGCAAACACCTTCGCCCGTTCTTTTCTTCAGTGGTTTCCAAATAAACGCCATTCTTTTCTCCTTGGATCCTTCGCGGCCTTCTTAACACAACCGGGCAGCCGGAGCAAGGGAATAATCCTCTTTTTTCATGAGATGTCTTTTTTCAGGGGAAGGCGATACCGTTCCCGTGATCTTCTTTAAGGGCATCCGCGCTGCCGTACGACTTCATAAAAAAAAGCGGCGGCCGCGGCCGCCACATTAAGGGAGGAAATCCTGCCGAGCAGGGGAAGCGATAAAAGTTCATCGCAATGGCGCCGCACCAGCGGGCGAAGGCCTCTGCCTTCGGAGCCCAGCACCAATCCGACCGGCTGGGTATAATCGAAATCACACCATTGTCGGGAGCCGCCTCCTTCCGCTCCTACCAGCCAAATCCCCTTCCGTCGCAGTTCTTCCATGGTTCGCACCAAGTTCGGGACTCGAGCCACCATCATATGATCGACGGCTCCGGCGGAAACCTTTCTGACGGTTTCCGTCAATCCGGAAGCCCGGTCCCGCGGAAGGATGATGCCGTCCACCCCCGCGCCCTCGGCGCTGCGGATGATAGCGCCCAAATTTTGAGGGTCCTCGATTCCATCCAGCAGAACCAGGAAGGGAATGTCGGATTTCGAGAGCAGGGCCGGCAACGCCGCATACCCCGCGGCGGAGACATACGCCAAGGCTCCTTGATGGTGCGGGGCCGCCCGCTCCAGCCAACGTCGGGAAACCGGCACCACGGGGATTTTTGCGGCGGATGCCGTCCGGCTGATTTCCAGGAGCTTGGATTTGGATGAATCCTCCTGGACAAACAGCTTGCGAATCCGGCCCGGCTCAGCGGTAAGGATTTCCTGAATCGGATTCAACCGGCTGATTTTATCCATCTGAGGAAGGGGAAGACCGGGTCAGCTTCAGGCTCTCCTGCACCCGCTGTGAACAGGATTTAATCGATTGGACGAAATCCAATCGGGCGCCTTCTTCCGCCAGAGGGATGAATTTGTCCAGATCCAGTCCGGATTCTCTCGCGGTGAGAACCAGGCGCAGAGGATGGTAAAGTTCCTTCCCCTTGCATCCGGATTCCTGTTTGATTTCCTTGGTCAGCGCGGCGAAGATATCATAGTCGAATTTAGACAGCTTCGAGATTTTTTGGGCCAACAGGGTAACGACCCGGCTGCCGCAGTTCGAGCCTAAAACTTCCCTGACATTGTCTTCAACCTTTTCCAGGGAATGCTCGAAAAACAGAGCGAACAGATCCGGAAGATCCGCAAAGCGGGCCACTCTTTCAATCAGGATGTCCACGGCCTGTTCCAACCAAGCCCATTGCGACTCCGTCGGTTCGGGCGATATCCATCCCTTCGCCACGAGGAAAGGCAGGGCCAACTCCGCACGGCGGCGTGGGGGCAGCCGCCGCATATGCTGCCGGTTCAACCAATGCAGCTTGTCATAGTCGAAAATGGCCGCAGATCGGCTGACCCGGCTCAGCTCGAATGCCTTTTCCAATTCATCCCGCGTAAGAACCTCCCGCTCGTCGGGAGGCGCCCAGCCCAAGAGGGCTAGATAGTTGAAAAGCGAAGAATCGAGAATTCCGTCTTCTTCGAATTGACTGATCGCCGTGGCGCCGTGGCGCTTGCTCAACCGGGTGTTATCCGGCCCCATGACCATGGAAAGATGGGCGAAGGCGGGAGGCGCATAATCGAAAGCTCTGTATGTAAGGATCTGACGCGGGGTGTTCGAGATGTGATCTTCTCCGCGTATGACGTGCGTTATTCCCATCAAATAATCATCGATCACCACCGCGTAATTATATGCCGGCAGTCCGTTGGAGCGGACAAGGACGGGATCCCCGATCAGGCTGCATTCAAAACGCATGGAACCTCGTATCAAATCCTTCACATCAACCGCCCCTTCGGTGGGTGTTTTCAGTCGAACCGCAGCCGTTTCTCCGGACTCCAGTCGTTTTCGGGCTTCATCCGGTGAAAGATCTCGACAGCGACCGTTGTAAATCGGCATCGCACCGGCGGCGAGAGCCTGCTTTCGGTCCTGCTCCAGGACATCCGGGGAACAAAAACAGTGATATGCTTTCCCCTCATCCAGCAGCTTCCGGGTATGCTCCCGGTAGATATCAAGACGCAGCGACTGTCGATACGGGCCGAAAGCCCCCCCGACATCAGGTCCTTCATCCCAATCCAGCCCCAGCCAGCGCAGATCTTCCACCAGCTTTTCAGCATATTGCGGGGCGGAGCGGGCGGCATCGGTATCTTCTATCCTCAATATGAAACATCCCTGTTGTTGGCGGGCAAAAAGCCAGTTGAACAGTGCTGTGCGGGCATTCCCGACATGCAGAAGACCCGTTGGACTGGGGGCGAAACGAACACGTACTTTATTCATTATGGGGTATAGTTTAATACATTTCTCATTAAACCGCCATCCCGATCATGAAAACAGCCCAGGATGATTGACAGGGAAAAACCGGCTGTGATATATGCGGAATGAGAAAGAGACCGTATCCCGGTGACCGGATGGGGGGACGAGAACCGGCTCCCGGGAGAGGTTCACGATGTGGAAAAAATCATGCCGAAGTTGAATAAAGAGCCTGGGCTTTTCGTACTCATTCATGTAAAGGATATCCATGGAAAGCCTACCGGATATAAAAACGGGGTTCGGTCTTACCGGTGAGAAAATGACGAGGGACCGAAATATAAGCGATACCGAGGCGATCGCCGAAGTTCAGGATGGGTGCCGGGAAGCCTATCAGATCATTGTTCAGAGATATATGCACAAGGCCTATTACCTGGCTTTGGGTTTGGTTCACGATCACCAGGATGCTCTCGATCTTTCTCAAGATGCTTTTATCCGCGCTTTCCGGAAAATCAGAAAATTTGACAACGGCAAGCCCTTTTTCCCCTGGTTTTATCGAGTGGTTCGGAATTTGTGCCTGGACCATATCAAGCGGCGTCGAGTAAGAAATGAAATACCGCTTGCGGAAAATCTCATCCTGCGAGAGGAGGATCGGGATAAGGAGATGAAAAGCGTTTTGAGACGAGGGCTGGGACAGCTGTCCTTCGAACAAAAAGAGGTCATTCTTCTCCGCTATTTTCAGCAGCTGTCCTATAAAGAGATCGCGGAGCTGACCGGCCGGCCGTTGGGATCGGTCATGTCGGCATTGTTTTATGCCAAAAAAAGGCTGAGAGAGAGACTCGTCCCGTATTTGGAGACGAATAAAGAGGAAAACCAGTGAATGATGACCATAAGAAAATAAAGGAACTCATCGCGGCATCCTTTGACGGGGAAATGAGCGCGGAAGAAAAACGGATGGTTGCCGAGCACATCGAATCGTGTGTCTCATGCCGGAAGGCTTATGAGGAGATGATTCGTTTTGAGGAGGTTATGAATAAAATGGAACTACAGAAACCTTCGAGGGACACCTGGAAATATTATTGGGACTCGATTTACAATCGTCTGGAGAGACGGATCGGCTGGATTTTATTCTCCGTCGGTGTTATGATTCTCCTCTTCTTTGGAGGCTATAAAGGTATTGAGGGATTGATACAAGATCCCGGTACGCCTTTACTGCTCAAGGTTGGAATTCTAACGATTTTAAGTGGAATCGTCATTTTGCTCGTATCGATTTTTCGCGAGCAGATATTCGTCCGCAAGCGGGAGCGATACAAAGAGGTGGAAAAATGATTATTGTCACAACGGACCAGATTCCGGGTAGAACCGTTCGAAAAACGCTGGGCCTGGTAAGAGGGAACACAATTCGTGCCCGGCATGTCGGTCATGACCTTTCAGCCGCTTTCAAGAACATTGTGGGCGGAGAGATTCGTGATTATACCAAAATGATGGCTGAATCGAGAGAACAGGCATTGGACCGGATGGTTGAAGAAGCCCGGCAGTTGGGCGCCGACGCCATCCTCGGATTGCGCTTCACCACGTCCATGATCATGCAGAGCGCTTCAGAGATTTTAGCCTACGGAACCGCCGTGGTATTGGATTGAAGGCGGAGCATAGGAATGAGAAACAGGTTACTCCTTTTTATTATGATGTGGGGAGGATTTATGCTTTTTTCGGGATCGGCTCCCGCCCCGGAGGCCGATATAGAGAAAGGCTCACTCTCCATCTATTTCATGCAGGAAAAGGTCGGTTATGAGGAATATACCTGGAAAGATCACGACAGGGGATTTCAGCTCAACGTCAAGGGACGTATGACGAAACCCATCCCGCTTGAAATTGAGGAGATTTCACTTGTGCTTTCGAAAGACTTCATTCCGCTTGAATATTCATTTCAAGGATCGATCAACGGAATGCGACAGGAGGTCTCTTGTTCCATCAGGGACGGGAAGGTGGATAGTCTCATCGTCGCCGCCGGACAGGAAAGAGAAAGAAGCCTTTCGATAAAAAGAGACGCTTTCATCCTACCGAATCCCGTTTTTTCTCCTTATATGGTTTTGACGAAAAAATACCGCTGCACGGCAGCGAAGCCGATCGATCTGTCCGCGTATATCATTCCGCAGATGGAAATCCCTTTCCGCCTCGAGCCGGTCGATGAAACCCCCTGTAGAATCCGTTTGATCATGGAGGGGCGGGAAGTCGAAATAGAGACTGATTCCCAGGGAAAACTGTTGGAGTTCCTTTCCCCGACCCAGAAGCTGCGCGTCCTCCGGGACGAGACCGAGTAACTCGCCATCCCGTTTCTCCGGCAATGCGCCCTCCCTCCCCGGGGATTTGTTCCTTTGAAGAAAACAACGCCTGTTGGAGACCCTCGGTTTTCGGAAGACTCCCGCCTTAATCCGTCCATACCTAGACAATCTTACCGGGGAGCCGATAAAAAAACTTGACACTCGGGTTTTATGCAAATAAAATTGTACGCATGCAGATAGTGGTCAAATAAACATGAACGAACAGGTATGACATGAAAAAAGCCATATTGACCCTGAACGAATTATTGGAACAGGTGGAGATCGAAGGATCTCAATTCAAAACATGGGAGCGCCAGAAATTGGTCCGGGCGGACGGAATTTCACATGATGGAATCCCGTTCTATACGGAAATTACGGTCGAGAGGATCGTGCACATAAAAAAGCTTCTGGGGTTGGGTTATTCGCTCGAAGACATACAAAAGATTCTCAAAAAAGTGGGCCTCCCCCATTCCGGGTCCGGAAAAAAGCCGTCGGGCGGCGCGCGGGCGTTTCTGACAATAGGGGGATTGGCGGAAAGCGTCGGCGTCAGTCCACGAGCGATCAAACATTGGGAAGACAAGGGAATCATTGAGCCGGACATGCGAAGTGAAGGGGGATTTCGTTTGTATTCAAAGAATTTCGTGTCCCTTTGCCAGCTGATAAAAGATCTGCAGCTGTTCGGGTATTCTCTTGATGAAATCAAGGCGGTATCCGATATGTTTCGTGATTTTCTCACAATCAGCGGCGATCTGAATGCCTTCAAACCCGAAGAAAACGAGAACAAGCTGAAGGAGATGCAAGAGAGAATAGATATGCTTTTTGAGCAGATGGATTTGCTCAAAAAAGGCATTAATCGCTGGGAAGACCTTCTGAAAAAAAAGAAAAAAGAGATTTCGGCGCTTCGCAATCAAAACGCCAAGCGGAAATTATCCAAGGGGAAAAAATAAAATGAGAAAAGTCATTTTTATCGAGCCTAAGGCTCCGGATTTTCATATTTACAGTAAATTCCAAATGCCGCGGCTGGGATGCTATATCCTGGCGGCTCTAATGAAAAAACGAGGTTGGGACGCGGATGTCGTTTTCGAAGAAATAAGAAAAATTGATTTCAAGGATATTGCCGACGCCGAACTTGTCGGGATCTCTACGATCACGTCGACCGCGCCGAGAGCCTACCGGATCGCCGATGAAGTGAGGAGAATGGGAACTCCGGTTATCATGGGAGGGCCGCATGTCTCGTTTCTCAGTGAAGAGGCGCTGGAACATGCCGATTTTGTGATCAGAGGAGAAGGGGAAAAGGGAATGACGGCTTTAGCGGAGCGGATTGAAAAGGGAGACGATGATTACTCAGAGGTCCCGAACCTTTCCTACAAAAAGCACGGTCGGATCATGCATAATCCGATGGCGCCTCGGATCGACTGCCTTGACAACAATCCGTTTCCGGATACCGCGTTGTTGAAAGGCATGAAGCGCAAGGGGATTTGTTCTCGAGTGATCCCGATTCAAACCTCACGAGGATGTCCCCATGACTGCACGTTTTGTTCGGTGACGGGAATGTTCGGAAAAGCCTACCGCTTCCGGTCGACACAAAATATCATAGAAGAGCTGCGTCTGTACGACGACAAGAAAAACGCTCTTTTTTTCTGTGACGATAATTTCGGTTTGAATCCCAAGCGAGCCCGGGCGCTTCTCAACGCGATGATCGCGGAACGCTTTCGTTTCAGATGGTCGACGCAGGTCAGAGCGGATATCGTAAAAGACGAAGAGCTCGTTCACTTGATGAGAAAGGCCGGTTGTCGGACCGTTTACGTGGGATTCGAATCCGTTAATCCCGAGAGCCTGAAAGCCATGAAAAAACGACAAACCGTTGAGGAGATCATACGGGCGGTTCGCATCCTCCGTCGGCACCATCTGCACATCCACGGGATGTTCGTTTACGGTTTTGATGAAGACGACTGGAAGACCATCAAAAAGACGGTTAAATTCGCACGCCGGGCGAAATTGAATTCAACTCAGTTTTTAATCCTGACTCCGCTTCCGGGCTCAAAACTGTTCTCCCAGATGCGTGCGGAAAAACGCATCATTTTCAAGGACTGGGGTTTATACGATGCACACCATGTGGTTTTTCAACCGCGACGGCTTTCGGTCTTTCGGCTGCAGCGGGCGCAGACATTCAGTCATGCTAAGTTTTATTCTATAAGGGAAGGTGTCAAAAAGTTTTTCCGTTTCCAATGGGTGGACCTGGCCATAGGAAGCTATGCGCGAAAACTGAACCGGTCATGGATAAAGAAGAATCGGACTTTCTTGAAGGTGTTGGATCTGTTAGCCGCCAAAAAAAGCGACAAAGTCATCGTGGATCTTGAGCGCCGAGTCGTCCTCGATTTCGCGGAGAGCGAGCACAAAGCCTGACATCAATCCGGGGCGGGATTGAATTTCTTCCAGGAAATCTATAGAATAGACGGGCGTTTGTAACGATATTGCGCTTGAAGAAGGAAAAAACCCATGGATTTTTATAAGCTGGAAGAGAAGATTATCCGTCACAAGGAAGAGATTGAAAAACTTCAGCAGGAAGATGACGGGGGGGACAAGACGCGTATCGCGGAGCTGAAAACCGCCATCGAAAAAGAGTGGGCAGATCTCCGTCCACGGCTCACGGCGCATCAGATTGTCCAGGTGGCGCGGCACCCGCAGCGCCCTTACACCCTGGATTATATACAGGCCCTTACGGAAGATTTTATGGAGATGCACGGTGACCGCAGAGCCGGAGATGATCCGGCCATCGTGTGCGGCTTCGCTTTTTTTAATGGACAGAGCACGGCGTTTATCGGGCACCAAAAAGGGAGAACGACACGGGAACGGATCGCGAGAAACTTCGGTCAGCCAAATCCGGAAGGTTACCGTAAAGCGCTGCGTGTCATGAAGCTGGCGGAAAAATTCGGATTTCCCATCGTGACGCTTATCGATACACCGGGAGCATACCCGGGAATCAGGGCTGAAGAACTCGGCCAGGCGGAAGCCATCGCTCATAACCTGAAGGAAATCGCCAAGTTGAAGGTCCCTGTCGTCAATTTGGTGATCGGCGAAGGAGGAAGCGGAGGCGCGCTTGCGGTGGGGGTTGGAGATGTGCTGCTCATGCTGCAAAATTCTTTCTATTCCGTTATCTCCCCGGAAGGATGTGCGGCTATTCTCTGGAAGGATCAGACCGCCGTGGCCAAAGCGGCGGAAAACATGAAATTTCTTGCGTCCAACCTGGATGAAATGGGGATCGTGGATAAAATCATTCCCGAACCACCGGGGGGCGCTCACGTTGATATCGACCGTACGTTCAAAGAGGTGGGAAAACAGCTGAAGAAAACGCTTGATGAATTGATGAGTAAGCCCGTATCTCAGTTGTTGGATGAGCGATACGAAAAATACAGGAAAATAGGGATCTTTAACGAAGAATGAATGCAAAAACAAGAAAAAAGCCCATTGCCGCCATCAAAGGGACGAAAGACATTCTGCCTTCCGAAATAAGAAAGTGGCAACGGGTCGAGTCCGCAGCCCGGCATCTCTTTGAGCTGTACGGCTACGGGGAGATACGGACTCCTCTCTTCGAGTCCACGGAGTTGTTCGAAAAAGGGACGGGAGAAACTTCGGACATCGTAACCAAAGAGATGTATACGTTTACGGATAAAGGGGGACGGTCCATCACCCTGCGCCCGGAGTATACGCCGTCGGTTGTTCGAGCCATCATCGAACATCGGCTTTATCTTGAGTCCCGGCCGCAGCGATTTTACTTCATAGGCCCCATGTTCCGTTATGACAAGCCCCAAAAAGGCCGATATCGGCAGTTTCACCAGATCGATATAGAAGTATTCGGCGAAAAAGATCCGGCGGTTGACGCCGAAATCGTTGAGATGGCGAGCGCGGTTATTCAAAAGCTGGGGGTGAGCGGGATCGAGATCCTGGTGAATTCCGTGGGGTGCAGCCAGTGCCGCCCGGCATATCACCGGCGTCTTCATACCGCAGCGGAGAGAATTAGGGATCTGCTGTGTGAAGATTGTCAAAGAAAGATCGGCACGAATCCGCTGCGGATATTCGATTGCAAGGTGCAGGGATGCCGGGATGCATCGGAATCGCTTCCGAAGATAAAAGATTATCTGTGTCCGGATTGCGAGGCGCATTTCAGGTCGTTTTGCTCGTATCTGGATCAGTATGGGATCGTCTATCGGATCGATCCGCGTCTGGTGAGGGGATTGGACTATTACACCAAGACCACCTTCGAATTCGTCACCCGAGCGCTTGGTGCACAGGACGCCGTTCTCGGCGGCGGACGCTATGATGATATGATGAAGCAGTTCGGAGGACCGGATATGTGCGGCATCGGTTTCGCCATGGGGCTGGAGCGCTTCCTGGCGGTTGTCCCGGACAGTGAAGAACCGAAAGATTTTGTATATATCGTGCATGTAGGAGAAGAGGCAAAAAAGATCGGTATGGGACTGGCTCGTTTTATGCGCGGGCGGGATATCGAATGTCTTGTTGAGTACAAAACAAAGAATATGAGAAACCAAATAAGCCGTGCCAGCAAGTTGGGGGCTTCATGGACGGTGATCATAGGGGAAGACGAGGTCCGTCAAGGGCGTTTTCAACTGAAAAATATGGCCAGCGGCGAACAGCAAGCGTTATCGCAGGAGGAAATTGCCGACGCCGTCACTAAAGCCGGATAGATGCTTTTTCCGAAAAGAGGATTGTCAGATGGATATCGATGAAATATCGGATTGGAAGAGAACATCTCCCTGCGGAGATATTCGTCGCTGCCATATCGGAGAGGAAGAGATCCTTTTTGGATGGGTGAACCGGCAGAGGGATATGGGGAACCTGGTTTTCCTCGACCTGCGAGACAGGTCCGGAGTGGTACAGGTCGTCGTCTCATCGGAAGACAAAGCACTGCTGACGCGCGCCAAAAAAATAAAAATGGAGTATGTGCTGGGGGTGAAGGGAGTGGTTAGATCCCGGAGCCGGGAGGCCTTGAACCCTGAAATGCCCACAGGTGAAGTTGAAATCGAGGCCCGGGAGTTGAAAGTCTTGAACACGTCCGCGGTTCCCCCCTTTGTCGTGTCCGATCCGCCGCAGGCCGCGGAGGAATTGCGTTTCAAATACCGATATCTGGATCTTAGAAGACCTTCCATGCAGAGGAATCTGAAATTGAGGCATCAATCGATGCTGACGGTGCGAAATTATCTGGCGGAACGCGGGCACCTCGAGATCGAAACCCCGTTTCTGACGAAATCCACACCTGAAGGCGCGCGAGATTACCTGGTTCCGAGCCGGGTGTATAAGGGGCGGTTTTTTGCGCTTCCGCAGTCGCCTCAGATTTTCAAGCAGATTTTGATGGTCGCCGGTGTCGAGCGCTATTTTCAAATCGTGCGCTGCTTCAGGGATGAGGACCTGCGGGCGGACAGGCAGCCGGAATTTACCCAGATCGATATAGAAAACAGTTTCGTTACACGGGATGACATCTTCGCCTTGAGCGAGGAGATGATGCGGCGTCTCTTCGATTTAATTGGAGTTTCCTTGGAGACGCCTTTTCCACGGCTGACATATCGTGAGAGCATGAAGACGTACGGGACGGATAAGCCCGACCTGCGGATGGACATGCCGCTGCATGATCTTTCCGAAGCAGCCGCCGGTGTCGATTCCAATGTGATCCGGGGAATTCTTGATTCCGGAGGCGTCCTGAAAGCGATGGTGCTTGAAGGGAAGGGTTCTCTCTCGCGAAGCCGCCTTGATAAACTCAACCGGCAGGCAAAAGACCTGGGAGCGAAAGGTCTGATCTGGCTGAAACGGGGAGAGGAATTCAAATCCAACCTAAAAGGTGAGAAAGATGAATTTCTGCGTATCTGGGATTCGCTGGGCTGCGGAAAAGAAGATTTGGTGTTAATGGTCGGTGGAGATGAGAATCTCGCCTTGAAGGTATTGGGAGAGATCCGACTGGCCGCCATACGTGAGGAGATCGGCGAAGATTCCACGTTCCGGTTCGCCTGGATAACCGAGTTTCCGCTTTTCGAATGGAGCGAGGAAGAGGGGCGCTTGGTTTCCATGCATCATATGTTTACATCGCCCCTCGCGGAGGACGAGGCTTTGCTGGAGAAGGAACCGCGCCGGGCGCGGGCTCAAGCCTATGATCTGGTTCTCAATGGAGTTGAGATCGGCGGAGGCTCTATCCGTATCCATAATCTGGACGTACAGAAAAAGATCTTTAATATTCTGGGAATGAGCAAAGCGGCGGTGGAAGAGAAATTTGGGTTCTTCATGGAGGCGCTGCGCTTCGGGGCCCCTCCCCACGGCGGGATTGCGCTCGGTCTGGATCGGATCGTCATGCTGCTGGCAGGCGAATCTTCCATCCGCGATGTCATCCCTTTTCCGAAAACCACAAGCTCTCTTTGTCTGCTGACGGACTCTCCGACGACGATTGAAGAACGACAGCTCCGGGAACTGGGGATTGAGATTCCTCGTAAAGAACCCCGATGACAGAGCCGTCTCTTTTTTAAGGTCTTAAGGGAAAAAACCATGCGTTCTGCGACTAAAGGAGAGATTTTTTAGATTCGCGCACAAGCTGGTTCACGACATCCTTGACCTTTTGATCCTGCCGGGAAGAACAGATAAGCAAGGCGTCTTCGGTATTGACGACGATGATATCCTTGACGTCGATCAATGCCGTCAGTTTGCCGGGATTGTGAACGAGGCAGTTTTCCGCTTGGATTGAGATCGCATCTCCCCTCAGGGCATTGTTGTCATCATCCCGATTCCAGATATCGGAAAGAGCGGACCAAGCCCCGACATCCGACCACCCGAAATCTCCCCTGCTCATGGAAACACGGCGGGATTTTTCCATGAGAGCGTAATCGATGGAAATAGATGGCATCTCCTGGAAAACGGTATCGATCGTTTCCACGGCCCCGGGCTCCATGGCCGCCAGGATCCGCTTCCAGAAAGAATAAAGAGAAGGAGCATGTTGTTCCAGCTGGGCGGCGAAGGAGGATGTTTTCCAGACGAACATGCCGGAATTCCAAAAATAATTACCGGCCTGAAGAAACGAGCGGGCGAGATCGACATCGGGTTTTTCCTTGAATTCTTTGACGGGAAAGAACCGTTCACCAGCGGTTTCCACGGGCTCGTCATCGGCGAACCGGATGTACCCGTATCCGGTGGAGGGATAGGTTGGAGGGATGCCGAATGTCACCAAATCCGGAGAGCCGGCGGCATGCGCCGCGGCCGCTTTCAGGCTGTCGACAAAGCGGACCCGATTTCGAATGAGGTGATCGGCCGGAAGCGCGGCCACGACCGCATTCGGATTCAGGCGGTGGATGGTGGCCGTTGCCAGCAGGAGGCAGGGAGCCGTGTTCCGGGACAGGGGTTCGATCAGCAGATTGTCGCTATTTATATCGGGAAGCAGACCGCGGATTACATCGGTATGATTCCTGTCGGCGATGGTGAATATCCTTGAGAGAGGAAGCGGGGGGTGAAGGCGGGCTACCGTCTCTTCGATCATGGTTTTATCGCTGATGATGGGAAGAAACTGTTTGGGCTTTTGCTTACGGCTGAGCGGCCAGAATCTTGTTCCGGAACCGCCGGCCATGATAATGGCGTATAGGTCCATGTCGTCCTCGATTCATAGGGTGTTGTGGGCATTAGTTTAGCATGCTTTTTGAGGAAATTCCATGCCGTGAAAGCTGAGGAGCCGGGAGGCGGGGTGAACGGGAGGTGCGAAAGATGAAGGGATTTGCGCTTATGGCCGGGAAGCGCATGTTCACATAGGGGGTATGAATTCAGGAAAGAACAAGCGCCACGATACCGGCGGCCGCGCAGTAATAAGCGAAAATGTAGAAATGCCCGCGGATGGTCAGTGAAGTGAGATAGCGAAGCGCGGCATAACCGACGAGGGCGGCGGTCAATGTTCCGGCGGCTAAAGCGGGCCAGGATTGAAATCCCAAATCGATGCGATGCAGCTGATAGAGAGCCGCGCCCAGGATCGCCGGAATCGAAAGAAGAAAGGAAAAGCGCGCGGAATATGATTTATCCCATCCCAAAAGGAGCGCGCCGCCGATAGTCAGGCCGGAACGGGAAAAGCCCGGAACGATGGCCGCTCCCTGCAGAAGGCCTATAATCAAGGCGTGCCAGAGGAGGGGAGGCTTTCTATCACGAGGACGCTTGGTCCAGAAGAGAAAAGCGGATGTGCCCAACAAGGCGATGCCGACGGAGGATAAGGATTCGAAGAGAGATTCGAAGAAATTGCTAAAAAAATAGCCGATAAGGAAGGTGGGGATACTGGCGGCTGAAAGCATAACAATAAGCTTGAATCCCGGATCCCGAAGGGCTTGGCGGGGATGCCTGACGGCCTTCACGGCGCTGAGGATCAGGGAATGCAGATCGCGGCGCAGGAAAACCAGAAGTGAAAGCAGCGTCCCGAAATGCAGCATCGCGTAGACGAAAATCTGCGGCTCTTCGAAACCGAAAAGGTTTTGAAAAAGAACCAGGTGGCCGGAACTGCTGACAGGGAAAAATTCCGTTAAGCCCTGTATAATCCCAAACAGAATGAGAATCAGGAGATTCAAGAATCTTTCAATCCTTTTATCACGTCGGTGATGATATCTTCGACTTCACGGCGCATTCGGGATAGTTCTTCCGGACTATCGGCTTCGAATCGTAACACCAATGCTCCCTGCGTATTGGAAGCGCGAACCAGAGCCCAGCCGTGGGGGGTGATTGCCCGAACGCCGTCGATATCGATGATCGGGTATTTTCCCTTAAGACGGTCTTTGACGCCGTCGACGATGGTGAATTTGACTTCGTCGGAGGCATAGACCCGGAGTTCGGGAGTGCTGTAGGTTTGAGGAAGATCCGCGAGCATGCGGGAAAGGGGCTGATCGGAGCGGGATACGATTTCCAGCACGCGCGCCGAGGAATAAATGGCATCATCGAATCCGAAGAAGCGATCAGCGAAGAAAATATGGCCGCTCATCTCTCCCGCCAGGACGGCGTTTTCCTCCTTGATTTTCTTTTTGATGAGAGAATGACCCGTTTTCCACATGATGGGGCGGCCCCCGAGTTTTTCGATCTCGGTGTAGAGCTGCTGGGAGGCTTTGACTTCGGATATAACAGGGGCTCCCGGATGGCGGGGAAGGATGTCGCGCGCAAGGAGGATCATCAGCTTGTCTCCCCAGATAATCTGCCCCTTATCGTCGATAACGCCTATACGGTCGCTGTCGCCGTCATAGGCGATGCCGAGATCGGCTCGGCTTTCGGTAACGGTGCGAACGAGATCCTCCAAGGCCTCGGGCATTGTGGGATCGGGGTGATGATGGGGAAAGTGTCCGTCCATGTCGCAGTAAAGCGGGATGACTTCGCAGCCCAGCTGTTTAAAAATGGGAACCGCGGTCTCCCCTCCCGTACCGTTTCCAGCGTCCACCACCACTTTTAGAGGTTTCTCAAGATGGATGCCGTCTACGACGTAATCGTGATATTCGGGGGCGATGTCATAGGTCTCTCTTTTTCCCGTCGGATCATCAACAAAATTCCCACTCTGGATAAGTGCAAATATATCCTGGATCTTCGGCCCGTAAAGCGTGTCTTCTCCGATCATCAACTTGAATCCGTTGTATTCCGGAGGATTGTGGGATCCGGTGATCATGACGCCGGAGGTGTAGTGTTTTTGATAGATGCTGAAATAAAGCAGCGGGGTGGGGATGGTTCCCAGGTCGATGATCTCGCACCCGGTGGAAAGCAGACCCTCGGAAAGGTATTCGGCAAAATCCGGGGAACTGAGACGACAATCCCGACCCAACGCGGTTTGTTTGCTCCCGGCCCGGCGGAAAGTTGTTCCAATAGCCCGACCTAAAAGACGGACGCTCTCGGGAGTCAGGTCTTTATCCACAACGCCGCGGATATCATACTCGCGAAAAATCTCTTTTTTTAAGCTCATGATATTTCCTCTTTCTCACCTTTAATGGATGACTATGTGATGGGCGCAGGCTTTCCCGTCGGGCCGCTATCGAGGAGACCGATCGGACGTGTTATCCTCATCGATAGCGGGATCCGTCAACCGGCTGACGACGGAATTCACTTCATCCCATTTATCCTGAGCGTCGAAAATGAATTCGATAAACTCACGGACGGCGCCGGCGCCTCCCCGGGCGCGGCAGATATAGTGGCTGTGCTTGACGACCTCGGGATGGGCGTCGGAAACGGCGCCGGCCAGCCCGGCATTCCTGAGGATGGGAAGGTCACCGAGATCGTCTCCGATATAGGCGATCTCTTCCAGGCTCAGATCATGCTTTTCGAGGATGCGGTCCAGCACCGATTTTTTGTCAAGGATACCTTGATGCAGTTCCAGGATTTTAAGTCGATGCGCGCGGTGTACGAGCTCGGGTGATGTTTTCCCGGTGATGATGCCGGTCTTGAAGCCTACCAGGTGAGCCATCAGGATTCCCATTCCGTCGCGCACGTGATAAGATTTGACTTCGGACCCATCGGGCATGAGCATCAGGCGTCCATCCGTAAGCGTGCCGTCAACGTCCATCAGGATCATTTTGATTTTTTGGGCGCGGGAGCGAATATTCATTAAAACATCTCCGTTCGCCAGAGGTCGTGAAGATGGATGATCCCTTCGACCTGATTTTCACGATCGGTGACAACCAGGGATGTGACGTGTCGAGATTCCATCGTATTCAGGGCCTCCGTGGCCAGGCATTCTTTTGAGATGGACAAGGGCTCGGGGGTCATGCATTCTTCCGCCGTCTTTTCCAGAAGAGCCTTGCCGTGTGTCTGCAGCTTTCTCCGAAGATCGCCGTCGGTGATCACTCCCAGAAGTCTTCGGGAATCGTCGACGACGCATGCCATGCCCAAATGTTTCTCGGACATTTCAATCAGGAGATCCTTCATAGGGGTGTTCCGTATGACGAGCGGGATCTCTTTTCCGTGGTGCATCAGGTTTTCTATTTTCATGAGGCGCTTTCCCAGCTGGCCTTTGGGGTGACAGAGAGCGAAATCTTTTTCGTCGAAGCGTTTGTGCTGCATGAGAGCGATCGCGAGAGCGTCTCCCATTGCAAGGGCCGCGGTAGAGCTGGCGGTAGGAACCAATCCGTGCGGTTCCGCCTCCCTTTCAACCCGGGCCTCCAACACTTCATCGCTGTATTCGCCAAGCATTGACGAGGCGTTGCCGGTAATGCCGATGAGCTTGATTCCGATTCGCTTGACGAATTCAAGCAGATCGACGATTTCTCTGGTATTGCCGCTGTAAGAGATGGCGATCATGATGTCTTTGGGTGTAATCATGCCCAGGTCGCCATGCCCGGCTTCGACCGGATGAAGGAACATGGAGGGAGTGCCGCAGCTTGACAGCGTTGACGCGATTTTGCGGGCAACGAGGCCCGATTTACCGATACCGGTCACGATGACGCGGGATTCCGTCCGAGCAAGCAGATCAACGGCCCGGGCGAAACCCGGATCCAATCGGTCTGCCAAGTCACGGACAGCGGAGGCTTCGATGGCCAAAACGCTTTTTCCGATTTTGATGAGGTCTTTTGATTTCATGAGGAACTATTATACCTTAAGAGGAATGTTTTTTGCGAATAACGGCGGTGCGAAGTGCGTGGAGAGAAGAGCAAAGAGATTCTAAGGCATTTAAATTCAATGAGTTGCCTTTATCGGAGCGAGCTTTCTCGGGATTGTCGTGGACTTCCAGGAAAACGCCGTCGGCGCCGACGCTGACGCCGGCGTGGGCGATGTGCGGAATGAACCGGGCATCGCCTCCCGAAGCTTCCCCGAGACCTCCAGGAAGCTGAACGCTGTGGGAAGCATCGATAACGACCGGAAACCCCCAATCTTTCATTATGGGGATGGACCGGGGATCGAAGATCAGATTGTGATAACCGAAGCTGGTTCCGCGTTCCGTCAGGACGAGGTTGTCGTTTTTTTCGCTGAGCGCTTTTTCCACGATGTTTTGCATGTCTTCGGGGGCGAGAAATTGGCCTTTTTTAATGTTGAGCGGCTTTCCCGTTTTTGCCGCCGCCAGGATGAGATCTGTCTGTCGGCACAGAAATGCGGGAATCTGAATGATGTCAAGGACCTCAGCGGCTTTTTCCGCCTGGATCGGCTCATGGATATCGGAAATGACAGGCAGATTTAAATCATTTTTGATGCGGCTCAGGATAGCAAGCCCGTGTTCCAATCCAGGGCCGCGGTAGGAGCGGAGAGAGGAACGATTGGCCTTGTCGTAGGAAGCCTTGAAAATAAAGGGCATATGGAATTTTACGGCGATCTCCCGGATCTTGGCGGCCATGTTGTAGGCATGTTCTTCGCTTTCAATGACGCAGGGTCCGGCTATGAGAAATAAAGGGTTGAGTCCCCCTATCCTCACGTCATGGCTAAGCTGGATTTCTATGGGTGCGATAGGCATAGCTTGCTCCAATGAATGATTTAAATAGCGGATGGGGAGAGATCGGCTTGGATTTGAACTCAGGATGAAACTGGCAGCCAAGAAACCAGGGGTGATCCGGAAGTTCTATGATTTCGACCAGATCGTATTTGGGATACTTGCCGGAAATGATAAGGCCGCAATCGGAAAGGCGGGCCTCATATTCGGGATTGAATTCGAACCGGTGGCGGTGACGCTCATTGATATCGGTTGCCTTGTATGCTTGGTAGGCAAGGGTTCCCTTTTTAACCCGGCAGGGGAAACTACCCAGGCGCATGGTGCCTCCCAAGTCGGAGACGTGTTTGAGTTCTCTCCACTTTAAAAAGATCTTGTGGGAGGTGCGGTCATCGAATTCCGTACTATTGGCGCCCTGCAGGGATACTTGGTTGCGGGCGAACTCGATGGCGGCGCACTGCATTCCCAGGCAGATCCCGAAGAATGGGATTTTATTTGTTCGCGCGTGGGTTACAGCCTGAATCTTTCCTTCGATCCCTCGCGTTCCGAAACCTCCCGGAACGAGGATGCCGTCGGCGTCCTTTACTACGCGGGAAACCTGATGATGTTCGATCTCTTCGGCCTCGATCCATGAAATGTCGACTTTGAGGTTATGCGCGGCGCCGGCGTGGTCGAGCGCCTGTTTGAGACTGAGATAGGAATCTTTGAGTCCGGCGTACTTTCCGACAAGCGCGATGTTTACCTGGTCCCGAGGAGACTTGATCCGTGCGACCATACGTTTCCATTTTCCCAGTTGAAGCGAGGTCAGCGGGAGATTTAATGACTTAAGGATGATTTTATCCAACCCTTCTCGGGCGAAAAAAAGCGGAATCTCATAAATGTTTTCCGCATCGACAGCGGTGATCACGGCATCAAGCGGCACGTTGGTGAACAATGATATTTTGCGCTTAAGATCTTTGCTGAGGAATCTGTCGGTACGGCAGAGGATGATATCCGGTTGGATTCCGATCGCTCGAAGTTCGCGAACACTGTGCTGGGTGGGTTTGGTTTTCAGTTCGCCTGAAGTTCCCATGAAGGGAACGAGCGTCAAATGGACGAAAAGGGTATTCTCCGCTCCGAGAGCCAGCCGCATTTGTCGGGTGGCCTCCAAAAAAGGCTGTCCTTCAATATCTCCTACGGTCCCGCCGATCTCGATGATGACGATGTCGTTCTCGTCGGCGGCGGCTCGAAAAGCGGCCTGTATCTCGTTGGTGACGTGTGGGATGACTTGAACGGTTTTTCCGAGATATTTCCCCTGTCGTTCCTTTTTAAGGATGGCTTCGTAAATTCGTCCCGAGGTCCAGTTGTGCGCATGTGAGGTCTGCGTGGACGTGAAGCGCTCATAGTGACCGAGATCGAGGTCGGTCTCGGCCCCGTCCTCCGTAACATAGACCTCGCCATGTTGGAAGGGATTCATGGTGCCGGGATCGACATTGAGGTAAGGATCGAATTTCTTGATGGTGATTCGATAGCCATGACTTTCAAGAAGGCGTCCGATTGAAGCCGCAGCAATACCTTTTCCGAGAGCGGATAACACGCCGCCGGTCACGAAAATAAACTTAGCCATTGTATCCTTCCTCGCGGAGACGTTTTTCAACGTTGATTATATCCTCTGGGGTGTCAACACTCAAGGACTCATAGCGACTTTCGATGATTTTTATGCGGAATCCGTGCTCAAGGGCGCGAAGTTGTTCCAGACATTCCTGTTTTTCAAGGGGAGAGGCGGAAAGGGAAGCGAAGCGAAGAAGAAAATCTTTGCGGTAGCCGTAGAGTCCGACGTGCCGCCGGAATTGACCATGGAATATGCTCGGGATCGGGGAACGGGAAAAGTAGAGAGCGTGATCGTTTCGATCAACGACGACTTTAACCACGTTTTTGTCATGAAAGAGGTCAGGATCATGGCTGCGGTTTACAAGGGTGACCATTGGAGAATCGGACTCCTGCAGACCGGAAACCAGGGAGTCCAGCATGTCTCCTCGCAATAAGGGTTCATCACCCTGGATATTGATGATGATGGAGGTGTCGAGATCCTCGGCGGCTTCTGCGGCGCGTTCCGTTCCGGATGTGTGCCGGGAAGACGTCATGCGCACGTCGGCGCCGAAAGACTCAGAGCGGCGGCGGATGCGTTCGTCATCCGTGGCGATGATGATTCGACTCAAGCGGCGGGCGGTGCATGCACGCTCGTATACCCATTGGATCATGGGGCGGCCGAGAATGGGGGCCAGCGGTTTGCCCGGAAAGCGTTGTGAGGCATAGCGGGCGGGAATGATGCCGACAGCGGATCGCATGATCAGGTGTCGGATTCCGGAGTCTCGATGTCGGGTTCGATGGGGGCGGGGACGGGAGTTTGGCCGACATCTTTTGTTGTCTGGCAGTTCGCTTCCAGGAATGCGCCTTCCTCTATAATGAGTTTGGGGGCGAGGATCGTGCCTTTTACGCGGCCGTTGGAGTTGATCTCCACACGTTCGGAGGCGCGGATGTTGCCTTCGACTTCTCCGTCTATGACGATGTGTGCAATGATGATGTCGGCCTCGACCTTTCCGTTTTCGCCGATGATCAGCACGGAATCGGACTGGATGTTGCCTTTGAAGCTTCCATCGATGCGGAAGGATCCCTGAAAGGAAAGATCGCCATGAATCTTAGTGTCTTTATCGAAAAACCCCGTGATTTTAACGTCATCTATTTCTCTTCGTTTCTCTTTCATGGGTTTTCTCCTTTGATTCTATCGTAGATATCGTTGAGCTCGTCCAACGAGTAATAGTAAATTTTAATGACGCCTTTACTTTGATTTCCGGAGATGTTGACCTTGGAGCCCAGGGAACGCAGCAGGTTTTCCTGGACGGATAGAAGGTCCGGATCGGCGGCGGGTCGGGGAGGTTTGGGAGGAGAGGCCTTGAGTTTAAGACTCAACTTTTCAACGGCGCGGACTGAGAGTTTATTCTTTGAAATCTGACGAGCGGTGGAAATTTGAAGGTGGGGATCTTCAAGAGGGATAAGGGCGCGTGCATGTCCCATGGAAAGCTGGCCTTGACGCAGCATGTCCTGAACTTCCGGAGGGAGCTTGAGCAGACGGAGATAGTTGGCAACCGAAGTCCGGTCTTTCCCTACTTTTTCGGCGAGATCCTGCTGTGTGTAGTGAAGGTCCTGAATTAATTTTTGATAAGCCTGGGCGATTTCGATCGGATTCAGGTCCTCTCGCTGCAGGTTTTCGATGAGGGAAGCTTCATGCTGCTGAATCCGGGTGAAGTTGCGGATAAGAGCCGGAATCTTTTTGAGGCCGGCTTTCTGTGCGGCGCGCCATCGGCGTTCTCCGACGATGATCTTGTAATAGCCGTTTTCGGGAACGACCACGACGGGTTGGAGAACGCCGGTCGTTTTGATGGAGGCTGCAAGTTCCGCCAGGGATGAAGGATCGAAACGGCGGCGGGGCTGTGCCGGATTAGGTTTGATCTGATCAAGATCCAGCTCAGTGAAGCGCTCCTCTTTAAGGATGCCATACTCTTCCGGCAGGAAGGCCTTTAATCCTTTGCCTAATGCTTGTTTCTTCATGGATTTAATATCTCCCTGGCTAAATTAAGGTAGGATTCGGTCCCTTTGGATTTTATATCATATAAAAGAACGGGTTTTCCAAAGCTGGGGGCCTCCGCAAGTTTGACCGTACGGGGAACCATGACTTCATAGACGATTCCTTCAAGAGATTTACGAAGTTCGGCGGACACCTGTTTGGCGAGGTTGGTGCGCTCGTCATACATCGTGAGAACGATGCCTTCTATCGTGAGAGAAGGATTTAAATAAGAGCGGACTTCATCAAGAGTACGGAAAAGATCGGGGATGCCTTCCATGCAGAAAAATTCGGTCTGGACGGGGACCAGGATGGAATCTGCGGCGGTCATGGCGTTGATGGTCAAAAATCCAAGGGAAGGCGGACAATCGATCATGATAAAATTGAACTGGGTTTTGACTTTCCTGAGCGCGTCGCGAAGGCGGCCTTCGCGGTTTTTCTGCGTGTGGATTTCCGCCTCGAATCCTGAGAGCTCAGGGGAACAGGGGCAGAGATAGAAGTTGTCGACCTCGGTGGGGAGCACGTGGTCCATGATGTTGCTGTCGTTCATGAGGGGGGGGTAGATCCCAAAATCCGCACGCTTGTCCCGGCCAAGGCCCACGGTTGCCATGCCCTGAGGATCGAAGTCGACAAGCAGGACCCGTTGATTTTTCAAGGCGAGAGACGCGGAAAGGTTGATGGCGGTGGTGGTTTTGCCCACGCCGCCTTTTTGATTGGCTATGGCGATTATCTTGTTCATGAATGTTTATGTTCCACGTGAAACGTTTTTTTATTAGTATCACAGTTTGAAGTGAATATCTACTGAAAAATCCCGTCTTCGTTCTTTTGTGAGGGAGAAAATCGCATGGTGTCAACGTGAGGGGCGGTTAAGCTTGAGTTTGATGTGGAGGTGAAGGTTCACAAGGGCGGCGGGGGTGATCCCGGGTGTTTTATTTGCTTCGCCGAGGGTTCGCGGTTGCAGTTTGGTCATCTTTTCGGCCATTTCTTTCGTTAAACCGCTCACGCGGCTGAAGTCCAGATCGGCGGGAATCTTTTGGCTTGCGGTTTTGCGGAGTTGAGAGATCTCTTTCTCTTGCCGCTTGATATAGCCTTCATATTTGATTTCGGATTCGATATGGCGGGTTTCTTCCTCGGTGAGATCGAGGGGGGGGGTGTGGGTGGAAAGAATGCGGTCATATGAAAAGCCGGGCTTTTTGAGCCATTCCTTGAGAGAAAGCCGCTCCCGGCTTTCAGGGAGCAACAACGTTTCCTCGGTGAGGAAAGCCATGACACGCCGGATTCGGTCCTGTTTTTCAAGATAGCGCGTGTGGTCCGCTTTTCCTATGAGACCGAAACGCGTCCCGTATTTGATCAATCGGCGGTCGGCGTTGTCGATTCGCAGTTGAAGCCGGTATTCCGCACGTGATGTAAAAAGGCGATAGGGCTCTTCAATGTTTTTTGAAATCAGATCGTCGATCAATACTCCGGCATAGGCCTCTTCCCTGCCCAAAATAAACGGTTTCCTGCGGTTGATCTTAAGGGCCGCATTGATACCCGCAATCAATCCTTGGGCGGCGGCTTCTTCATAGCCGGAAGTGCCGTTGATCTGGCCGGCGAGATACAAGTTCGAGAGAATCCTGGTTTCAAGAGTAGGCTTCAACTGGTCAGGAGAAACAGCATCGTATTCAATGCCGTAAGCGGGCCGCATGATGACGGATTGCTCCAAGCCGGGGATGCTGTCGAGGACAGCTCGTTGAATTTCAAGCGGGAGACTGGAGGATAATCCGTTGACATAGATCTCTTCCGTTTCCAATCCCTCCGGTTCCAAAAAGAACTGATGGCGATCGCGGTGCGGGAACTTGACCACCTTGTCCTCGATGGAAGGGCAGTATCGCGTTCCGGTGCCGGTGATCTTTCCGCTGTATAGGGGGGATTGGGACAGACCGCCTCGGATGAGAACGTGAGTGTTTTCGTTCGTGTGACCGAGGTAGCATTCCGCCTGGTTGTAAAGCTTTTTCCGCGTTCGGAAGGAAAAGGGAACGGGAGAAGGATCCCCTGATTGAATCTGGAACCGTTTCCAATCAATGCTTTTCCGGTGCAGCCGCATGGGCGTACCGGTTTTGAGTCGATAGAGATTAAAGGTTAATTTCTTGAGGCTGCGGCTTAGATCCTGGGAGGCGGGTTCATTTGCCCGTCCGGCGGAGTAACTGTTCAGGCCGATATGGATCATGCCGTTGAGAAAGGTCCCGGGTGTGAGAATGACGGCTTTTGCATAAATCTCGTTGTCGTCCACGGTGCGGACGCCGCAGGTTTTCCCGCGGCGGACGAGGAGGTCCCGGACGATGGCTTGATATAGGGTAAGGCCGGGAGTGTTTTCCATCCATTTCTTCATGGTCCGTCGGTAAGCGGCCTTGTCACATTGTGCCCGTGGAGCCTGTACGGCTCCTCCCCGGCTTCGGTTCAGCAGGCGAAACTGGATTCCGGTTTCATCCGCGATCCGGCCCATCAGCCCGCCAAGAGCATCGATTTCACGCACCAAGTTGCCTTTGGCGATACCTCCGATAGCGGGATTGCAGGACATCTGAGCAATGCTTTCCAGGTTGATGGTAATGAGGCAGGTTCTCAATCCCATAATGCTGGCGGCATAAGCGGCTTCGCAGCCGGCATGACCGGCTCCGACGACGAGAAGATCATAATCGTACATTGTCTTGTTTATTTTCCGACACAAAACCGGCCGAAGATATCCTCAATCACATCGTCGGCCTGGATTTCACCGGTAAGACGGCTGATGAGAGGAAGAATTCGGCGTATCTCTTCAGCCGTTATTTCCTCCGGCGCCCCCATTTTGATGCCTTCCCGGGCTGCACGCAGGATTTCCAGTATTTCGGAAAGGGTGAGTTTCTGACGTAAGTGCAGGATGACTTCCTGTCCCCTTTGGATTTGCGGGACGAAGTGGGAATGCAGCAGATTTTTCAACCGCGCGAGGTTGGTGCTTTTCAGCGCCGATATTTCCAATGCCGGATGCCCTGGATTGAGCTCCTGCAGTCGGTTTAGAGTGAGCCTGGCCGGAAGGTCGATTTTATTCAGCAGCATCAGTCCCTTTTTGTTTTTGAAGTGCAGGATCAGCTTTTTATCCTCGGGTTCCAACGGACGGGATCCATCGAAAAGCATCAGGACACCATCCGCCGACTCGGCTAATTTCCGTCCGCGCCGAATGCCTTCTTGTTCCAGGGGGTTTTGGGATGCGCTCAATCCGGCTATGTCGATGAGGGTGAAAAAGGAATCTTTGATGGTGATTCGCTCCGTGAGGTAGTCTCGGGTGGTTCCCGGAACCGGGGAGACGATGGCTCGTTCCTGTTCCAGCAGCGCATTGAAAAGCGTCGACTTTCCCACATTGGATTTTCCGGCGATCGCCAAGGTAAGTCCCTCGCGGAGACTTTTTCCAAGATCGAAACTGCCTACGAGAGCATCCAGGGGCCGGATAGTCCGGTCGAGAATCCGGATGATATCAGAGGATTTGATTCCCAGGGATTCGTCCGGGAATTCCAGGCCGGCCTCTATCTCCGCCATGAGGTGTAGGATTCGCTCTCTTATTTCCTCCATCTTGCGCGACAGACCTCCCTCGATTTGACCGAAGGATATTTTCGCTTGAGAAAAAGATGCGGCGAGAATGAGGTCGTTCACCGCTTCCGCTTGCAGGAGGTCGATTCTTCCGCCGAGGTAAGCGCGCAGGGTGAATTCTCCCGGATCGGCCAGACGGGCCCCGCACAACACTCCCAACCGGACCGTCTCTTCAAGGATAACCGGGCTGCCGTGGCAGCTGATTTCAACAACATCTTCGCGGGTATAGGTGTGAGGCGCCGGGAAATAGGTCAGGTAGGCGCTTTCGAAGGCGTCCTTATGATCGGGGTGGATGAGGTGCCCCAAAACCGGTCTGCTGGGAAGGATCGTCGCTTCCCGCAACGGTCGAAATATTCTTTGGGATATCGGCAAGGCCCTGTCGCCGCTCATCCGCACGACTCCCAGTCCCCCGTGCCCCAGAGGAGTGGAAATAGCGATGATGGTGTCGTCGAGCATCTTCCTATTTTAGAGCGTGCCGTGACAAACGTAAAGATCAGGGCTTCACTTTTCGGATCATGAATGGATAAAGGACCCGCCAGCTCCGGTTCGTTCATGTCCGTGGCGGCAATCGATTCAGGAAACCGGCGTTTTTCCGAAGATCAATCCTTTACGGGATAGATCTTCACCCTTTTCAGGAAACCGTCACCCAGGCTTTCGGTCGTGATCCCCGGGATTTGATTGACGGCGACATGGACAATGCGTCTTTCGTAGGGATTCATCGGATCCATGATCCGTTTCTCTCCGGAGTCCTGAACTTTCTGGGCGATCTTTTGCGCCTGATCCTTAAGCTCTTTTTCTTTTTTCTGACGAAAGAAATCGCAGTCGGTTTGGACCTTTTGGGGTGAGATCTTGTTCAGCAGGTGCTGGAATGCCAGCAGTAGCTGTCCTTCCCGGCGCAGGAGCATGTGCTTGTCCTGACCCTCGAAAATAAAATAGGACATTCCATTTTTTTTCTTGGTATAAAACCTGAGGTCAAGCGGCAGTGCTTTGAGAAGCTTTTCCATGAACACCGAGGGGGGCGAGTCGTCGGAAGCGGCTTTTTTAGGCCAGGCCCGAATGACGATCTCTTTGCTTTTTATTCCAAAAAGCTTGGTTTTTTCGGCAACGATTTCGTAATTCAATTGGGTGCGGGGCAGCTTCAGGATATGTTCGGCAAGGCTGATGGAGTCCTCCAGGTTTCTGCCCTTGAATTCCTGTTCCAAATTATTTTTTTCGTCTTTTGCCATGAGTCTCACTCTTCTTTTTATGGGTAATGCGGTTCATCAGATACTGCTGACCGATTTGCAGAACGTTGTTCGTCAACCAATACAGAACAAGTCCGCTCTGGAAGTTCATGAAAAAGATGGTCATGACTACCGGCATGATGAGCATTATTTTTTGCTGAGAGCTGTCCGCGGTTGTCGGTGTCATTTTCTGGCTGATGAATTGCGTCAAACCCATGAGAATAGGAGTGACGTAAAAAGGATCTTTCAGGGAAAGATCCGTGATCCAGAAAATGAAGGGACTGTGACGGAACTCTACGGCGACCACCAGAAGTCTGAAAAAGCCCCAAAATATCGGGAGCTGGATAAGGATCGGCAGACAGCCTCCGGCGGGATTGATGCCCTCTTTTTTATACAACGCCATCATCTCTTCATTCATCTTTCGGCGCTGTTCGATATCTTGTTTCGCTTTTTTATACTTTGCACGCAGCGCTTTCAATTTCGGCTGTAGTTCCTGCATCTTGGCCATGGACTTGGTGCTGCTGTAAGTCAGAGGGAAGAAAAGGATTTTGATGATGATCGTGAGGATGATGATGGAAAATCCCCAATTGGGGAATACATTGTGGATGGCTTTGATCCCTTTGTACAAGATTTCGGCGATAAGACCGAAAAAACCGAAGTTGATGACCTTCTCCGTTCCCGGGTGGAAAGCCTTCAGGGTGTCGAATTCCTTGGGGCCGATATATATCGATTGAGGAGATAGAACGGAAAGCGAATAAATCGTTTTGGTCTCTTGTTCGTCGGCATGGAAAACAGCATTTTTTTCTTGAGGAGACAGGATGAAAAGGGCCGTATAATAGTTGTCTTCGTAGGCGGCCCATTCGGCATAATTGGAGATGCTTTTTTCGAGCTGGTATTTGTTCTCGTTGTGATGCGTGACTTTCTGTGCGGCCAGGACCGCAACTCCTTTGCCGCCGCCGTAACGGGAGCGCTGTGTGGCCGGAGTCAGCGTGCCGAAACTGGGACCCCAGACCAAGCCGGGATTGATGTCTGCCCCTTGCTTTCGTGCTTCCAGCCTTATCCCGACCTCGTAGCTGCCGTCGGTGAACGTGAAGATTTTAGCGATACGGTTTCCTTGTTCGTCCGCATACGTGAATCGGATTTCTCCGCTTCGCCCTCCGGAAAGCTCGAGCCGGGAAACCGAGTATTCGTACAAAGCGTGATTAGCTGTCTGATCGAAAGCCGGATCTTCGCTCCGGATCTGAAAAGGAAACAGTTCGAGTTCTTCCGCTGAACGGCTTACCAATTCCAGAGGCTCGTTATCCTCGTCAAGGTGGTTCTCAAGCCTCCAGCTTTTCAGGAGCGCTCCGCGGTTCGTCCATTTAGCACGATAGAGCGATGTCTCGACGATAAGGTTTTTTTCCGATTGTGCTGAAACGGGAGAGGTAGAAACAGGATCCTGAACGATGGGAGCTGGAGGCTCCGGATCGGGAAGGGCCGGTTCTTCCGCCGGGACCGCTTGCTCTCTCACCGCTGCTTCCTGTACCTCGATCGGGGCTTCGGCCGGCGCTTTTACAAATACGACCTGGAAAAGAATCAATACAAGGAAGGAGAGAGCAATGGCTAATAGTAATCTTTTTTCCATTTAAAGTTCCTTTATGGAACAGGATCGACTCCACCGGGATGGAAAGGATGACATCGGAGTAGTCTTTTTGTTCCGAGATGAATTCCTTTGAATAACCCGTATTTGGCAATGGCCTGCGCCATGAATTCCGAGCAAGTGGGCGTGAAGCGGCAGTGATTTCCCAATAGTGGAGAGATAGTAATCTTATAGGCTCGAAGCAGTATCAATACGAGTTGTTTCATACGGGTTGCTGTCTGCGTCCAACGGCATTGACGGCGGCCAGAAAATCGTTTCGCAGGTCCTGCCAGGCAGCAGCCTGTATCTCTTTTCTGGAGATGAAAACCAGGTCGAACGGGGAGTTCAGCAAGTGTTTGTTTCTGCGGAAGAGAGCACGCAGTCTTCGCTTTATCTTGTTTCTTATCACTGCGTTACCGACTTTTTTGCTTGCCACTACGGCTACTCTGGAAAAGCTCAGGTCATTGGAAACGTAGATCAGAGTGAAATACTTCCCTCTATACCGTCTGCCTCTTTTATAGATAAATACAAAATCCTTTTTCTTTCCAATTCTCTCATATGGAGAAAGGGTCTCTGACATCAAGCGGATAGTTTCTTGCGCCCCTTCTGTCTTCTGTTCTTGATGACCTGCTGACCGCCCTTGCTTCGCATGCGGACCAGAAAACCATGGTTCTTCTTGCGTTTTCTTCGATTGGGTTGGAACGTTCTTTTCATCTTCTCGTCTTTTTGAATAGGTTTTGAGACACTATATTAATGAACCCGCTTGTATCTGTCAAGTTATTAATGGCTTATCCATAAAGCCTCAGAGAGGATCCGTTAGGACATGACGCATCGAATTCGATATCGGATGTAGAAGGATCTCTGGTTCTTTCGATTCACAGAAGCGGTTTGACGTGGCTTGTGATTTGTTCTATAATAATTTTGAACATGGACACTTTCAAGATTGGAGATAAAGTGATTTATCCCAATCAGGGAATTGGGGTTATCGAAGATATTCAGGACGAGACATATAACGGAGAGCACATCCATGTCCACTGTATCCGGATACTTGCCAATGACACGTTGGTGGTGATCCCCTCGGCAAATGCTCCTGAACTCGGAATAAGAAAACTCATCGAGGAAGAAACGGTAGAAAAAATTTTCCGTTCCATACGAAGCGGGATGGTGGATGTCGCCACGAATTGGAAAGGTCGGTATAAAGAACATCTGGATCTCATGCGAACGGGATGCATGAGCGATATGGTGGTTGTGCTCAAAAGCCTCTATTATTTGAGCTTGCTGAAGCCCCTGTCTTTCAGGGAAAAGAAGATGTTGGAAAAAGCCAAGGAACTGGTGGTGATTGAGATTTCAGAAGTGGCCTCCGTTCCCATGGACGATGTGGAAAAGAAAATTCTGGACAGCCTTTCCATTTGCTTCAAGGACATTTCTTCCCAACTGGATTCCTAAATATCCTAAGATGCTCTCCCCTGTTATTCTTCCGGCCTCTACGTTTTTATCTCCATCGAAAAGGAATGAAGGTGGCGGTCTTCTTCTGTTTGCGAATGCTGATATCCAAACCGGAAAAGAGCGACGTGATGAAAGGATACGGGCGAGAGCCTTATCGCATATGAATGAAAGCGGATCGATATGAAAGTTGTCGCGCGGAATAAAAAAGCCTTCTTCAACTATGAGCTGCTGGAGAGCTTTGAAACCGGAATATCGCTTTTGGGAAGTGAGGTTAAGTCTATCCGTGAGGGGCGCATCAGCCTCAAGGAAAGCTATGCCGAGATCAAGAATGGAGAAGTCTTTCTTCTCAACTGTAATATCAGTCCCTATGAGGCGGCCAATCGGTTCAATCATGTCCCTCGGCGGGAACGCAAACTGCTGCTACACCGCAGGGAGATTAAAAGACTGGCGGGAAAGATCAATGAAAAGGGGCTGACGCTTGTGCCCACGCGGATCATGATCAACGATAAGGGAAAAATCAAAGTGGAGATCGCCTTGGCAAAAGGAAAACGGGCTTATCAGAAACGGGAAACGATCCGGGAGCGGGACCGTGACCGTGAGATGCGCGCGGAACTCAAGCGGTATAACCGTTGATCCTGGAAATCCGCAGAATAGTCTGAAAACGGAATGGGACAATGAAAATTTCAGCCAAACTGAGATATGCGGTGCGGACTCTGGTTGAACTCGGCCGGCAACCCGATAGCGTTATCTCACTTTCCGAGGTGGAACGGCGTCAACATATTTCCGCGAAGTTTGCCAAACAGATTCTTCAGCCTCTGGAAAACCATGACCTCGTCGGGAGCAAAAGAGGATCCGCCGGAGGCTATTTCTTGCTGAAAGCTCCCGCGGATATCCGTTTGCTCGATGTCATGTTGGCTCTGAATGAAATCCCGCTTCTGGTGCCCTGTCTTAATGATTCCTATGCTTGTGAAAGGGAAAAAACATGTGGCGCCCGAGACGTTTGGAAGGATCTGGGGGATCAAATCGAAAAGTATTTCAGCGTTACCACCATTCAGGGTGTTATCGATATGGAAAAGGATGGGATATCCGGACCTGAATCTTAGGAGCCCCGAGCGGGATTTGCCGGTGGCTTACCCCGGGGGCCGTCTTTCATGCCGGATTTCCGGACTCGAAAAAATTCCCTGATGTAATCCCTGCCGGTGCTTTCCAATTTAGGATGGATCGAATCCACGATCATACGCGGGGTCGTGGTGTCTTTCTGTTTCAACAGGTTGCGCCTCCAGTGGATCAGGTAACCTGAGATGCAGATCGGCTGTACGCGCTGAGTGAACTTTGGGTGAAATACATCCAACGGAGATTTTTTTCCAAGGTCCAGGCTGTTGAAATCGATGGTGGCGCCCAGGGTCTGAAGGGCCTCCCTCCGTTCACTCCGGGTGTTCAAATCGTACAGAACCGGACGGTATCGGATATCATAGGATTCTGCGAAAGCCCGGATTTCTTTAAGAAATTCAGGGAAGTTGTCTCCGGTGACCAGAAGCTTGGTCCCATCCGGAGCCTGTTCCCCGTTGGCTCCGTCGGTGAATTCGGGAATGTCGTTTTCAAGACAATAGCAAATGCTCATGACCGCCATGGCGGCCCGGCAGGGGATGCACCAAGCGGTTTCATTGCCGAATTCACGTGAGGTTTTCCAAAAGGGTTTAACCGCCATCTTTTCGAAGAGGGATTTCATATCGATGATCTTGAAGACGAATGAGTCCTTCCCGTGAATGCTTTGGAGGAGTTCGACATTGGGTCGGCTGGCGTTGAGTCCGTACTGAAGGTACCCCTTTTTAAACGTGAGAAGATGAATGCGGTCATAATCAGCGGCCAGCTTATGCGCGGCAAAGAGAGAATCGATACCGCCTGAAAATTCAAGTGCGATTTCTTTTGTCATATGACATCTCCTGGAGAACGCGATGCCCGTGAGGGAAACATCCTTCCGTGCCAATGGTAACTCAATTTATTACCAATAGCAAGGGGGATTTATTGAATCCAAAGGTTCCGATCCCGGTGGATCCTCATCGAATCCCGGAGTCAAGCCGGGGCGAATACGATTACGGGCTGTTTCTTCATCGGTATGCTTTTGCTCGGATATCAAAGCAAGGATCGATTGGATTGACTTTTTGTTGAGGAGAGTTTAGCTTTATCACTGGGAACGACGGCAGAGGAAAGATTGAAAGATAGTCTTTGAGGATCGTTATGGCCAATATCAAAAGAAAAAAGGGCATTATCGGAATCTTGACCGGAGGAGGCGATGTTCCGGGCTTGAACCCCGCTATACGCGCCATCACCATCCGCGCGCTGCGAGAGGGATTCAGGGTTATAGGAATTCGAAGAGGTTGGGCCGGACTGGTTGAGATGAAACGTGAGAAAGATTCCTCCCGGGGCCGGCATTATGAGATTTTGAATGAAGAAAAGGTGAACAGGATCGGTCGAACCGGAGGGACTTTCCTGCATACATCGCGCACGAGACCCAGCAGCATCCCCCTCAGCGTGGTCCCCTCTCATCTGAAGGATAAATACACGGAGGCTTATAATGACCTCACCGATGAAGTCTTGAAGAATCTCGCATTTCTGGGCATCGATTATCTCATTCCGATCGGAGGCGATGATACGCTCAGCTATGGGGTTCATCTGCACAAGGAGGGGATTAAGGTTCTCGGAGTGCCCAAGACCATGGACAATGATGTGCCGGGTACGGACTACTGCATCGGATTCAGTACATGTGTTACGCGCACCATCAGTTTGACGCATGCTTTACGAACCGCCGCGGGATCGCATGAAAGGTTCTTGGTGATTGAGGTTTTTGGGCGTTATGCCGGTTTTACGGCCCTTCTGCCGACCATGGCCGGGGCGGCCAATCGATGTGTCATACCGGAATACACGTTTTCGATCGAACGGCTTTGTGAACTTCTGACTCAGGATCGAAAAACCAATCCAAGTCAGTATTCCGTGGTCCTGGTTTCTGAAGGAGCGAAATTCGATGGGGGGGAGATGGTCTTTTCCGATAAAGAGCGGGACATGTTCGGCCACAAGAAATTAGGGGGGGTGGGAGACATGATCGCGGAACGGCTGAAAGCGTGTTCGCCGCACTACAATCAAGGGTTACGGATCAATGTGATCAATCAACGCTTGAGCTACCTGGTCAGGTGCGGTGATCCTGATGCGGTTGATTCCATCGTTCCCATGGCATTCGGAAATTTGGCCTTGGATCTTGTGCTGAAGAAGGCTTTCGGACGGATGGTCAGCCTGCGGAACGGCCGCTACGATGATGTACCCATAGAGCTGGTGACGAGCAGCAAGAAAGTCGTGGATGTGGAAAAGCATTACAATGTCGAGAGGTTGAGGCCTCAATATAAAAGTTTCAGCAATAAGCCGTTCTTCATCATGACCAGCGATTATTGAGATGATTTAACCAAGCGGGCGACTTCTTCAGCGATGGCCGGAGCGGCCGTCAGGCCGGGAGATTCGATCCCAATGCAGTTGATAAATCCGGGCAGTCCCTTATCGGTTTCCTCCTTGATGATGAAGTCTTTGAATCCGTGCTCGTCGCCGGATAGAAGCTGAGGCCGTATGCCGGCGGTGTCGGGAACCAGGTCCTCGATGTCGATCCCCTCGAAATACCTCCGAGCCAGGTCGTGAAATTCCCGTTTGTGAGAAGGATCGATTTTGTAGTCCAGGGAATCGATCGTGAATGCGTTCGGTCCCAACCGCATGCCGCCCGCCAAATCGATGACCAGGTGGATCCCCAGTCCCAATTCATCCCGGGGGGTATCGTAGATCAGGTGTTTGACGGGTAGCTTCTTCTGGAGAGCGAAATATTCTCCTTTACAGTATTTGAGGCGGTAACGGACTCGATCGATGTCGATACCGGCGAGTCCGGCGATCCGATCCGAACTCAATCCCGCGCAGTTGATGACCGTACGGGACATGAATCGGTAATCCCCTTGCGCGATGGAGAGGACATACCCATTGGATTGCGGCTCGACGGCCGCGACTTCCGAATCGTAAACAATGAAACCTCCCCGGTCTTCGATCTGTCGGCTGTATGCTTGCATCAACTCATGAGAGTTGATGATCCCCGTAGCCGGCGACCAAAGCGCGGCTTGGGCATGAATATGGGGTTCCATGCGTGCAACCTGAGTGCGGTCCAGAATGGTCAGGCCTTCCACTCCGCATGCTTCCCCCCGGCTTTTTATCCGTTCCAACTCCGGGATCTCTTCTTCCCGTGCCGCGACCATGAGTTTGCCGAGGCGTGCGCAGCCGACATCGTGCCGGGAACAGAATGAATACAGCATCTGATTTCCACGGACACATGTGCGGGCCTTCAAGGATTCCGGGGGATAATATAGTCCGGCGTGGATGACTTCGCTGTTTCGGCTGCTAGATTCCTGGCCGAAGGCCAAATTTTTTTCTAGCACGACGACCTGTCGGGATGGATCGGACAAGGCCGCGCCGACAGCGAGTCCTACGACCCCCGCGCCGATAATGGTTATGTCCACGTTTTCCATCTGGTTTTCCTTTGAGGGGAAATGAACATCCATCCTAGAAGAATAACGGAAAATTTGCAAGGGAAGGCAGGGATGCAAAGGTCTATCCGGAGAGCCGCATCATGCAGAAATCGTTCCGGGCCGCAAACCGGCATCCGCTGTGTTACAGGTCGAAGTCGGCGATTACGGGAGCATGGTCGGACGGGGTCGGTGAACGTCTTCTCCGTGGCCAGAGATCCACCTCCACTTCCCGAAGCCGATCGATAAGTGGTTTCGTGATAAGAACATAATCGATACGCATGCCTTCATTTCTCCAGATTGCGCCTCCCATGTACCCCCACCAAGTAAACAGCTGCTCTTTCGGGTGCAGCGTTTGATAACCGTCCGTGAAACCCCATGCCAGCAAATCTTCGAAACGGGCCCTTTCCTCGGGCATGGTGCCGATGGTGTCGGCCAGATCTTCCGCGGAATAGACATCGACATCCCGGCGTGCGACATTGAAGTCTCCGACAACGACCAGCGGTTTTTGGGGGGAATAGCCCTCCGAAAACATCCGGGTGAATACCCGATACCATTCCTGTTTGTAGGCGAATTTTTCCGTTTCCCGCAAATCGCCGCGGGGAGCATAAACATTAAATAAGGTGAAGGAATCGATGACGATTTTCAGAAGGCGGCTTTGGTCGTCCCATTCCGGGATGCCGAATCCTCTCTGGATTTCCTCCATGGGGATCCGGGAACAGACGGCTACCCCATTGTATGCTTTTTGACCGAATACCGCACATGAATACCCGAGATCTTCGAATTCTTTTTTCGGGAAATCATCTGAAATCACCTTCAACTCCTGAAAACAGATCACGTCCAGGTCATGTCCACGGTGATCCAGCCAGTTGAAAATCAAATCTTTTCTGGCTCTGATGGAATTGACGTTGAATGAACATATTTTCATTTGACTCCTCGCGTTTCTCTCGTTCCGTATCTTAAAGACAATGAGCGGTCATGATGAACCGGAAAGTTCGGCTGCCAGCCGTAGAGCGGCGATCATGCTTTCGGATGCGGCGATTCCCCTGTTTGAGATGTCGAAGGCCGTGCCATGATCCGGAGATGTTCTGACGAACGGCAGGCCGAGGGTGACATTGACGCCTTCTTCGAATACAACGGTCTTGAAAGCGATGAGGCCTTGGTCGTGATAGAGGGCGATGACGATGACGTCGGGCCGGTCAAGTGCTTTTCGAAATATCACGTCCGGCGGATAAGGGCCCTCAATCGGCATCCCCTTATGGCGGGCGTCCGCGACGGCCGGAAGAATCACTGAGATCTCCTCATCTCCGAGCAGCCCGTCTTCACCGGCATGCGGATTAAGTCCCGCGATCCAGTAGCGGTATTGCCGAGGGGTCGCTTGTTTGACGTTTTTGTGGAGGCTGAGCAAAAAAGTCCTCAGATTTTCACGGGTGAGTTTTCGCAATGCGTTTTGCAGGGAAAGATGGTGCGTGAACAATGCCACTTTTAGACGGCTTGACCAGAACGTCATGATCGCCTGGGGGTAGGTCCGCGCGAGATACTCCGTATGGCCGGCGTAGGGAATTCCGGCCAGTTTCCAGGAAAGCTTTGAAATGGGTGCGGTGACGATCGCGGACAGCACGCCTGACCGAGCATGGGCTACAGCGGCTTCAAAATATCTGAAGGATGTCTCGCCGTTCCGTCCGTCTGGTTTTCCAAGGAGAGGGGGATCATTCGACAGGGGAATATCATACAGAAAACAGGAGTCCGCGCGAAGGTCCCGTTTGAATGCGGCGGAAGCAAAAGGAACGAGGACTCCATCATCTTTAACTCCGTTCCGTTCCAGAACCGAACGCGTGCCGAAAAGCACATATACGGCTTTGGGTAAATCGAGACGACGAGACAGCGCTTTTACAGTGACTTCCGGCCCGATTCCTCCGGGATCTCCCAGTGAAATCCCAATTCTGGGAAGGGTCATTTCTTTTTTTGCGGGGAAGGATTTCTGGGGGGCGTTTTCTTCTGAACACGGGAATCCTCGAGGCTCTCATCATTTTTGTGCAGGTATTTGATGCTGGATTTGTATATCAGGAGATTGGGTGCGTTGTTTCGCGTGAGCTTGATGCAGTTTCGATCGTACCATTCGACGTGTCCGGTCGTGACTTCTCCATCAAGGAAGGCGACGGTAACCATGGTTTTCTTGTTCATCTGCTTGAGAAAATAATAGTTTTCAGCGTGGGTTTCAAAGGGGGGATGCGGCTTTTTCTTGACGGCTTCGCGACTGGCTTTCTCTTTATATTCAGAGAGATTGGGCCGAATGAGTTTCCTGTTCATTTCGTTCTCCAAGATTTCAGCCAAGGATTGTATGAAGCATGCCTTTGATAAAAAGTATAGCATCAAAAGAAGTAAAGCGCAAACCGTCGTGGGAAACGGCCAGGGGTTTGTCTCAACGATGAGACGTTAATCCGGGAGGTTTTATGAACTGGAAGACAAGCGGCAGCACGATCAGGGTGATTGCGGTGGACGTCAGCAGCCCGCCGATGACGACGGCGGCCAGCGGCCGCTGGATCTCGGCTCCAGGGCCCTTGGCAAGCAGCAACGGAAGAACGCCGAAAATGGTCGTGAATGAGGTCATCAGAACCGGGCGAAGCTTGGCGCCTACGCCGAGGTCGATGGCTTCATCAATTGAGTGTCCCTGTTTAAGATTTCGGTGAAATGCGCTGAGCAGAACCAGTCCGTCTTCCAAGGCGATCCCGAAAATTGCTATGAATCCGATCGCGGCCGGGACACTGAGGTAAAGTCCGGATAATTTCAAGGCGATGATTCCCCCTGTAAGAGCGAGAGGGATATTGATGAGGATGATGAGAACTTCCCGGAAGGAATGAAAAATGGCGAACAGCAGCAGAGCGACCAGCGCTAAAGTCAACGGCGTGATGATCCCCAGACGACGGGCTGCGCGCTGTTGGAGTTCGAACTGGCCGCCCCATTTAAGGAAATATTCAGGGGGAAGTGATATTCCGCGGGAGATCCGTCTTTTGGCATCCTCGACGAAACGGCCGATATCTCTTCCTCTGACATTTGCTTGGATTGTGATGAATCGCTTGTTGTTTTCGCGATTGATGACACGGGGGCCCTGGATTTCCTCAATCCTCGCCAGCTGAGCCAGCGGGATTTGTCCGCCTTCGGGAAGCCGGACCAACAGCTTACCGATCTCTTCGATCCCCTCGCGATCCTCCGAACGGAAACGAAAAAAGATGTCGAAATACCGTTCTCCTTCATATACTTTTCCTAACGTGATCCCTCCGATCGCGGTCTCCACCAGCTCCTGGATATCCTGGATATTCAATCCATGACGTGCGATCCTTTTCCGATCGAGGTTGACTTGAATTTGATTTTGCCCGGTGAACTTTTCCACCTGAACATCCGCCGCTCCTTTGATCGAGGCGATGACATCCTTGATGGCGACGGCGTGTTCCCTGAGAAGATCGAAGTCCTTGCCGTAGAGCTTGATGGCCAGCTGGGCTTTGACGCCTGAAATCAGATTGTCGAGGTTGTGGGCGATGGGCTGTGTAATATTGATGTTGAGTCCGGGGAATCGATCCAGACGGGTTTCCACGGCCTCGATAAGTTCGTTTTTATTTTTGAAATGCTTCCATTTTTGCAGGGGGTTCAGTTGGATGAGCATGTTGGCTTCATTGACGAAATGGGCGTGTCCGCCCACATCGCCCCGCCCGATCCTGGTGAGGACGCCCGTTACTTCAGGAACTTTGACCAAGGTCTTTTCGATCGCGGTGGCCGTTCGGATAGTTTCTTCGAGACTCGTGTTGGGATCAAGAGAAATCTGGAGATGGAGAGTTCCTTCTTCATAGGCGGGAATGTATTCCCGCCCCAGGAAAGGAACCAGAGCGAGGCCGGAGATGAAAACCAGGGCGGTTATCGTAAATACCCGCCGCCGGTGACGCCGGCACGAGGCGAAGAAGGGGAAGTAGAACCGTTTGATGTTCCGGATCAGTCGTGGCTCCCGAGCCAAGCCCGATTTTCTTCGCAGCAGGAAATAGGAAAGCGAGGGGACGAAAATCATGGTGAATAGCAGAGATCCGGCCAGCGCGAAGGAGATGGAAAAACCCATAGGGCGGAACATGATGCCTTCCACGCCGGTCAGCGTAAAGATGGGCAGGAAAACCAGAATGATGATCCCGATAGCGAAAAATAGGGGGCGGATGACTTCTCCTCCGGCGGCGCGGATCGCCGACTCCCTGGAAGAGCCCGGGGATTGGATATGCCGATGCGTATTTTCCACCAGAATAATGGCGGCATCCGCGATCAAACCGATGCTGATGGCCAGTCCGCCGAAAGACATGATGTCGGCGGCTAGATTAAAGCGCCGCATCAGGATAAAGGCGAACAGAATGGAAAAGGGCAGAGACATCATTGCCACGAAAGCGGAAGGGAAATCCCCCATGAAAAGGAAGAGGACCAGGATCACCAATACGATCCCCACAACCAAGTTTGTGGAAACCGTGGTGTAACATTTGTTGATGAAGGAAGCCTGGTTGTAAAAAGGAACGATGCGAATCCCGGAGGGAAGGGATCGGTTGATTTCGTTGATTCTCCGCTCAAGGTCCTTGATCACGTTTGCAGTGTTGGCGCCATAGAGCTTTAAAATCTGCCCTACGACCCTTTCCCCTTCTCCATTGATGAGTGCCGTTCCGCGCTTGATGGCAGGGAGCGTTTCAATCGTGGCGAGATCCTTGAGCAGAACCGGTGTTCCCCGGCGGCTTGCGATCACGATGTTTTCCAGGTCGTCGATCGACTGAGCCAAACCCACGCTGCGAACGACATATTCTTCTTTATTCCTGGTAATGAAACCGGCGCCGGCGTTTTGATTGTTGCTTCGGATCTTGGCGATGACCTCTGACAGGCTGAGGTCGTACTTGAGAAGATCCCGGGGACTGGTGAGGATCTGATACTGTTTGATGTCGCCTCCCTGGCTGAGGATCTGGGAGACCTCGGGAACGGACTTGAGTTCGTACTTGACGAGCCAATCCTGCATGGTTCGCAGCTCCATCGTGGTGTAGTTTTCACCTTCCAGATAGTAGAGGTAGACCATTCCCAGGCCGGTGGCGATGGGACCCAGTGAGGGATGGCGGACACGGTCCGGAAGGCTTTCGCTGACTTCATCCAAACGTTGGGCGACGAGTTGGCGTGCCCAGTAGATGTCCGTTTTATCCTCGAAATAGATGTTGACGATGGATAGAGCGAAGGAGGAAAAAGATCTTATCTGGGTGATTCTGGGAAGTCCGAACATGGCGGATTCTATCGGGTAAGAGATAAAGGTTTCGATCTCTTCGGGCGCCATGCCCTCAGCTTCGGTGAAGACCTGCACCAGCGGCGGAGATGGATCCGGAAAAACGTCGATGGCGAGCCGTTTGAAAGCATGGATGCCTAAAAAAATCATGCCGGCGGCGGTCATAACGATAAACAGGCGCTGCTTAACTGAAAATCTGAGGATGGTATTGATCATGGGTGTGTTTCCTCCAATCCAGATGCCGCGGTTGCGTCGGGAACCGGCGGAGAGAGATTTCCTGCATGCGCTTTCTTTCGTATGGCGGTTCGGGTCAATGCGCGTGAACATGTCCGAAAGTCGCCTTTCCCAGTTCGGCTTTCAAGGTGAAAGCCCCTTCTATCACAACGTCTTCATCGCCGATCAGTCCATTCAGGATGATCCGGGAGCCTCCGATCTTTCCACCCACGGTGACCGGCTGAGCGGTGAAGGCCGTTTCGCCGGAACGGATGAAGACCACCTTTTTCTTTTCCAGATTCTGTACCGCCGCTTCCGGCAGCAATAATCCGTCTTCGGTTATCGTGCGGTTTTCGATATGACCCTGGATATACATATTTGGTTTTAGCCGCTTATCGGCGTTATCTATCTCGACCCTGACTTTAATGGTCCTGAGCTTCGGGTCCACCAGGTCGGAGATGGTGGTGATCTTTCCGGGAAACACCTGTTCGGGGTATTGCGACGAGGTGATGGTGACCGAGCTGTCGGCTCGAATGAGGGGCAGATCGTTTTCGTAGGCATCCAATATCGCCCACAAAGTCGAAAGATCGGAAACAGAAAAGAGGTTTTTTTCCGGAATAACGTGTTCGCCCAATATTACGTCCCGTTCTATCACGGTTCCTGAGATAGGGGAGAGCACGGAAAGGCGGGGATCGGCGATATCGCATTTATAGGTTTTATCCTCCAGAAGTTTGCATTTTCCGATCAATTCATCGATCTGAGCATGTGTGATGCCGTATGAATGGAGGGCGGAGCCCAAAGCTCCGTAGCGGGTGGCGGCTTGTTCATGTTCCGCTTCACGCCGGAGATATTCTTTCTTTTCGATCGCATTTTCTTTCAGGAGCATCTTGGCGCGGTCGAATTCCCGGGTGCTGAGTAAAAAGCGTGCTCGGGCTTGGAGAAATTCAGCTTGAGCATCAGCGAATTCCGGCGAATTGATCGTCAGCAGAACCTGCCCTTTCCTTACGGCGACACCGAGATCGGCGGCGAGGGAAACGACTTTACCTCCGACAAACGAAGAAATGTGCGCGGTCCGATTCAGGTTGAGGCTCAGCACCCCCGGGACAGAGATGCGGGAGGCGATCCGGGTTTTGGCGGGAAGAGCCCACTTGATCCCCCATTCCTGAATCTGTTCTCGATTGAGATGAAGGGCTTTCGATCCGTGCTCCTTGTGCACGGTTTCCACCTGTGATGGGGATTCCCGCCGGCCGCCGCAGGCCAGCAGTAAAAAGAGAAGCGGAATCAGGAATATGTTTTTCATGGTTGTTGTTCTCCAACCGCTTTTTCAAGGGCGGCTTTATCCTTATTCCAGTTAAATAGGGCGACTTGAAAATCATCCCATATGCTGAAGAAAGTTCTTTGGGCGTCGAGAAAATCCATGAGGGAGATTTCTCCCTGCTTGTAGCTCAGCTCCGAAATCCGAAGACTCTTGTCCGCTTGATCCAGCAGGCCTTGATAAAAAATATTAAGGGCTTCCTCGGAGAGGCGGAGGCGGTGGACCGCCGTTTTGACCTGAGCCGAGATTTCAAGTTCCGCGGCGTTCAGCAGCCGGGCCTCGCGCTGCAGGATATAGCGGGCTTTTTGTGTTTCACGGGCGCCCAGGTTCCAGAGAGGCACATTCAAAGAAATCCCGATGCCGGCGCCTTGACCGTCAAGGTGTTTGTCGGAGAAACCGGCCAATTCGAAATCAGGCAGCGCCTGCCATTTTTTATAGTTCACGATACTTTGTGCGGAACCGACGTTCACGCGCTGCTCGCGGAGTTCGGGATGAGATCGCAGAGCGGCGGCGACCCGTTCGCTTTCGTCATACAGGGCTGGAGTGAAATCCAGTCTTCCCTTCAAGGCGAATCCGGCGGGAAGCCGGTTTCCGAGAATCGTGTTCAGCTCTCCCCGTGAGATTTCCAGCTCGGCATGAACCTGCTTTCTCTCCTTTCCGGCTTTCAATGACTCCACCAGAAGTTTGATCACTTCCAGTTCCTTGACTTCTCCCAACCGGGCGCGGGTGTCCATAAGTTTGTGGAGTTTCCGGATAGAGGCTTCTTTTTGCCGGGCATATTCCTCTCTGCTCTGGAGAAGAAGGATTTTGAAAAACAACTTTTTTATCTGAAAGACCACGTCAAGTCGGGCGGCGTCCCGGGCATGCTCCGCCGCACGCCAGTCATGTTCGGCGATTTCGATCCGATAATGTCGCTTTATGGGATTTTCTATCGGCTGCTTCAAAGAAAAACCTTCCGTGGCTCGTTCAACCGATCCGTCCCATGATCGGGCCCGTCCCCGCCGGTATGAAAGTGTGGGATTTTGCCAGAGCCGCGCAGCCCTGTATCCGGCTTCCCCGGCAGCGGCGTTCCGGGTCCGGGCGGATAGAAAAGGATTGTGTTCCAGTCCGAGGGAAATGATATCTTCCAGAGTGAACTCCGGAACTTGGATAGCGGATAAAATCTGGGCGGTCAGAAGGCAAAAAAGCAGTGCAATCTGGGTCGTTTTCTTCATGTCCAAGAGATAGTCTAGCATATTTATGGGTAATATAGAATATCGGGAGGAGCATCAAGTTCCGCTTTCTCTTGCCGAAGACGCACCGGATCAGATGCGCCACCAGTAAGAGAATTTGACGAAGAAATAGCGGCCTTCGATATCATAGATGCCGCTGTCGTTCATGCTTTGATTGTCGTCGATGCCGACATAAAAAACGGTTCCCGGATTGAGCTGGTAGCTGAGCAGGATGCTGGAGTAAACCTCTTTGTAGTAATCGTTGTAATCCGTGATCAGGCGGAGAGAGAGGGGTTTGGATAGCTGGATGTTGATGCGCTGGCTGATGATGTTGATCCGGTAGACACGCTCTCCTCCTTTTCCCCGGGTGAAATTATCCTGTCTGATATTATAAAAAAAGCGCAGCGTCGTAAGGGGTTTGAAGGTAAGCCGCATTCCGATGGACGTTAAATAACCGAGGTAAGGATTTTCATCGTAATAGATGCCGTCGCCGAAGCTGTAGGAGATATTGCCGCTGAACCAGCTGAACGGCTCGGAATTCAGGCTGAGCCGCGTGTTCTTCTTTCTGAAATTGATGCCTTCGTAGCGCTCGAGTTCCTGGCTGTAGGACGCGAAGAGGAAAGTCCCTCGCCAACCGCTCATAAAGCCTCCGATCCGGAATTGTTCGTCCGTCAGGATGTTGTTGAAATCATAGATGCGGCGGTATTCGATCGAGGGACGGATATCCACGATATATTTATTTTGGGGGAGGAGGTTGTATCCTAGACGGGTTCTGAGCGAACGGATGTCCTTGCGCCGGAAATATCCGGTGGCGGCTTCGAACTCTTCGGGCATTTGTGTGTAGTCGGCGGAAAGGCTCCAATGCCGGGAATTACGGCGAAAATTGAAAAACATCGCCGGGATCACATCGGTCTTTTCATCAATGCCGGTCGTCTCCCGGGTGACCCGGCTTTGAGAACCGAGGACCTGAAAACTGAACTGGTAATTCTTTTTGAACTTGAAAAAACCGTCCACGCCGGCGACCCGATTGAAATTCCGGGAAAGCGACTGACCGGCGGCTCCCATCTCCTTGTCGGTCAAGATGAATCCGATGTTTGATTCGGAGAAGAGGTCTTGTTTCATACGGAAAACATTTACCCAGGATCTCCCGAGGTCCGTCTCTTCCTCTTCCTCCTCCTCGTCGTCGTCGTCGTCGTCGAAGCCGATATCGATTTCCGGGGGGCTCTCGTCGAAGGCGCTCAGAAATGCCAGCGATGTTTTACCGATTTTCCCGGTGAGCTTGGCGCCCCATAATGGATTTACGATTTTGCGCGTGTACACCAGTTCCAGGGGGGTGTCGAAAAGGTCCTTGCCTTCCAGAAAAAAAGGCCGTTTTTCCCGGTAATAAAGAGCATAGCGCTGATTGACATCGATTTGGGGCATGTCGGCTTCGACTTGACTGAAGTCCGGATTCAAAGCCATGTCCGCCGTCAGGTCAGAGGTGATGCCGTACTTGAAATTGATGCCGGGTTCGGGCTTGAAGACTCCTTGGCGCTCTTTCAAACCGGTGACGACCGGCATGATTTCCAGGTTCTTTCCCTTGGCGAGGTCTCCCTCGATCGTCATGGTTCCGGATTGGATCAAAAAACCGTTGATGTCGCGGGAACGCGGATACCAGTAGATCTCTTCATTCTTGCGAGGGATCTTGCGTTTGATCTGAAGTCCCCAGGTTTGTTTGAGACTGTTGGGAAAACGGAGGCTTTTAAACGGGATGGCCAGTTCTACGGAGAAACCGGCGTCATCAATAAAAGCATCGGTGCTGAAGAACGTATCCCAGTTTTTATCGATGCGGTCGAAACCGCCTCCACCGCCTCCCCCGCCCCCGCGGCGGCCGCGGCCCATCTGCCGCTGCTCGGTAAAGATGCCATCCGTTTGAACGCCGCAGGGATTGACCACGAAGGCGAAAGCACGCTTTTTGTCGTTGAACGTATCGAGATAAACCGTGACTTCGTCGTCTCCCATGGATTTGTCCCTCTGGGTAAGGCAGGCGCGAACAGCCTTGGGATTCGAGTCGAAACAGCGTATGGCCAAATAAAGATTATTGCTGTCGTATCCGATGTACGCGATGGTTTTTTCAGTGGGATCGGATCCCTCCAGCGGTTCATATTGGGTGAAATTTTCCAGCACGACCGCTTCGCGCCAAACAGAGTCTTCCAGTTTGCCGTCGATCTTGGGCGCCTCCGACAGCTGAGGGATGCTGACCATGAAAGCTTTTCCTGAAGAATCTTCGTTTCCGATCGCATGAGCGGAGAAAAGAAAAAAGAACAAGGCATAAATATAGAACGTCCTTCTCATCGCTAGTATTCCTATGGAATATATAGTGTTTAATTGAATCTCTATCAGAAAACGATATTATAACCGATTTCCGATATGAATGATATATCAATTTGCCAGCATCGCTCTGGTGGAAATGCTTTTTTCTTCGAGGCTTGTTCCTAAAACCCGGTTCAAGTTGGCGAGCGAAAGGTTGTAATCGATCAAAGCCTTCAGCTCCGTGCTCTGAGCCGTCGCCAGGTCTGTTTGGTATTGGAGAACGAAATAGTTGGTGGTCAATCCCACCTTGAGTTTCTCTTCCTCCGCTTCCAGCTGTTTTTCCGAGAGCTCGCGCGCGGCCCGATAGGCCAGTACCCTCTTATAGTTGGTTTGGACCGCGCGTACGGCGTTCTTGATCTCCAGGAAAATCTGTTGCTCCTGGTTTTTCAAGTTCAGTTGAGACTGCTCCAGATTTACCCTCGCCTGGGCATAATTCGCCCGGCTCAGGAAAGTGTTGAACGGCACGGAAAGCGTCAGCCCTATCTGCCAGTTCTTGTAGCGGAAATTGACGGCGTCTTTGAGGGCATCGGAAAAACCACCGGGGAGAACTCCGACGACAATGCCGCTGAAAGCATTGTTGTCCTTGTAAAGGATCTGGTCTCCCGAGACACCCGGGCTCCAGTAAGAGGCCCGCAGGCTGAGATCGGGAAGCATCTGGTTTTTGGCGAAGCCGAAATCGATCTCCCTGTTTTTAAGGGCGATCCGGGCGGCCTGCAGGTCGGGTCGGTTCTTCATGGCTATGGAAAGCGCCTCCTGAAGGCGGACCTCTTTTCTCTCGTATCCGGGGCGGTCCGCGGGAATGAGTTCCATCTCCTCGGCATACTCCTCCTCGGCGGTGAGATTGATCCGTGTCTTCAATATATCCTCGTTGTTTTTAACCTGGGCTTCGGCATCCAGGATGTCGGCTTCCCGTGTCGCCACGGTGGCCTGGGCATTAAGGATTTCGATGGGCGCCAGGGTTCCGACTTCCACCGCGCGCTGGTTTTTCTCTAAAAGATCCCGGGCGAGTTCCAGCGACTGCCGCCGCACTTTCAGCAGTTCCTGGCTGTATACCAGGTTCCAGTAGGCCTCTTCTACGCTGTAGATGGTATCCTGAAGCGCGGTTTCGAAATCCTTTTCGGAGATCGCCAGGTTGTTATTGGCTACGATGATATCCTTGCGGCTGTTTTTGTATCCGAAATTTTTCAGCAGGGGTTGTGTGAAATCAAAGGTGAGGGTGCTTCCGTAACGGGGATTGATGCTTTGGAAGGACCGGTTGGATTCGTTTTTATAGTTATCGACGGTTACCGAGAAGCTGCCGCCGGTGGGCAGGGCTTGGTTCAAGACCGCTCCGTAGTCGGAATAAAGCGTAGCGACCGTTTCCGCCGCATCTAAAAACGAATAAGAAGCCGAGTTGGTATCCCGGCGGTTGTAATTTAATGACAAGTCGGGCAGGAATTTTTCCCGGGCAGCCGCGATGGAAATTTCCGCCAACTCGGGATTGAGCACTTCGATGGCCACGCCCAGGTTGTTTTCCATCGCCTTTATGATGCAGGTTTCCAGGGAAAGGGTAATGGTTTTCGTCTCCTGTTGCGCGAATGCGCCGCCTACCAGGATGAGTGTCAGGACGGCAATCACGATGCATTGACCTCTTTTCATTTTCTTCTCCTTATTTATCCATTACACAAAAGGTTATTCATATCGCAGGGCTTCGATCGGATCAAGCTTGGAGGCTTTGCGAGCGGGGTAAAAGCCGAAAAAGATACCGACGGAGCCGGAAAAAGCGAAAGCCAGAATAATTGATCCGGCCGAGACGAGGGTTTTCATCCCGGCAAAATGAGAAATGAGCGCGGAGCTTCCCAGGCCGAGAACAACGCCCAGCAGTCCTCCCAGGACGCTCAGAACAATGGCCTCGATCAGGAACTGAAGCAGAATGTCCTTTTCGCGGGCTCCCACGGACATCCGAATGCCGATTTCACGAATGCGTTCGGTAACCGAGACCAGCATGATGTTCATGATCCCGATTCCTCCCACAATCAACGATATGGAAGCGATTCCGCCCAACAGGATGGTCAGGATCTTGGTGGATTCCGCGGCGCCTTCGGCGATATCCGACATGTTTCGCACGTTGAAATCGTCTTCCGCTCCGGGTGCGATCCGGTGCCGGATGCGGAGGATCTCTTCGATCTGGCCCATGGCTTCATCGGTTCTCGCGGCCGAGACCGCGGAGACATCGATCGATTGGATGTAATCGATTCCCAGAAGCCTTTTCTGAGCCGTGGTATAAGGGATCGCGATCATGTCGTCCCGGTTCATGAATCCTCCCGACTCGCCCTTGGATTCCAGCACGCCCATTACCCGGAAGGGAAGCTTCTGGATGCGGATGATCTGACCGATAGGCGATTCGCCCTCGAAAAGATTCAAGCTGACTTCACTGCCCAGAACACAGACCTTTTGGGCTGTTTTCACCATGTTCTGGGTGAAAAAAGCCCCCTCCTGCAGGGCCCAGTTGCGAATCTCGGGATAGTTTTCCCCTACGCCGTAAATCGATGTGTTCCAGTTATTGCTTTGGTATATGACCTGAGCCCGGCCGTTGACATTGGGGGAGACGTATTTCACGGCACTGCAGTTCTTCAGGATGGCTTCGGCGTCTTCTTCCTTGAGGTTGGTGAAGCTCCCTCCTCCGCCCTGAACGCCCCGGTAAGACCGGCTTCCCGGCCGGACGAACAGCAGATTGGTGCCCATGGAGTCGAAGCGGGCTTCCACTTCGATCTTAGCGCCTTGGCCGATGCTGACCATGGCGATGACCGCCCCCACTCCAATGATGATGCCGAGGGCGGTGAGGAATGACCGCATGGCGTTACGGGTCAGGGCCGCAAGGGATACGCGTATCGTGCGCATGATATTCATGACGACACCTCCTCCTGCTTCCATACGATTCCGTCGCGGACATAGAGCCGCTTGGGTGCGATGGCGGAGATCTCCGGATCGTGGGTCACCAGGATGATGGTGATCCCCCGTTCCCGGTTCAACCGTTTGAAGACGTCCATAATCTCGCTGCCGGTTTTCGTGTCCAGGTTCCCGGTCGGCTCATCGGCCAGGATCAAGGAAGGGCTGTTCACTAAAGCGCGGGCAATCGATACGCGCTGTCGCTCACCGCCGGAGATTTGATTGGTTTTGTGCAGCTCGCGACCCTTCAAGCCCACGAGCTCCAGGGCGTGGAGGGCCATCTCCCGGGATTTTTTTGTAGGGATATCGGCGTCGTAGAGAAGCGGCAGCTCGGTGTTTTCGAGTGCGGTAGTCCGGGAAAGCAGATTGAAATTCTGAAAAACGAATCCTATCTTTTTGTTCCGGATATGAGCAAGCTGGTTTTTGTCGTAGGTAGAGACCTCCCTGCCCTCGAGGAAGTATTTGCCGGAACTCGGTTTGTCCAGGCAGCCCACAATATTCATGAGCGTGGATTTTCCGGAACCGGAAGGTCCCATGATGGAAACCATATCTCCATGATCGATGGTATAGGTGATGCCTTTCAGAGCATGGACCTCAACCTCGCCGACGGGATAGGTTTTCGTAATATCTTCAAGCCGAATCAGGCTGTTGTCGTCCATGAGTTTCTTCCTGTGATCTGACATGGAGAGGGGTCGTCATCGGCGCATGAAGCCCATTCCCATCCCCGGTGGACGGGGGGGGGCGTCCGGCTGGGAAGAGGTCTTGTCGCTGCCGTCGGTGCCCGTTATGATTTCCTGGCCTTCCTCAAGAGAACCGCGCAGAACCTCGCTATAGACATTATCGGTGACTCCGGTCCTTAAAATAACCATCTTGAGAGGACCTTCGGTGTCCTGGACCCACACCCGGGGGGGTGGGGTCCGCTGACCGCTCGGCGCCGCTCCGGAGTTTTGCCCTCCGGCATTGGTTTGGGGCCGGCGGCTCGCGGCCGGGGAGCCCGGCTGTCCGCCTCGCTGAGCTTGGCGTTCCGCACGCATTCTTTCATATAAAGCCCGCATCTCTTCCTGATTGAGTTCGGGGGTGAAGCGTAGGGCGCTGTTGGGAACGCGGAGGACGTTTTCGGCTTGTCCGACGACGATGGAAACCGTCGCCGTCATTCCCGGGCGGAGCTTGAGCTCGGGATTTTCCACTTCGACGATGGTGGTGTAAGTGACGACATTCTGAACGACTTCTGGAGAATATCGGACCTGACGGACCACGCCGTTGAAGCGCTGTTCGGGAAATGCGTCAACCGTGAACTTGACCCCCTGTCCCTCTTTCACCCGCCCTATGTCCGCTTCGTCCACGCTGCATTCCACCTGCATTTTGGTCAGATCGTTGGCGATCTGAAAAAGAATCGGTGCTTGAAAACTGGCGGCGACCGTCTGGCCTTCGTTGATATTGCGACTGATGACCACCCCGTCAATGGGTGATTTGATGATGGTGTACTCGAGATCGACTTCACTGGAATTCAACAGGGATTCCGCCTGTTTCAATTTGGCTTCCGCCGACTGAAGATCGGCTTTGGCGCTGAAATATTTCGTTTCGCTTGCTTCTTTCTCCTCATAGGAAAGCAGGTCTTTCTCAAATAAACTCAAGGCGCGCCGGTATTGTTTTTCGCTGTTGGCGAGCTCCACCTTGGATTTTTCAACCGAAGCTGTGGAGCTGTCATAATTCGCCTTGTTCTGGTTGACCTTGGTCAAAAAAAGTTCAGGGTCCAGCGTGGCGATGATCTGTCCGGCTTTCACTTTGGTATTGAAATCCGCATACAGCGCCGATATCCTTCCGGATACTTGGCTCCCCACATCGACGAGCGTCACGGGATTCAAGGTCCCGGTGGTATCCACCACGGCTTCGATGTCGCCGCGGTCGACAATCTCTTTTTTATAGGAGAGGTCTCCGTTTTTGCCGTTTTTCAGAACGGTAGCCCATAAGACAATTGCGGAGATGATGATCACCGCCCCGATCAGCATTTTCTTTTTCATTTCTCTTCTCCTTTAACGGGTGCTTTCTTGCTTTCTTGCCGAGGAGCCTCTTTTTCCCTCTTCTCTTCTTCCTTTTTCTTTCTCTCTTCTCTTCGGGCGCGGTAGAGCGCGATCATGGTGTCGAATTTATCAATCTGCTCGGGATTCAGCACGTTTTTTATCTCATCCAGCAGTTGTTTCCTTAGATCCGAGAAGCGCTTGTGAAGTTCGTTATGCATGATTTTGAGACGCTCATGGTTGGCCTGAAAGACCTCTTTGATCAGGGCCTGTTGGTTATCAGTTAAATCGAGTTCCATCGCCATGGTCTCCAGAGAGGGAAACGGCTCGGGCCTTTCCCTACGCCTCTTTTGGTGGCGTTTTTCTTCCAGAATGTTTTTATCGAGAAAAACACCGCAGAGCACGCCGACGGTGAAAACGAGGACGAGAGAAATAATGATGAATGATTTGGCTTTATGTGTCATGCTGTTTATCTCCACGTGCTTTCATGATTTTCCAGGGATGAAAAAATAAGCATCATGTTTTGTTCTTCTGGGAGTTCTTCCTCCAGGATGAGCTGTGTGTCCTGGAATGGATTCCGATTTTCCAGCAGCAGCACCCCTGTTTGACTCAGTTCGAGAGCGGGATGAGGAGCGAACACGAGCACCGCCGCGCCCCACAAGATCCCGATCATCAACACCACCGGAATCGCCCGCAGACCCCAGCGCGGCCAGAGGGTTCCCAGCCCTTCTTTTTCAGGTTGACGGAGAAGAGGTTCCAGCCGTTCCCAGAAGAAGTCTCTCGGGGCCGGGAAGATCTCCGCTGACAGGTCCTCGCGGATCAAGAGGTATTCTTCAAGCCGCCGCCGGCAGGCGGGACACTCCGCAAGATGCCGCTGCAGGGCGGATTCCTCCTCGGGGGCAAGCCTGCCGTCCAGGTGTTTCGATATCATTTTCTCATATTTTCTGTGTTTCATATGTCCCCTCCATGAGGAGATAATAAAGGCGCCAGTTTGATGCGCAGGAGCTTTCGAGCCCGATGCAGACGTGAATCCACTGTTCCGGGCGCGATGCGAAGAACCTTGGCGATTTCTTCATAGGAAAGGCCCTGGAGATCCCGTAAAGCCAGAATCGTTCGATGTTTTTCTGGCAGGGAACGCATGGCCTGCCGAACCATTCGCCGTCGTCGTTGCGAGACGTCGGCTTGGATCCGCCGGTCCAGGGGATCCGTATCCGTTTTCTCATTCCGTCGTTCATCGTTGAAAGGAACCGTCTGCATCTTTTTCGCCTTGCGGAGGAAATCATGCGTGTGATTCACGGTGATCCTATAGAGCCAAGTGCCGAATCCGGACTTGAATCGAAAGGAGGGCAATGACGTGTAGGCCTTGAGAAAAACCTCTTGAGCGAGATCGTCCGCGGTTTCCCGGTTATGAGTCAGACTGTACGTCAAATTGAACACCTTCACCTTATATTTAGTAACCAAAGATCCGAATGCGTTCCGATCGCCGTCAAGGCATGATCGGATCAGTTTTTTGTCATCCATGAGCATTCAAGGTTTCGGATCTCCGTACATTCTATTAGACGGAATCCATTGAAATATCTTCCCTTTTCAGGAGGATTCCCCCCTGAGCTTTATTTATTTATCATTTTATGCCAAGAAGCGATCTGATTGAAAGGAGTTTCCGCGATCTCAGCACAGGCTGGCATCCGACCGGCGGAAACAAGAGGAATGAAGGCGCGGGGCATATCGATGATCCTGAGCTTGGGGCTCTCTCGCTCTCTCTCCATCGATTTTAATCATTAGACAAGATGCTCCAAGGAAAGCTTCCCTTTTTGGGAGAAACATGAAGTGGAGCGGGAGCGGAGAGCCATAGAAAAAGGTTACATATTTGTTGGCAGGCGACAATATTGTCGGCAACCTATAAGGTTCGACGCGGCTAAGTTATTTATATTAAAAGCTATGCATTTTGGCACACATATTGCTCTATTGTCATGTTGATTATGATTAAGGAGAATGAAATGAAGATTAAAAAAATCGTAGCGATATCCAGCCTGTTGTTCTTTGGGGCAGGGGGATGGGTGCTGTTTGCGGCGCCGCAAAGCCGAAGGATTCAGCGCCGCAGCGAATTACGGGCTTTGCAGGGTGCCTCTCAGCCATATTATCAAAGTCGACTGCGTTATCGTGATGAAAACGGCGATGGGATCCATGACGGATTCCGTGATCATGATAACGACGGGATTCCCAATTGCCAGGATCCGGATTGGGTCCGAGCTCAGGATGGAACCGGATACCAGAACCGCATCGGCCGGCGGGATGCGTCCCGCTGGAACGGGATGCGTAGCCAGGGACAGGGGATGAGAAGTCTGAGCCGTCAATCCTTTCGGTGGAACAATCGGAATCTCTCCGGTGGAGCCTGTGTTCCCAGGAGAGATGGAAGCCGGAGAGGCGGACGAAACGGCCGGCGGTGATTTATTGATTCGGACGGAAAATCGGATGGGGAGGTTGCAGAGTGATTTTTCACTCTGCAACCTCCCCTCGATATAATAGGAACATGAAAAAAATTGTTTGGGCTCTATGGCTTTTAATCGGTTCGGGATGGTTGGCGGCGGATTCTTTTTTCCTCAGATTCAATCAGGGCGCTACCGATAATCTTTTTCAGAATCGTTATGGGGAATCAGAACAGATTTCAACACTCGCTTTTTCGCTCGATAAGACGCTTTCGCCGCTTTCTCTTTTTACAACGGGTCGATATGCACGCCTCTACCGTGTTCCAGGTCTTTCCTCATACTCTCACGATGTCGGGCTGGACTATCTGGCGGTCCTGAACCCGGATACGGCATTATATATATCAGGAGCCGGCAGGTTCGTTCTATATGGGAATGATTACAATGATTTCAATTACGTTGCCCTGACGAGCGTCGTCTCGCTTAAAAGCTATTTGACGAAGACTTCGGTGCTGCGCGGATCTTACTCTCTGGAGATGAAAATATTTAAGGAAGGCCAATATGATTTTTTCAGTCAACAGCTGTTGTTTTCGCTGGATAAATACTTCTCTTCCCGAACCACAATAAAAGCGGAATTCATGTGGGGTCGGAAATCATTCTCCGGCCTGCCGGAAGCTTCACTGGAGACGACGGGAGCTTCGGGCGACACCAATTCCCGTGGAAAGGGATGGGGAGGAAATGGAACGTCTCCCAATTATTTCCAACCGACGACTCAGAAGGATTCCGGGAAATCGATGCAGATTGTTTCACTGGGAGGACTGGTTGCTCAAGGCCTGGGGAACAGGATCGGGCTCCGGGTTGCGGGACTCAAGCAGTGGGTGATCTCGGGGCGGAATCCGTTTACATTCATTGAAGAATATTACATGGTGGAGAATCCTTCTTTTGACACGTTTTCCTGGGCGGGCACTCGTTTGAACGGCGAGATCACGTTTCTGATTCCCGGGGACATCGAATTCAAAATCGGGTATACTTTCAAGGAGAAAGAGTTTCCCGGAATCGACAGTTTCGATCTCGAAGGCATCAGCTTGGAGGAAACGCGCCGAGATAAAAACCGGGAATTCGAGGTTCGGGTGGAAAAAGATTTCGCTCGGATTTCGCTCTTCCTGGATTTCTCTCATGTGCGCAGCGATTCCACCGATCCGCTGTTTGACTGGAAGGGAAACTTTGTTTCCTTGGGAGTAAGATGGAACATGTTTTTTGGAGGCCGAGAGTGAGGATCGATATGCGTTTGTTTCTGGTCTTGCTGCTTTTCGTGCCGGCTCTGCCGATATGCGGTCAAAGCCCTCAGGATTTCTATAATGTCGATGCCGAGCTCAAAGTGTCTGGAGATATCGAAGAAATCTTTATGGAATCCCGATATGCCGGCACCGCCCCTTTTCTGATCGTTACTGTAAAAGACGAGCAGACCGGCCGAAAATATGTCATAGAGATCGGCCCCGCTTGGTTCTTTGAGTACGATGTGCATAAGGGAGAGAATATCGCCGTCGTGGGTTCCCTGCGGCAGCCCCGGGGTGAACTTCCCCTGCTTATCGCCCGCAAGGTCATCTTGCGCGGTGAAACGCGGATTATGCGGGATAAGTACGGTTTTCCCAGCTGGAGAGGAGGCCGGGGCCGCGGTCGAGGGTGGAGGAGAGGTCGGCGAGGTTGAAAAGAACCCGCTTGTTGCTGTATTTTTTCCTGCCCTTTTTCGGGGTGGTGTTGGTGTTTATGGTGCTTTCCAGCCTGGACCGTCGGTATAACCGGGCTCGAATCGAAGAGCTTGTAAGCGAGCAGCTCCGCGCCACCGCCAGAATCCTGAGCATAAATATATCGCACCTGCTGAGCGAAAATGTTTCTGCCGAAGATATCTTCGCTCTCTACGCCGGGGAGGAGAACATATATTATACCGCGCTTCTGGATGAGAATAAGGAGATCTTGGCATGGATATCTCAGTTCGAAGGTTATCTTCCGCTTTCCCTTGAATCGGATATCGAAAGGCAAGCCTGGATTCTCGACTCGCCCGCCGGAGAGATTTATAATGTGTTCACTTCATTTCGAGATGCAGAAGACCGGAAATATTTTCTTTACCTCGGCTATTCCCTGAAGAATCTGGAAGATGTGGTGCGGCACTCCCGAAACAGCTTCTGGGTGATTCTGGGGCTTATCCTGATCACCGGCCTGTTTGTTTTTGGGGGATTTTATCAATTGCAAAAAAGGTCCCTCGATAAGGAGAAGGAAGCCGAGGAACAGAAAAAGCAGAAAGAGCGTTTTCGGGAGATTTCCGCCTTTACTTCCGGCGTGGCGCATGAAATCAAAAATCCTCTTAATAGTCTTTCCCTGCTTTTCGAATTGCTGCGGAAACAGGCTCCTGAGGAACTGACGGAAGATATCGTGCTCGGGAAAAAGGAAGTGCAAAAGATCGCGGGAATCATAGACCAATTTTCCGATTCCCTGAAGCCCATCAATCTTCAAAGGGAAAGATTCCAACTGGGGGAAGCCGCAGAGGAAGCATGGGAAAGCCTGCTGAAAAATCGACGGGATAAATCCGTGAGCTTGAAGATGGATATCAGGGAGGCGTTTGAGCTGTTTGCAGACCGCCGCCTGATGGTCCAGGTCTTCTCCAACCTTCTGCGAAACGCCCTGGAGGCGACCGGGGAAGGAGAGATCCTGATGACCGCGGATATTAAAAAAGGAGTTGCTTTCATCGAAGTTCGGGATTACGGGTCCGGGATTTCCGATCAGGATGCCCCCCGGGTATTCGATCCCTTCTTTTCGGCGAAAAAACAAGGAATGGGCATCGGGCTTTATTTGACGAAAAAGATCATTGAGGCCCACGCCGGAGAAATCTCGTTCAGCAGCCGGCCTGGCCGCGGGACGTGCTTTCGCATCACGATTCCGGGAGAATGAAATGAGCAAGGGCCTATTGATGGTGGTGGAGGATGATCCTCTCCAGAGGAGACTGATCAAGCAGAATCTTGAAAAGGAGGAGTATTCCGTTTTCGATGTGGCGACAGGCAAGGAGGCTTTAAAGCTGCTCGATGAAGTTCCGATCGAAGTGGCGATCGTCGATTATAAACTCGTTAGCGAAACCGGAGTCGAGGTGATCGGCAAGATGCTGAAAAAGGATCCCTTGCTGACGCCGATCGTCGTCACAGCGTTCGGCAATGTGGAAAACGCCGTGGAAGCCATCAAAATGGGAGCTTATGATTATATCGTCAAACCGATCGATTTTGCCAAATTTCTTCTGGTTGTCGAACGGGCTCTGGAGCGGCATAAGCTGCGCCGGGAGATTTCTCATCTGCGAACAACGCTGGAAGAAAAATTCAGCGCCCGGAATTTTATTGCCGCGTCCTCCCGAATGGAAGAAGTGGCGCGTTTGATTTCAAGGGCCGCAAGAAGTGACGCCACCGTTTTGATATCCGGCGAGACCGGAACCGGAAAGGACTTGGTTGCTAGGTCCATCCATTATGCTTCACGACGTAAAAACAAGCCTTTCCTGGCAGTGAATATCCCTTCTCTGCCGGAAACCCTGATCGAGAGCGAGCTTTTCGGAGCGGAGAAGGGATCGTATACCGGAGCGCATGAAAAAAGGATCGGGAAATTCGAAGCCGCATCCAGAGGAACCCTGCTGCTGGATGAAATCGGAGACCTGACGCCTCAGGTTCAAGTCAAACTTCTTCGCGTCCTCCAGGAGAAGGAATTTTTTCGTCTGGGCTCTTCGCGTCCGGTCGCCGTCGATGTCCGTATCCTGGCCGCAACCAATCGAGATCTCGAACAGATGCTTCAAATGGAAGAATTCCGCCGGGATCTCTATTACCGCTTGAATGTGATCCGCATCCATGTGCCGCCGCTGCGGGCGCGCAGAGATGATATCCCTCCTCTGGTCGATCACTTCATACGAAAATACGCCCGGCAGGAAAACAAATCCACTCAAGGGATCTCAAAAGAGGCCATGAATGTACTGCTTCGATATGATTTCCCCGGGAATATCAGAGAGTTGGAAAATATCATCGAAAGAGCCGTTGTGTTCGCCGAAAGTGAAATCCTTCGTCTCTCCGACCTGCCCGCCGGATTAAAAGAAAAACCTGATGCCGCAAGTGCATTGAACGCAAAATCACTGCCCGACAGGATCAAGAAGCTGGAAATCCGGGAGATCAAACAAGCGCTTCAGGACAGCGGCGGAGTCAAAAGCCATGCCGCACAGGCGCTGGGCATCACGGATCGCATGCTGCGGTATAAGATGAAGATTTATGGGATTGCGGATACCTGATCTTCATACATTGCCGATTCGTTTCCCGGAATCGCGATAATTCTTGACAAGTGAGAGGCGATAGGACAAAATTTCCCGTTATGGGAGCAAGCAAAAACCGACACCCGGTAGAACCTTACCTTCGCCTGGACTCCTTCCCTTCGGTCTGGTGTCCGGGTTGCGGAATCGGTATCGCCTTCAATACGTTTCTTCAGGCCGCTTCGAAAACAGGGCTCTCCGAGCGAGAAATCTGCGTGGTTTCTTCCGGAATCAGCTGCACGGGAAAAATCCCCGATTACATGAAAGGTCCATGCGAGATCGTGGGTGGTGGGGCGGTTATCCAAAAAGGGGCCGAGTTCAAAAGCTCGTCGCCTCAATTGACCGTCGTCGTTTTCTTGAACGACAATGATTTTTTGCTTTCCGGACTCGATGATCTGGGTGAGACCTGTCGTAAAAACGAAAATTTGGTTGTTGTTTACATCAATAATTTCATCTTCCATGTTTTTTGGGAACATAAAGAATATCGGGACCTGCCTTTTTTGGAAAAATCGTCTCTGCCCGATTCGATCTCGCCCTTCAATCTGCCTCGCTTCGCGGAGAAAGCAGGGGCTTCGTTTGTCGCTCGCTGGACGCCGCTGCATGTGCGGAGAATGCGCTATTCCATGCAGAAGGCCATTCAAGCGGAGGGATTCGCTTTTATTGAGGTGGTATCGCCCTGTTTGATGTATTATGCGAGTGCTGGCGGTCTCGGACAAACCCTGGATCGGATGGGGGGATTTCTGGAGCAATCCGTAATCCGACACGATTCTTCCACCGAACTGACCGATCTGAAGGATTTGAGCCGAATCGTCGTGGGCGAGTTCGTCGATAAAAGCAGCGAGGAGAAGTTGTCATCGCGATGACGGTAACGGAAGGCAGCGCGACAACCGCTCAATTCCTTAGAGAAGAAGCCTTTCCCACCGTCTGGTGTCCGGGATGCGGGATCGGAACGGTTCTATCATCGCTTATCGAAGCCGCCCGGTCCACCCGGATCGCACCCTCTGGATTGAGCCTTGTCACTGGCATGGGCTGTGCGGGAAAGCTCCCGGAGTGTGTAACGATGAATACCGAGAGCGTCGCGGACGGATTCGTTCTGCGCGCCGCTGTCGAACGGAAGAAAAAAGCCCCGAAAACGCAGGTGGTCGCGTTTACCGGAAATGCGGATTTTCTGCTTTCGGGAGGCAAGGATCTGCCTGAAGCATCGTCGTCGGGGTGTGATCTCCTGGTGCTGTATGTGAATAATCTGATCTATGCCGCGGGGGAAGATTCCATACACCCGATCACCCCTTTCATGCGCCCGGATTGGAGCGGACGGTATGAAATTCCATTCAATCTTCCTCATTTGGCTCGGATCAGCGGCGCATGTTACGTGGCCCGATGGACGCCGTTGCGCGCCGGCTGGTTGAGACATTCCCTGATCGAGGGGTGGTCGCGACCGGGTCTGGCTTTCATCGAAGTGATCTCTCCCTGCTTGGTTTTCGATGTCAACAGTGGAAAAATCCGTGATACGATAGAGCGGATGGAATTCTATTCGGAAACAGAGGATTTCAGTGGGGATGAGTCGACGGAACAGCTTGACCTCAGGTGCCCCGGGAAAATAATAATCGGCAAATTCGTCGATTCCAAATAAAAAAAGGCGTGATTGATTTTTATGAAGGTTGACATCCGTATCCGAAAGGAACGGTGCAAGGGCTGTGGTGTCTGTGTCGCCGTCTGTCAAACGGCCGTCTTCGAAATGGCGGATGAACGGAATTCCGACGGGCATTCACTTCCCTGCGTCGTCTTTCCCGAGAAATGTGTGAACTGCGGTTTATGTGCGATGCTGTGCCCTGATTTTGCCATTCGGATCGAGGTCTCCGAGACAGAGGAGTCGAAATGAGTCACAGGATTGTCCGCAAGCAGACGCTTTGTTCGGATATCTTTCTCATCGAGGTGGAGGCGGCTCACATCGCGGACCGTTTCGAGCCCGGTCAGTTCGTCATCCTCCGCCTCCATGAGTTGGGAGAGCGCATCCCGCTGACGGTGGCGGATGAGAACGCAAGACAAGGGACCGTAACCCTTATTTTCCAGGCGGTTGGGAAGACGACCATGGAATTGAGCCGCCTTGAAGCCGGCGATGAGCTGCTGAACTGCGTGGGACCTTTGGGGAATCCGACGGAGATCCGGGGATTCGGCCGCGTGATTTGCGTGGGAGGTGGGACCGGGATCGCATGCATTTATCCCATCGTCAAGGCGCTGGCTCGTGCCGGCAACACCGTTATCTCCATCATTGGTGCCAAAACGGCTTCCGGACTCATTCTGGAAGAAGAAATCTCCTCCTGGAGTACTCTTACACGCCTTTCCACCGACGATGGAAGCAGAGGTCATCATGGACTTGTTACGGAAGTGCTGGCGGAAGTGCTGGCGAAGGACCCTCCATACGGGGGGACAAAGCGGGTTTTCGTGATCGGTCCCCCGCCCATGATGCGTGCCGCCGCCGAGGTTACCCGCCCTGCCATGATCACGACCATAGCCAGCCTGAATACCATTATGGTGGATGGAACCGGCATGTGCGGATGCTGCCGCGTATTTATTGATGGAAAAATGAAGCTGGCTTGTATCGACGGGCCGGAATTTGACGCGCACAAAGTGGATTTCGATGATGTGATCAGGCGTTTGGATATGTTCCGTTCCAAGGAGAAGCTGGCGGTAAAACATTATTGCCGGCGGGTGACAAAGGAGAATCCGTCGTGATCCTGTTGGGAGGGAAACGCATCCCGATGCGGGAACAGCGTCCGGAGAAGCGAATCCGCAACTTTCTTTCCGTTCCCCTTGGATACAGTGAAAAAGAAGTCATGCGGGAAGCTCGCCGGTGCCTCCAATGTCCGGGGGAACCTTGTGAAGTCGCCTGCCCCATCAATATGAAGGTCCTGGAGATGATCCGGGAGATCGCCTATGGAAGGTTCAAACAAGCTTTTTTGATCGCAAAAGAGGACAATCCGGTACCCGCCATAACCGGTCGGGTGTGCCCTCAGGAAACTCAGTGCGAGGGGGTTTGCCCGCTCTCTCGGGAGGGCAACGGTATCAACATCGGAAAGTTGGAAGCGTTTATCGCGGATTGGGCCCGTAAGAATGGTATCAAAGATACGTTCCCGGTCCAAAAAAAACAGGGAAAAGTCGCCATTATAGGTTCAGGGCCCGCCGGGATAAGCGGAGCCGTGGACCTTCGCCGTTTCGGCTACCGGGTGACCTTGTTCGAGGCGTTGCATAAGGCGGGCGGAGTTCTGCAATATGGAATCCCCGCTTTCCGGCTTCCAACCGAGATCGTCGACTATGAGATATCCTATCTTTCGGAGATCGGCGTGGATGTGAGGCTCAATTTTTTTGTCGGTCAGAATATCCGTTTTGAAGAATTGCGCAAGGAATACGATGCGATTTTTATTGGAACGGGAGCGGGAGCGCCGCTGTTTCTACGTATCGACGGGGAAAACCTGAAAGGGGTTTATTCGGCAAATGAATTTCTTATTCGGGTCAACCTGATGAAATCCTATCGTTTTCTGGAATACGACACCCCGATCGTCTGCGGAGAAACCGTGGGCGTGATCGGGGCCGGGAACGTCGCCATGGATGCGGCCCGGTGTGCGCTTCGGCTGGGGGCCAAGCGGGTGGTCATCCTTTATCGGCGCACCCGGAACGAAGCACCGGCGCGGGACGAAGAGATTCAACATGCCCTGGAAGAAGGGATCATTCTTCAGGAGCTGGTTTCACCCAAGAAACTGCATGGAGAGGAATCCGGATGGCTTAAAGGAGTCGAACTTTTTCAGATGGAACTCAGCGAGGTGGATAAAAGCGGTCGTCCCCGCCCGGTGGTCGTCGAAGGCAGTGAATTCATCATGCCGATGGAAACGATCATCGAAGCCCTGGGGACGCAGCCGAACCGGCTGTTTCTCAGCAGGGCGGCTGGATTGGAAGTAACTCCCTGGGGGTTGATTAAAGTGGACGCCGACATGATGACGAATATCCCCGGCGTGTACGCCGGGGGGGATGCCGTCCGCGGAAACGCCACGGTCATCCTGGCGCTGGGCGACGGACGGCAAGCCGCTCGGGCCATTCACAGGAGACTCTCGGGTTAAAAAGTTTAATTCATCCACAGCAGAGAGTAAACGGTCTCGGTTCGCGAAGAGAAATTCCACATAAATTTGAGATGAAGTGTGATTTTTTCAGGCGGTTTCACGTCATCTCTTGTAACGGACATGTCATCAAAAACAGAACCGCCCCCGGATTTACGATCGCTGCGGGGGGGACACCGCAGACGGCTGCGGGAGAAATTCCTTAAAGGAGGATTAGGAGGATTTCTGGAGTACGAGATCATCGAATTGCTCCTTACATTGGGAACGCCTCGCAAAGATTGCAAACAACCGGCACGGGAGGCGTTGAAAAAATTCAAGTACCTGCGTGGAGTGCTGGAAGCGCCGGACGAGGATTTGATGGCGATCAAGGGAATCGGCCCTCATAATATTTTCGGCATCAAATTGATCCAGGAAGTTTCCCGCTATTATCTCAAAGAGCGTATGATCCATCGTCCGGTCTGTCAGTGCTCGCAGGAAGTGTTCGATTTTCTCTATCATGCCCTGCGGGATGCCAGACGGGAAAAGTTCAAGGTGTTGTTTATGGATGCAAAAAACCGTATCTTGGAGGAGGAAACGATATTCGAAGGCACCGTGGATTCCAGCGCGGTCTACCCCCGGGAGATTATCAAGGCGGCGTTGAAATACGAAGCGAGCTCATTGATCTTTGTCCACAATCATCCTTCGGGAGATCCGAGCCCCTCTCTGAGCGATAAGGATATCACAAGGGATCTGGTCTTTGCCTCCAATACCGTACATGTCCGCGTACTGGATCATATTATTATCGGCAACAATCGTTATTACAGTTTCGCCGATGAAGGACTTATCGAAGACTATGAATACCTTTTCCGGTGCTTGAAAAAAGAGGTCCGCGAAAGGGGTGAAAGATAGAGGGTGATTTGAAAAAACATCGTCTTGAATGTAAACTGATTCAGGGAGGTTAAAATGAACGACAAAAAAGACAATATGCATAAAACGCCGCTTCAACCGATAGAGGAGATCGCCGCCGGGATCGGGATCGAGGAAGGGGATCTGGAGAAATACGGGCCCTATAAGGCTAAGATCGCGTCCCGCCGTTCCGGCAAACCCACCGGGGGGATAGGAAAGGTGATCATGGTTACGGCCATGAGCCCAACGCCTTCCGGCGAGGGGAAGACGCTGACGTCGATCGGATTGGCCGATTCGCTTCGGCGGCTCGGCCGAAAAACTGTGGTAGCCCTGAGGGAGCCGTCTTTAGGCCCGGTTTTCGGATTGAAAGGCGGCGCCACGGGCGGCGGGAAAGCTCAGGTGGCGCCCCACGAAGAAATCAATCTTCATTTTACGGGGGATATCCATGCCGTCTCCGCCGCCCACAACCTTTTGGCGGCGATGGTGGATAATCGTCTTCATTTTGACGGACCGGCGGGTTTCCTCGATTGTCGGCGGGTAACCTGGAAGCGGGTCATGGATATGGACGATCGTGTATTACGCGAAATCGTCGTGGGGATCGGCGGGCCGCTGCGAGGCATCGCCCGGGAAACCGGGGTCGATATTACCGCGGCTTCAGAGGTTATGGCCATTCTCGGTTTATCCGATGATCTGATGGATCTCAAGCAGCGGTTGGGCGCGATCGCCATAGGATATTCCGCGGAGAGAAAGTTGGTTTTCGCTCGCGATATCCAGGCGCATGGAGCGATGACGGCTTTGCTCAAGGAGGCGATCAAACCCAATTTGGTTCAAACGTTGGAAGGCACGCCGGCTTTTATCCACGGGGGTCCGTTTGCCAATATCGCCCATGGGACCAACACGGTGATTTCCACGCGCATGGCCCTTGGGCTGGCGGATTTCGTGGTCACGGAGACCGGTTTCGGCTCGGATCTGGGCGCGGAAAAGTTTTTCGATATTGTAGTGCGCACCGGACATATCCCCCCCCCGGCGGCCTGTGTGCTGGTGGCTACGATCCGGGCGCTGAAATATCATGGAGGGATCAAACTGGACAGCCTTGGTGAAGAGAACAGCGAAGCGGTCGAAAAAGGATTCCCCAACCTTCAGAAACACATGGATAATCTTCGGGCATTCGGCGTTCCATTCGTTGTGGCCTTGAATCGATTCGCATCGGATACGGAATCGGAGATCGATAAATTCCGTAAACTCTGCCGTCGCGAAGGCGTCCGGGCGGCTGTCAGCGATGTTTTTGCGTCCGGCTCAGTGGGCGGCGAGGAACTCGCCCAAGAGATCCTGCAGGCGATCGAGGTGGAAGAAAACCGGTTCCAGTTTCTTTATCCTGAGGAAATGCCGCTGTTGCAGAAGATAGAGACAGTTGCCAAAAAGATTTACGGTGCGGATGCCATTGCCATGGAAGGCAAGACGAGGCGGAAAATCCTTCAGTATCAAAAACGTGGATTCGGGCACTTTCCCGTCTGCATCGCGAAAACGCAGTATTCCCTTTCCGCGGACCCGGAGTCTCTGGGGAGGCCGAAAGGGTTCACGTTGATCGTCACGGATGCGTCGCTGAGTTCGGGGGCCGGTTTTGTGGTCATATACTGCGGGGATATCATGACGATGCCGGGGCTCCCCAAGCATCCTGCGGCGGAGCGGATCGACATCACGCCCCATGGTGAAATCACTGGTTTGTCTTAAAAAAACGAATCGGAGTGAAACGCGGATACGAGTGAAATGGGACGGGTGAAAATCGCGGCGTAAGGGATGGGATGGCGGTTTACACTCCCTGGCAAATATGGTACAAAAAAGAAGATTTTCCAATATCCCCATGCGAGAGGATTTTACATGTGTGAATTAAGAGAGGTGTATATCGTAAGTGCAGCTCGGACGCCGATCGGGGCTTTTTTGGGGAGCCTGAAAAGTTTCAACGCCACCGATCTGGGTGGGATCGTGGTTCGCGAAGCGCTGCACCGCGCCGGCTTATCCGGCTCCGATGTGAACGAAGTCATTATGGGCAATGTGGTTTCCGCGGGAGTCGGTCAGGCGCCGGCCAAACAGGCCGCGGTCAAGGGCGGGATCCCGGAAACCGTGAGCAGCTTCTCTGTCAACAAAGTGTGCGGCTCGGCCTTGAAAGCCGTGGCGCTGGGGGCTCAGAGCATCTGGCTGGAAGACAGCGAAATCGTTTTGGCCGGGGGAATGGAAAGCATGAGCCAAACGCCGCATATGTTCTGGGCGGGGCGTGAGGGCGTGAAGATGGGTGATATCAAGATGAAAGACGCCATGATCCACGACGGCCTCTGGTGTGCCTTCGACAACCAGCATATGGGAATGACCGGTGAATACATCGCCGAGAAGTTTGGAGCCACGAGAAAAGAACAAGACGCCTATGCCGTTAGCAGTCATCAAAAGGCGGTCCATGCCATTGAAAAGGGTTATTTCAAGGATGAAACCGTGCCGGTGGAAATCCCGAAGCGAAAAGCCGACCCGGTTTTGTTTTCCGTGGATGAGGGACCGCGGCGCGACGCCTCCCTAGAGGGGTTGTCCCGCCTCCGTCCTGTTTTCAAAAAAGACGGGAGCGTGACGGCCGGGAATGCATCGAGCATCAATGACGGTGCCGCCGCTGTCGTCGTCGCATCGGCTGACGCGGTGGAGGTGAAAGGTTTGAAGCCGCTGGCGAGAATCGTAGGCGCCGCCTCCAACGCTCTAAAACCGGCGATGGTGATGTACGCGCCCAAGGGGGCCACCGAAAAGCTGTTGGAAAAAGTGGGATGGAAAATGAAGGACGTTGATCTCTTCGAGATCAATGAGGCCTTCTCCGCACAGCTGGTGGTTTTAATCAAGGAGATGGGTTTGGATCGGGAAAGAGTCAATGTCCACGGCGGCGCGGTCGCCTTGGGGCACCCCATCGGCGCGACGGGTGCCCGGATCCTGACGACCTTGATCTATGCCCTGAAACACCGAAGCCTCAAGAAGGGCATCGCCACTTTATGTCTCGGGGGAGGAGATGCCGTGGCCATGGCGGTGGAGGTGGTTTGAGCGGCAGGACCGCGGTGGTGAAGGATATTTCCCCTGCGAAAAAAACAGCGGATAAGATCTTTTCCCCTAAGGGGGAGAAGAGTATGATGTTAGGGAAGGCGTGATGTTGTGCTTTTTCTCCGGTCGACGCCGGAGCGTGACATCGACGGCTTGCGATGCCGGAGAACCGGTTAATCCGTTCAAAGGAAGATAAAATGAGGGAATTGACGTGGAGAGAAAGATGAAAGACGCAAACGACATACAACATCAAGACAAGAAGAATCGGGCGATTGAATCGGCTTTATCTCAGATCGAAAAACAGTTCGGTAAAGGCTCCGTCATGAAGCTCGGACAAAAAGAAGCCGCCTTGAATATACCCGCGATTCCAACGGGTTCCATCGCATTCGATCTGAGTCTCGGGATCGGCGGATTCCCCCGTGGGCGTGTCGTGGAGATATTCGGCCCGGAGGCCACCGGAAAAACCACACTGGCTCTGCATGTGATTGCGGAAGCCCAGAAACAGGGAGGCCAGGCGGCATTCATCGATGCCGAGCATGCCATGGATCCCGCTTATTCCGCATCGGTTGGAGTGGATGTTGACAACCTGCTGATATCTCAACCGGATTACGGGGAGCAGGGTTTGGAGATCGCCGAGGTTCTGGTGCGCAGCGGTGCCGTGGATGTGATCGTTGTCGATTCTGTGGCGGCTCTGGTTCCCAAAGCGGAGCTTGAAGGCGACATGGGGGATTCTCACGTCGGCCTCCAGGCCCGGTTGATGTCGCAGGCTCTCCGTAAGCTCACGGGCATCGTCAGCCGCAGTAAGACCTGCTTTATTTTCATCAACCAGATACGCGAAAAAATCGGCTTTTTTCTCGGAAGCCCCGAAACGACCACCGGAGGTCGGGCTCTAAAATTTTACGCCTCGCTACGGGTGGATATACGGCGGGTGGCCTCCCTCAAGGATGGGGATAAAGTCATCGGGAATCGGGTGAAGGTAAAAATCGTCAAGAACAAGATGGCGCCGCCTTTCCGTCTCGCCCATTTCGATATCATCTATGGAGAAGGCATTTCCCGGGAAGGAGACTTGGTCGACTGCGGCGTGGATGTGGGGCTGATCGAAAAATCAGGAACCTGGTATTCCTATAAAGGGGAGCGATTGGGACAAGGCCGTGAAAACGTAAAAAAATTACTGCTGGCGAATCAGGAACTGGCTGCCGAGTTGGACCGGAAGATCAGGATAGAACTGGAGCTGCTTCCCGCCGAGGAGGCCTCCCCGACCGCTAAAAATTCCGGGAAATCCGACCCCGGGGATTCAAAGTAAATCGATCCCCAGTCGACTCTACATGGGATGCCCCACGACGCTCATGTAAACCGTGCTCTCGTCTTCACCGTCAATGCCGAGGAGAGCATTGGCTTCTTCATCATAAAGAGCCGCGATCTGACAGGATCCCAAATCGAGTGAAACCGCGGCCAAAGCCAGATTTTCCGCGATATGGCCGGCATCCAGATAGATATAGCGGTAGGCTCGCTGCCGGTATTTCCATTTTGCCCGTCCGAAGACGGCTGACCATATGAAAACAGCGTTACAGGCGGCGGCCATGGGCTGGTCGAGGGCGGCCCTGGCCGCGGCCTCCCGGCAGTCTCCGGTTTTAATCTGCTCAAGGAAATGGGTTTGGACAGCATAATGATAGACGCCGGGATCGATGGAGCCGACATCGTGGATGACGACATAGGTTTCAATCGGATAGAGGGCTCCGGCTGAGGGCGCGGAGCGAAATAAAAATCCCCTGGTTTGTCCCGTAACTCCTTGTGCCGCCCAGAGGAGCTGAGATAGACTTTCGGGTGACAGGGTCTCTCGACGAAATCGACGCCTGCTGCGGCGCCGTGCCAGAGCTTCCCGGAGCGTCATTTCGCTTCCCGCCTCGGGAGACGGAAGCGGGATACGCAGAGCCTCGGAGTAGTTTTTATAGGGAGGGAGTTTCTTTTCCCAATCCAGGCCTCCTCCGTCGATGAGGCCGCGCCGGTATTTCGTTTCCGCTTGAAAAGTATCGCCGATGCCTTTTTTCATGTCGTTTCTCCGGTCGCCTCAGGACTCGGAAGGATTCCGGAGGTCCTTTTTACGGGTAAGATCCAGCTTTTTACGTATGGATTCCGATTCCGGGTCAAGATCGAATGCTTTAAGGTACCAGAGGCGAGCCTGTTCCTGATCTCCGGCGTCGAGGAGCAGGTCTCCCACCCACTCTTGAAGGCCGGCATCTCGGGGATGAAGTTCCACCGTGATGGCGGCGAGCGCGAACTCCATTCCCGAAATTCCTTCGGCCCCAAGGCGCGTGGCCAGAGTTTTCAGAGCGGACGCACTGACGGTGCGATGTCCGGGCTCAAGCCGCTGAGCTTGGAGGTAGAGATCATGTGCCGGAACCGGATCCCCGCGCCAGAGATGGGCGGCGGCCAGGCCGGAGAGCGTGCCGGCCCGCAAGGGGTAGAGTTCGGCGTTAAGATTGTGGAGCGCGTATCCGATCGTCCGTTCTTCCTCTGCCGTTAAATGGGTAGCGGCCGAGGCGATCTGGGCGGAAAAATCAGGAAAGATGGAGGCCCCGGAGAAAAGAGGTTTGAGTCGTCGTGAAAGTTCATCGGCGTCCGCTCCGGGAAGAATGACCAGTCGACGCAGGTCGTCCGAGTAGATCTCGTTCCATATCTCGCGCCATTTTTCGATAAGCGCCGTGAGCTCGGAGGAGAACCGCTGTCGTTTCAATTCGGCCCGTCCCGTACCGCTGATCCGAATGTAGTCGCTGAAAAATTCAAGAGGGCCTCCCGTGTGATACCGGGCCAGCGATCCCGTTCCGAGGGTGTTTTCAAGCGTTGACGCCATGAAAGCACCGACCTTGATGAAAGCTTGACGCGACATCGGGTGGATGCCGTTATCGATGGAGGTTTTGGCTTTGACGTAGGAACGCTTCAGGGGGGCAAGCCGTACCCGGCGGTTGAAAACGGCAAATGCAATATCCAAATCTTCCGCATCCTCAATGGGAACTTCTCCCATGCGATCATAAAAACTCATGCCGTAGCGAAAGACCTGATCGCAAGCGTCGTATACGGCTTGTTCACGCTGGTCCGGGAGGTAAGCCCGGCTGTCGAGATCTTCATCCAGAACGAGTTCGGCCAGACGGGTGACATAGACCAGAGGATTGGCTCCTTCCAAGTTGAGCGCGGCCGCAATGGCGAAATTTTCGCTGGGGAAGATGGTGAGGTAAGTGCGCGTTTCAGCCTGCGATCCCCCATGGCTGACTTGGAAGTGTCCTCTCCAGGGCCTGACGTGCCATCCCATTCCGTATCCCGTAAAACGGCCGTCAGCTGTCGCCATCGAGGAAAACATCAAGTCCCAGGTATCCCGCTCCAGAAGATCACCGCGACAGATCCCCCGGGCGTACTTAAGAAGATCGGCGACCGTGGACCTGAGACCGCCTCCTGCAAAGCGGCTGGACACATCGATGAACTCCGAGTTCTTTGCGACGCCTTTGACGAGACGGTAGCCGCGTACACGGTTGGGGATCAGATCGGAGGGATCATCCAGGCGCGTATCGCTCATCTCCAGGGGTAACAGGATGTGGTCTTGAATATAATCCCCGAATGATTCTTCCGAGGCGCCTTCGATCACGGCGCCGAGGAGATTATATCCGTAGCTGGAGTAATGATAGCGGGTGCCGGGTTTAGCCACCAGAGGGAAATCCTGAAAAAGGGCCAGAGCTTCACGCGTGTCTTTATGTTCCTTGATATGGCCTTCCCTTTCATAATCGCGGTAGTGGCTGATTCCTCCCAGGTGTCCCAGAAGCATACGCGGGGTTACCCGCCAGCGCTTTTTCGGGAAATGGGGAACATAGGTTTGGACTTCGGCATCCAAATCGATTTTTCCCGCTTCGACCAACTGCATGACGGCTAGAGCGGTAAACGTTTTGGTTATGGAAGCCAGGCGGAATGCGCTTTCCGTTTTGACGGGAACCCGGTTTTCCAGATCCGCGAATCCGAATCCCTTCATCCATGTGAAGTCGTCTTTGAAAAATCCGATGGCGAGGCCCGGGAGCTTGTCTGAGGCCATCTGGATACCTGCGAATTTTTCGAAGGCCTGAACGGCGGAGGAATCCTGGGGCGCCGGTTTCAGAGGAGGCGTGAACAGCAGACAGGCGGCCAATAAGAGATAAAAGCAGCTTTTCCTCATGGGTGTTGCCCCTCCTTATATGATTAAAACCTCTTGTTTAGAGGACAAATCCGAAAAAGAGGTAAAACGTCATCGCCAGAGCGCCGGCCGCCAGGGCATACGGAAGCTGGGTTCGAACATGATCGATATGATCGGTGGCGGCGGCCATGGATGAGATGATCGTGGTGTCTGAGATGGGAGAGCAGTGATCGCCGAACACCCCGCCCCCCAGAACCGCAGCGATGAGCAGTCCCGGATGGAGGCCGATAAGTTGGATCATGGGAACGGCAATCGGGATCATGATGGCGAATGTCCCCCAGGATGTGCCGGTGGAAAAAGCGATGAAACTGGATATCAGGAACAGGACCGCGGGTATGATTCCCGGGGGAAGCGTCGATTTGGCCGCTTGCGCGACGAAGGGGCCGGTCCCCAGAGTTTCACATGTGTCGCCGATGGCGAATGCGAGAACCATCAGGCTGGCCAGGGGTATCAATCCGCCCACCCCTTTCATAAACACGTCGGTGATTTCCTTGGTTCGCATCAATCCCTGGGCGCGGTAGGAGACGGCGCCGACGGCCAGAGCTGCGATGACCGACCACAAAACCGAGATCGAACCCGAGCCTTCCATCAAGTTTCCCCCGCCGGTGATGAAAAGAACCACGGGCATCGTGATGACCATGGTGGCGATGGGAAGGATCATGTTGACCGCTCTCGTCGGGATTCCCGGTTTTTCTTTCATCCCAACGACGGCATCCGATATCAGGGATTCCGCTCCCTCCCGCAGAAGTTTGTTTTCATGGCGGACGCGCTGCTCGGCGGCTTTCATGGGACCGATGTCTTTTCCGGTCAGAATTACGATCAAAACCAGAGCGAGAGCGGTAAAGGCATAAAAATTGAACGGAATCGAAGAGACGAATACGCGGATCGGATTTTGTATGCCTTGGGCGGCCAGCAGCCCCAGAATAAAGGCTCCCCACGCGTTTAGGGGAATGATCACGCATTTGGGGGCGGAGGTCGAATCCAGAATATATGCCAGTTTTTCCCGTGAAATCCTGATTTTGTCAAAAAGCGGCCTCGCGACCGCACCGGAAACGAGCACGCAGATGCTCGATTCGATGAATACGATGAATCCGATGAACCAGGCCAGAAGGCCGGCTGATTTTCTGCTTTTCACCAGCCCGCGGTCGACGATCCGATTGACGAAGCCTTTCATTCCTCCGGAATACTGGGTGAAGGTGATGACGGCGCCGATCATGGCGCTGAATAGAACGACACGGGTGTGATCGGCATCGGCGAAAACGGCGATCAGGGCGTCCACGGTTTGAATCAATCCGGTCATCGGGTTCCAGTGATTGATAATGGTCCATCCCAGCCATATCCCCAGGGTCAGGGAAAGATAGACTTGTTTGGTTTTGATGGCGAGAAAGATAGCCATCACGGGAGGGAGGATGGATATCCAACCGTATGTGTTCATGGGATTCCGATAAAGAAAGATATATCACTACATGCCCGGATAAGTCAAATTTCGTGTTTTGGATCGAGTCGTTCCTTCTCCCATGATTGCGGGGGGGGGAGAGAAGAACCGGGAACCCCGGATAGAAGAGAGAAGAGTCGTGATCCCGGCGGATATCGCGCTTGACCTGAGAAATATATGGGAGTACATTAAAAGATACATCCGATGGGATTATCTGTTTATCCTGGATTGGCTATGAGAGGCCGTCGATGTGGATGCCGGAATAACATGTTTTAAGGTGTTCACGACATAAGACGCCGATATGAACGATTAAGGGGGTAATTTTGGAGGCTTCCGATCAGATCAAAGCCGAAAATTGGGCGAAGTCCTTGCTGGAGCGGACGGATTGGGTTATCCTGGATACCGAAACCACGGGGTTGACCAGAGGGGATGAGATAATCCAAATCGGAATCCTGGGATCGGACGGAACGGTCCTTTTTGATTCCTATGTGAGGCCCACGCAGGTCATACCGCCTTCCGCCATCGCCATCCATGGAATTACCGATGAAGACGTGGCGGACTCTCCCACTTATCCCGAGATCTTCAAACAACTGCAAACCGTCTTGGCCGGGAAGATCGTGGTTATTTACAACGCCGCATATGATCTGCGGCTCCTGCGGCAGACCGGCGAAAAATACCGGCTGCCGATGCCCGGCATCCAAGCCGATCAGGTGGAATGCGCCATGCTGCAGTATTCCGCGTATGTGGGAGAATTTTGGGAGGACGGAAGCTATAAGTGGCAGCGGCTTACCGGCGGCGATCATTCGGCTTTGGGAGACTGCTGGGCGACGTTGAGTTTGATAAAAAGAATGGCCGGGTGCTGACGTTTTCCGTCCTCGATTCCATATCCGGAATTATTTCTTCAGGTAGGATTTCAAAAAGTCGGCTGTGTGAGAACCGGCGGCGAGAGCCACTTTTTCCGGTGTTCCCTGCGCAATGATCTCACCTCCTCTATCTCCTCCTTCGGGGCCGAGGTCGATGATGTGATCCGCGCACTTGATTATATCCAGGTTGTGTTCGATCACGACGACCGTATTTCCGGCATCCACCAGTTTCTGGAAACAGCGCAGCAGCATCGAGACGTCATCCGTGTGCAGGCCGATGCTGGGTTCGTCGAACAGATAGAGAATGCTTTTTTTCCTTTGATGGATAAGGTTGAATGCCAGCTTGATGCGCTGGAGCTCTCCGCCGGAAAGGGTGGTGGTAGGCTGGCCCAGACGCAGGTAACCCAGGCCGACTTCCAGAAGGGGGTGGAGCCTCTTCTGGATTTTAGTGCGGTCCACGAAAAATTCCAGGGCTTCTACGATGCTCATCCGGAGTACGTCGTCGATGTTTTTATTACGGTATTTCACTTCAAGAATTTCCGCTTGAAAACGTTTTCCCTTGCAGTGTTCACAAGTAAGGACGATATCGGAGAGAAACTGCATCTCGATGATCTGACGTCCCGCGCCCTTGCATTCCGGACAGCGCCCTCCATCGGTATTGAAAGAGAAAAAACCGGGGGGATATCCCATTTGCCTGGACTCCCGTGTTTGGCTGAAAAGAACCCGGATCTCGTCCATGGCCTTGGTATAGGTGGCGGGGATGGAACGGGGTGAGGTGCTCAGGGGAGATTGATCCACCATGACAATGTTCTCGACAAGTTCCCTGCCCCGGATATCCCGAAACCCATCATTGGATTTGCCCTGCCATCCCAAATAGAGAACATCATGCAGCAGGGTGCTTTTCCCGGATCCGGACACCCCCGTAATACAGGTGAAGGCATCGAGGGGAATCCGTACATCCAGGTTTTTCAAGTTGTGCTTGCGGATGCCGCGAATGAGCACCGACCGTGCAGGGGAACGACGTTGTTCGGGAATCGGTATGGACTTTTCTCCCCGCAGGTAATCCGCTGTAAGCGAACCAGTGAAGTTCTTGAATGTGGACATGGGGCCGGAGAAAACCACATTGCCGCCGGCTTCCCCCGCTTTCGGTCCCAAATCGATGATGTGTTCGGTCTTTCGGATGATCTCCGGGTCGTGTTCCACCACGATCACGGTGTTCCCCATGTCTTTCAAGGATTTGAGGATCTCAATCAGCCGGTGATTGTCACGGGCGTGCAGGCCGATGCTCGGTTCGTCCAGAACGAATAGGCTTCCTACAAGGGAAGTGCTGAGCGCCGAGGCCAGGTTGATCCGTTGGGCTTCCCCCCCGCTTAAGGTGAAGGTCATCCTGTCAAGGGAGATGTAATCGAGGCCGACTTCCAATAAAAATTTCAATCGTTCGCGGATTTCGGTGATCAGTCGTTCAGCGATCATTTGTTGGTGCGGGGAAAGCGTAAGCCCGGAGAAGAACTCCTCAACCTGCCGCACAGTCATTCGAGTCACTTCACCTATGGAACGACCTCCGACCCGGACTGCCAGAGCCATTGGATTTAAACGGGCTTGTCCGCATTCGGTGCAGGGAACATACTTTCGATAGCGGCTGATGAAAACCCGTACTTGAACCTTGTATTTTTTTGCCTGCAGCCGTTCGAAAAAACCCAGGACACCCTTATAGCGTCCCTCCCCGTTGAGAATGAAATCCCGCCACTCCGGTTTGAGCTCCTGATAGGGCGTATGGATCGGGATGCCTCGTTTCTCCGCTTCCTCCAGCAGCCGGCGGAGTCGACGGCGGGAAGAAGGTTTGGTCCAAGGCTCGACCGCTCCTTCGGACAAGGATTTGGTTTTAACAGGGATAATCTTATCCTCATCCCAGACGGCCAGGTCTCCGAATCCGTGGCATTTGGGGCATGCCCCCTGAGGGCTGTTGAATGAAAAAAGATTTGGGAAAAGTTCTTCATAGGTGATCCCACAACTCCGGCATTCCAGCTTGTCGGAGAAATGGATTTTTTGTTTTTCATCGAGAGTGACGGTGATGCGGCCGCCGCCCCGGCGCAAAGCCAATTCGAGCGAGTCCACCAAGCGCTCTCGATCCTCGTCGTCCAGAATGAGTCGGTCCACCAGAATATCCGCATTGGGGTGATCGCCGGGATTGGTCTCCAGGCTCGTCACCTTCTCGCCGCGCAGGATTCGGGTAAAGCCGTCGCGGATGAGTTCATCGGCGCTTTTCCCCTCCGGCCATGCGAACGAGATCGACACCGGGGTTTCCGGTGGATGTTCGAAAAGGGTGTCGGCGATGGAATCGATCGTGTCCCGATGAACCGGTTGACCGCAGGCAAGGCAGTGGATCGTCCCTACCCGCGCGAAGAGAACACGCAGATAGTCGTAGATCTCCGTGACCGTGGCAACGGTGGAGCGGGGATTTTTGGTGACTGCTTTTTGTTGGATCGCGATCGCGGGCGGGATGCCTTCGATGAGATCGGCATCGGGTTTTTCCATGCGTTCCAGAAACTGTCGTGCATAGGAGGAAAGCGATTCGATATAGCGCCGCTGCCCCTCGGCGTAAAGCGTGTCGAACGCCAGAGAGGATTTTCCGGAACCGGAAACGCCCGTGATGAGAATCAATCGATTCAAGGGGATGTCGAGATCGATTCCTTTCAGGTTGTGGACGCGGACTCCGCGCAGGGAGATCGTCTCCTCTTTTATTTTTATGGTCATGAGCTTTCTATTATAGAGAGAATGCCGGTCCGTGAAAAGGGTTGCCATGTTTGGGTCGGCGCTGCATCCTGCGAGGGACCAAGATAGGCGGCCCATTGGAATCATCGCAGCGGAACTTGACTCGCGGAAGGGAGCTTGTCTAAACTAACAGACGGTATCATGAGATGGCCCTGGATTTTGCTCCTGGCTTTGGCTCTGGCCGTGGACGCCTTCGTGGTGGCCCTGGGGATCGGCCTGGCCCGCGGGCGGCTCAGCCCGCGCCAGGAGTTCCGGATAGCTTTTCACTTCGGTCTTTTTCAATTCATGATGCCGATCTTGGGCTGGGCGGCTGGGCGCTCTATGGCGGCGGTGATCCAGGCCTTCGATCATTGGGTGGCGTTTGCTCTTCTGGCATTTGTCGGCGGCCGCATGGTTATCGAAGGCGCCGCCCGCAGGGAAGCAAAATCCTCTCGGGCCAAGGATGCGACGCGGGGAGTTGAACTGATCCTGCTTTCGGTCGCTACCAGTCTGGATGCGCTGGCCGCCGGATTGAGCTTCGCCGCGTTGGGAATGAGAGTGCTCGGGCCGGCTCTTCTCATCGGGGGAGTGGCCATGGCCTTGAGTTACGCGGGAGCCCGCTCCGGTCCCAACTTGGGAAGGGCCCTCGGACGCGGCACGGAAATATTCGGCGGGATCGTTCTGATCGGGATCGGGGTGAAAATTCTGCTGGAGCATCTGTAAGGAAAAGATCGTCAGGCGTTTCGGATTTCAACAGACCTTCTTGTTTCGGTCTCTATACGGAAGCTCCGGGGATCTCTTATCCGAACAGCGTATACTTTCCGTTTTTCATGATGACGGTCTCATGCGCATCGGGGAATTTAAGGGAAATGGATTTTATCGAGATGAGGGGTTGCGTGTCGGGGATATAGATCCGGTCCAGATGGATCACAGCTTCGGGAGAGGAGAAATCCGCGGGGCCGATGTGACCGCCGAAATGTTCGCTTCTTCCGAAGGCGACATGAAATCCCAGCTTTTCGTCCAAAAGGATGCGACCGATGGGTCTCAGGCCGAAATCCACCAGCACGCCGAATCCCAGTTCGGCCATGTTGCCGTAGGCCGGGTCCCGGAGCAGGCGGTTGTTTTCCCGCCGGGCAAACGTTCCGACACCCGAGGCCTCGACCGCGCGGTTTGCGCGGACCGTGAAAAAAGCGACGGCGTTGTTCTCCTGGACCGGAAGGATTCCCCGGGTACGGCTGGCGACTTCCTTTTCCCCTTCGTACGGCACGATATAGGCTTCTCCTGAGGGGAGATTCCCGGCCGTCCCCCGGTCGGGGAAACGTCCGCTGCTGGAGTGGGCGGTACGGAAGCGCAGGTCGAAAACCATGCGGCGGTCTTCTTCTCCCTCGACGCCGAAGAGAACGTCCGCCTCTTCGGCCCGGTCGAGTGCATGTTTGAGGCGTTCGACCCTGCGGCTGACTTCATCATAGTCGATCCTGAGGGCGGGAATCATGGCGGAAGAGAAACCGGGCATGGTCGCGGCGCGGAAACCGTAGCGGCGGGCCGCATTTTTCAGGGGAGCGGTGGAAGAATACTCGGTGGGCGCCAAGAAGATCTGGAAGTCTTGAAAAATACGGGCAAACGGAGTCCCCGGGCCGGCCGCGGGGAGTCCGGATGCTCTATCGGGAAGAGCGTCCGATATCAGGTGAGCGTCGGAGGGAAAGTCAGCATTGTTCGAGCCGACATCCGGATATCCGATCAGGGAGACATTTTCATAGGGAAGCGAGGCAAGGCCTTGCTGAAGATCCAGGGCCCAATCCCGAGCCGTCTTCCTGCGGCTTCGCCATGCATCGGTATCCGCCGCTCCCTCACGGGGAATGTCGACAAGGATCCCGACGGCGCGGTCATCGGGCAGCGGAGGGAAAACCGACCGCAGCAGTGCTGCTAAATTATTTGCATCGAGATGTGTCATTCTCCCTCCTTGTCGTCATCGGCGAACCTTCTCATGACAGGCTGCGCCTTCATTTAAAGTCTACCTTCAGCCGAGAGCGAATGCAAATCAAGGCATGAGGGGATGCGGCCGGTGTCTGGACAATCCGGATGGAATCGGGGATAATCCGTGGGTGCTTCGTCCTGACGCGGCGGAGAAAGCCGGAGGGAGAGGCTTGAGGCCGTGCCGGATCGAAGCTCGCAATTTGTTAAGGAGCCGGACATGAAAAAAACGCTGATACTATTTTTGACACTGGCCATGATGGCCCCCCTTTTCGGGAACATCCGGAAGGATCCCAATTCACATCAGGCCAGCGGGATTGTCTTTTTCCGAACGAAAGACCTCAAAGCGCTGGATGAGTTTTATATCGAGAGATTGGGCTGCAGCCTGTGGATCGACCAGGGATTTTGCCATATCTATCGATCCGGAAATCTCCTGTTCGGATTCAGCCAGCGTGATCAAGCGGATACGGACGGCATGATCACATTCTTCTTTCCGCGGCGGGAGGATATCGATCGATTATACAAGGAGTTCAACGATATCGCCGAGTCGGCGCCCAAAGAAAGCTCTGGGGCGCGGATTTATCATTTTTTTGCCCGTGATCCCGATGGGCGGGCGGTTGAATTCCAATACTTCATGGATGCGATCGACTGGGATTTTGATAAATACTGAGGTCTTCACCGGGATCTCGAAATGGATTGTTTGCAGAGGCGGATTGGTCTATAATGGGTAGGCCTATTATAATAACAACATAATATTGTAATAATGCATATTATTTGATTTTGAGGAGAAAAGATGTCTGATACAAGACCTGAAAAATTGGAAATGATTTTCAGCAACGGAGGAACCTTGACGGCCACGCTGCTATGGGAAAAAGCTCCTGAAACCTGCAAGGCCATGGTAGAGGCCCTCCAAAAACCCGTCACTTCGGGAGAGGGATGCGGAATCCTGCTGCATGCCCAGTATGCGGGATCCGAAGTCTATTTCGAGGATTTTCCCGCCGCGGACGAGATCCCGTTTGAGAATGTGACCGCTCATATGGATGAGAACATGTACCTCACCAACAAAATCGCAGGCGGCGTGCTGGCCTATTATGTGAATCCGGCCATCAAATCTTTCTGCATCGTCTACGGAGAACTGATCCCGCGGCGGACCGTGGATGTTCCGATTGCTCTGAATATATTTGCGGATATCGATGATAAAGAGGAAGCCAAACGGATCGGCTGGCAGGCGCGCTTGAAAGGACCGGGGGCGGTAACCGTAAGGATCAAGGAGTAAGCGCCGGCGGGAAATTGTCATGATAGACGCCAAGTTATTAAAGAAAAAGGTCTTCGCCCGGCGCGAGGAAATCGAAGCGCTTCTGGATGAAGCCTATCGGGCCTCTCGGACCGATACCGACGGTTTTCAGGCCTGGTTTCTGCGGAAGCTTCAGGATCTCGGTCTCAAGGCGGAGGAATTTCGGGTGGGATATGATGAGATTGTTCTTCAACCGGCCTTCCGCGCCGCCTATCCGGATGAAGAATCGGCCGTGAATCCTCCTAGAAACGTTGTCGGCACCCTGAATCCCGGCGGAAAGGGAGGGGTGCTGCTGTTCGCCCATGCCGACAAGCTTCCCGTTACCTTCGACTACGCAAGCGGGCATCCTGAGATCGACCGTTCGGGGGGTCGGTATATCGCCCCCGGGATAGCGGATGATGTTTCAGGGATCGCCTCCATGCTGTCCGCCGTCATGCTCTACAAGGAATGTGCTCTCGCTTCCGATCTTCCCATCCTGGTGGCGAGTATTCTGGGAAAACAGGGGGGTGTTTTCGGAACATACGGGCTTATGCGCAGATACGGTCCGGCTGAAGCCGCGATTTACGTTCATCCCGCGGAGAGCGGATTCGGGTTGAACGAGTTGAAAATCGCGAGCAACGGCTTGATCGAATACCGGATCGACATCAAGGGGAAACGCCCGGATTCAACGGAGGTCCATCAGGCCATCTTTTCCCTATCCGCCGTAAACGCCGCGGAAAAAGCGATGGCCGTTCACTCCCGCCTTCAGTCCTGGGCCGCAGGGCAGTCGGAAAAGTGTCATCATCCGCAGGTCCATCAGATGGCGGGGCAGTCGTTTTCAGTCGCGCTGGGGAAAATCGAGACTCTCGGTGAGACGGAAATCTATGAGATCCCGCTCCTCTGCCGGATGCAAGGGACCATCTGTTTCCCCCCCAATGCGGGATTGGCCGATGTCAAAAAGGATTTTGAGGCTCAGGTGGACGCCATCGTCCGGGAAGATGAATGGCTTGCCCGGGGAAATCTGGAATTGCATTACGGAGACCGGATCGGCGAGTCCGCTCAAACCGAAGCGGATGATGTGTTCCTGCTCGGCGCCTCCCGTGTCGTCGAAGAGATGACGGGTTCCGCCCCGAGTCGTTTCTATGGACACAGCATGAGCGACATCCGCTATCCTCTTCTGGATTGGGACGCTCCTTCTTTCGGGATCGGACCGCTGGCCGGGGACTTGGGCAAGGAGACGGAATGGGTGGATCAGAATGAATACCTGCTGTCAATTGCGCTTTTAACCGCGCTTTTGATCCAGGTGGGAGAGACCGGAGAGAAATAACAATGAAAAAACCTACGCTACAATCACAGATTACGTTTTTATATTATAACGACCTTGCGCGGGCCGCGCGTTTCTACGAAGAGATCCTGAAACTGGAACTCTGCGATGATCAGGGAGATGCGCGCATCTACCGGGTGGCGGAGAAGGCGTTCGTCGGCATCGTCGACGGCACGAAGGGCCACTGCAGGGCTCAGGAAACGAACGCGGTGCTGATCACGCTGGTGGCGGACGATGTCGAAGCCTGGTATGATTACCTCAAGGAATGCGGTGTCAAGCTGCTGACCGAAGTCAAACAGCCGGGCAGCTTTCCGGTCCAGTGTTTCTTCTTCGAGGATCCGGAAGGATACCAGTACGAAGTCCAGCGCTTTCTTGATCCGGAAACATCACGCCGGTTCCGCTGAGCCCGGCGATTCCCCTGAAGAAGGAGAAGAATCCCATGGAAGCATTCATGCGCATCGCCTTGGAAGAGGCGATCCGGGGAGTCAAAGAGGGTCATGGCGGTCCTTTCGGCGCCGTCATCGTTCGCGGCGGCGCGGTCGTGTCCCGGGCTCATAACCGGGTGATTGAAACCGCCGATCCCACCGCTCACGCCGAAATGCTCGCGATCCGGACGGCGTCCCGGGTTCTGGCCCGGTTCGATCTTTCCGACTGCATGCTTTACACAACCTGTGAGCCCTGTCCCATGTGCCTGGGAGCGGTTCTCTGGGCGAGGATCGGGAACGTGATCTATGGATGTTCCCGGGAGGATGCCGCGGAAGCAGGTTTTGACGATGCCGCATTCCACTCCGTTTTCGGAGAAGCGGCTTCGGATTCTCCCGTTGTTCTGATTCAGCGGGACCGTCAGGCCTGCCTGAAAGCTTTCCGGAAATGGGAGGAAAAGGAAGAAAAAATCGTTTATTGAGATAAAGCGAGGTATACGGGCTGCGGAGCGGCTCAATGAGCCGCTCCGCAGCCCGCTTTTTTTATCAGGCGGATGCGGTGCTTGAATTCAGTTTGTTACGGTTGTTCTTTTTGCGTTTGCGGCTTTCAAAGAGCTCGTACAGGATAGGCAGCTGAAGGGCGGCCAGGAAGATGGCATCCAGCTCCCCGCCTACGTAGACCATGGCCATGGGAGCGAGCAGCTCCGATCCGGAGGCCGAGCCCGAAAAAAGAAGCAGGGGCAAAACGCCCATGATGATCACCAGCTCTGTGATCAGAACCGGCCGCAGCCGGATCAGGGAGCCTTCCACCACCGCCTCGTGCAGGGTTTTTCCTTCATCGCGAAGTTTGTTGTAGAAACCCACCATGATGAGAGCATTCTGGATGGAGATGCCGAAGAGAGCGATGAATCCGATAGCCGAAGCCACGTTGAAGGTCATGCCGAAGAGGAACAGCGCAATGACGCCGCTCATCATGGAGAAGGGTACATTGATCATGATGCAGACCGCGTTTCGGAATGAGAAGAAGATCATGAGCAGGAAGAAGACAAGTAGACCGACCAGGATGGTCAGCAGGATCAGTCGGCGGAAACCGCGCTGCTGGTTTTCGAACTGACCTCCGAAGGTTACGTAATATCCGGCTGGAAGGCTGACGCCGCTGGCGATGGCCAGTTTGGCCTCTTCCACCCAGCTTCCCTGGTCGCGGCCGGATACGTTGCAGATGATGACGCGCCGCCGCTGAACATTTTCGCGCATGATAGTCAGCGGACCTTCGCTCAGCTCGAACTCCGCCAGATCTTTCAGGGGGATCCTTTGTCCGCTTGGACTGTCGATCAAGAGGTTTTCAATGGTGGCGACGTCTTTACGGTACGGCTCCTGAAAACGGATGAAGATGGCGAACTTTCGGTGCTCCTCCAGGATATCCGTGGCTTCGATCCCGTTGAGGGCGGTTTCGATGATATCGGATACCTCGGAGATGTTGATCCCGTAGCGCGAGAGTTTCATCCGGTCGAGCTTGATATTGACCTGCGGCGTGCCGGTGGTCTGCTCGATCCTGAGATCCGCGACGCCTTCGATGTTCTGGACCGCAGTGTGGATCTCTTCGATCTTGCCGTCGAGGACATCGAGCTCAGGGCCGAACAATTTGATGGCGATCTGACCTTCAAGTCCGGTCAGCATTTCAGCCATCTTGTTCTGGATCGGCTGCTCGAAGATGTAACGTACTCCGGGCAGTTCATCCATGCGGGCACGCATGGCCTCCAGCATCTCTTCCAGTCCACGCCTCCTCTGCTTCCGCGGCAAAAGCTCCATGATGTAGTGGCTGTGATTGACGCCGTGGGCGTGTTCCGACTGTTCGGCGCGTCCGGTCGTCCGGTTGATCGATACGACTTCCGGGAATTCCAGCATCATGGCGTCGACCTTCTGGCCGATCCTGTGGCTCTCCTCGAGGGAGGTTCCCGGAGAGAGGATCGTGCTCAGGATGAGAGATCCCTCGTCCATTTCCGGAAGGAATTCTCTTCCGATTTTGGGAATGAGGATCATCATCAGGCACAGGTAGACGATCCCCGTGATCATGAGATATTTCCAGCGGTTCTTAAGGCAAAAAACCAGGGCGGCCCGGTAGATTTTTTTCATGAACCGCATGAAGATGTTGTCTTCCTGGGAGATCGTCTTTTCCTTGAGCAGCATGGAGCACAACACCGGCTGGATGGTCAGCGAACAGATCAAACCCGCCAGCAGTGAAGCGGCGACCGCGAAGGCGGTGGGCGCGAACATCTTGCCTTCGATGCCGGTCAAGGCGAAAAGCGGAAGAAAGACAAGGATGATGATCAAGGCCGCTTCGAAGATAAGATGTCCGACCTCTTTGGCGGCTTCCAGGGTGCCGGCGTGAACTCCTTTTTCCTTCTTCTGAAGGATGCGGTAGATGTTTTCCACCATGATGACGGAGGAATTGGCCATCTTCCCAATGCCGATGGCAAGCCCCCCCAACGACATGACGGTTATGCCGATGCCGAAGATCTTCATCATGATGACGCTGAACAGAACGGATATGGGGATGGTCATGGAAGTGATCAGGGCCGAGCGAACGTTTCCCAGAAAGAGCAGGATGACCAGTATGACCAGGATCGCGCCTTGGATGATCGATCTTTCGACGTGTCCGATGGACTGCCAGATAAGAACGGATTGGTCGTAGTAGGGGGTGATTTTGATCTTTTCCGGCAGGGACTTGGCCATGTCGGCAAGTGCGCTCTTCACGTTGCGGATCGTGGTCAGAGTGTCGCCGCCGTACTGCTTCTCGATGATGACGTCCACCGCTTCCTTGCCGTTGCGGCTGGCGATGCCGCGCCGCAGCTGGTGACCGAGTTGGACTTCGGCGATGTCCTTGACATAAACCGGAACGTTGTTGCGGGCCGTGATCACGGTGTTGCGGATGTGGTCCAGATTCTGCATGCGGCCCAATCCGCGGATGATGAATTCCTGAGGGCCGTTGAAGAGGAGCCCTCCGGAGGGATTCTGATTGTTTTCTTCGATCGCGATTCTGACGTCGGCGATGGTGATGTCGTAATTCTTTAATTGGGTGGGATCGATCAAGACCTGGTACTGCTTGATGAATCCGCCCATGTTTATGACGAAGGATATACCCGGCACACCCAGGAGCCGATAGCGGATCACCCAATCGGCGACCGAACGCAGTTCCATGGGATCGACGTCTCCTTCGACCATGAATTGGTATACCTCGCCCATGCGGGAAGATACCGGTCCGAGGGTGGGACGGATGCTTCCCGCCGGAAGCTGGTTGATGACCAGCTCAAGCCGGCTGGTGACCAGCTGACGGGCGAGGTAGATGTCGGTTCCCCAATCGAATTCGGCGGTGACCACGGAGATTCCCATGCTGGACTCCGAGCGCACACGGGTGACGTGCGGGGCCCCGTTCAGTATGCTTTCCAGGGGGCGTGTGATGAGTTTTTCCACTTCTTCCGACGGCATACCGTGGTTTTCGGTGACGATATTGACCAGCGGTGCATTGAGATCCGGGTAAACGTCGACGGGTAAAGAAAAGAAAGCGATGATCCCCGCGATCACCACCAGGGCCGCCAGCAGAAGAACCAGCAGTCTGTTATTTAAAGACCATTCAATGAGTTTGTCTATCATAGAGACCTACCTCTTTGTGTGTGTATCTGATCCATCGTTCGGAAAGAATCAGTGGATGACGCCAAGGGAAATGTCCTTGTCCTTGAGCTCGGCCTGCAGTTGGATGTTTCCTCTGACAACGATTTCTTCCCCGGCCCGCAGGCCGGAAAGAACTTCCGTATTTCCATTCAAGGAGACGCCCGCCTGAATGATTTTGGAGCGGAAGGTGTCGCCTTCCCGGGTGAATATGATTTTTTCGCCCTTGATTTCCAGGATGGCTCCCGAAGGGATCATCAAGGCATCGCGTGTGCCCGTGGTGAAGATCTGGATGTTGGCGAACATTCCCGGCTTGAGTTTGTAGCGGTCGTTTTCCACTTCCGAGCGCACCGTGATGGTTCGGGTTTCTTCATTGAGAACATCACTGATGTAACAGATCTTGGCGTTGAACTTTTCCCCGGGATAAGCAGGGACTCTGAGGTCGACTTCCTGTCCTTCCTTGATCCGGGCGATGTCTTTTTCATAGATTTCCGCGTCCGAACACAGGATGGTCGGATCCATGACCGTCAGGATTTCGGTCTCCTGATCGATCATGGCCCCCATCACCGCGTTGTTGCGTATGATCTTTCCCTGGATTGGGGCGTATAGCGTGATCACGGGGTTGATTTGGTGGGTTTCCGCGATAATCCGTACGGCGTCCTCTGAAAAACCTAGTACGTGCAGCTTTTTTTCCGCCGCATTGAGATTGGCTTCAGCGACTTTGTAGTCGGTTTCGGCTTCCAGAAAATCCTTTTGGGCTCCGACCCCGCGATCAAAAAGCCGCTTCTGCCGTTCGTAATTGACTTTTGCCAGGTCGAAATCCGAATTGGATTTGTAAAACTCGGACTTGGCAATTCCGACCTCTTCACTTTGCAGCGTGACAAGCTTGTCTCCGGGTTTGACCCAATCGCCGATGCGGCCATGTATCTCTGAGATTCGGGCCGGAAAAGCATAACTGACAATGGCTTTGCGGTACGGATGTTCCAGCACTTTTCCCATCGCGTCAAGTTGATTCTTCAACTGCGTTTGTTTGACCGTAACGGTCTCGATTCCCAGGGTCTTGATCTGATCGGGAGTAAGCTGCAGGGTTTCACTGTCGACCGTCTGGGAAGGGGCCGTCTGGGCATTGGCGTTGCGAAGTTTCCTGCGAATTTTGCTGTGTTTTTCCCGCTCTTGAGGGATGCTGTTCGCATTGTGGGCGCCCTGAACGGATTCGAGGTCTTCTCGTTCGAATGATCTGGCGGATTCGGTGTGTCGCGTGCAGCTTATGCCGGCCATCAGAAAAATTCCGATAAGCAAAATAAAGAAAAAAGCTTTTTTATTGAGGATCATCATTGTTCGTCTCCTTCTAATTTATGACCGATGGATTTTTCCAGGGCGGCCAGAGCGACGTCGTAATTGAAGAGGGCGTCGGCGTAAGACTTGCGGGCTTCCATCATCGTGCGTCGTGCGTCGATGAGCTCGATCCCGCCGATTTCTCCTTCCTGATAGCTGAAGAGGAACATATTGTATACCTCTTCAGCCTGAGTCAAAATTTCTTCCTCGAAAAGCTGGATCTGGTTATGAGCGGAGAGCGCCGAGGTGAAGGCCTCTTCTACCTCCAGGGATACGCTGTTCTTGATATGCTCGGCTTCTTTCATAAGAGATTGGATGTTGGCTTGAGCTTCGGCTATTTCACCTCGAGCCGGCTGCCAGAAAAAAAGCGGGATCGGAACGGAAAGCGTGGCGTCCCAAAAAGATCCTTCTCCATCGATCCAGTGCTTCGACACGCTGAGATCAAGGTCCGGAAGATAATTCATCCAGGCTTGGGTTTTTTGCAGGGATTCCCGTTTGAGGGAAACCTCTGCTTTTTTGACTTCCGGGCGGAAAGACAGAGCCTTTTGCTTCAGTTTTTCCAGATCCAGAGGGATGGCGGCCCGTTTGAGGTCCCCGCTTATTTCGATGGGGGCGAATTTTCTGCGGGCGAGTAGAAAATTCAAACGGGCTTTGCCCAGATTGATTTCATTTTTAGCGGCTCGAACTTCGTTGGCGGCCGTGGCCGCTTCCACGCGGGCGCGCAGCACTTCGACGCGAGCCACGTCGCCGGCTTCGTGTTTGAGATTGGTTTTTTGGAGAAAATCCTGGGAAAGCTCAAGGTTTTGGCTGGCGTATATATGCTTTTCCTGTGCCAGCAGCAGGTTGTAAAAGGCTTCCTTGACCTGGAAGGCGACATCGAGAATAAGAAGATCGATCTCGGCCATGACTTCATCCGCTTCTCGGGATGCGATCTTTCCGCGCAAAAAGCGTTTTCCGGGAAATTCCAATGATTGGCTGAATCCGACATAGGTTTCAGCGGTATCTTGAAAGTTGAAAAATTTCGGCTGCAGGTCGGAATCGTATTCCAGGGAAGGCTGAGCGAACGCCAGGGCCTGCCGAATCCGGGCCCGGGCGGCCGCATGCTGCTGCAGCGAGGAAAGAATCAGCGGATTATTCTGGACGGCTGTTTCCAGGCATTTCTCCAGGGAGAATGTATTTTCATCCGATGTTTGACCGGCCAGGGGCATGGTTAGGCCGACAGCCAACAATATTATGAGCAGCGATTTGCTACTTTTCATCTGTCCTCCTCATAGGGTAAGAGTAAAGGAAAAAAACGAGGCATTAAGAAAAGGAGGTCAGGCTGTAGGAGGGGAACGCGACAGGGGGGAGACGGAAAGCGTTTCGTGGATTTGATAGGGTTCGCACCAATCCAGAGAGTCTAAAAGCACAAGCTGCGGAAGATGAAAAAAATCAATCTGGCTGGTGGTGAATGTCGAGTTCTGAAAATGACAGGCCGGACAGTAATCACTCGAGCCGAGGGTCCTCTCTGTATGGGTGAAATTGATGCCGAGGGTGACGGTGAGAAAGCCCATAAGAAAAAACACATGGGCGTAAATCTTACGTCTATTTCTCATATCTACCTTTACATATATATAATATATGTTTAATAGGACAATAATGTCAATGGGCTTTTTTGTCGACTCCGACAATAATGTTGAAATGCTTTCCAGGCATTAAAAGGGTTTTTTGACAAAATTGTATGAGTGGCTGCAGGAGTTGACACACAAGTGGAGCCGATCCCCGCCGCCGACCCGCCTGCCCTAAAATTAAAGAAATGCAAGCATCTAACGTCCCTGCAGATGCCTGGATCAGCCAAGAGTCAAGATTGCCGTGGCGGTAAGCAATGGACGGTGAGGCGTACCGAGGTGCTTCGATCCGGACATTGCGTAGCCGACGCCGTAAGATTGGCTCGCCCTGAGGGTAAAAAAAGGGCAGACATTTAAGGGTTATTGTTTGGGGGGGATTTGTCTGCCCTTTTTTTATGTATCGTTTCCCCTAAAGGAGGAGGCGGAAGCCCGCGTAAATAGAAAACCCCGGCGTCCCATAACCCTTAACCACTTCATACTCCGTATTCAGGATGTTTTCAAATTTCAGGGACAACCGAATTCCCGAGGAAAGATCGAGGCCTACGGCCGCATTGAGAAGAGTGTAAGGATCCAAGCGGATTCTCTGGCTGGTATAGCCGACATATTCCATGTCGTCCCGAGCACCGACGTGCAGAAGCGAAAGGGAGATCGTTCCCCGCCCAAGGAGCGGAAAAGACGTCTGTATGTTGAATTTATCGCGGGGCCTCCTCAAAAGAAGTTCATTCGTCTCCGTGTTTTTCGCATCGGTCAAGGTATAGGCGGCATGAAGACTGATATGATGAGCAGGCTGTGCGCTGAGAATGAATTCGTATCCGGAGGTAGAGGCTTCCGATATGTTGATATAGCCCCGGGTGAAATCGAAATCGATCAAGTTTTGAAAACGGTTGGAAAAATATGTCATTCCGACGATGATGCGATCATTCCAGAAAAATTGATCGATACCGGCATCCCAACCCGAGGATTCTTCCGGCTTCAGCTGTTTATTTCCGACGGGTCCCCATGATGTCTCCGGTGCATAAAGCTGGTAGAGCGAAGGCGCCTTTATACCGGTTCCGTAGGTGGCCTTGACCTTTGTTCCGGTTGTCTGTATGAAATAGCATGGAGCCGCCCGGAAGGTCATTGCAGCCCCGGTCCGGCTGTGGTGATCGTAACGCAGTCCCGCGGAGCCGAAAAAATTCTTATTCACGGTAATCCTGTCCATGAGATAAACACCGGTATTGGAAGCCGTGCGCCTGGGGAACTGGCTGTCGCTCTGTCCCCAGGGGCTTAATGAGTGATATTCGGATTCTCCGTATTCGCGATGGTGCTCGAATCCCGCGCTCAAGACGTTTGATTCATGCAGGAAAAGATTGTGCCGCCATCCCATTTCCCAGCGGCCGCTTTTGTAGATCGAGTTGTCCGAGGATCCCAGGTGGTCGATATCCTCGGGATTGTCATAGGAACGGTCGCTGTCTGTATAGTCGAAATGGAGAATCTGCTCCCAGCGGTTCTTCCAGAGAAGGGATCTTAATTGGGTGTGGACGAAAGAGCCTTTATAGTCCTGTGTGCTGTTGGGATCGTCTCCGTAATCTCCGCCCTGCGTGTCGATTTCCGCCCGCCCGTCAATGTGGCGGATGCTCATGTCTACATCAATCTTTCTGGAGATCCGGGCGCCGAAACGTCCGAAAAGCGTGAGGTTTGTATATCCATCGGGTTCCGTATTGCCTTTGTATCTGGAACCGGAAGCTGAAAATCCGCTGCTGCTCAAATATCCGGCTCCGGCGTTGTAGTGAATCTTTTCCGTGCTTCCGTCTACTTGAATGCCGCCGTTAAACGTCTCATAGGAACCTCCCCGGCCTGCAAAGTGAAATCGGGGTTTCCCCTCCCCCCGGCGGGTGATGATGTTGATCACTCCTCCGAGAGCATCCGAACCGAAGAGCGTGCTCTGCGGTCCGCGCAGGATCTCGATCTGCTCGATGTTTTGCACCATGAGATGGGTCAGATCGAAGGAACGTCCGGGAGTCATGGGATCGTTGGCCTTGATGCCGTCGATCATGACCAGCGTGTGCTCGGAATTGGCGCCGCGGATGAAAATGGAACTGGCTCCCCCTGTAGGACCGTTGAGAACGACATTGAGAGGGGTGATCTCATTGAGCGCCTCCAATACCGTTGCCTTCTGACTTCGTTCCAGTTGGGTGCGGGTGATGATGGTGACTGAGCTGGCGATATGCTTGACATCGACGGGAAGGCGCTCCGCGGTTACCGTGATTTCATGCTGAAGTTTTTGTTCCCGGGATTCTTCGGCTTCCTGAGCTGCGACGGGGAATGACAATCCGATGCATAAGAATAAAAAAGCTGCGGTTTCTCTGTACATACTCATACCTTTTCGACATAACCCCCGCTTGCTTTCTGTGTTTCACCCGCGAAATCATCAATCGCGGACAAAAAAAAACAACCCTTTCTTCCACCCGAAAAAGGGCTTTCCGGTTCAAGGGCGGTATCCTGACTCTCAGGTCATTCTCCTTCCAGGCCTTCCCATTTTCATCGAAAACAGTGGCGTTGACTGGAATTCGTACCCGATTACAGTAGCGGGGGCTGTGTCCGGTTCTCACGGACTTCCCGGCTCCTTGAACCCGGCAGTAAAAAATAATTCTCACACAGCGGGCCGGCTTTGTCAAGACGGCCCCAGCGGTTGGATTCGCCTGGGAATTTGTGTTATGAAGCGAAGCTCTTTATAATGAATCACGGACTTTGAGCAAAAGAAGAAAAGGCGACCTGGATTGAAGGTGAAAAATTCATATGGAGGAGACATCCTATGCAGGACACGAAAATGAATAATTTCCCTGGAAAGCGGACATGGCCGAAGATCGTGGCGGTGTCCACGCTGCTGCTTCTGGGGTGCGGGCGGTTTGGATTCGGACAGCGTCACTTCGACATGCAGGAAAAAGAGATGATTCAGAAGTATAAGGTGTCGAACGGGATTTACCTGAAAGGCAAGGAGCTGTTTATTAAGGAAAAATATGCCAAGGCCGAAAAGGAGCTGTTGAAAAGTCTGAAGGAGCTTCCCGAGCATGTGGAAGCGAATTACCTGATGTCCCGTATCTTGTTCATGAAAAAGGCGTATCCGCAGGCATTGGGATACATCCAGAATGCCAAAAAGCATAACAAATTCATGACCGACCTGCTGGTATACTCACAGGATCAGTATTTCGCTCTGCTTCGTGAGCAGCAGAAGCAGAATGATGAGACTCTTAGCGGACTCCGAGCCCAGCTTCAGACCGCTTCCCCCGGAGGACGGCAGAAGATCCAGTCTCAGATCCGCTCCGTGAAAAGCACACAGGATGAAATCCAGACGCGGCTGTCCCGGCCGATAGCCCATGCCGAAAAAATTCCGGCCGAGCATAGTAATTTTTGCGGCGTCATCCTGATTCAGCTGAAGCGCTACCAGGAAGCTCATGATGAGTTTACGCAGGCGATCGAATCGGACCCGGAGTATGTGACGGCCTACAACAACCTGATCAACCTGTATATCATGGCCAAGCAGTATCAGAAAGGGACTGAACTGATCCAACGGGCGCGTGAACGAGAGATTGCTATCGATCCGGCGCTGGAAGAGCGTATCCGGAAGGCGGAAGCGAAATAATCAGGTTTGAGGAAAAACGGGGAACGGACCAAGCGGTATCCGCGCTCAATCCTTTTCCTATCGGTTTTTTCTCTGTCCGCGAAGGAGCAGCTGGATAAAGAGAGGGCCGCCGATAAGAGCGGTGATGATCCCCACAGGGAGTTCGGTGGGCGAGATCAGGGTGCGGGCAGCGGTGTCGCAGAGGGTCAGAAGCACGCCTCCCAGAAAGAATGAACCCGGTAGAACGCGCCTTTGATCGAAGCCGACCAGACGGCGAACGGCGTGAGGAACGATCAATCCGACGAATCCGATGGGGCCCACCAGCGAAACAACTCCGGCGGTCGCCAGCCCCCCTCCCAGGAACACATGTTTTTGAACGCGGCGCACGGGGACGCCGTGGCCCTGAGCCATTTCATCGCCCAGTGCAAGATGATTCATGTCGTTGGCGTGGAAAAAAAGCAGGCTCAAGCCGGAAAGCAGCAGGGGAGAGAATCCGAGCAGTTCCCGGTAGCCGATGATATCCAATCCTCCCATCATCCAGCGCTGAAAAATGACCAGGGCATTGGGATGAGCCAGATAGGTCAGAAACAGGATGGAGCCGGAGCATATGATGCTGATCGTTATTCCCGCCAGCAGCAGAGTGGTGACGGAAAGCCCTTCCCGGCGGCGGGCCAGGGCATATATCAAACTCAAGCTGCCCGCGGCGCCCAGGACGGCCAGAGCTTGCACCGAACTGAACGGTCCCCATGAAATCCAAAGCGATGGAATGGAAATCGCAAGAAAAGCCCCCAGCGCCGATCCCCCGGAAATGCCCAGGGTGTAGGGCTCGACCAGAGGATTTCGAAAAACCACCTGAAAACACGCGCCTACCATAGCCAGGGAGCCGCCCGAGAGCAAAGCCAGCAGTACCCGCGGGATGCGCTGAAACCAGAAAATGCTGCCGTAAGGATTCCCGTCTCCCCGCAGGAATCCGATAACGGAAGTTGCGTTGACGGGTTCGGATCCGATCCAGGGAACAAGCGCGGCCGTGATCACAAACAAGACTCCGAACAGGATGACGCTTCTATGTCTCATTCGTTATTACTCCCCAGAATCCGGGGCAGTAGTGTGGGGCGGTCGATTTCCGGATGGCGATTCATCAAAACGACGCCGCCGAAAGCGGCGTGCAGGATTTCTTCCACGAGGACGTCACGGGGTTCTCCCCAAGCCAGGCACTTTCCGCCGTGGAGGAAAAGGAGCTTATCGCTGTAGAGGGAAGCCAGGTTGATATCATGGGTTACGACGGCCACAGCGGAACCGGTATGCGCCAGTTTTTTCAGAAGGCTGAAGATCTGGACCTGATGGTGAAGGTCCAGGGCGCCGGTCGGCTCGTCCAGAAGGAGCGCCCGGGGGGCTTGGGCCAGTACCGATGCCAGGAAAGCCCGTTTTTTTTCTCCTCCGGAAAGCTGGGAAAGTCTGCGGGTTTTGAGGTCTTCCATCCCGGAGAGACGAAGGCTCCGTTGGACGGCGGCAAGATCAGAGAGGCTCATGGTTCCCAAAAGATTCAAATAGGGATAGCGCCCCATGCCCGCCAGGGCTTCCACGGTCAAGTCATATTCCCAACTCAAATCCTGAGGCAGATAACCCAGAATACGGGCCGCGTTTTTTCGGGGGATCCGCGAAAGGTCATGCCCTTCCAGTCTGACGAGGCCCCGCTTCGGAGTGAGGAGTCCCGCGGCGATGCGGAGCAGGGTGCTTTTTCCCGCCCCGTTGGGTCCGATGATTCCCAGCAGTTCACCGCTGTTGAGAACGAGGCGGTCCAGTGAAAGCTGCCAGTCCGCATTTGAAAAGCGGTGACGGATCGCTTGGAGCTCAAGGATCATGGGTCCTCCGGGAAACGCTCTCCATGAAAAACGTGAGCGAATTTCCGAGCGGCCAGGGGGAGGCGCAGCCCGGGAATCAGGAGATAATCATCGGATATGAAGTGGATGTCGATGGGTTTTCTTCGGTGAAGGGAAACGAAACGGTCCCAGTCCTGATGGAGGAGCTTGCGGCTTCCCGGCGAGATGCCTTCCGGGCAGATTTCAAGGATAATATCGGGATTATGCAGAATCAGCGCTTCTTTTGAAATTTTCGGATACAGGCTCCGGATGTCGCCGAAAATGTTTATTCCTCCTGCGATGCCGATCAATTCATTGAGAAAAGTGCCTGAACCAGAGGTCATCAGCCCCGTCAAGTCTCCCGGTGTATGACCGAGGGAGAGAAAGACCTTGGGCCGGGGAAGATCATGCGTCTTTTCCTGGATTCGTCGCAGGTCGTTTTCCAATTCGAGGACCAACGAACGGGCTTCGGCCCCGCGGTCCAAGCGATCGCCCAGTATCCGAACGGCCTGCTTCAGATCGCTCAGGCTGTCGATTTTAACGGAGAGCCGTTTGATCCCCAGCTCCCTCTCCAAAGCATGCAAAGAATCATGGTCTCCCTGCGTGATCACCAGATCGGGTTTGAGGGAGATGATTCGTTCCAGGTTGGGATTGATGAATCCGCCAATCCTGGGCTTCGATGTCGCGGGGGGGGGATGGACGCTGAAATCGCTGACGCCCACCACCCGGTCCCCGCATCCCAAAGCATATACGATCTCCGTTATACTGGGTGCTGCGCAGATGATGCGGCCGGGAGAATTTCCTTGGTTGAAGTTGCCGGAAACCGGCCCGATTTCCTGCGGAGGGCCTGATGAACGACACCCGGATCCGGAGGCGAGAAGCAGCATCGCCATGATGAGAGGGAAGGGACATACAGCGTTTTTCATGATTTCACCCGAATCGTTTTCCTTCCGGAGGAGAGAAAACATTTTCCGACATCGTATTTCACGCTCTTCACCGCGTCGAGCGAAAAATCATTTTCCAGGCCGGTCTTCTGGCTTCCGGGTCATCCTACTCGCTGCGCCTTCCCATTCCGTGATACGAAACAGTGGCCTCATGCAGCTTTCGTCTTACCCGACGCAGCGCGTCGGGATCTGCTCTTGAGCAGCCGGTCACAGAGGCGGGTCCGCTGCTGATTTGCACAGCATTCCCTCTTTTCGGGAGGGGGGCGCCTGAAAAACACCTAATTTCCTTGCCGATGTCGAGACAAATCGATTATCCCGCCTGGTTTAAGGATTGTCAAGTTTCGCCGAGGAGTTTGTGCCGGAAAGAACATCGGATTTGACTTTTGAATCGTCACATATTATGTTCGGAAAAAGGATTAAAAAGTATGTCGAACATCAAACGATTCGGGGTTTCTCTCGAAGATGACCTGCTCAAGCAATTTGATTCTTTGATCCGGACATTGGGATATGGGAATCGCTCCGAGGCCATCAGGGATCTGATCAGGAACCGCCTGGTTGAAGAAGAATGGAAAGATGAAGAGGCGCAGACGGTTGGGGTTTTAAGCCTCGTATACAGCCATGAACGTCCGGACTTAACGGAAACCTTGAACAATATCCAGCATCAGCATTTGAATGAAATCGTATCATCTACCCATATCCATTTGGACCATCACAACTGCCTGGAAGTGATCATCCTGAAAGGCTCATGCCGAATCATCAGGGAGATATCGGATCAAATCCTGAGCACGCGCAGCGTCAAACACGGCCAATTGATGCAGACGACGACCGGAAACCACTTGGACTGAATGCTGTATGCGCTGCGAATATCGGGGGGACTGAGGCGGTTGGGTTTACGTCGGAAAAAATGGCGGCCGCCGGCTTCGTGGAAACCGGCGGCCCGTGTCGCGATGGATAGAAGATCAGGGACTATCTTGTATCCACGAATATTGGAGGGTTAAAAAGGAGGACTTAATTCCTTTCTGGATTCGCATAGTGTATGTTTTCCTCTCCTCATCTAATAATACGCGTAAACCTGCATTTTGGTTGCTTGGATGTGCAAAAAAACCCCGAAATTGATGAAAATCGGCATAAATTGACGGATTGGCGCCGACCGGAGGTTCTGAATGAGGTGAGCGACTCATTATGGAAGCAGGCAAAGGATGGCATGTATTAGCGTAACCGAAAGATATAAATAGAGTTGTGCCGCTTATGGGTTTCAGGGGGATTTAAATCTTAACGTTAATGTAATTATACCACGGAGCAGAACATTTTTTCAAGCATTTTCTGCAATATTTTTAATATTGCATGTTTTCAGGCTTATATTCCCCGTAACGGCCTGAAAAACGGCCATATCCCGTCAAAATTTTCATTTTATGGTGAAAGGCGGTTTGGATCGGGCCTCAAAATGCTTTGTCCGGCTCGATTCATATTGTATTTCCGCCCCGATGGAATTCCATGTCGGGGTCTTTTTTGACTGTCCGGGTACCATCGCGTAGAATATTTAAACCCGGAGGGGAAAGAATAACGATTACGGATTGAGGAAAGGGCGGGCGGAAAATTTGCGAAAATAAGAAAGGCGGTGAGAATGAAATTCAGTGTCGATGCGGCGATTTTTAAACGGTATCCCGGCCTGAACCTGGGATTGGTCCTGGCTCGCAGTCTGAATAACCGAGGTGACGGGAAGGCGATCGATCCTTTGATCCGGGAAACGGAGGAACGTATTCGAAACGGCTTCCGTACGGAAACTCTGTCGATGCTTCCCAAAGTGCGGTCATGGCGGCAGGCGTATTCTTCATTTGGTGCTAAACCCAAGAAGTATAAAAGCTCGGTTGAGAGTCTATACCGTTCGGTATTGAAAGGTGCCGGTCTGCGCCGGATCAATCCGATCGTGGATGTCTACAATACCATTTCGCTGAAGCATATGCTGCCGGTCGGGGGAGATGATCTTGCAGGGGTCAGGGGAAATATCCAACTGAGGTTTGCGAGGGAGGATGAACGCTTCCTTCCCCTTGGCGGGGGGGACGCCGAGACCGTCAAGCCGGGAGAAGTGGTATATGCCGATGACCGCCAGATCCTTTGCCGCAGATGGAACTGGCGGGAATGTGAAGCCACCAAGATGTCGCCGCAAACGGCTGACTGCCTGCTGCTGGTCGAAGGTTTGCCGCCTGTAACGGCGAATGAGATCGATGAAGCATCCGGAGATCTGAGTGAATGGATCGAAAATCTCTGCGGAGGGACCATGAAGACTCATCGACTTGATGAGTCCATCCCGGAGCTGGAGTTCGACTATTTTTAAGGAGCGGAATCAAGTTTGTTAGGTGTGCTCTCCTTTTTTTTCCTGCCTTCAATCCAGCCGAACCGGGGTTTTTCCTTGCGGTCTCGAGAGGTGTAGGGCTTGATATCCAGAATCGGAGTGCCTTCAATCATATCGACTTCCGCGACCAAAAGGCGGTTATCCTTATGCTCGATGAGCCGAACGATGGTCATTCCGATGGGGTTGGGCCGGGAAGGGCTCCGGGTGGAAAAAACGCCGCGCCGTTTGCCGTCTCCGGGAGGATGAGCCCAGAGGCTTCCGGTATCGGAGCGGTGAAAGGCGAAAAGGACGATCAGATGGGAAAAGCCATCGATGTCCTGAAGGCCCGGGGCGTATTCGGGAAAGATTTCCAATTCTCCCCTGACATGAAGAAAACCTTCCGGATCCAGGTGTCGCGCGGCGGTGACGTCTTCTTTATTGGCGAATGGGGAATGCATCAATCCGATCGGTTTGAGAGTGATCTCCATGGGTTTAAAACCTTTCTTTTTTTTGATCATGGATATTCCAGGCGTTTTAAGAAATCAACGGGGGGGGACGAACGCGTTCCCCCCTCCCGCTGAAAACCCAGATTATTCGTTTACGTAACTGAGCCAGTTTTTGTGGTCGGCAGAGCGTCCGCCGACGATGTCGCGAAAAACTTTTTCGATCCGCCGCGTCATCTCTCCCGGTTGTCCGTTGCCGATCACGGTTTCCTTTCCCGTCGTATCCGGGGTGGAGTCATCGGTGACTCTGGTGATGGCGGTGATTTCCACCGCGGTACCCGAGAAGAACGCTTCGTCCGCGTCCAGAAGCTCTTGTTTGGTTATGGGGCCTACTTCCGTGGGGATATTCATCTCTCCGGCGATCTGCAGCAGGCTGGTGCGTGTGATCCCTTCCAGGATGGATTCGTTCCGGTCGTTGGTCTTTAAGACTCCGTCTCTTACGATAAATATATTTTCACCGGGGCCTTCGGCGACGTTCCCCTCCATGTTGAGGTAGATGGCTTCGTCGAATCCTTTATTTCGTGCTTCCAGGCCGCCGATGGTGGACAGGACATAGAGGCCTCCCAATTTGCCTCTCATGTCGAATTGGCTGTGATGGATCCTTCGCCAGGGGAGAAGGTAGGTATGAACACCTTTTTCAGCTTTATCTCCCAGGTAGGCTCCCCATTCCCAAGCTCCGATCACCAGCTCCACCGGGCAGGCTTTGGGGACGAGTCCCAGGTTTCCGTAGGCATAAAAAGCCAGAGGGCGAATGTAGGCGGAATTCAGTTCGTTTTCGCGCATGACTCCTTTTACGGCGGCGATTATCTCTTCCTTGTCGTAAGGGAGTTTCATGGAGAGAATCGAGGCGGAGGTAAAGAAGCGGTCGATGTGTTCTTCCAGACGAAAGACGGAGGGGCCCTTGGATGTATTATAAGCCCGGATTCCCTCGAAGATCGAGGTCCCATAGTGCAGTGCGTGGCTCATGATATGCACATTGGACTCGTTCCATTCGTGGTAATCTCCCATATACCAGAATTTTTTCGCTTTGGGAAAATTTGTGTTGGTTATCATCGTATCTCCTTATAAGAGCGTTTGTTAATAAATAGGTTTTTATTCCTCTGCGGTGTCGTCACCGCTCATGTCATTCTTCAGTTCCGATTCCTCCTGGATCCGGAACTCCCATGCACAGTAAAATTCAGGAGGATGGGGATCGGGAGGGCACGCAAGGCAGCGGGTTCGAAGGCGGGGATCGATGGTCCGGGCGAAGTTTCGGTACTCCACGACTCCGACGCTTTTACAGGGGAAATCAGGCAATCCCTTCCGCCTCCTGGCCTCCTGAACCCGGCATCGGTTCATGCGGAATATGCATCGCGTGTCGCTTGCGTCAATGATTTCCTGCACGTTGATATATGCGTAGAGTCGATGTCCCAAGGCCTGAATGAGACTGGGAATCCCGCCGCCCACGGCGAGTTCGTGTCGTTTCATGATCCTTTTAGCTTCGATAACGGTGAATCGCTCCCAAGCCTCTCGGTCCAGATCAATGGCGGTTTCCATGCCGAACCGGCGTTCAACGGCTTGAAACCATAATCCGTCATGGGCCAGCCAATTCTTAGCGGCATCCGCCAGCAGTTCCCTCGATTCACGCGGTAAATCAGAATGTTTTTTCATGTCCCCCTCATACGATCCTTCTCAAAAATATTTTTCCTGAAAGGCTCGATCGGAGGATGCTTCTCTCCCCGAGCCGAAGTTATTTTTCCACTCCTCTCTTGCTCTCCGCGTCTCACGGGTTATTCCTCTGGAAGGCATAATGATCATCGCTATCGAGATGCTCATCCGTTTCGGACGACGATTTCTTAGCCTTATTTCCGTCAGGGCTGTTGGGGTCTCCTTGCTCTCTTCCTCGGGAAAGAATAAAATCTCGGGTTTGATATCCCGGCGAATTTCCGGAGCGGGAGAGATGTTCTTGAACGCCGACGGAAGGGGAAGCATCATGGGGTGAAATTCCTTCCTTCGCCGGCGGAAATCGGGATTTCCTTTTGAAAAGATCGTTTCCGGCTTTCGGTCGTCACACCCGGTCCTTATAGATTTCAATGAATCGTTTCAAAGAGCGATCATATGTCGCTTCGACATCGTCCGGGAAGAGGCAGGCAGGAAGCTCTCCCATGTTCCAGTGGTATGGGAGACATTCGCAGCAGAGGCCTTTTCGCTGACAAGGTTCCCAGGTACAATTGCATCGCGACAGGTTTTTTTCCTGGCGGCATTCTTTCATATTCGACTCCATCGACAGGCGGAAGATCCTTCAGGTCTTCCGGTATTGTTTCTTCCAAGGGGTTTTTTTCTGATGGATGTAATCGGCCAAAGCCCGGCGCATGGTTTCCGCCGCCAATTGGGCGCAGTGCTCGTCTTTCTCCGGGAGTCCCCCAAGAACCTTGAGGATTTCATCGGCGCTTACATGGGCCAGAGCCTGGATCACAGTTTTCCCTTGAGCCAGTTCCGTGGCGACGCTGCCGCAGGCGAACGTGGTCCCGCAGCCGTCGGTTTGAAAACCGCAGTCCGTGATTTTATCTTGCTGAACCTTAAGAGCCATTTCCATGGTGTCTCCGCAGCTGCCTCGAAGCGTGGCCTGTCCGTCAGGAATTTCGATTTTTTTGAAATTTTGGGGATTTTGCCATCGGGTGATGACGGCTTCGGAATAAACTTGTCGCGCTTGTTCGAGGATCTGAGCCTGCATCTCGCGCGTAAACTTTTCGATATCATCCTCGTGAGACATATGCCTTCCTTTTTAATGAAATGGATGCCGTGCCGTAGTCGATCTCCTTCCCTACAATGTGCCGGCTGTCCGGTATCTTGGGAAACATATAAGTATAACAAAAATTCTATTCGATTCATAAATGAATATTTGCGGTGGAAGCCGCGGAAGGATTCCCCCCCAGCACGTCCCCGGTGCCAACCCGCCCACCCTGATATTAAGGTAAACACCATACTTAGGGCTTTGCTATGACCTGAATGATCCACGCGTCGAGATTGCCGTGGCGGCAAGCTTGCAGGCAGTGAGGCATGCCCACCCAGCCCGACCCCGGTATTAAGGAAAAGGTAATGTCTTGAGCTTTGCAACTGCCTGGATGATCCACGGATCGAGATTGCCGTGGCGTCAAGGCGTTATGTGGAGAGACGTACTCAGGTACGTCGAACCAGATGCGTCGCAGACGACATGGTGAGATCGGTCCACCCGCAGGGTGGAGAAAACTGATATCAAATATAAAGAATAAAGTGGAAAATCACCGAAATGTCGAGCTTATACCTATCATTCTTTTAGCTATAGACTGGTTTTATCCTTTTTGTATCAGTTTTCTTCATGGATCATTCAGGCTATATGAAGATTTCTTTCTGTACGGGATTAGGTCCCATCTCCGTAACCTGATCCGAAAACTCACGGGTCACCCGTGCATATTTCGCGCCTTCCGAGGCGGACACCCACCATAAAATGATCCTGTCGGACTCCATTCCAAGTTCCTTGAAAATGGTTTTCAGCAGGATATAGCGACGGCGGGCATAAAAATTACCTTTTTGATAATGGCAGTCGCCGGGGTGGCAGCCCATCATCATGACGCCGTCGGCTCCTTTAAAAAAGGTTTTGGTGACAAAGAGCGGATCGATCCTTCCGGAGCACATAACCCGGATGACCCGGATGGAGGGGGGTATCTGCTGACGGCTGACACCCGCCAGATCGGCGCCGGTATAGGAACACCAGTTGCACAGAAAACCAACGATCTTGGGATTGAATTCTTCATTCATTATTTGACCCTCCATCTCCGTCACTCGCCGATGTCCGAATATTCGTCGGCTTTATAGGTCCCCAGGGGAAGCTCCTCTTCGGCGTCTCTTCCCGCCACATACTCGAATTCCTCAGCCAGGGCGTCTCCGACCTTGGAAAAAATCGTCGCGACCGGAATGTTAACCGGACAGACATCGGAACACATACCGCAGTTGACGCAGGACACAGCCATATGGACCATCCGGCCCGTATGGAAAAACAGCGTGCCCGGCGGAATACGCATGCCTCCTTTTTGATCCAGTTCGATGGAATAGCTGGTAGGCTGGTATTCGTGGGTTTTGGAATCGAAATCGCAAAGCGTGCAGTAGCATATCGGGCAGATCGTGCTGCAGCCGTGGCAGCTCAAGCAGGGTGCGAAGGTTTGCACCAAGCCGGAAAGGCCGTAGTCTTGAGCGGTGAACGGTTCGAACAGCTTCCGGCGCTCGGCCATCCGCTCTTTCCTTACGGCCTGGATCTCCGGAGTCTCCAGCTCACCCGAAGTTATGCTTCCGGGAGCCCCTTCCGCCATCTCCTCGGCTTTGGTTGTGTTAAGAAAGAGATTGCACTCCTTGTTCAGCTCCTTTTGCCCCAAGACGCCGACCGTGATATCCGCCTGAAACGGCAGGAAATGCTCGCAGGCGGCACAGGTGGGACGAAGGAAAGCGGGAATCTCGGCGTTTTGCGCTGATTCCCAGTAATCGGGAAGCTCCTGGCTCAACGTTCCATTGGAAAGACTGCTGAGCGGAAACACACCCGCGCAGCTGACGCTTATCAACAATAGATTGTCGCGGTGACCCTGTTCCCGTTTGATGAGCTCCGTAAAGGCGCGCATTTCGCAGGGCCGGACGATCGCGGCCAGCGGAGCTTCCGAGGCGCTTCCCAGGGTGTGGCTCGAAAGCGCCTTGCCGGCATTCATGGGCATCAGGGGGTATAGAGGGACCGCCTGCTGCATATGTTCGGGATCGGTGATGAGCGTGTAGGCCGCCGCGCCTTCGTCGTTGGTTTTACGAAGAGTGAAAACACCCGCGACTTTTTTCTCGCGCAGTAGGGATTCTAAAAAGAGCCGCAGTCCTTCTTCCACTCCTTTTTTGATATTGAGAACACTAGGCATTTTTGTTCACCTCGCTCGGGGCTTGTCCTTCTCCGCATTCGCATGGGATTTCCACCTCGCAGAATTCATCCTCCCGGAACGCCTGCAGCGGCAGGGGTTGAAGGCGGTTGATCCCGGGAACGTATTCGAATGAAGACTGGGTTTGGTCTCCCACCAGGCTGAATATCTGACCTACCGGAATAGAAGCCGGACAGGCGTCCTCACAGGCTCCGCAGGATACGCAGGACAGCACCATGTGGGACATGCGTCCCAGATGAAACAGCAGAGTATCCAGGGGGAAGCGCAGTCCGCCCCTTTTTTTGGCGCGTTCCAGGTAATTTTCAGAAGGCAACCGTATGGCCTCGCTGTCGTAGTAGCACTGCTGGCAGTAACAGATGGGGCAGGCCCGCATGCAGTTGTGACAGTTTATGCAGGCGTCGAACATTTCGGAAAATGGATCCGGGCCGCTTATCCGGGAAAGGAAATCCTTGTTGAACGCCTGTCGGTTTTTCCGTCGGGCATCCGTCATCGTCTGAACGGCGGTTTCCCAGGAATTCTCGGGGGATTCTGCTTTTAATCCCAATCCTTCCACCAGGGTTCGGCCTTTTTCAGTCAGGGGAAAGAGAAGGAGCCGCTTTCCTTTTTGGCCCAGGAAGCCGATATGGACATCCGCGGCGTGCCCTCCTTCTTCCATGCCCCCTTCCGCAGGAGCGGGGATGCTGAATTTGTCGCAGATCCGGCATACGGGCCGGAGAGCGTCCTCGTCGCCGTTTTCTTCCATAAGGTCTTGAAATTTCCGGGCTTGATTTTCCGGATCGGATAGATAATCCGAAAGGGGAACAGCCCCCGGACAGTCGATGCTGATCAGAGTGATGTTTTCCAGATTGATCTGTTTCAACTTGAAAAGCTCGACCGCCGCTCTGGTTTCGCAGGGACGAAGCAGAACCGCGGTTCTTTCGATAAGCTCACCGTGTTTCGTCAGTTCGGAAAGGGCTTTTCCACCCTGGATGGTCATGACGGGGGGGAGCGGGGATGCATGCTCCAAAAGCTTGGTGTCATCCAGGAGTGTCCAGGCAAAAGCTTCGGTTTTGGGTACTTTTAACGGCATCATCACGGCTTCAAAAACCTGATCATCCAGAGCTTTCGTCAAAACCGCGCGGATCGCTTTCGCAAAGCCGTCTCCGGCGGGATAGGAAGCGCTCATGAATGAATTCTTGGGGCTGATATCTTGTGTCGCGGGTTTTCCTTTTTCCTTCATGGCAGTTTTGTCCTTTTCGGATCAACTCAATATTTCTAATACTTCCCGGTAAATCTGAGGATACGTGAAATGCTTGGCGCGGATGGCCCCGGAGGGGCAGCTTCCCACGCAGCTTCCGCACCCCCTGCAGATGGCTTCATTGACCACGGAGATGCCCCGGCTTTCATCAAAGCTGATGGCGGCGTAGAAGCATACGGTCAGGCAGGTCTGACATCCGGTGCAGAAGTCGGCTCTGACCTCCGAGACCTTGACCTCCGGTTCCAACTTTCTGCCGGGGATGAGGCTGCCGAGGATCTTTCCCGCGGCGGCCTGGGATTGGGTGATGGTCTCCGGGATATTGCGGGGGCCCATCGCGCAGCCGGTGACGAACACTCCTTCTATCGGGGTAGCCACCGGGTCGAGCATCATGTGGATTTCTTTAAAGAATCCCGTGTCATCCAGGGGAAGATTGAACATATCCGCCAAGCGGGCGGTGTCTTCTCCGGGAACCATCGCCGGTGCCAGCACGACCAGGTCGAATTTTTCACTTGCGCTTTTGCCGCCCCCTGTGCTGTATTCCACGGTGACCTGGCCTTCGGCGCTTTGGATCGAAGGCGCATCCGAGCGCAGAAAACGGATGCCCTGCTTAACGGCTTCGTCATAATAAGCCTGATCTGATTTATCAGGCAGGCAGAGGTCGGTGTAAAAGGACGTGACCTTCGTCGATGCGTCCATGGATTTGAGATGATGTGCGTACTTGATCATATACAGGCAGCAAACTTTCGAACAATAACCCAATTCCGCACGACCCACACAGTGGATAAGCGCTACGGAGCGGGGCGGTTTCCCATCCTTGCCTACAACGGCATTTTGCGCCAGCATCGATTCGAATTCCAAAGCCGAGACGATATTCGGGTTCTTCTCTCCGTTGTTTGTGTCCAGGTGTTCGCTCGACAGCAGTCCGAATCCGGTGGCGATGACCACGGCGCCGACTTGAAGATTGCGGATTTCAGATGAATCCCCTTGCGGCTCGATTTCGATTTCAAAATTGCCTAAGAAACCACGGGCGCTGGTGACGTCATGTCCCGTGATCACTTCGATATCGTCCTGAGCGCGGACCCTGTCGATCTTTTCGCCGAAAAGATCGACGGCGGTTCCCTGATGAGGGATCAGGGCGCCCAGCTTGGAGACCGTGCCCCCCAACTCTTCCGCCTTTTCCACCAGATATATCCGGCGGCCCGTTCCGGCCAGGGACAGACAGGCTTCCACGCCGGCCACGCCTCCTCCGATCACCAGAACATCGGGATTCATTTCCAACTCTTTTTTTGTGAGGGAGAGATGATGTTTGACTCGGCTTATCCCGGCCCGTATGGATTTGATCGCCATGCGAGTGGCTTCCTGTTTGTCGGAATAGATCCAGGCACATTGTTCGCGGATGTTGACGAGTTGGGTCAAGTAGGGGTTGAGTCCGGCCTTGACGGCCACCGTCATGAAAGTCTGTTCGTGATCGCGGGGCGAACAGGCCGCAATCACGGCATGGGTGAGCTCCTCTTTTTTGATATCTTCCTCCAGGAAATTTTTTCCGTCGGGAGAGCAGAGCAGCCCGAATTTTTTAGCTGTCTTGACGCCGTCGATCACCGAAACTTCTGCCAGGACCTTATCGATATCGATGCGGTCGGGAATGTTCGGCCCGCATTCGCAGACATAAACTCCGATTTTTTCATTCATGGTGATTATCCTTGATCGTTTTGAACCGCGGATCGGCTCTCATCGAGTAGGGCTAGAATCCTTCCCGCCGCGGCTTGTGCCTGAGCAATGGATTCTGGAATGTCCTTGGGGCCTTCCGCGCAGCCGGTGACAAAGATCCCTTCTTTTTCCGTCTCGACGGGGGAAAGATTTTCCGCTCGGGAAGCCAGAAATCCCAGCTTGTCCCGGTGGATGCCCAGGATTTCGGCCAAAGTTGCTGTGTCTTTCCGGGGAATCATGGCAGGTGACAGGATGACCATATCCGCTTCAAACGTTTCTTTCCCGCCGTCGTCGCGAGTACAGTGGATTGCGGATTTTCCATTTTTCCCTTCGATGGAGATATCGGCGAAACGAATGAACCGGATTCCGGAGTCGATGGCTCCCTGGATAAATTTTTGGTTGGCTTTACCCGGGACGCACAAATCGGTATGAAAAGAACGGACATCGGCGTCGTGGAACTTGTGTTTGAGAAAATATCCGAATTTGGTAGAGTACATGCAGCAAACGGCTGAGCAGTAGCCGCATTCGTTTCTTCCGGCGCAGTGGACGATCCCGATCGAATTGGGGGTTCCGCCGTCTTTCATTTTGATCTCTCCCTGGGTTGGACCGTTGGCGGCGAAAAGTCTTTCGAATTCCATGGCGGAGAGTACGTTCGGGATTTTTCCGTAGCCGTATTGAGGGAGCTGATTCAGGTCATACATGTCGAAACCTGTCGCGACTAAAATGGCGCCCACTTTTAATTCCAGGGTCTGATCCTGTTCGGTATAATCGATGGCATCGAACATGCACGCATCCTGACAGGCTTGACAATCTTTTTTCTTTCCGTTGAATCGGAGGCAGTGTTCGGGATCGATAAAAGGAACGTTGGGTAGAGCCCCGGGGCAGGCGACGCCTACGGCCTTTATCTCTCCCAGGGATTCTTCAAACAGGTTGGGCAGGCTTACCGGGCAGGGTTCGTAACAGGCGCCGCATCCGATGCAGTTCACGAGATTGACGTATCGAGCCCTTTTCTTAACCGTGACGGTGAAATCGCCGGCCGATCCCTTCACCTCCTTGATTTCGCTCAGCAGGTGCAGCCGGATCGTGTCCTTTTGAAGAATCTCCTGCTGCCGGGGCGCCACCATACAGGTCGCGCATTCCATATTGGGGTAGACTTCTTCGAATTTGATCGTTTGCCCACCGATGAGTGAGTCTTTTTCGATAAGATGAACCTCTCTCCCCGCTTCCGCAAGCAGCAGGCTGGCTTCCATCCCGGCAACGCCCGATCCAATGACCAATACATTCGGATTTTTCATGTGATCCTCGTTTCGTTCAAAGCTTAATGTGGGTGCGGAAGGGGCTGGGGCCCATGTGTTGGATGGTTTCAGCGAACGTATTTACGACTTCCGCATAACGTTTTCCCTCGGAGGCGGATATCCAGGAAAGCTGAAGCCGTTCCGGCTCCAGTTTCAGCGTCTCCATGATTTTCTTGAGCAGGGCGAAGCGCCGCCTTGCGTAATAGTTGCCTTTTTCATAATGACAGTCCCCCGGATGGCAGCCGGCGACCAAGACGCCGTCCGCTCCCCAGAGATAGGTCGTCAATATGAGGTTGGCGTTGATCCGGCTGGAGCACATGACTCGGATGACTGAAAGATAGGGTTTGATTTCCGAGCGGCCGGCGCCGGCGAGATCGGCACCGGCGTAGGAACACCAGTTGCACAGGAAACCCACAATGCTAGGCCTATACCCATTGTCCATAATAACCCCCTTCTAGAATGGGTCTAAAAATAATGTGGAAAGTCGGCTGGGCGTATGGCCCGGCGAATCGGAGTACGCCCAGCGGCAAAATCAGAATTGAATCTGTGCTTTGTGTTTGCCTCCGCCTTCATCCATACAGAAAAGCAAAGTTTTCCCGGTTTTTGACGCCCAGGCTTTAATATCGTTAGGGAATGATTCACAGTCCGCTGAGACTTCCAGAATATCCCCCGCGCTCATCTGCGGCGCCATCGCCGCCACCTTCAAGATGGGCTGAGGGCACTTCAAACCCAGTGCATCCAATGTTTTTGTCGCCATTTACTTCCTCCTAAATTATGATGGATCTCCAATAACCGTCGCTGCGGTTAAAAAGAGAAGGTGATGGTTGCGTCTTGGATTTCATGAATGAAGGTCGTGGCGCCGATGATCTCCACGCCTTCACGAAAATCTTCTTTCTTTAAATCCTTGGCTTCCAGGGCCAACTCGCAAACGTAGAGTTTGGCTCCCAGGGCAAGAGAGCCTTCGACCAATTCCAATAAGGGGGGAAGACCTTTCCCCTGCATTTTTTCTACCACTCCCTTAACCATGGCGGGTGCACCGCCGGGGCAGAAAAAGATGACAACTTCGTCGCCGGACGCGATGGCGGATGATCCAAGAATAAAGGGCGGATAGACATTTGCGCCCTCGCTTCCGTTGACTGTGATAGCGACTTTCGCCATTCAATGCCTCCTTCCTCGGTCAACCCGGAGAGCCCTGCAATCCGTCAGGATTGATGAGTGATCGTTTCCCGAATGATGTCCAGGAGTCCTCGGATCGTTTGAGGGTTTTTTAGATAATAACAGCGTAGATTTCCCTGTTGGCGGTAATCTACGATTCCCGAGTATTTAAGGACGTTGAGATGTTGGGAAATGTTGGGTTGACTGACCCTCAGGAGGTCTTTGATGTCGAGGACACACTTCTCACCCTCAAGGAGTGTTTCCGCGATCATAAGGCGTGAAGGGTGGGCTAAAGCTTTGAACGTTTGGGCTTCGGTTTTGTAATCTTTTTTGAGCGTCATATGCTGGTCTTACATAATCCCTATATCAAGCAATCCCTATAACCAATTACTTATATTATAAATAAAATATTTTTGCAACGGGTTTAGGAAAATTAATATTTATTGTTTTTCCGCGAGAGTTTCCACCGTATCGCGGAGCTGGACGATCGTGAAACCGAAATAGCGCCGGAGTCTCCCCAGGGGCTCTCGTCTCGGGGTGTCGGCGGGCAAATTCATTCGGGAAAGGATAGCGGAGACCGGAACTCCGGTTTGATTTTCGAGGTCAAGCAAAGTCATCTGACCCGTGATCACAAGTCCGGACTTTTCTTGAGACAGTCGGCCGTGTATCAGGCGGGGGGCTTTCGTCTCGGCGGGAGTCGTCTCGGCAGTCGGATTACGCCGTGCGGGATCTTCGGGAATTTCTTGCGTGGGAATCCGGTCCGAGCTCGCCGGGATCTTCGGATCGGCGCCGTTAAGGCGGACGGGGATATCTCCACGGAATCTGGTCCCGTAATTCTTGTAGGAGACAGACTGCTTGGGAAGCAGCGCCCACATCAGGCCCATCAGGATGAATGCGGACGTAAGGGTGAGAAGCAGGGCCGCCTTCCATCCTCGTTTGAACAGTCTCTCCGCCTGACTCTTTATCCATTTCCAGTTCAGCACGAGATGGATAACCACCAGGAGGCTGAAGATGATGGATAGATACAAATGGATATCCCCCCACTGATGGCGGTGAAGCCCGAGGAAATACTTGCCGGAGATCCGGCCGGCAGGGCCCTCGGCCAGGAAGAACGCCATCATAAAACCGATGAGCGCCAATCCCACCATGCAGAGAAACAGCAGAGTATCCACCAGGTATTTTAAATTGTTTTTTTTCATGCGATATTCTCCCTTAATGCATGGATGAGGTAAACACCGCTCAAAATCCAGGCGGAGTTCGCCTTATATATTATCTCTCCGGCAGCGGATGATGGTCACGGGATGTCGATTTCTCGACCGACTCCTATCTCCAGATATCCATCTCCAAATTCCTCCTGGAAGTACTGCCGGGCTTCGGTTCCGGTGCAGTGGGCCGGTCCCACCTTCTCCACTCCGGCGGTCCTGAAGGCATGCAGGATTTCCTTGATCTCGGCTTTTTCAAAGCCGCCCAAATGAAAACCTCCCAGCACCATATGGATTTTATCCGTGAAAAGCTGTTTGACTTTTTCCAGGATGTTAATGATGCGCGGATGGGAGCAGCCCGTCAGAACGACCAGTCCCTGCATGGATTCCAGAACGAGGGATTGTTCGCGGATCCAGCCTGGGACGATACCCGTGGTATAGGCGCCGGGACAGATAGGACTGAAGCCTTCTACGTCGACGACCTTGAGGCCCTGTTCTTTTAGGGCGTCTTTTAATTTTTCGGGAAAGAAGTGGGGCATCCATACCTCGGCTCCGGGAATTTTATCCGATAAGGGATTCAAGCCGCCGATGTGATCCTTGTGCTCATGGGAAAGGACGATCCGGGTGATGCTTTCGGGGTCGATATCCAGCTTATGCATATTTTCCAGCAGCATGTCGCCCTTGGCTCCGGTGTCGAACAGGATGGGGCTCTCGAGTCCTTGGATCAGGAAAGAAAGCCCCCAGTCCGTGGCCAGATCGGGGTGGAAGGGCACGTTGTCATATAATGTGGTGATATGAAGGCGGCTTGGATTTTTCATCTGCATTTCTCCTCTATGCGCAGCGGCGCCGGGCGCCGCGTCATTTTTTCCTCCGGTTCAGGATCGGTGCCGGCGTTCAGGCATCGTCAATCGGATTGAGCCAGGGCCTGTTCCAGATCCGCTCTCAGATCTTCCAATCCTTCACATCCGACGGACAATCTTACCAGTTCATCGAGAATCCCGGCTTTCTCCCGCTCCGGCTTGGGAACGATGGCATGGGTCATGCTGGCGGGATGTTGGATCAGGCTCTCGATCCCACCCAAAGAGACGGCCAGTGCCGGGATCTTTACGGAATTGATCAGTTTCTCTCCGGCGGCGAATCCGCCTTTCAGTCCGAAACACAGCATGGATCCGGGACCATGCATCTGTTTTTTTACCAGATCATATTGGGGATGGTTTTCCAGCCCGGGGTAGTTAACCCATTCCACCTTGGGGTGTTCTTCCAGAAAACGGGCCAGTTCCATGGCGTTCTGCTGGCTTCTCTCCACTCTCAGTGCGAGGCTTTTAACTCCCCGGAGTGCCAGCCATGCCTGGTGGGGATCCATGTTCCCTCCCGTGTTGACAAGAGAGTGCCGGATGAGTTTGAAGAGTTCCTCGGTTTTGGCGACGATAAGACCGCCCACGATATCGGAATGGCCGTTGATGAATTTTGTGATGCTGTGATAAACGATGTCCGCTCCCAGGTCGAGAGGATTTTGGAGAACCGGGCTGGCGAATGTGTTGTCCACCACAAGCAGGATCCCCTTGCTGTGAGCCAATTCCGCGCACTTCCGGATATCCGTGATGACCATGGTGGGGTTCGCCGGGGTCTCTATAAATAAGGCTTTCGTGTTGGGTCGGATGCCGCGCTCGATATTCGACATATCGGATGTGTCAACGTAATCGCATTCCACGCCGAATCGGGAGTAGTACGTTTCCGCCAACATCCGGGAAGGTCCGTAAACGGCGTCTGTTCCGATCAGGTGGGCGCCGTTGTCCAGGAGTGCCATGAAGATGGTGTTGAGGGCGGACATGCCTGAAGACGTGGCGCAGCCGCCGAAGCCGTTTTCCATGATGGCCACGCTGTCTTCAAGCGCTTTGATGGTGGGATTTCCGATCCGGGTGTAGATGAATCCGTCGTCTTCTCCGGCGAATCGCGCGGCGCCCTGTTTGGCGTCTTTGAAGACAAATGTGGAGGATTGATAGATGGGAACATTGATGCCGCCGTAAACGGGATCGGGATGCTGCCCGGCGTGGATCGCGCGGGTATGGATGCTTTCTGGTTTGTTTTCTTTCACGTGTTGTCTCCTAAATAGTAAACCTTATTCTGTTGTGTCATTGAGCAGGGAACATGCACATGGTAAACGGACCTAACTCTTGAAACAAGTGCCATCCGTTCCGCACGGAGGGGAGTCGCAGCGCTCATCCCTTCCGCAGCAGGTTTTGCCATGATCTCGGCTTTTGCCGGCGTTCACCATGGAAGGGCTGGATAATATCTTATCCAAAGCACCGCTTCCGCATCGGGTGCAACGAAGTTCTTGATCGTCCCGGCTGGAGCGAAAGAGCACTTCGGTGACAGCTCCGCATTCCCGGCATTTATATTCGTAGAGAGGCATGTTGTACGTTTAACCTTATGCCTTTCTCAATTATAATCTTCCATGATGGACTTGTCTTCTTTCATCAAGTCCCCGGCAATGGCCTCCATGTTCGTTTGCTTCCAGAACGGCAGCTTTTCGTGAGCTTCCAGATACTTGAGCGGGATGGGGTGGGTGCCGATGACCACGGGGATTCCGTAATGCGTTTCGATAAATGTTTTGAAATGACGGATTCTGGGGCAGGGGGGATAGCCGACGACAAGACCGGTCGCCAGATGAATGACTTCGGCGCCGTTTTTTTTCATTTCTTCGGGAACATATTCGATGTTTCCCCCCGGACAGCCGCCGCAGTAGGAATACCCTGCGATTTCCAACGGCTCATCCTTCGGATAGCGGGCGAAACCGCCCACGCGCTCTCGCATGGAGCGGAAACACTTCCCCCCTCCGCATTCCTGATATCGGCCGCAAATAATGATGCCGATTTTTTTCATGATGACTCCTTCTGTTGATATAATATAAATTAAATTGTGCCGATTATATTTTCTACGATCTCCATAAAGGCTTTTGCGGCTTCGGAGTCGGGCTTGGAAGCGACAAACGGTTTTCCGGAATCGCCCAATACGACGATTTCGGGGTCGATGGGGATGCGTCCGAGAAAGGGAATGCCGACTTCCTGTGCGGCCTTTTCTCCTCCGCCCGCTTTAAAGAGGTCGATCCGTTCGCCGCAGTGCGGGCACACCAAACCGCTCATGTTTTCAACGATTCCAAAGATTTTCAGGTTGAGTTTGCGCGCAAACGCGATGGCTTTTCTTGAGTCCATAAGAGAAACTTCCTGAGGAGTGGTGACGACGACGGCGCCTGAGGCGGGAATCAGCTGAGCGACAGAGAGAGGTTCGTCTCCGGTCCCCGGGGGAGAATCGATCACGAGCCAGTCGAGATCTCCCCAATCGACATCTCCCAGAAACTGCTGGATCGCCTTCATTTTCATAGGGCCGCGCCAGATGACCGGGAGATTGGGATCCTGAAGCAGAAAGGACATCGAAACGACGGTCAGATTTTCTTCCACCTGAACGGGAACGATTTTGCCGTCTTTGTTGGAATTGAGATGTTTATCTTCCACTCCCAACATTTTTGCCAGGTTGGGACCATGGATGTCCACGTCCAGGATTCCCACTTTAAGGTTTTTTCGCGCCAGGGCGGATGCGAGATTCGCCGCCACCGTGCTTTTGCCCACACCGCCTTTGCCGCTGAACACCAACAGCCGGTTCTGGATTTTATCCAGGGTTTGGGTGACTTTTTGTTGGTCCTGATCATTATTCGTTTGTGCCATGATTATCCCTCCTGCTTGAATTGTTCCACCGCGTCTTTGACTGTGCCGCTGATCTCATATCGTGTGGAGATGCCGGCGGCCTGCAGCACTTTCTCGGCGTTGGGCCCGCAGTGGCCTGTGAGTAAAACGCCGGGATTTTTTTCGGTGATCATCTCAGCGGCTTGGATGCCTGCGCCCTGGTCTGCCCGCTGATGCGGATTCTCCAGGGATTCGAACTCCATGGTTTCCGGATCTACAAACAGAAAATACGGAGCGCGGCCGAAGCGGGGATCCACATCGGCGTTCAGGTCGGGGCCCGAGGCGCTGAGGCATATCCGTCTGCCTTCCAAACGTACGGGAGCCGGCTCGGAATCGTGTTCGTCGCAGTCATGTGCGTGGCCGGCATCATGGCTGCAGAGGTCTTTGCCCGCTTCCAACTTCCGGGTGATGATTTTTTGGATGACGTCGTCGATCGGTCCTTGAACGCCGATGACGACTTCTATGTTCTTTTGGGCGAAAAGTTGTTGGGCTCTGGGTCCCATACCGCCGGCGACAATGGCTTGAACCCCTTTCTCGGATAAATACTGGGGAAGAAATCCCGGTTGGTGTCCCGGATTGGGGATCTCCTGCCGGCTTTTTACCTGGTCTTCTTCAATCTCCACAATTGTATAAGCCGGGCAGCGTCCGAAATGGGCGGACACGAATCCCTGCTCGTTGGCAATGGCAATAATCATACGCTTCTCCTTTTCAGTTCGTTCGCCTGGTGATAACCTTCCGTCCCGGAGCGAAATCTGCCCCTCGTTTTGGGACGGTCTCGGACTCAAGCTCGTGCAAGCTCCGGCAAACCAACAAGTATACCACGGATAGCGCAGCAGCGGCTACTGCGCCGCGCTCCGTGTTTGAAGGGGCTGCGAGCGGTTTAAAGACTCGATTCACGGCCATAGGGCTCATCGATTCACCTGCCCCTTTTTCGTGACTTCTTTCTTTGTTTCTCTGCATCTCTCGCAGAGGCCGAAGAATGTGATGTCATGGCTGTCGATCCGGAAATCATATTTTCGGGTCAGCATGGCTTCCGTTTTTGCGATCAGGACTTTTTCTTCATCGACGAAATCCCGGTAATCGATGATCCGACCGCAGGAGGTGCATACCAGGTGATGATGATGGGCCTGGTCAAGAGGCGCTTTATACTCGAAACGGCTTTCTCCGGTTCCGAAAGCCAACCGGTTGATCAGTCCCATCCGCACCAAAAGATCCAGGGTGCGGTAAACCGTCGTCAATCCGATCCCGGGATACAACGGGAATAATTCTGCGTGAATTTCCTTGGCGCTCATGTGCTTTGGGGTTCGGCGCAGCAGATTCAGGGTGGCTTCTCTGGGCGCGGTCCAGCGGCAAAAGTATCCCTTCTTCTGGTGCTTGCTGATGTGATTACCGGACATGTCGTTTTCTTTTAATGATAATGAAAATCATTATCATTAAAAAATACTCCCGCTGAGAACCTTTGTCAACCCCCGAAGGTTTGTCTTTATGGTCGGATTGGTCTATACTTCGGGAAAAGTCGATTAGGGAGGCGTCACATGTCACGGATGTCGGATAAAGAATCCGAGGCGGGGCTTAAGATCAAGCTGCCTGAAATAGAAACTTTTGCCAATCAATTCCCCGGATACGAGATTCGGATCGAGATTCCGGAATACACCTCGATCTGCCCCAAGACGGGCCTGCCGGATTTCGGGACGGTGACGATTGTGTATGAACCGAATAAGCGGTGCCTGGAATTGAAATCGCTGAAACTGTACATCCTGGCGTATCGAAACATCGGCATTTTTTATGAAAACGCGGTCAATCGCATTCTCGATGACGTGGTTGACGCCTGCGGCCCGGTATGGGCCCGCGTGACCGGCTCTTTTACCCCCAGGGGAGGGCTGAAATCGATCATCGAGGCCTGTTATCCCCGGCTGAAATCGAGGTCGGGAGATTAGAGCCGTCATCCGTGAAGGGCGAAAGGCCGCCGGGCATCCTTCGGGACCGCCGGATCGGGGAATTCCCATGGCCTCTGTTTTGAGGTATGCTCCGCGCTGAATCTGAAATGAAATCAGGAAGCATGACAATGAAACACCAAAAATTCGGGCTCACCGATGTGTTCATGCTTACGGCCATCGTACTCTGGTCGATCAATTTCCCTCTTGTTAAGATCGCGCTGCGGGAGTTTACGCCTCTTGCGTTCAATGGGATCCGCCTGACGTTCGCTTCGCTCGTGCTTTTGCTTTTTCTTCGATTGCGGGGAGAGAACCTGGCTGTTTCCCGGTCGCTTTTCTGGAAATTAACCGGACTCGGTTTATGCGGAAACACCGCATACCAGATGTTCTTCATTCACGGCCTGAACCATACGACCGCTTCCAATACAGCGATCATCATTGCGCTGGCGCCGGTGATCATCGCGTTGACCAGCGCCGCCATGAAGCAGGAGACCATCCGTCCTGCCGCCTGGGTTGGGATCCTGATCTCGTTTGTCGGTTTTTATCTCGTCATCACGGGGCGGGAAGGACATTTACAGCTTTCTTGGTCCCATCTGCGCGGCGACCTGTTGATTTTCATGGGAAACCTGTTCTGGGCCCTTTTCACCGTGTTTTCAAAACCTCTGCTCGAGGAGATATCGCCACTGAAACTGACGACATGGACGATGACCCTGGGCACTGTTTTTTACCTTCCCTTTTGCGTCGGCGACATGCTTCGGGTACCGGAGGCGGGAATTTCGGTGGAGGCTTGGGCCGTGCTGTTCTATTCCGGATTTTTCGCCCTGGCCGTCTGCTATGTCATCTGGTACACTTCCGTTCGCAGGGTGGGAAACAGCAAAACCGCTATTTATGACAATCTGGTCCCTGTTTTTACCATCGTGTTCGCAGGCCTGTTCCTGGCCGAAAGGATTACGGTGATTCAGGGATTGGGCGCGGGTGTCATCTTTATCGGCGTTTACCTGGCAAGGTCCGGCTACCGGTGGTTTGATCGTCGGGTTTGAAGTCAAAAGCCCCGTTCCGGAAAAAGATCGAATATCCGCGAGTCGTCGAAATCCTCCAGCCGTGATAAAATGCGCAAAGCGGCTTCTCTTTCTCCGGTGAGAAGATAGCAGGGTGCGAGATGGTTGAGAATCCTCCGCCTGATCTTGGGTTGTTTTTCTATTTGAAGAGCGGCTTCGAAACAAAATTCCGCGGCCTGCAGCCGTTTGGCGTTCTTGTATTCTCTCCCTAGGTGCAAGAGGAATGCGACATCTATGCGATCGAAGCGATTCCGCGAGATAAGATCATCCAGAAAAGCGTGGAACTCCGGGGAATAAGCTGTAAAAAATTCTTGTGGACGGGAAAGGATGCGGAAGTCCTCTCGGTCTTCTCCCTCCACGGATATCGGCGCCCCGAAAAGCGTTTCACCATCGGCGAGGCTCAGAGGAACGAGAATCCCTTCTTCCACGGTTCCGGTTAATAGATAGAACGAGCGTTCCGGATGGCAGCGCATGAGCTTTTCCAGTCCGCCATTGCCATAGCCTGCAAACACCACCCGGTTTTCCAGGCTCGGATCGTTCAGTATGAATCCGGAGCGCCACCAGTATCCGGGAAAATATTCAAACGGATGATAAAGGGATTTCATTACGACCACGCTTTTTTCAGGAAGGAGATAATCACGTATCCTCTCGATCGCGCGGGTCGTCCCCTGAAAATCCGCGTCGATCCGCTCGTAATACCACGGAGTTTCTTGGGGGTGAAGCCAATCGGGCAGTCGAATGCCGAATGCATAGACGGTAAACAGGATGAGAATGAAGGCGCCGATTCCGCGGATCCGTGAGAGGGAAAGGGAACCGCCTTTCCCCGCCATCCTTTCCGGGATGAGATCCAGTCCACGGGCGCTGAGAAGAACCAAGCCCGGCACGGCCTCGAAGTAGAAGCGCGCGCCCACCAGGACAGAGGTGGCCCAGTAGAAATAATAACCAATGATCAGAATTCCCCAACAGCCCGCCAGCAGCAGGATGGCTTCGCGGTCGCGCGCGCCGAGCCGTCCGAAGGCCAGAAGCGGCAACAGCGCCAGGAAAGAGGATAACGGCCAGCCGAAAAGATGGCGGTTCATATCCTTGAGGTGATTCCAGGTGTTTGCGGCGCCCAGCATGGGGGTATGCTCGAAATCGGTGAATCCGGATCGTCCGAAACCCAATCCGTGGGCTTCGCCGTAGCGGACACTGTATCCCATGCGCAGGGGATGACCGTTGGTTTTCAGGTTGTACGCCATAAACACGCACATCATGGAAAGGGCCGTTAGTCCCAATACGACGACGGATTTCCAGGCTTCCCTCCTCCGCGACCACAGGCGGCGGACATAAAAGAGCAGAACCGGAAACGCAACCAGTCCGGCAGAGTAAGGGCGGATGAGAAATCCCATTCCCCAGGCCAGTCCCGCCGCCAGTGCATTCCCCCACCCTTTTGTTTTCAAGCTACGCAGAATGAAATATAGGAAAAGCAGGAGGAAAAACATGCAGCCGGTATGGGCCATCATGGTCGAGGACATGAGAAGCATCCAGATTGAAGAGGCTCCCAGGAGTGACGCCAGGACGGCTGTACGGTGTCCGAATAGTTCTCGCCCGACCAGAAAGATCAGGATGATCGTCCCGGCTCCAAGAAGAGGATTGATGATCCAGGGAACGCCAAGAAGCAGCCCGATAAGCAGCAGCAGCGGCTGCCCCGGGGGATACTGGCTGTACCAGCGGCCGTTGTTGATGATGTGCGGAAACGTGAAAAATTCACCCGCGCAGGGAGACTCCGCCGTGAGACGACCGGTTTTGAAAATCTTGGCCTGGAAAAGGTATCCGATCTCGTCATTGATATGAGGGATCCCATCCAAAATCCGGGTGGAAAACAAGCCGCAGAACAGGAACACGAAAAGGGCTGCGGCATATACCGGCCATGAATTGCGGAATTTTTTTCGCACTATCGTTATTCCTTTTTATCAGACAATCCTTATATCCAGTTTTCTTTTAGTATAATAATAGAGCAGTCCCATCGTCAGCAGGAAAGACGCTGAGGTGGCTAGGGCGGCCCCGATTATTCCCATAGATGGGATGAGCAGGGTATTTGCAGCCATATTGAATAAAAGAGTCAAGCAGGCCCGGTAGAGTTGATACTCCGGGAATCCCGATTGCGTCAGCAAACTTCCACAGATATTGAATCCGGATAAAAGAGTGATGCCGAACAGGAGGATATAGAAAGGAATGATAACCGAGGAATATACTGTGTCTTGCCAGAAAATCCGAACGATCGGAGGAAAGACGATGACGGCGGCGGCGGCGAGGGGAATAAAGAGAAAATAGGTATTCCTGATCAACCGCCGAATCAGAAGCGTGAGCTCGGATTTTTTCCCTTCGGAGTACAGTTTGGAGATAACGGGATTGAAGTTAATCCGGATGATAAAAGTAAAACTCAACATCCCCCGGGCCGCCGCGGCGGCCAGGCTGTAAACACCGACAGCCTGGTCTGACATGAAAAAGCCGATCATGATGATATCGACTTTGGCATTGACATCGGAGACGGCTCCCGCCACAAGAGTTTTGCTTCCGAATGCGAGGTGTCTCTTTATCCACGGAAGAAGTTTCCGTATCCTATATTCGGGAGTGATCAATCTATTCATATAGGGAGCCAGGCTCAGAAAAAGGATCAATTCGGTTGCCGGGAAGGCTAAAATCGTCGTCTCGAGATTTTTGCCAAGGAATATCGATGTTAGGATCAAAGTCAACAGCAGGATCCATCTCAAGCTTTGATAAACCGCATAGCTCTTCATCTTTCTTAGGCCGTTTAAAAGCCCCATGGAGACTTTGTTCAGAGAGAATAAAGGGAGTCCAATGATGAGGCTTTTCAAAGCGAGGGCGACTTCAGGACTTTTAAAAAAGCCGCTGAAGGAAAGGCGCAAATGCCAGGCCAGGATGGCAAAGGCGAGAGATGTCAAGGTAACCGAGATATACGCAGCCGAAAGGATATTGTTCAATTCCTTTCCGTTTTCGCTGAATTCCGCGGAGTATTTTACCACGGAGATATGGATGCCCAAAACCGCGAATATAGCTAGGATGGAATAGATGGAATACGCCTGGCTGAAGATACCCAGCCCGCGTGAAGTAAAATATGCGCCGATAAAGACGTGGATCAGGATACCGCTGATGCTTAAAAGCCCGAGGCTGACAAAATTCCACAGGACGCCGACAACGAAGTTGTTATGAAGGAAATCCGATCCCGCCTTAAGAAGTCTCCGGATTCCTGTTTTGGTGAGTCTGCGTCTCATTATCATTTTATCGGTCTATTTAGACGGCAGCAGATCTTTTTGCGCTGCGGATAAGGCTCTCCGACAGGTCTCAATCCAATGATGAGCGATACGATCCCATGCAAAGTCATCCAGCCGTGTTCGCACTTTTTGCCTCTGCGTCGGTTGTTGTGTTCTCTGAAAAAGACCCCTCTTTATACATCATGCTCCGTGTTTATCTCCCAATGATGATATAATATATCGTCTTTTTCCGGACGGCGGAAGCGGGATGGTCTTCGGATACTCGAACCGGATCTCCATGTCGCCGCCGCCTAAGAGGGAAATCTCATCCCTCAATATTTTTTGACCGGGATCTTTCCGGTAGCGGTTGTTGACGGCCAATCTGATGACGATCCCGTCCGTCGTATCCTGAACGACCTGGAATTGTTCGATGCCGTCGATTTTTTGGATGATGATATTGAAATGGTGGCATAAAAGGTGCCGGCCGGATTTGGTGACGATGATATCGACTTCACGGCCGATGAGTTTCTTTATCCATTTCCAGGACCTTCCGCATGGGCAGGGGCCGCTGCCCGGAATCCCGATGTCTCCGATGTCGTACCGGATCATCGGCATGGCTGTATTGGTCAGGCTTGTCAGGAGGATGCGGCTGAGGGGGCCGTCGGGTGTTTCGGTCCCTTCCGGCTCGAATTCCACGTATACGGATGGCAGAAGGTGAAAAGCTCCATGTTCGCATTGGTTGGCAACGGCCATGCCCTCTCCGCCGTACATGTCGAATATCCGGCTTTGAAATGCGGTTTCGATGGTTTTGCGGTAATGGGGATACAGTGTATCGCCGGTGCTGACCACCACCTGGGGGTGGAGAGCGTAACTTGGATTCCGGAGCAGAAAATCCGCCAGAAGATAGATGCCGCCGGCATAGCCTCTTAACATGACCGGCCGAAAACGAACGGCTTTCTTCATGAATGAATGGAGGAAGTCGTCGTCCAGCTTGTCGATCGGCATGTAGAGACAGTTGAATAATTTGTCCTCCACGCGTTTGGACCATCCCAGGTTTCCTCGATACTGGAGGCGGACCCAGGGATCGCCGATTTTCCATCCGGCCCAGCTCCAGCCCGAGAACGCTCCCGCGATAAACCAGCTGTGGTGAAATTTCGTCTTGTAGTAAACGAAGGGCTCTCCGGTGGAACCGCTGCTGCGGCCGGACATGAATTTTCGCTTGTCCACAGTCCGGTCGAGAACATCGTCTCCGGCTTTAAGCAGTTGGGTCTTATGTGTTTTCGGGAGTTTCCGCAGATCCGTTAATTTGTCAACATCATGCGGCGATACTCCTTTTCCGTTCCAGAGCTCTCTGTAAAACGGAACGTGATGATAGGCGTGATCGAGAATTTTTTTCAAGCGGTCGAGCTGAAAGGCTTCGATCCGTTCGGGCGTCCACGTTTCCATATCCTTGAGCTTGGAAAAAATTTCCAGGACGTTCCATCCGTGTATTCTTTCTCCGAGCCGGAACAAGGTCCTTTTCCACATATTCAACTGAAGGCTCCCTTCCCGAAATGGAGTAAAGTCCTTTTTTTCGGCGGGTCATGCGTTTGAAATCTATGTTCGATCATTGTCCTGTCCTTGGTATGTGTCGATCAGGTCGACGATCCAGGGAGTGACGTCGATTTTATCCTCCAGCATCCGGGCGCGCTTATCCGCCCATTCCTTTTTCAGGCTCTTTTTCCCCAGCGTCCGCTGAATGTATTCCATGGCCGCTTTCTGTTCGGCGAAGGAATGGACCAGCTGGTATTTCTCCTCCAGTTCCATGAGATATCCCAGTGACAGGCTGCTTACGAAAACGGAAGGTGTTCCCAAAACCGCGGCTTCGGAAGCCATGGTCGCCCCTTCCCCGATATACATGGAGGCGTAGAAGAGAAGGTCGTGGATCTTTTCGGGGCTGACGGTCAATCGGTGGGGCTCCAGCTCCGGAGGCAAAGGCGCTTCGGAGGAGATGAAAACGTCCCCATGCGCCTTCAATGATGCGACAAGTCTTCTTTTGCCGGACTCGGAGAATCCCGCCTGTCCGATGTCGTGACTGGCTCCCCAGGAAACGAACCGCAGAATGAAAAACGGGGAGTCCGGCTGAACATGGAGTTCCTTTAATACCGAAGCATCGGGAACGAACTCGTTCGGATGCAGGTAGGCCAGTTCCTGATAGCCGCTGTAGCGGATGTGTTTTTTCCCCATATCACCTTGATAGCAGGAAGGCGTGCAGATTTTTGTGGCGAAAGGATAGGAAATCAGGTTCTGCATCTTGGCATGTTCCGTGTCATAGAATACGATGCTGGGAATTCGGAGCCATTGTGCAGCGTGGACGTTGAAAGTACCCGCAACGCTCAGGATAACCCGCGGATTGAATTTCCGGGCGATCTGCAGCAGCCGCGCTTCGTGGATAAAAAGCTCGCGCAGGAGTCCGAATTTTCTTTTTGAGGGGCGGGAAAGCAATTTGTATTCCAAACCGTAGCTTTTCAATAGGAGATCGACGCCGTCTTTTTGCCGTGCCGTGATTATGACCGAATGTTTGCGCTGCCACGTCATGACGGCATTACGGAAAAAATGGACGTGAGCCGGGTGGCCGATATCGATGAGAATGTTCATTTTTGCTTGTCTTTAAGGAACCTGCGCTTCATGTAATAAAGCATTTCTTCTTGATTGAGACGCATCCGGGCGAACATATCCAGGATGAAACCGGTCAATAGGGCCAGCAGAGAGAGCAGGACCAGGAATCCGGACAAAAATCCCGCCCATTTATGGGGAAAAAAACCTCCTGTGTGGATATAATGGATAAACAGGAAAACACCGAATAGGCCGCCGAGCGCAAACATCAACCCGGAGATAAAACCGAACAGTCTGAGAGGTTTGAAATCCCGGAGGGTTTTCATGATTATTTTCATGGTTTTGAAGGCGTATTTGAACAGATTGGATGCGACCTTGGATTTTCCATGGGTTCGCGGACCCTTGAGCCGGATGGGAATTTCCACGATCGGGATATTCTTGATGGAAAAATCCAGAAAAGTCTCATGGGTATACGTGAATGCCCCGAAAATATTCAAGCGCAGGAGCGCTTCGCGTGAATAGGCCCTGAATCCGCAGGAAACATCATGAAACTTCTGCCCGCTTATTTTGCTGACAAGATAGGACATGAGTTGGTTGCCCCAGAACTTGAGACGACTGCCGTCCGGCCGGTAATCCGGATCCATAAATCGGGAAGCCGTGACGAAATCCCCGCGTTTTTCAACGATCGGATCGATAAGCTTTTGCATGTCCCTGGGATCGAACTGTCCGTCGGCGTCGATGTTGATCAGAATATCCGGATTCGAGGCGGCGGCGGCGGTCAAACCGGTTTGAAAAGAGGCCCCCACCCCTCTGTTCCTTGGGTGTTTTACGACTTTTGCGCCGTTCTGTTCGGCGATCTCCGCCGATCGGTCGCCGGAACCGTCATCGATGACGATGATGCCGTCGATGTACGGCGGGATGTCACGGATGACGGCGGCAATGGTGTTCTCTTCATTGAAAACGGGGATGATGACGATGATCTTGTGATTTTTATACATGGATCTTCCGTTAATTTACTACAATGAATTCCTTATGTGAATTCTATTGATATAAGCCATGATCGGTTCCTCCCGTATGGTTTTATGAATGTCTTTTCCCTCGGTTCCTTCCCGCAGGCGCACGAGCACGAAATCTTCTTGTTGATAGACCACCACGGCCTCCTCTTCCACGAATCGGAGCAGATGGGAAACGGAGAGCAGCAGCGGTTCGCGCTGCGGGGTCTGGCGCTCCACCACGACGCGAAAATAATCCAGATTATATGCGATCCATTTGATCCCCCGGGATCGCAGTTGCCGGGCCGCGGTGTCGTAATCCATTCCGGCTTTGTACAACTCAACAAGCCAGGAGGTCGCCCAACGGCTGGTGTCGGGTTCATATCGGCAGTGCAGATGATACCCTTTGGCCTCGCCCACCATGTAGATCCGGTCGGTTTTGTTGAATTCCCCTCGATCGATTTGAGCGTTGATGGTTTTGATAAACCGGGGCACCGCGGTTTTCCTGTTGTAGCCGACATGTGTCAGCCAGGTCAATCCGTCTCCATTTCCGGAGAACCAGGCAAGCGGCTTAAGTTCGTCCAGCTTGGAGTATTCCAGCACGGAGAAACGCAGGCAGGAAACAACCAGGATTACGGTCAGGGTGTCGCGAAGCAGTCGGAAACGTAACCCCGACATCGTGATGCCGGCTCCCGCCGCCATCAGGGGAAGCGCCGGAAGAGCGTAGCGGAGAAGATAGGTTTGAAACCCGATGATAAGAAAAAGGCCTAGGCCCAAGCCGTACAATCGGATCGAATCCGGTTTCCGCGAGACCAGCGGCAGCGCGAAAAAAAGCAGCAGCAGCAGGTTGATCTCGTGATAGGGCTTTCGCTGATAATCTTCCGGCCTACGAAACATCCGCCCAAAATCGAACAGGTTTTTGGGATCGTCTCGATAGGAAATGTCAGCGGCCAGAGCATGGATCCTGTTGCGTCGGAAGGTTTGGTTGCGTTCCTCGAGGGATGGCCCGCTTTCCATGATTTCGGATTTGATCTCCGTGAAGGGGATCCTGTTTCCGGAAGAATCCTCGAAGATGACTCCGGTCCCGAAATGATAGATGGGATTGCCGGTCTGCAGAAAATTGCGGGCGTACCAGTAACCTGAAGGAAGGAGCACCGCCAACAGGGCGAAGAGCGCGGGAAACGCCATCCGCCGGAGACGCGACCGGAATGCGGCCGCCGTGTACAGCACCAAGCCCGCTCCCAGAACAGCCAGGACGAAGAGCGCCGTATACTTGATACCCAGGGCCGTTCCCAGCGCGAAACCGGCCGGCACCAAAGCAGTGCGGTCTTCTTCGTTGCGGATTGCGATCAGAAACGCATACACGGCCATAAAACAGAAAAAGGCCAGGAATCCATCAACCCGTGGTGTCAGCGCCACTTCCCAGAGAATATTGCAGCCGGCCCAGATCGCCGCCGCCCAGAGGCCGGCACGGCGCGACCAGAATCGAGCCGTCATTGAAAAGACGGCCAGGACCAATCCCAGGGAAATCAAAAGATTGAAGGGGATTATCGCCGACTCCGCTTCTACCGAGAGAAAATAAGCATAGACGAGATGAAGGGCGCCGGGATACTGATAGGCTGGAAACAAGAGCGATCTGTCCATAATGCCGCCATCAAGAAAGCGCTTGGCCTGCGGCAGATGGAAGGCGTCTCCGTCCCAGTCGGAATTGGGCAGCGCGCTTTGTGCCAGGTAGGGAAGAAAGAAGAGGATCAACAACAGAACCGAGGTCCCCACTGCGATTTGTTTCTTTCGGCTGGAAGATCTTTGGGCCGCCGCTCGGCGCGGCCGCATCCGGATGAGGGATAAAGCTCCGAAGAGAGCGGCCGGGAATCCTACGATTGTGTAGAGCGTCAGTGCTCGAGGCGCATGCGCCGGGAAAAGCGCGAGCAGAAGAAGCAGAGCATAAGACAGGTGGAAGCCGATGACGAAGGAAAAAAGGATCCGTGTGAGGCCCCGCAGGCAAAGCCTCCGGAAACAGGCTGTCCGGAGGAACCACAGTCCCAAGCCTATTTGAGCCAGACTGAACGAGACGGCGATTGCATAGCCGTAAGCCGCTTCCATACAGGGAGCCAGAACCGGGACGTTGTTTTTTTCCGCCAGGAGATGAAGCCATGAGACCGCGCCCAATACACAGGAGATACCGACGGCCGTCCATAAGGCCGTCACCGGGATTCCGGGCTTGTTTTCAGACGTTGTCATGGCCTTTTCCTCCGAAAGATCGCAGGATCCTCCGGGATTTTCCCTTATTGTGTCAAATCCATCGGTTTGCTTCAATCGCCCCTCGTGATGATTGGGGCGGTGATTTTTCGGCTTGTCGCTCATCCCCGGCGGTGAGGCCGCCGGCCGGTCGGAGAGGAGAAGACATCGTGTTTTTGCTGGATCCCGATCACGACACGGAGCGTTTTGGATCGTGTGAAAACCGATCCGGCCGCTTATTTTAAACCCAGAACGACGTGCATCTGGAGTCCGATCCGGAGGTTTTTCAATCCAAGACCGAGGCCGCTCCGCAGCAGAGCATAGCTCCTTTCTCCGGCGCCTGAAAATCCGGATTGCGGCTGCAGGATCAAGGGGATGGATTCGGGGAATTTCCGGCGAAGATCCGATATCGTTTCCATAGATAGATCCGGGGTGACCACGAGCTTGACTTCCCGGGCGCGGCAGACGTACTCCGGTCGGAATGAATAGCCCGGCGGTTTGGGGGAGATGGTATGCCAGTCGATCGGCAGGTCGCGGAAAAGGGTGGCGTTGGTTTCAACCTGAACGGACAGCTCTTTTTTCTTCAGGGACCGAACGAGCGGACCGATGTTTTGAAGCATCGGTTCTCCTCCGGTCAGGCATATCCAGTCCGCGGGAAAAGATGCACGGATCAGCTCGATCCGGTTCAGGACCGCGGAGACCCGCATCTCTTTGCCTTCCGTCCAGGCGTGCTTGGTATCACAAAATTCGCAGCACAGATTGCAGCCGGACAAACGGACGAAGACCGTTGCTTCTCCCTGCCGCAGGCCTTCGCCTTGCACGGAAGAGAATATCTCAGAAATCTTCAGAGTAGGATGCGGAGGCATCTTCGGATTCCCATACGGTTACCTGTTTGACGCGATAATGTTTTTTCAGCTCCAGGTAAAAATGCCGGGCCAAGTTTTCCGCGGAAGGATTGAAGGGGAATTCCTCGTTGAGGAGGGTGTGGTCGGGAAGAATCCCGGAGAGCGTCTTCTTGATCTCCGTGAAATCGATGCCGAGTCCGGTTTTGTCGAGGGATTCCACCATGATTTCGACCTCGACGTGGAAAGTATGGCCGTGCAGGTGCTCGCACTTGCCCTGGTACTCCTCGAGAAAGTGAGCGGCTTGAAATCGATCTCTGACACGCAGTATCCAACTCATATTCTACCTTCCTTTTTCAACCTCAGAATCAGGTGATCCTCGTGTCCGGCTTCCCGCCAGGCTTCCCGCCGAAGCAGACAGGAGGAACAGTGGCCGCAGGGAATTTCCGCCCCGGAATAGCAGGAAATCGAGTGAGAATAATCGGCTCCCAGGGAGAGGCCGATGCGGATTATTTCGGATTTCTTTTTGTCGATGAAAGGAGCGAGGATCTTGAAGGGGCGCAGACGAGAAGCGCGGGTTCCGGCATTGACTGCCGCTTCCATGGCGTCGACGAATGGTTTTCGTGTGTCGGGATAGTCGGGAGAGTCGATAATATTGAATCCGCATATGATATAATTCCGGTTGTTGACTTCGGCCCAGGCTGCGGCCAGCGACAGGAAGATGCCGTTGCGAAATGGCACATAGGTCGAAGGATGTTCTCTATCCAGACGTTCCCGCGTGTCGAATCGGGGGATCGGTCGGTCGGTATCTGTAAGCGATGAGTCTCCGATCTGCGTCAGATCCTGCCGGATGAGGGCTGTCTCGACCCCGAGTTTTTCCAGCAGCTTGCGTCCCGATCGGATCTCGATGCGGTGGCGCTGGCCGTAATCGACGGTCAAAGCGGCAACGTCGTCATATCGGTTCCGAGCCCAGTAGAGAGCGGTTGTGGAATCGATGCCTCCGGAGAAGAGAACAACGCCGCGGACAGGCGGTTCGGACACGGGTTTTCCGGGTTGATGTTGCATGGACATATAGCTTTCTATGCTACATGAAAAACCCCGGTTTGGAAAGCCTTCCGTTAAGGGGAGCGCCGGGGGATTGATCTGGGGTGGACTTTTAGAATGGACTTTACTTCACTCGGACTTTTTGCGATACTATAAAGCTTATTCGCGTCATAAACCATAGCGGAATTTAATCATGGAAAATGAAAACAAAGAAATACGGGAAACCGCAACGTTAGAGGACTCTTTCGCATTGTTGTCCCTTGCGTCCCAGGAAAAAACCCTGACGATCAGGGATGATCTATACGATCTTCCTTGGCTTTTGGATGCCGTCAAAGCAAGTCGCCGGAACGGCGGACGGTTCCGTCTGGTCGACTCCGGTCGATTTGACACCGTTCAGCTGGCATCTCTGCTTGAGGCGGGTGCTGAATGGTACGCTTCGGATACCGTCCGGCATAACATTCAAGACATCGATGATATTCGACGGTTCACCCGCAAAGCCCGGGCGGCCTATTTCTGCCATGAGGATCTGAATGCCGGCGAAGACAGCGGTCCGTTGGCGTTTAAAGATTATGTCTCACTGGCGGAACGCGGCTTTTATTTCTATCTTTCCAACCGGGATAAGGAACGCGACTGGGCCCAGATGACCGAGTTGGCCGCGGCCTGCAGGAAGAATCATTCTTGGCTGGTCTATTATCACCATGGTCTTCTTGATCCCGGGATGATCGATTTGGCCGGGAAGAAAACCTGGATTCACATGGAAGATCCCAAACCTCAGACGGAAGATCAAGAGCTTTTTTTCCGCGTGGTGAAAGCGGCCCGCGGCGCGGGGTCCAATATTATCCTTTATCTACAGGAAGAACTCGACTTGGGATTCCTGACCCGCTGCATCAAAGCGGGGGTTCACGTTTACTTCAAATCGGCTCTCTTCGATTACAGATCCCCCTTCCGGCCGCTGGCCGAAAAGGCCGGCAAGAAAAAGCTGAGGGATAAAACTTATTATCTCTATCCCAAATTCCTCTTCTAACCTGAATAAGCCATGAAGTATGTCGAAATGGTTTATTCAAAAGATTTTTAGTTTAATTTTCGACATACTGCACCCTTCGGGCGAAGCAATCTCACCATGTCGGCAGCGCTGTATCCGTTTCGACGTACCTGAGTACGCCTCACCGTATATCAGCTTGCCGCCACGGCAATCTTGCTCCGTGGCTAATCCAGG
>CAYSQW010000001.1:301456-318682 GCA_964433135.1 uncultured Eubacteriales bacterium
CCTCACCGTATATCAGCTTGCCGCCACGGCAATCTTGCTCCGTGGCTAATCCAGGCATGTGCTGGGTCCTGAGTCTTGTTTTTACCTTAATATAAGGGTGGGGCGGGTCGGCGGTGGGGCGGGTCGGCGGTGGGAGCCTCCGGTCGGGCCGGTCTTAGGGCATCGTCGCCTTCAAGATTGACCTCTTTTTTTCGCTGAGTTAAAGTGGTATCAGAACTTTTCCCGGAGAATTTTATCTTTTGTCAGGAGAATGTACCATGCCGAAAAACACTGAAATCGCTGGCGCCATGACCATTAAAATGGATCCCGAAATGCCGGCCATGCCGGAATTCGTGCCCGGCATCCGCCGGGCTCCGGATAGAGGATTTAATCTCAATTCCAAGGACACCGTGCTGGCCTTGAAGAATGCTCTCCGGTATATTCCCGAGGAAACGCATGTGGAATTGGCTCCCGAATTTCTTATGGAATTGAAAACCAGAGGCCGAATCTACGGCTACCGTTTTCGTCCCGCAGGAAAAATCTACGGTCGTCCGATTGAGGAATATTCCGGGCGCTGCCTGGCGGGGCGCGCCTTTCAAGTGATGATCGACAATAATCTCGATTTCGATGTGGCGCTCTATCCTTATGAATTGGTAACTTACGGCGAAACCGGCCAGGTCTGCCAGAACTGGATGCAGTATCGGCTCATCATGAAATACCTGGAAAACCTGACAGAAGATCAAACCCTGGTTGTGGAATCCGGTCACCCCGTCGGGCTGTTCCCATCCAGACCGGATGCTCCTCGGGTTATCAGCACCAACGGACTGATGGTCGGGCTGTTCGACAACCAGGAAGAATGGCACCGCGCCATGCAGCTGGGAGTTTCCAATTACGGCCAGATGACGGCCGGAGGATGGATGTACATCGGCCCCCAGGGTATCGTCCATGGTACGTTCAATACGGTCCTCAATGCGGGCCGCCGCCGCTTGAACCTGGGGAAAAATGAAGATATGCGCGGTCACCTTTTCGTGTCCTCCGGACTCGGAGGCATGAGCGGCGCTCAGCCCAAAGCGGTCGAGATCGCGGGCGGCGTCGGTCTGATCGCGGAAGTGGATGCATCGCGGATCCAAACCCGTTGTGAACAGGGCTGGGTATCCCAAACCACATCGGATCCTAAGCAGGCGTTTCGGCTGGCGAGGGAATTCATGATAAAAAAAGAGCCGACATCCATCGCGTATCACGGAAATATCGTCGATCTTCTGGAATACGCCGTCGATCATAACCAGCCGATTGAGCTGCTGTCCGACCAAACCTCATGTCATGCCGCTTATGACGGTGGGTACTGTCCTCAAGGCCTGACGTTCGAAGAGCGTACGGATCTTCTCAGCCGGGATCGGGATGCATTCGCGGCGCATGTCGACAGAAGCCTGCGGAAGCATTTCGAAGCCGTTAAAGCCCTGGTCGATCGGGGGACCTATTTTTTCGATTACGGCAATTCCTTCATGAAGGCGGTTTTCGACGCCGGAATCAAAGAGATCTGCGCCAACGGGATCGATACCCATGATGGATTCATTTTCCCTTCTTATGTTGAGGACATCATGGGACCGATGCTTTTCGATTTCGGATATGGTCCTTTCCGCTGGGTTTGTCTGAGTGGACGGCATGGCGACCTTGTGAAAACGGACCGAGCGGCCATGGACTGCATCGATCCGGAGCGTCGATCTCAGGATCGGGACAATTATGTCTGGATCCGGGATGCCGAGAAGAATCAGCTGGTTGTGGGAACCCAAGCCCGTATCCTGTATCAGGATGAGGAAGGGAGGACCGCGATCGCTCTCAAGTTCAATGAGTTGGTCCGGAAAGGAGAGATCGGACCTGTGATGCTGGGGAGGGACCACCATGATACAGGAGGAACGGATTCTCCGTTTCGCGAAACCGCCAATATCAAGGACGGCAGCAATGTCATGGCCGATATGGCGACCCAGTGCTTCGCCGGCAACGCTGCGCGCGGCATGAGTCTGGTTTCTCTGCACAATGGCGGCGGTGTCGGGATCGGCAAAGCCATCAACGGGGGTTTCGGGCTGGTGCTGGACGGAAGCTCTAAAATCGATGACATCATCCGCTCCGCCCTTTCTTGGGATGTTATGGGTGGAGTGGCGCGGAGAGCCTGGGCACGCTGTCTGAATGCCGTCGACGTCGGGATCGCCTTCAACCGGAGAGACGAAAACCGGCACATCACGCTGCCGTTTCTGGTGGATGACGAGCTTATCCGAAAAATAATGAAATAATTTCTCCGGAGTGGTCCCCGGACGTGCTGCACCATATCGAACTTCAATCGTACAATAAATACTTCCGTCTCTGTTTGAGGAACAGCTGTTCATCCCGGGTCACCGCGGCGGTCAGTTCATCGAAAGATAGGCTGCCGTCCAGGTAGCGGGAAAGATCGTCGGTCCCGAACATCAAGTTGAGGCTGTTTTCGACCGGATGCAGTTGGTCGGGATGATGCATTTTCAATTCCCGAATGAGATCCAGGACAAAGCGCAAAGAGAAGAGCCGATCGGGGTGGCGGATATCGATGCGCACTCCTCGGCATCTCCGGTTTTCATAAGGAGGCCGGAGGACTTTTCCGGGAATGGATATGGGAGTGTAATCGGCTGCTTCCAGTTCCAGACCGTATCCATGCCCTTCGTCGAGCGCCGCGATCAATTTTTCAGGTTCCAGCCAGGGCGCGCCGAACTGCAGAAACGGCAGTTCCGTTCCCAGTCCCTGATTCAATATCAGCGCTCCGAGCAACCCTGTCCCCGGGTAGAGAACGGCGGCTTCAGGAGTCGGGATATTGGGAGATGTCGCCGTCCAGGGGAGCTTTGTGTTCTCCCAATAGTCACGGCGTTTCCAGCCGGTCATGGGGATGACATGGAGGTCGACGTTCGCCGGCACCCATCCTTCTCCCCGCATCATCCAGGCCAGTTCGCCGGCGGTGAGTCCGTAGCGAACCGGAATCGGAACGGCTCCGATAAAGGATGTGTAAGCGGGCTCTAGCTGTGGGCCTTCAACGATAAGGCCGCCGGCTGGATTCGGCCGGTCCAGAATATAGACGGGCTTTTCGAATTCCGCTCCAGCTTCCAGGATGTATTTCATTGTCGTGATGTAGGTGTAGAACCGTGTGCCTACATCCTGGATGTCGTAAACCAAAGCATCGATATGCTTCATCTGTTCGGCGGAAGGCCTGCGGCTTTTACCGTAAAGGCTGAAGATCCGGATATTATCCATTCGGCTGTCTTCGATGTTACGGCCTCCTTCCACCTGACCGGTGAATCCATGTTCCGGAGCGAAGACCGCGCCTATGTGTCGGTCGCCGTCCAACAGGACCTCGAGCAGGGTTCGGCCGTCTTCGAGCTTGGAGGTATGGTTGATCACCAGGCCCAGCCGGCTTCCCCGGAGAGCGGACGGGAAATTATCGCAAAAATTCCGGCATCCCAGCTGAACGGAGGGGCGGGTATCGACGGCGGACTGTATGACGAAATCAAGCCCCATAAACAAGAACCCGCATAGCCCGCAGATCAAGAAGATCCCGATGTGTCCGACCCGGAGGTTATTCCGACTGTGCTCTGGCATGGGACAGATACCGTATCAGCCCTGATTCCCGGACGATGCCGAACGCCTCTTCCTGGGTGATGGCCTCGGAACGCTGCAGGGATTCGAGGATCTGGATGATGGAAAGGGCCACTTCCGCCGTCTGGTCGGCGCACGTCTTCTCTCTCTTTAAAAAATCGATGGCGGCATAGAGCACCGCGTTTGCTTCACCGTAGGAGATCGGCGGAATGACGCCGCGTTTTTTTACCCATAAAGGTTGCTTCAGGATATCGTTGACGTGGGACTGGATCAGATAAGTCGCCCTCCCGATAAGCTTGAGATTGCTGGGACTGACGTTGGTCATGGTGTTGCCGACGATTTTTCCTAAACGGGCCATCACCGCGGTGGAATGCGCATTGAGCGCCATTTTCAAGGCGATCTGTTGGTTGACACCCATGGGATCTCCGGGAGTGTTAACGGAGATGATAACGGGCGGAACCTGAATCCGCGAATCGAATCCAGGAATCGAGGCGATCTGTCTCTCAATCTGCCTGCGGGGGGCCTTCGTAACCAGAACCAGAGCTCTTTGTGCTTCTTTCTGTCGACAGACTTCGAGAAATTTGCGGAAAGGGGATTCGCTCCGGGCCAGTTCCGCTTCCTCCGGGGAAACAAGGGCGGCGATGCCGAGGTCCCCTTTTTCAGGAGCCCGGTTCTTCAGATTGAATTCAGCAAATGAGAAATCATAAAGATCCTGCTGATCGTTGCCGGCGTTTTTCAGGCTTGCCAGTGCGGCGCGCCGCAGGTAAGCGTCGTCGATCTCTTCCGAGAAGGGTTGGGCGTAAAACCGGGAAGATAGTCCCCGGAAAGGACGGCCCAGGAAAGCTTCCCAGGCGTCCGCTTGATCGGCGGCCGGGGTCCATACCTGTATCCAGCTCCTGCGCATCTTTTCGCGAACGGTGTCCAAGGGGAAAAGCCGGAAAGTGGGGCTTCTCTCCGTGCTGTCGATGAATACCGTAATCAAACCGTTCTGAGCGAAATAGGTCGAGAATCTTTCGGCTTCATAAGTCCGGGCTTCCGCTTCGGTCAATCGGGCCAGCTCCGGTATGGCGTGTTCGACGCCGCGCAATATCCGCGGGAATTCTCCCAGCCTCTCGGAAATGGACTTTCCCCGTGAGAATCCCAGGCGGGTCATCTCGCGTGTCGAAAGGCGGGAGCGCAGAGCCTTTTCCACTGCGGTTTGCAGCACATGGCCGATCACGAAGGTCTCGATGGTGGTGGCCTGCATCCGGGTGGATCCGGTGATGGCTTGGGGACCCGTCGTCAGATTGAGCTTGGTGATTCCGGGTTCCTCGAGGACTTTGCGGCTTCGGTGGAAAGGTTTGAGTTTGTCATCCGGGTTGTTGTAGACGAAAAAGAGGTTTTTCCGGCTTTCTTCCGGACTGTAGCCGGATCCCCGCTTCCACTGATCCAGTGCTGCGAGGATGGTGCCGATTACGGATGACGTCTCTCCTCCTTCCGTGACGCAGATGACAACATCTCCTTTTTCAATGCCCCGGTCCTCGAGCTGCAGGCGTCCGATCAGGAGCAGGTCCTCGAATCCCTCCAGGGAGCTGATCAAAGCCCTGTCGCCGCCCGTCATCTCTCCTATCACCCGCTCCGAGATGTCGGGTGAAAGATCGGCTTCGAGCTTGTCCCGGACTCGGGATGAACTGCGGATCTTCGCCCAAAACGGACGCCAGAAAGTGCTTTCCATCTGCTTAGCCAGTCTTCCGGTTGCGCCGCAGCCGTAGATATAGATCGTATGTCCCTCCTCGACGGCGGCGGCGACAGCGGTCACCATCCGATTGAGCTTCCTTTTTTCACGGTTCAAGGACTGCAGGCGGGCTTCGATGTCCTCGTCCACGGAAAACAGCATGTGGAGCCCGGCCGCGAAGTCGGTTTGGATGCGCTCGCTCAAATTCCAGGTTTTGAGATGACGCTGTTCCGTCAGCAGGGCATGCAGTTGGAATTGAGTTTTGTTAAGCACGTAATCGATGGATTCTTCGGAAGGCGTGATGTCCAGCCGCTGGAGCAGGTTGGCTTTTACGGCCTGACCCGGGCTCTCGGTTTGGGCTGGGAGATCCGGCGGGAGAAATCCAAGCAGCGCCGTACCGGCAATAACGACCAACATAAGCTTTTCTATCCGTTTCATTGAATTCATGGTGACTTTTTCGTCCTTTCCTCCACCAGCTTGCCCGGGATCCGCTCCGGAGCGGATTCAGTCATCGTTTCCCGAGGAGCCGTACTGATGGGTATCGTCTATGATGTCGCTTTTCTGCCAGTCTCGGATCCAATCTTCCACCCGGAATATTTTCAATGCCCCGTCGGCGGTGGAGCAGATCACTTTTTTCAAGCCGGCGTTTATGATCATTTTCTTGCATATGAAGCAGGGGAAAGCGTCGATCGGCTTATCCGAACCCTGGATGCTGCCGTAGATATAGATGTCGCCCCCCAGAAGACTGACGCCGGCCCTGGCGGCATTGATGATTGCATTCTGCTCGGCATGAACGCTTCGGCAGAGTTCGTAACGCTGTCCGTGTGGAACATTCAGCTTGTCGCGTAGGCAGTTTCCGTGTTCGAAGCTGTCTTTGGTTTTTCGGGGAGCGCCTACGTATCCCGTGGAAATAATTTGGTCATCCCGTATGATGATCGCTCCGATGGAGCGACGGAAGCAGGTGCTGCGGCGGGAAACCTCTCGGGCGATGCCCAGGTAGTACTCGTGTTTGGATACGCGTTTCGTATTCATAAAAATGCCTCCAGTTTGCGGTGCAGATCTTCCAGGGTGCTGTCATTGACGATCGTATGATCGGCCATCGCCATACAGGCGTGCAGTTGTTGCGCTGTGCTGTCGGTGGACATCTCTTCTTTTTCTTTTTTCGTGAATTCCTCGAGAGTGGAAACCGATTCGATGCGGCCCCGTTCCTGAACCCGGCGGAATCGGATCGCCACCGGAGCATCGACAGCAAGCAGGATAAACCCCGGATGGGTTTTGAGACACTCCACCTCGCTTGGGTTCCGGATGCTGTCGATGACGCTGTTGTCGCGGATGCGTTTGAGCGTTCGGATGGCCAGCACATCAGCGCCGAAACGCCGTCGCAGCATATTGCCGGCCTGGATCATGTTGTCCCGGGAGAGCGCCTTTTTTTGGGTTCTGAGCTCCTCGCGGATGATATCAGAGAGGGAGAACACCTTGAAAGCGCGTCCGGCGAAAAAAGCGGCCGTTTCTCCTTTTCCCGCTCCGTTGGTGCCCGTAAGGCCGATAATTTTCATGGATGCCTTTATTCGTTCCGTGTCCTTGGCGTCTCTCGGATGAAATCGTGCCGGATTTTCCGCCTTGGGCGTTCCTTCAATCGATGGATCCGTGCAGCGCTGAGAATGAATTTATCATTCCTGCTCATATTATCCGGCGGGATCTTTTCCTTCCGTATCCTCGCGGTCGAGCTTCTTTTTTTTGCCGAAAATCATGGCGATCAGAATACTCAAGCCGTAGAGCCCAAGCATGGGGACCGCGATGATACTCTGGGTCACCATGTCGGGTGTCGGTGTGATGATGGCGGCGATGATAAAAACGCCCAGCACGGCATATTTGAAGTTCCTGACCATCCAGCGGGAGGTGATCAATCCCATTCGAGCCAGAAAGAAGACCAGCGTTGGCAGCTCGAAGACAAGTGAAATCCCCAGAAGAACGCGCAGCGCCAAGCTGAAATACTTGTCAACCGTAATGACGGCCTGAAAATCGGATCCCATACCGAGAAAGAATCGGCAGGCCCAGGGAAAAACCACGAAATATCCGAAAACGGCTCCCAGCATGAAAAAAAACGATGTGAAGACAACGAAAGGAATGACGTATTTTTTTTCTTTCTGATAGAGACCGGGAGCGATGAAGTACCAGATTTGAAGGAAGATTACCGGAGATGTAAACAGGATCGCCGCTAAAAAAGAAACCTTGATGTAAAGCATGAAGGGCGCGGTCAATGTCGTGTAAGCGAGTTGGGTCCCTTCCGGCAGATATTGGGTGACGGGTTTCGCCAGAATCTTGTACAGGTCCTTGCTGAACACCCAGGCGGGGATGACCCCGATAATGATCGTCACAAAGGAATAGAATAAACGTTTACGCAGATCTTCGAGGTGTTCGAGGAAGGTCATCGCGTCAGGTGACTTTTTTCCCTTCCTCATTCTTGTTTGATTCCTTTTTATCAGCGTTTGATGGTTTCATCGGATCGAAGTTTTTGATGTCTTCCAGATCCCTCTTGATTTCCTTGACATCATCCATCTCGATCTCTTCTTCGATCCGCTCCCTTATCTCGTCGGAAGTTTTGCGGAATTCCTTCAGTGCGCGCCCCAAGGATCTACCTACTTCGGGTAGTTTCTTAGGGCCGAAAATGATCAGGGCAATGGCCAGGATGATCAATAATTCGGGGAATCCGATGCTTCCTATCATGTGATGCCGTCGATCCTTTACCGTTCTAAGATGTTTTGAATATAGCGATTTCCCCTCAACAAGTCAACAGGAGCGTTCCCTGAGGAATTCCGTGCAGGCGCCGTTGTCATGTACTTGGTTCCCGATCATGGTGATCGCTGCAATCCGGCGTATGAGGGTATCTGTAATTCTTTACAATAATTGTAGGCTTTGGTAAAATATTTCGCAGGTCGCTCATGAAAACAAAAGCCGCAGTAGGATTTCTCCTTCTTTTGGGACTTCTCTTCCTTCCCGCCTGGCAGGAAGATGTGTGGAACCAGTCCTATCAAAAGATCGCCTCCATCATCACCCTGATCGAGGATAATTATTACAACAATGTTGAACGCGATGAGTTGGCATTTTCTTCCATACGGGGAATGCTCCAAACTCTTGATCCGCATTCCTATTTTCTTGATCCTCGCAATTTTTCCACGATGCAGGAAGAGTACAAGGGGAAATATTACGGCTTGGGGATCATGATCCAGAAACAGGAAGATCGCCTGGTCGTGATCACCCCCATCGAGGGGACTCCGGCTTCCCGCCTGGGAATTCAGGCCGGGGATATCATCAGCCATATCGAGGGGGAAAGCACCAAACCCATCTCCAGCATCGAGGCGATGCAGAAGCTGCGCGGTCTCAAGGGAACCGAGGTCACGATCACCGTCATCCGGGTGGGAATGGATCAGCCCCTGGAATTGACGATCACGCGAGAAGAGATCCCGCTCCACAGCGTTCCCTATGCCTTTATGCTGCAGGATGACATCGGATACATCTATATCCGCAACTTTGCCGAGACCACCACCGATGAATTCAAGGAAAAGATGCGGATGCTGAAAGGGTTGGGAATGGGAAAGCTCATATTGGACCTTCGGCAGAACGGTGGTGGAACTTTCGTTCAGTCCATCGAGCTCTCCGACGAATTTCTTCCCAAAGGATCCGGAATCGTTTCCATCAAAGGACGTCGTAAGTACTACAACCGGGAATTTCTGGCCCGGGAGGATAACGAATTCGAAAAGATTCCGCTGATCATCCTGATAAACCAAGGAAGCGCCAGCGCCCCGGAAATCGTCAGCGGCGCCATCAAAGACAACGACCGCGGCTTGATTATCGGCGAAACGTCGTGGGGAAAGGGGTTGGTACAAACCGTTTTTCCCTTGGCTCCCGACGCCGCCGTGGCGATCACAACCGCGAAATACTATACGCCCAGCGGCCGTTCGATCCAGCGTGACTACTCCAGCCTGGAAGACTATTACATCTACAAACCTGAAGCCCCGGAGGATAAACGCGAAGTCAAGTACACCGCCGGCGGCAGAAAAGTCCTGGGACAGGGTGGGATCGCTCCGGACTACGAAGTGAAGTTTTCCTATAAGAACCAAACGGCCCGGTTGCTGCTGAAAGGGGCGTTTTTCTCCTACGTGAGAGAGTTTGCCAACGGAAAAACAAACTTGGCGGATAAAGTCGTTTTCCCGAATGATCCCCGGGATCGGGCTTCGGAAGACATATTGATCATAGCGGAAGGTTTCAAGGTGAAGGAAAAAGTCCTGACGGATTTCCGCTCGTATCTGGCGGCGAATGAGATCATTATCGAGGACGGCGAGTTCGAAGAAGCCCGTTCCGAGATCGTGAGAGAGTTGGAACGGGAGATCTATACCTTCCTGTGGGGAATCGAAGAGGGGATGCGGATCTTCCGTCAAAGCGATCCTCTTATCCTCAAAGCCGTCACTCATTTTCCGGAGGCGGTGCGTCTGATCGAGGAAGGACCTTAATCCGATCCCGCCGCGGGTTCGATAATATCCCGGACGAGAGGGGGCATGGTGGGTTGTTTTCCCGACGGGGAAAGATTAAACTAATATCCTTTTAATCATTATCGTGGATCGTTTTGTCTTTTTTAGAGACAAGGAGGACTGATGAAAATTGCATTGGCTTCGGACCATGCCGGATATGCTCTTAAAACTGCCGTCAAGGCCTATCTTGTTGATAGAGGCATTGCGGTTGAGGATTTCGGCACGGATTCGGAGGAGAAGACCGATTATGTGGATTTTGCCCGAAAAGCGGTTGAAGCCTTGGTCGCGGGGACCTGCACCAAGGCGATCTTGTGCTGCGGGTCCGGGCTGGGCATGTCGATCGTCGCAAATAAATTCCCGGGCGTTTATGCCGCGGTGTGCTGTGATGCGTATATGGCGGAAATGAGCCGACTGCACAATAACGCGAACTGCCTGACGATGGGCGGTCGGATTCTTCCTGAGGACGAAGCCCTCCTGATCGTCGAGACCTGGCTGAAAACAGATTTTGAAGCCGGCCGGCATCAATGCCGCCTGGAGAAGATCGAGGAGATCGAAAGGCGGAACTTTCAATCATAACGAGAGGAGAAAAAAACATGTCTTCATTCCAAGAAAAAATTTTGGGATTATCGGAAAAAATCGAAAAAAATAACCGGTGGCGCCAGAACCAATGCGTCAACCTTATTCCATCGGAATCGACCCCGTCTCTGTTGGTGAAGATGTGTGAGATTTCCGATCCTTCCGGTCGGTACGCGGAGCACCGGACGATGAAGGGAGAAGAAGTCTACTTCTATCAAGGGATCGACTTCATCCAGGAAGTGGAAACGGAAGCGCGCGCCGAGCTTCGCCGCTATTTCAACTGCAGTGAGATTGAAGTGCGAACCATAAGCGGACAGATGGCCAATGAGGTCGTCTTCAAGGCCATGGTGCGGTTCCTCAACCGCGGACGTCCCGAAGGCCGGCCGTTCCGCAAGATGACGCTGGTGATGAACAACGATCTCAACAAAGGGGGACATCTCAGCTCTCAGCCTATGGGCGCCCTGTTCAACTACGTGAACGAGAACCCTGAAACCGGAAAGGAGAACGTCCTCAATTTTCCCGTCAGCGATGAAAACCCTTATAAACCGGACCTCAAGAAACTGGAGCAGCTGCTGGACCGGAACCGCCCCGACCTCATGATCTTCGGTAAAAGCATGTTCATCTATCAGGAACCGGTCAAGTTTGCAGCCGACCTGGTCAAGGACTGGGAGCATCGTCCCGTGATCATGTTCGACATGGCGCATGTCCTCGGACTCTATGGGGCCTTTCAGGCGCCTTTTGAAGACGGCGCGGACTGTGTCACCGGCAGCACTCACAAAACCTTTTTCGGGCCTCAGCGTGGTTTGGTCGCCGGCAATTTCCCCAAAGGCAGCCGGTTCCGGAAGCTGTGGCTGGATATCAAGGGGCGTGCATTTCCCGGATCGACCAGCAACCACCATCTCGGCACCCTGCTCGGGCTTTTGATGGCATCCTATGAGATGAACGAGTTCAAGGATGAATTCCAACAAAAGGTCAGGGCCAACGCCAAGGCATTCGCCCGCGCCCTGAAATCCAAGGGAATTCCGGTCGAAGGCGACGAGGCGGACGGTTTCACGGAAACCCACCAGGTTTTGATTCGGGTCAAACCATTCGGCAACGGCATGGATATCGCCCGGCGCCTGGAAGACAACAATATCGTCACCAACTATCAGGCGCTTCCTGACGACGCGACGTTTCTGGAACCCAGCGGCATCCGCATGGGTGTTCAGGAAATGACCCGTTTCGGAATGGAAGCGGAAGATTTCGATACTCTGGCGGGCCTGGTTCGGGACGTTATCGTGGATAATCGTCCCGCCGGCGAAGAGGTGACGAAGTTCCGTCAGAATTTTCTGAAGATGAAATACTGCATGGAACCGGAACAGGCGGCTCCATTGGCGGCGCGTATCGTCGGCAGTGTTTTTCCTGGTTCCGATTACGGCAAGCTTTTTGCCGATAATTTAGCGAAGCTGTTTTGATCGACGTTTCCAGATAATATTGAATTCGGTTCGGGGGTAAGGATATGAAAGTTTTAATCATCGGATCCGGAGCGCGGGAACACGCGCTCGCATGGAAAATCGCCCGGAGTCCTCTGGTAAAAAAGGTCTACTGCGCTCCGGGGAATCACGGTATGCGGGATGTGGCGGAATGCGTCGATATCAAGGCGGTGAATGTTCGCGGATTGACTGAATTCGCGGCCAAGGAGAATATCGATCTGACGGTGGTGGGCCCGGAGCAGCCTCTGACTCTCGGAATCGTCGATGAATTCGAAAAAAAAGGGCTGAAGATCTTCGGCCCCAGTAAAAGCGCAGCCGAATTGGAAGGCAGCAAGATCTTTGCTAAACAGTTTATGGATCGGCATAAAATTCCCACCGGACACTTCCAGATTGCGGAAACCCCCGAGAAAGCGATGGATATCCTGCGAAGCGGAGAGTTTGCCTATCCCGTCGTCATCAAAGCCGACGGCCTGGCGGCGGGAAAAGGCGTTATGATCTGCCGGGGACCCAAAAGGGCGGAGGAAGCCGTTCGGGCTCTCATGGTGGACAAGAAATATGGCGAGGCGGGCCGGCGGATTCTAATCGAAGAATTCCTGCGCGGACAGGAAGCCTCTTTCATCGTGATCTCCGATGGAGTGAAAGTCCTTCCGTTCGTCACCACGATGGATCACAAAGCGGTGTTCGACGGCGATCGGGGCCCGAACACCGGGGGCATGGGGGCGATTTCACCGTCTCCCTTCGTCGATAAGGAGATGTTCAACAACGTCATCAAGACCATCGTTTTCCCCACCATCACCCGGATGCTGGAAGAAGGTCGAAAATATAAAGGCGTGCTTTACGTGGGGCTGATGCTGACCGAGAACGGTCCCAAGGTGCTTGAATACAACTGTCGCTTCGGAGATCCGGAGACCCAGCCGCAGATGCTGCGCATGGAAAGCGATCTAGTGGAAGTGCTGCTGGGGGCGATCGATGACAATGCGCTGGGTTCGGAAATCAAATGGAACCGCAAAGCCGCCGCCTGTGTGGTGCTGGCTTCCGGAGGATATCCCACCCGTTATGAAAAAGGCAAGAAGATCGAGGGACTGGAGGAAGCTTCCAAACAGCCGGGGATTACGATATTTCATGCCGGAACCTCCTTCGAAGGTGACGGATTTATTACCAGCGGCGGCCGCGTCTTGAGTGTTTGTGCGACCGAAGACAATCTTGCCGATGCCATGAAGAAGATCTACGAGACTATAGAGAAAATCCAATTCGAATCCATGCATTATCGCCGGGATATCGGAGCGGTTAGAGAGGAGGAAGAGTGAAAGTTTGTATCTTTCTGGGAAGTGAATCGGATTACCCCGTGGTTGAAGGCGCCCTGGAGGTGCTGAAGGAATTCGATGTCGAATATGTCATGGAGGTCACCTCCGCTCATCGGACACCGGCGCGGACCCAGCGTCTTATCAAGGAATTCGAGCAGCAGGGCGCACAGATTTTCATTGCTCTCGCCGGTAAGGCGGCTCACCTGGCCGGTGTCGTGGCCGCTCACACAACGCGTCCGGTTATCGGGGTTCCCGTGGGCAGCTCCGCTTTGAGCGGGATGGATGCTCTGTTTTCCACCGTTCAGATGCCTAAAGGCGTTCCGGTGGCCTGCATGGGAATCGGAAAGTCGGGTGCAGCCAATGCCGCCCTGCTGGCCGTACAGATCCTGAGCCTTCAGGATGCCTCTCTTCAAAAAAAGATGCGGACCGCCCGCGAAAAGATGGCGGAACAGGTGGAACTCAGCTCGGAGAGGCTTAAAAAGAGTCTATGACCACTTTTTCCATCCAGAGCTTCGGCTGTCGAGTCAACCAGGCGGAAGCTTTTGCCTGGTCCGAGGAATTCCAGCGGCACGGATTGAAATTCGAAGACGATAGCCGGCGTGCCGAGCTGATTTTGATCAACACCTGCACCATCACGGCGCGCGCCGATCGGGATGTCCGCCGGTTCCTGCGCCGGATGGTACGGACGAATCCCGGTGCACGCCTGGTCGTCACCGGATGCTACGCCGAACAGGCCCGGGAGGAGCTGGAACGTGTCCCCCAGGTTTGGAAAATCTTTCCCAACCGCGAAAAATCACTTCTGGCCTACGAAGTCCTGGCCGAATTCCCGGCTCGGGAATATGAAAATCATCATGCGTTCCGTTCACGGCCGCTGGTCAAGATCCAGGACGGCTGTAATTTTCAATGCACGTTCTGCATTATTCCCAGTGTCAAGGGACCCAGCATCAGCCTTCCGAGGGAAGAAATCGTATCGCGAGTGCGGGAACTCTTTCGTGAAGGATATGCTGAAGTCGGTTTGACGGGCGTGCACCTCTGTCTTTACGGCCTGGACCAACGCCCGTGTTCTTCGCTGATCGAGCTGCTGAAAGCCATCGAAGCGCTGGAGGAACCGGGCAGGATCCGATTGACCTCTCTCGATCCCCGCTTTATGAATGAGGATTTCCTCGTTAAGCTGGCGGAAAATCCGAGGATCCAACCGCACTTTCACCTTTCTCTCCAGCATGGATCGGACCCCGTGATCCGGCGCATGGGCCGCAGGATCACAAGCTCCCGCTATAGAGACGTTCTGGCCTTTCTGAGGCGCGAAGTACCGGACGCCGCTCTGGGGGCCGATATCATTGTCGGTTTCCCGGGTGAAACCGATGAAGATTTCAACCGGATGCGCGGCTTTCTGGAATCCTCTCCGCTGGATTATTTCCATGTCTTCTTCTATTCTCCCCGCCCGGGAACAGAAGCCGCCGGGTGGCCGCAGGAGGACAGCCGGATCGTAACCGAGCGGGCGGCGAAACTGCGGGCGCTTTCCGAACAACGGCGGCAGGAATTTTACCGCCGTCATCTCGAAACGAACCGGGAGGCGATCGTGATCAAGCAGGGGGAAAAAAACGTCCGGGTTCTGACCGACAATTATATCGATGTCGACGTTCCCCGGTGCGAAGCGCCGGAAGGCGCCGCCGTCCGCATACGCATCACAAAAATTGGAGAGCGAGGCAACCGAGGACGGACAGCCTGATGGCGCGTATCATTCAGCTTCCTTCCGATGTGGCGCAAAAAATCGCCGCCGGTGAGGTGGTCGAACGGCCGGCGTCGGTTGTCAAGGAACTTATTGAAAACTCTCTGGACGCCGGCGCCTCGAATATCACGGTGGAGCTGGCCGAAGGGGGGAAGCGCTTGATCCGCATTACCGATGACGGCTGCGGCATGAGCCGGGAAGACGCCCGAATCTGTTTCCAGCGCCATTCCACCAGTAAGCTTCGCAGCGCCGATGACCTGGACCGCATCGCCACCCTGGGCTTCCGCGGGGAAGCGCTGCCCAGCATCTCCTCCGTTTCCCGCGTCACATTAAAATCCACGGCCGGAGCCGAGGAGGAAGGCACCTGTGTTAAGCGGGAAGCGGACCGCGAACTCGAGGTGACGACCATCGCTTTTCCCGTCGGTACCCAGATCGAGGTGGAGGACCTGTTTTTCAATCTGCCGGCGCGACGCAAGTTCCTGCGCTCCGAGCGCGCCGAGCTGTCCCGGATCAGCAGGATCGTCACCCAGGTTGCGCTGGCTTACCCCGAAGTGGGATTCTCTCTGCGCAGCGGTTCGCGGAGTCTGTTCCGCTACCCGGCGGTCACCGGACTCAAGGAACGGCTTTACCAGGTTTACGGGCGAAGCCTTCTGGACAGGCTGATCGCCGTCGACTGCTCCGAGGGCGAATGGCGTCTCTCCGGCTTTGTGTCCCGTCCGCCCCAGGGAAGAGCGAACAAGAGCCGTCAGCTGGTTTTCGTCAACCGCCGGCCGGTGCGCGAGCAGGTGGTGCTGGCGGCTCTCAACCAGGCTTTCCAGGGATTTCTGGAACGGAACCAGTACCCGGAGGCGTTCCTTTTCCTGGAATGCCCGTATGAGGAAGTCGACGTCAACGTCCATCCCGCAAAAAACGAAATCCGCTATCACGATTCTCAACCGGTTTTCAGGCTCGTCCGCATGGGCCTGGAAAAGGCGCTTCTGAAGGAATTGGGCGTCAAGACGGTGTCCCTAGAGCACCGGGCGGCGGGGATGCCGGATCAGGTGCGCGAGCCCTCTCCGCCTTCCCTGTTCAAGCAGCGGCCCCCGCTACCGGGGCAAAGCGCACCTCTCTTTGCGGAAGCCGTCTCCGGAGAAACGGCGCCGCCGCGGGTTCTGGGACAGTACCTTGATCTCTATATCGTGGCGGTGGATGAATCGGGAATACTGGTCATCGACCAGCACAACGCCCATGAACGCGTGCTTTTCGAAAAATACCAGGAAATCGACCATTCACGGGATTGGCCGCGGCGTCTCCCGCTGTTGCCTCAGGTGATGGACCTTTCCCCGACACAGGAGCTGCAGTGGGAAAACCATCGGGAACTTCTAGAAAACTCCGGCTTCCGTCTCGAGCCCATGGGAGGCCGCAGCTATGCGCTCAGGGAGTTTCCCGACATTTTCAAGGAGGCGGTCGCCCTGGAAGTGCTGCTGTCTCTTCTGGAGGAAGTCGACCGGGAAAAGGTCACCGAGCGCAAGCACAAGATGCTGGCGACCATGGCCTGTAAAACCGCGATCAAGGCCGGTGAGCCGCTGAGCGCGGAAAAGATGAACGTGCTGGTGGAGAACCTTTTCCGGACTTCGAATCCCTCCTTATGTCCCCACGGCCGCCCGGTGATCCTGCGGGTGGATCGTCATACCATCGAAAAAGAGATCGGTCGGCGCTGAATCCGGCGGATGATTTGTACTCATCGCTCTATTCGCACGGGCTTTTCCGATGGGGATGAGAGGTCTGTTCCATGTCCGCGCCCTCCGGTTCTCCGCATATCGGGAGGTCTCGATCCCTGGGGGAACGCGGCTTGATTTTTTCACCTGTTCATGTAGAATAAGCCTACTCCGACGGCCGCAGCGCAATACGGACGAGGCCGCATCGGGGAGTAGCGTAGCCCGGTTAACGCGCCTGCTTTGGGAGCAGGAGACCGCCGGTTCAAATCCGGCCTCCCCGACACCCCTTTCCACGTATGCATTATTGTCTCGAGACGCAGGATCTCAGGCGTCTAACCTATTGAAAAACCACCCCGGTTGCGCTATATTGAGGGCACATGATTTATCGCGTGCGCCTGTAGCTCAGCTGGATAGAGCAGCTGCCTTCTAAGCAGCGGGTCGGGGGTTCGAGTCCCTCCAGGCGTGCCACTTATCTCCTTACTATAGCTGGTCTTTTTTACACCGAACATCGCTTTGGGGGGGGAGTATACAATGATACACTCATCTTCCTTATAATGAGAGTCCTGTTTTCTGTATGAACAACCAAACGATCTTGATCCCGGATAAGCGCAAAT
>CAYSQW010000002.1:0-46727 GCA_964433135.1 uncultured Eubacteriales bacterium
TACACTGCTTTAGCGGCCGTGTCCAGAATTCCCGTTTTGGTTTCCACGAAAGACACCGCCCCCGGAAAAAATGGCGGCCGGCACCTATCTGCACCGATATCCGTGCTATAACAACGGATACGGTGATGGAAATCCTAATCCGTTTCCGGATAGAGAAGCGCATTCAACAGGAATTTGTAGGTGCCGTGCGATTGAGCGCGGTGTTGACAGCGAAATCCGATTAATATGAAGTGCCCTTTTTTATAGCGGGTGTCGACCACCGCTGCTTTTCTGGCGATGAATTCCTCTCCCAACAACCAGCCGCTGTCGAGAACGTCATCGTTGGGATAGCTGGCAACCACGGTCCGATCCCAATCTCCGGAAGGAATGCGGGTGCTCAAACCCAAGCTGCGGGAGAATACCGCGGAGGCTTTCTCCGGCATTCCGTATCCGATGGGAGAACGGTTGTTCACGTTGATTCTCAGGATCGATGTGGGGCAAAAGAATTTGCTGCGGTCGACCCGTTCGAGAGAGTCGGTTACGGGAGGCTTGAATTCTTTGAATATGAGTCCACAGGCATTATTGAGGGTTATGCAGATTCCGCCCTGCGCAACGAAATCCTTCAGACCATCGATGCCGGCTTTTCCGATTCCGCCTCTATATTCGGGGGGGCCTTCCGTGTAACGGCTTGCATAAGGAGAAGTGGGTGACGGTTTCCCATCTTTGATGATTTCCGCCGCTTCATCGGCGAAAACGATCACATCGAAATTTTCCTTGAGATCTATTTTATTCTTGCCCTTGGATTGAAAATCCTGGTTGTGCAGCGTGGTGAAAGGAATGTCCAGATCATCCAGAACATATCGGGTCCATCCCTCATCCATGTTGGCTTTCCAGGATTGGTAAACGCCCACTCGATGTCTTTTGAGAGGAGTGATCTTCAGTCCTTCGATATCGGGAAGCGAATGAACGGGGAGGTCGAGTTTTTTTACCAGCCCGGACAGCAGAGAGAGGGCCTCAGGTGTATTCTTTATGACGAAACTGCCGGGGGCTGCTGTATAATCATCGATGTGCACGGTCTCGCGGGAGCGGTGGATCTGAACTTTGGCATTCAGCAGGGCGAAAGCAGCTGTGTATGCGGCATTGATGCGGGAATCGATCAGAAAAAAAGCGGCATCCGGTTCCGGTGCCGCCGCCGATGCGAAAGAATTTAAGGAGAGCGGAGACAGCTTGGCCTTAAAAGGCCGGTCGATCCGTTCACACGTGACGCCCATCTGAAGTGGAAGCGTCCATCCCGCATTGTCATAGGGAGGAACCGGAGGGCCGCCGGGATATTGGCGGAGATCGGGATACTTCTGCTTCTCGAGCAGGGCCTGTGCATACGGTCGGTAGGGTTGAGACATCAGCACGACCGTAGAACCGGCCGGATAGAGCTTGCCGTCGGCTGAAAAATCTTCATGGGCTTTTTGAAGCTCCACTCCGCCCATCTCGAGGATTTGAAGCATCTTTCGCATGGTGAGCGGATCGTGCTGGCGGGGCGGGATGACAAAGGCGAAAGGCTGTCCTTCGGATTGAATATCGACGGCTTCCCGGCACATGCGATAGAAATTCATCAGGAAATCATTTTTATGCAAACCGGCTGTTTTGATAAGGCTTTTTGAAAGTGTGAGTTCGTATTCGACGATATCACGCAATCGCCACCAGCCTCCCAACCATGGATCAGGGAATTGCATGCGTTTTTCGACGTAGGCGTTGGGGATTTCCGTCGGTTCGATATAGATCGGAGAAGCGGTTTTTACCGAGGCCATTTCGCTGAGGATCCCAAGCGTATTGTGCAGCCAGGACGTGTCGTCACAGGCGCCGATCCACCAGCCGGTGAAGCTTCGTCCGTGCACGACGCCCTTGTGGCCGTTTTTTTGCATGTCATAGGACATGCTCATGCCGCACAAACCCACGCCTCTCCAGACCAGCGGGTGAACCGTGGGGATGGGGGGGTCCATGAAAGGGGGAACAAACAGGCGGGCGCCGGTGGATCCCATCTGGTGTTCGTCGATATGGATCTGGGGGATCCAGTCGTGATACAGAACTTTATTGACCGCACGGGTTTCGGGAAGATTGAACATGAACCAATCGCGGTTGTTGTCATGACCGGCGTAGTGCTGATACAACCACGGCATGCTCGTTCCTTCGTAAGAGGTTCCAACGTATTTGCGGTACCACTCGGTTACCATTTGTTCACCATCGGGATTGATGGTGGGGCAGAGCAGAACGATGACGTCTTTGAGAACCGATTCGGAATCATAAGGGGTGTTTCCGGTTACCAGATCGTAGGCGAGTTCCATGGACATTTGGGACGCGGCGATTTCCGTTGCATGCAGGCTGCAGGTGATCAGCAGAAGTATCTTGCCTTCAGCCGCCAATCGTTCGGCTTGCTCCGGACTCGTTCCGCGGGCATCGCGAAGTTTTTTGGTGATGGCTCGATATTCGTCCAATTTGCCCATGTTTTCAGTGGAACTGATGATTGCCATGAGCATGGGTTTCCCTTCGACGCTTTTTCCGATGTTTATCACCTGAATCTTATCGGATTCTTCATCAAGTTTGTGAAAGTAGGCCTGGATCTGATCGTAATCCGCCAGCTTCCGGTCCACGCCTACTTCGTGACCGAGAAAAGCCTTGGGTGAGGTCTGGGAAAAACCCGAAAGGGAAAAACCGAATAAAATAAGTCCGATGGTCCAAAAAGAGATGCGTTTCATTCGTCCTCCTTGCTCGATATATGAAAGCTTTTTATCATCTCCAAAAAATCCTGTCAAGGAAGGCATTGAAAGACCAAGGGGATTGACAAGGAATAGGACGAAGAAGAGTAAATAAAGCAGGATTTCATATTTGCTCCAAATTTGAAGTGTTTCATACGACTAAATGGGGTAAATAGATGGATTCCCGGTCAGAGGACAGGGCCGCGGATACGGTAAGGGCGGCGTACGATACCGCTGAATAGAGGTTGACAAACCGTCTGGTTAACGTTAGGATTTTGTGGGATTTATTATGAAATATCGAACATTGCATAAAAGCATGGGAGCCGCACTGGTTTTGAGCCTTTTGCTCTTTATTCCGGCGGCGGCTCAGGAGCCGGAGTCGGGGGATGTCTCTTTCGGGATTCCCAACACCGTCAGATCGGATCGTTTCGACATCAGCTTCCATTATTCCCGATGGACCCTTGATCTTATCAAAAGCTGGTTCGAAGAAGATCTCGTCAAAGCTCTCAGTGATGAAATCCGTGATGAGATCACGGCTCAGATCGGGGGGACCTACACCGGTCTGGATCGCGGCGATTATGAGCAAACTCTGGCGTTTGATTCGGGCGGTTCGAATTACGGCCTGGAAATTCGTTTCTATCCTCGGGGTAGGGAAGGGGCTTTCAGTTTGGGAGTGTCCTTCGAAAAGACCAACATGCGTATGTCCGTCATAGGTGATTTGACCCAAACGTACAGCAATGGAACCTTCGCCGAGGCGGCCGCAGAAGGAAGGATCGAATTTAATCCGTTTACCACCAACTTGAGCTTCCGCTGGGACCTGATGCCGGAATGGAGGGTAAAGCCATATCTGGTTTTGGGCTTGGGAGTCGGAGTGCTTGACGGCAAGGTCAGCTATATTTACGACGGCACTTATACATGGAACGGGGGAACGGATAAGATCGGCGATGAAGATATTCGTACTCTGCAGGAGTTGGAGGAAGAAATCGAATTCAATATTCCAAGCGTGCTGCCGATATTTCAATTGAACCTGGGTGTCCAGGCCGAAATCATCCCGCATATGCATCTGAAGGCCGAAGCCGGAATCTGGGATGGATTTATTTTAAGGGCTGGAGTCGTCTATAGTTTTTAGCCGTGGACATGCCATAGAAATAAAAATGGACTGCGCTAGATGGGGAGCCAGCGGTGCCCTGTTACCCACAATCCGCTAGAGTGGGATTGAATCCCCGGCCGAGGCCGGATTCGGTCTGGCCCGTGTTCGGGAAAGTGGTGATGACGGTGGGGTCCCACGCAAAGCGCTCTCTGTGAACCCCGTCAGGACCGGAAGGTAGCAGCGGCAGCAGAGACGCGTCTTGTGCTGTGGGTTTGCCTCACCCGAGCAAACTGTCCGGATAACGCAGGGTGAATACGGTCGGAGCCGGGTGCGCGGTCCTTTTTATAAATGAAAAGAAGGTGGAGAACAAGCATGCCGAAATCCAGGATGATTTTTTTGCTCGTTTGCATATTGGCAGCGGGCTTGAATTCGGGTTTTTATCGGGATCAACAAAAAGTCGACCCCGTCAACTGGAGAGAGTTGGTTCCTTTTCTGATCGATATCCCCGGATACGATGCAGACGGCGCTCCGGAAGGCAGTACGACTTCCATAGGTGAATTCAAAATCTCTCAGGCGGAACGCGGCTACATGTCGGGAGATAAGGAACTTCACATCGAGATCATCGATGGAGCCAATGTCTCCATGGTTTATCAAGGTTTTAAAATGGGAATGAATTTCGAGGTGGATACTTCGGAAGAATACTTGAAAAAGATCGAAATCAAAGGATTTACGGGAATAGAGCAGTACGACTACCAGGATCGTGAGGCTCAGGTCGTACTTCTGATAGGGGACCGGTTCTTGATGACGTTCAATGGGGAGAACTACCCCGAAGACGCTTCAGAACTCTCAAAGATCGCGGAGGCGTTTGATTTGGAAGGAATGGCTGATCTGGCGAAATAATCAAGCCTTCCTGAAATCGACCGGATATACCGGTCAATAATTCGATTCCTCTCTATTTTATAGGTGCTGCCGCGCATCGATTCGCCGGAGAGGGTGCGGCACGGATGTTTTCAGGCGTTTTTTTATGACCTCTCCATTTCATCATCGGTGAGTCCGAAATAATGACCGATCTCGTGGACGACGACCTCCCGCACTTTATTTTTTATCTCTTCATCGTTGCGGCAGATCGTTTCTATCGGTAGTTGATAGATGGAGATGACATCCGGCGGTGTGTTCCCATAATATGGGCCGCGGTGAGGGAAAGGGATACCGTGATACAATCCCAGGATCAGGCCTCGGCCCGGTGATTTTCCTAATTGACGGTAGACTTCCGCTGAAGGCTCCGGCTCCACGACCACGGCGATGTTGGCAAGCAGACGTTTGAAGCGCGCGGGAATACCGCGTAAAGACTCTTCCACCAAAACTTCGAATCGGGTTCTGTCCATGCGAATCGCCTTGCTTATTTCTCGATGCCCGTTCGGGCTTGTATCCCCTTCGCGTAATAATGCTTGATTTCGGCCATCTCCGTAACCAGGTCCGCGCGTCTGATGAGGGAATCGGGAGCATAGCGGCCGGTGAGAACAACTTCAGTGCGGAGAGGTTTCTGATCGAGAAATGAATGCACATCGTCTTCGCCGATGAGATGAAAATGGAGCGCGATGTTGATCTCATCCAGGATAATGATATCGAAGCGGAGGGAGTGCATGGCTTTAAGAGCCTCGCTCAATCCCTTCCGAGCCTGACGGATGTCGATTTCATCGGGATTGTCGGTGATGTGAATGAATCCTCTCCTGCCGAACTGCTCGATGATGATCAGAGGAGACAGCTTTTTTACCGCATCCAGTTCGCCGTATGGCTGTCCTTTGCAGAACTGAGCGATATAGGTTTTTTTTCCATGCCCGGCGGCCCGGAGAGCCAGTCCCAAAGCGGCCGTGGTTTTTCCCTTTCCGTTTCCGGTATATATTTGGATGCGACCCGAAGCATCGTCTGTCGGAGGATTCTGCGGCTGTTCCGGTTTTCCATAGAACGTATTCATGGCTTTGATTTTACTATAGGAAAAAGCCCTCGAAGCGTCAACCGGGGAATTCTAAAAACGCCGTCCGTATGCTATAATCAGCGGCATGTTGGATATCAAGTACCTGAATGAACATCCGGATGAGGTAATAAAAAAATTAGCGGGCCGGGGGATGGATCTCGATCTGGAGTCCTACCGTGGGCTTTCGCGAAACAGGAAGGAATTGCTGGGGGAACTTGAAAAACTGCGCTATCAATTGAATTCCAGTTCTAAAAAAATCGGCTTGATGAAGCGTGACGGAAAAGATGCGTCGGCGCTGATCGTAGAGATGAAAGGGGTCTCGGATAAGATCAAGAAACTCGAGGAAGACCTTCGCTGCGCCGAAGAAGAATTGCGGAATTGTTTACTTCAAATCCCCAATCTTCCCCATGACAGCGTTCCCATGGGCCGTGACTCACGGGATAACCGGGAAATACGCAGAGTGGGGGATATCCCGGAATTCTCTTTTTCTCCCCGGCCGCATTGGGAAATAGGAAAAAACCTTGGGATACTGGATTTTGAAACCGCGGCCAAGATAACGGGAGCGCGGTTCGCGGTTTACATGGGAGCCGGAGCGCGGCTTGAACGGGCACTGATTAATTTCATGCTGGATATTCACACACGTGAAAAGGGTTACTTGGAAGTCCTGCCGCCTTTCATTGTCAATGCCGAAAGCTTGACCGGAACCGGAAATCTACCCAAATTCGAGGAGGATCTCTTCAAGCTGAGGGGAAAAAACTGGTACATGATTCCTACGGCCGAGGTCCCGCTGACCAATACATGCCGAGGGGAAATCCTGGATGCTTCGGAGCTTCCCCGCCGGCTTGTCGCTCATACGCCTTGTTTCCGCAGTGAGGCCGGATCGTACGGAAAAGATATCCGCGGCCTCATAAGGCAGCATCAATTCAACAAGGTGGAGCTGGTCAGCTTTGCGCATCCGGAGCATTCGCTCGAAGAATTGGAACGCCTTACGGGAGATGCCGAAGACATCCTGAAAAGATTGGGGATGCCCTACCGTGTCATCGCGCTTTGCACCGGAGATCTGGGATTCGCGGGAGCAAAAACCTACGACCTTGAAATTTGGATGCCCCAGCGCAATGATTTCGTGGAGATCTCATCATGCACCAACTGTTGGGATTTTCAGGCCCGAAGGGCGAATATCCGTTTCAAGCGGGAAGTCGGCGCCAAACCGGAATATGTCCATACTTTAAACGGGTCCGGGTTGGCCGTGGGAAGGACGGTGAGCGCGCTTCTGGAGGTTTTTCAGCAGGAAGACGGTTCCGTTTTGATCCCGGATGCGTTGCGTCCTTATATGGATGGTCGTGAACGGATCACCTGCGGTTCCATGTGATGATCCTTCGTCCAATCCGCTTTGCAGAGGATCTGATACGGTGTTTTCTTGCCCCATGTAAAAGACAGTGGTAAAATAACCTTCTCCGTAACGTCGCGGAGGGATGGCCGAGTGGCTGAAGGCGGCGGTCTTGAAAATCGCTTCACGAGAAATCGTGACGGGGGTTCGAATCCCTCTCCCTCCGCCAGTAAACACCGACGGTTGCCGAGAGTGATTCTCGTCCGGTAATAACAAGAGTGTTGACTCCTTTGTCTCACATGTTAAAATAGCTGTGCTTGTTATTTGCCCCGAGCGGAGAGGTGCTGGAGTGGCTGAACAGGGTCGCCTGCTAAGCGATTGTGCCGACAAAAATCGGTACCGTGGGTTCGAATCCCACCCTCTCCGCCAGTAATCATATCATCCCTGAAAATCCACGATGAATATCTCCTTTACGGCTGTGTTTTACGGCGATTTGCATCTTATGGCATGGGGCGTCTATCGGATGCTCCGGAGGTGAACTTATCCCAGAATCAGATCCTTCAAACGGGGGTAAATTTTGAACTCCTCGTATTTTGGCTGATGCCGTACGGCATTTCCAAAGCGGTTGATCATGGTGTAATCCCACTCCGAGCCGTATTTGGAGTGCAGATCTTCCAGGGAAGAGTCGCGGTATAGAACACGCAGGATGTCCAGCGAAAAGAGGATGCTGTCCAGCATTTTCCAGATCGCCAATTCTTTGGAACGCTGGTGGGAATGAGGAAGACCGATCAGATTGATGACATGACGGTTATCGAAAACCTTGTCTCTTACCGCCTGCATCAGCATGCTGATCTCCAAGGCATATCCTCCGAAAGGCGAATATTCTCGCCAAGCGTCCATGGGAGCTCCCTGATCTCCATGCAGCAGAAAGGTGAACTGGCGAAGCCATCTGTAATGAAAATGGTGGCTGAGATAACGAAAGATTCCTTCCAGGCGCTGCGTGACGCGTCCGCCGCGATAAATGTATTCCCGCCATATTCTTTCCAAATTATCGATCATTTCTTTCGAGAGAAACTGTTCCCGGTTTTTCGGAGTCAAAATCTGGTGATTTCGTTTGAGCTTGCTCAAGGTTGTGATGAGATGTTCGATTTTATTTTTTTCTCCCGTCAGCTCGAGGCGATGATGAACCATTGCCATTTCGATGATCGCAATCGTCACGTCCAGATAGTCCATCGGTTTGATCCGGCCGTCCACGATCATCTCCTGAATTTCGTAAGGAAGTATGATCCGGGGGCTGCCGCTCTTTATATAGCTGATGCGGCCTAATTTCTTTATCTGATCGTCGATCTCGGGGTCTCCGATTTCCCCCCTGAAGGAAAGGACCCAGGGAGTGAACAGGAGAAAATAGTTCATCCAATGATATTGGGTGTAGTCGTCATCGACGAAAAGCAGAAGGGTTTTTTCCGGAGCATGCCCGGTTTTTCGGCCGAGGGATTCGATCCACTTGACCGCTTTCATGACGTTTTCAGCCTTTCCCAGGGCTTTCTTTGCGATGACCGTACGTCCATCCTGTTTGGAATAAAGACGATTGCGGTCGGCATAAAACACGGGAATCCGATTTTGATCGCAGAAACGGCAGAGAGAGGAGGGACCGGCTTCACCTTCTTGATAACTGAGAAATACTTCGCAGAATCCCTTGTCCTGCAGCTTTTTCAAGCAGCTTAATAGTTCTCCCCCAGTCCAGCGGGCTTGATCACCGCGTCCCCACCAGCTTACCATGACGAAATAGATTTTGAGGTCTTGCTCACGAATGGTTTCCCGAATGATCGGAAATAAATCGCGTTTGAGAATTTGTGATTCATCCAGAAAACCGGGATAGCCGATTGTGATCACGGGGTTCTCTTGAGAAGTGCGGGGGAAGAAGCGTTCCCGCTGCATGGAATTGAGTTCATCGAGTGAAAGGAAGTCGATCATTTCACGTTTCTTTTCACTCAATGGACCATTCCCCTGAAAAGCGAATCAGATGCCGGTTGTAAATACACTCATAGAAATCCGGCTTGAAGCGGTTGTTGTCTTTCCCCTTAAACTTTATTATAGGGTTCCTGTTTTATGTTGTCAACCGATGTCCGGGGGGGGATGAGACTCATGCCGTGATGAGAGCGCCGCTCTGAATCTTCAGCCTGAAACAGGCGGGAAAACACGGTACGGCGACCTTGTTCTTGACAAGGAAAAACAAACTATGCTTAAGTAAGAAGGCAACGTGGATACCGGCTCGAAGGGATTTTCGAATTATCCGACTACGGAAGGGGATTTCAACGTTCTTGCATGAATGGTTGGCGTTTTCGCTCCCGAGGATAATTCTATTCATAGGAGCCGGAATGGTCATCGGTTGGGGATTTTGGTTTGAGATCGACCATCATGGAGAAGAAGAATGGATATTGATACTGAAGAAAAAAACGGCATACTCATCGTCCGTCCTTTGGAAATGAGGATCGATGCCAGTAATGCCCTTGAGTTTAAAGCGACGATGATGGAGATCGTAGGCAACGGTTATATGAATATCATTGTCAATTTATCCGCACTGAAATTCATCGACAGCTCCGGTTTGGGGGTGCTGGTCGCGATTCTTAAAACGATCGGCAGTCGGGGTGAGATCAAGCTATGTGAGGTGGAAGGGGATGTCGCGTCCATCTTTGAGTTGACGCGCCTGGATGAAATATTCAGCTTCTACCATTCTGAATCCGAGGCGTTCAACAGCTTCTGAAGGAAATCCGGTTGTTATGGGAGGTGAAGCGTGAATCGAGTATTTGACAATCCCGATCGCATTCGGAAGGCAGAAATCGTCGTTGGAATCCCTTCGTATAACGAAGCGGATTCCATCGGCTCTGTGGTAAAATGCGTCGACAAGGGACTGGCTCGATATTTCGAGCGAAAAGATGCCGTGATCATCAATGTCGACAACCATTCTCCGGATGATACCCGGAGTGCTTTTTTGAATATCGAAACCCGCACCCCGAAGATGTATATTTCCACTCCGCCCGGGATCAAGGGCAAGGGCAGAAATGTACGCAACCTGTTTGAGGCCGGAGTCGAATTAGGCGCCAGAACGATCATGATGGTGGATGCTGACCTCAAGAGCATCACTCCCCAATGGATACAATATTTTGCCGAACCCGTGGCCATGGGAAACGACTATGTGATTCCGATCTATGTGAGACACAAATATGATGGGACCATTACCAATAATATTACGTATCCGTTAACGCGCATCCTTTACGGTCTGCGTCTTCGGCAGCCGATCGCCGGAGATTTTGCGTTTTCCGGGCGGTTAGCGCGGGCCTACCTGACCGAAAAGACATGGAACGAGAACATCGCCGAATTCGGTATCGATATCTGGATGACGACGATTGCGATTTCAAGGGGCTTTAAGGTATGTCAGACGTTTCTGGGCGCTCCGAAATCTCATAGAGCCAAGGATCCGGGATCGGACCTGGGCCCGATGTTCCATCAGGTCGTGGGAACTGTCTTCCTGCTTACGTCGGAGTTTGAGTACCTGTGGAAGGATGCGGCGATAAGCCGGCCCACCAACATTTTTGGATTCGGTTTGGGCGTAAAGGAAGATCCTCCTGTGATTTCCGTGAATAAGAAAGCGTTGTTTCAAAAATTCCTTTCCGGGTCCGGCGATTTTCAGGCGATGTGGAAAAAAGTGATCGCCCCCATCAATCTGGAAGATCTTCTCCAAATGCGCGGTCAATCTCTGGAAAAAATAATTTTCCCCTCGGATTTGTGGGCGCGCATCCTCTTCGATTATATCGTTGCCTTTCGGGATGAATCCGATGACCGAGCGCATCTATTGAAATCATTGATCCCGATTTATTATTTGAGGACTTTGGGTTACATCAATGCAACGAAAGAACTCGATACCAAAGAAGCCGAGGAATTCCTTGAAAATGAATGCCTGCTCATGGAATCGGAGAAATATTATCTGATAGCCAAATGGAATCAAACGCCGCGCAAAGACGGAATCCCTTCCATCGCCCAATATCTCAGCAAATAACGGGTGCAGAGAAGATGTTCCGCAAAATATGATCCTGCGCGGTCCCGGATTTGAAAGCGAGGGACTCGATGCTGGCTGAAAATATTATCGGTATGCGCCGGCAAGCTGAAGATATATTCCGCGCCGGCCTGGACGCGGTAAAGCCCGGGAACGTCATCCGGCGGCACTGCCGACGGTCGGGCGCCACTTTTCATGTGCAGGATAAACGGTACGATCTTTCCCGGTTCCGACGTGTTATTGTGTTGGGCGCGGGCAAAGCGGGTGCGGAGATGGCGAAAGCTCTGGAAGAGATCCTGGGGGATTATCTGACCGGAGGATGGGTGAATGTCAAATACGGTCACCAGGCGGATCTCGAATGCGTGAGCGTCAATGAAGCCGGCCATCCGTTTCCCGACGCCTCCGGAATGCGCGGGGCGGAGCGGATTATGCGGATGGCACGGGAGGCGCATGAAGAAGATCTCGTTATCTGTGTGATTTCGGGGGGTGGCTCCGCTTTGATGCCGCTTCCCGTGGATGGGATTACTCTGGAAGAGAAACAGGAGACCACGAGGATACTTACGGAATGCGGGGCGGTTATCCATGAGCTGAACAGCGTGCGCAAGCACATCTCCCGTATCAAGGGAGGCCGTCTGGCTCAAGCCGTTTATCCGGCCGCCTTGATTTCCCTGGTTCTCTCGGATGTCGTGGGCGATGATTTGAACGTGATCGCTTCGGGCCCCACCGTGCCCGATACTTCGACGTTCCGGGAATGCATGCATATCCTTGAGCGGTATGACTGTCGAAGCGATATGCCTTCGGGAGTGATCCGTTACTTGGAATTGGGGGTGCTCGGAAAGGCCCCGGAAACAGCCCGAAGGGACGATCCTGCTTTTCGCCGCAGTCGAACCGTGATCGTGGGCAGCAATCAGCTTTGCCTGCGCAAGGCCGCCGAAGCCGCTGAAAACCTTGGCTATCGGACAATGATTCTATCTTCTCGGGTAGAAGGAGAAACCCGGGAGGTCGCGAAAGTGCATGCCGCCGTCGCCAAGGAAATTCAATGCACGGGGCTTCCTCTTGCGCCGCCGGCCTGTGTGCTTTCCGGCGGGGAAACGACCGTCACTCATTCCGGATCGGGGAAAGGGGGGCGCAACCAGGAATTCAGCCTCAGTCTGGCTGTGGAGCTTCAAGGTTGGAGCGGGATCGTCGGTTTAAGCGCCGGTACCGACGGTACGGACGGGCCCACCGATGCAGCCGGAGCTTTCGCCGACGGATCCACGGTATCCCGGGCTCTTGCCGGCGGCCTGGATGCTCGATCCAGCTTGGAGCGGCATGATTCTTATCCTTTATTCAAATCCTTGGATGACCTGCTGATCACGGGGCCGACAAAAACCAATGTAATGGACCTGCGGTTGATGCTGATTGAAGAGGGAAAAAGATGAAGACCTGTGGGAAAAGCAAGCGATTTAGAGCCAGCGTTTAATCCAGGACCGGATGCCGCCCGACGCTTTCGCGATGATCAGGGAGGTTTGACATCGCTGTGCGATGGCGTGCGATACGGAATCGCGCGTAACTTGTCTGAGCAGCGGATCGTGCGTGCCTCCCAACACCACCAAATCATAATCCCTCGATTCTTCGAGGATCGTTTCCACGACGTTGGTGGAAGCGACCTGTTTTATGGTCATGCGGCCGTTCTCGAGAGATTTAAGAGCTTTTAAAAATTCAGGTGCGGCTTCCCCGCGGGTTTTTGACTTGGAATCCCTGACTGAAAACAGCACGATTTCGCTTCCATCCTTTTCAGCCAGAATCTTTGCGACGTGGAGAGCGAACACGGTATTGGGCCCTCCCGCCACCGGGACGAGGATGCGGCGGAAGCGCTTGTTGCCGCAGTCTTTGAGGATAACGACCTGGCAAGGAGCTCTTTCGATAATAACGTCGACCGTGCTTCCGAGCCTGAATCCGTGCCCATGAGGGCGGCCGTGCCATCCCATGATCAACATATCGATCCGCTTTTCCTTCAGGGCGCTGAGGATGCCGCGGGCGATATTGCGGCAGTATCGAATGGTTGTGGTGAGCGGAAATTTTTGGATCAAATAGAGCATGGCCTCCATGATCCCTTCTTTCCCTTCCATCATGAATTGTTCGGCATCGGTCAATGGAACCTGATCCGGCACGGGAACCATATGGAGCAGCTGGATTTCGGCTTTTTCCGCTTCGCTGAGGAAATAGGTGGTACGGATCATGGAAAGCGCATTTTCGGGATTAGCGACGGCGACCATGATCCGGAACTTATCTCCGGCGTCGGATTGGTCCTCTTCTAAAATCTGGATCTCTTCGGCGGTCGTGATCGCATGTGATTTGGAATATAAATGATAAATGAGGATTCCCGCGATGATCCACAGGGGGGCGACGATCCAGGCAATCAAACTCATGTTGATAAGCCAGACGGCCAGGATTCCCTGGCAAAGAATGGCGATGAGCGGCAGCCAGGGGAAAAGCGGCATAATGAATCCGTATGTCAGTTCATCGCTCATATTCCAGCGGATTTTGATAACGCTGATATTGACCAGGAAAAACAGGAAGAGAAACATGATGCTGGCGCTCGATGCGACATCCATAGTGGGAAGCAGGACGGCGACGCTTATAACGATGATGCCGGTGAATAAGAGCGCAACCCAGGGAGTCTTTCGTTTGGATGAGATGAAGGAGAAAAATTTAGGCAGCATGCGGTCCCGCCCCAAGGCATAAGAGGCACGGGTTGCTGAGTAGATCGTGGCATTAAGGGCGGACACCGAGGCGAAGATCACGGCCAGGGTCAGAAAAAAATTACCATAGGGCATCAATAGAGCGACGGCCTCGCCGAATCCCCGTTCGCGAAAGCTTCCGATCCATTCCCAAGGGGCACCTTCAATCCCGGGAGTGCCCGCTTTAACGGCGATAAGGGCGGCAAAAGCGACGGCAACGTAGGTAAACGTGGCTATGGATACCGAATAGATCATGGCCTTGGGAAGGTTGCGTTTGGGATCGATCGCTTCATCCCCGGCTTGGGCGATAACTTCGTAACCCTCAAAAGCCACGTATGTGAATCCCATGGTTATCAGCAGTTTGTTCCAACCGTAGGGAAGATAGGGTGATAAGTTTTGCAGTCTTGAGGGATCGATGACAGCCACGATGATCCCCATGATCCCGATGAAAACCAGAAACATGGTTTGTCCAAGCGTGAAGATGGCTCCTACTTTACCGGTCTCCGAAGCGCCGCGATAGTTGATGTAGAGAAAAAAGGCGGCAACCAGCAAGGCGACCGCTTTCTCAGTGAGGTACGTGGATACGGGAACCCAATCCAGCAAACCCAGTCCTTGAAAATAGCGGACGGCGTATATCGCAAAGGTTACGGCATAGAGGCTTCCCGCGACACTGGAAGCGAACCATTCCATCCATCCGGCCGTAAAACTTGTCCCGCGTCCGAATGCCAGACGCGCGAAATTGTAGGCGCCCCCGGCCCGCGGGATGGCGGAGCTCAGCTCGGCATAAGAGAGGGCGGTAAAAAGGGCGATCACTCCATTAAGGGAGAATGTCAGCAGAACCCCCCCCGGTCCCGCCACATATATCGCGTTTCCGATCCCCAGAAACACACCGGCGCCGATCATCATTCCCAAACCCATCATAGTGATTTGGAATAGGGATAGTTCCCGAGACAACTCGGATGAAATGGAAGGCTTATCGCTTTTCATTCAGTTCTTTAATGATGCGGCGAGGCGTGCAGCACTTGTTTTTATGGATAAATTCGATCGTGTTACGGCTCCATTGGATGAGATAAATTATGAAACCCAAAGAAAGCGCAATGAGAATCGTGCCGAATATTAAATTTTTATCCATCATGTCTCATCTGGATTGTTTTCTGTCATAAACCTTAATGATTATACATACTCGAATCGATAAAACAAGATGGTTAAGAAAATAATGTCACCGGTTTGAAACGGAATCGGGACGATAAGATATCAGCCGACGAGGGCCGGTGTTCCTTTCCCTAGGTATCCGTCAGCAGAGTGATTTCGGGGCAGGGTTCCAAAAACGATTTTCAGTGGAATAGAAGAAACGGAACCAGGCCGGAGATTTTTTTGCGGAAATGGAATATAATCGTGCCATGAAGATCAGAACCATTACCGTCGGTTTTAATTTGAATCCTGAGACCATGGAAACACGGATCCCCAAGTTGGGAGATTTTCTCAAAAAAGCCCGCGGCGTTTTTGAAGAGATAGGATACTCTGTTCAAACCGTCCGGATCGCCACCCAACCATGGGGGAAATATTATGTTTCGGAAAGGCGGATGCTGGAGCTGGCCGGGAAGATGGACCGCTTAACGGAAGCCGTGGGTATCGATTATTTTAACCTCGGTACGACATTCAAGCCGGATCGGATCCCGCTGACTTACGATCTTATTCGGGAAACCTTCCGGGGTTTTTGTACCGCCACGATCTGTGATGGGGAGAAAATCAATCTGAAAGCGGCGGAGCAAACGGTGAAAGTCATTAAAAAATTATCCTGTGTCGATCCCGACGGCTTTGCCAATTTAAGATTCGCCGCCTTATTCAACACCGAACCGGGGAGTCCTTTTTATCCGGCCGCTTATCATCGAGGCCGGACTTCTTTCGCGATCGGCCTGGAGAACAGCGATCTGGTGGGAGATGCTTTTTCAGGCGTTCGCTCGCCCGATGAGGCCTCCCGTAAGCTGAAGCGTATAATGACCCGGGCTTACCGAAAGATAGAGAAGATCGCTGAATCCGTCAGTCATGATAGCGGAATACAATATGACGGAATCGATGTATCCGTCGCCAGTTCAGTCAATCCTCATGAGAGCATCGCAACCGGATTCGAAAACATGGGGCTTGGAATTTTCGGGGATCCAGGAACCCTGACCGCGGCCAAAGTGGTAACGGACACGCTGAGGCGAATTCCCGTCAAACGCTGCGGATATTCGGGATTGATGCTGCCGGTTTTGGAGGATGACGGCCTGGCGCGAAGGAATCGTGAAGGGCGTTTCGGAGTGACCGAACTCTTGCTGTATTCCGCTGTATGCGGAACGGGGCTGGATACCATACCGCTGCCGGGGGATGTTTCGGAAAAGAAGCTCTATGCGCTTCTCTTGGATATTGCTTCGCTGGCCGTCAAATTAAACAAGCCGCTTTCAGCCAGACTGATGCCGGTGCCGGGAAAAAAAGCCGGCCGGATGACCGCATTTGATTTCGACTATTTCGTCAATACGCGCATCATGCGTCTATGAAGGGATTGAAGACAACGATCGAAGCCTTGAAAGAAAGGGGGATGGATTCAGGCGGTATTGATCCGTTTTATGAAAGAGTCGATGACGATGTCCGCTGCGGCGGGATCCGCACACCCGGTGACGATAACGATGTCCGTTCCGACGGGTTCCACCCGAATGAGGGTGTTATCCTTATCGTAGAGCAAAAAACCGTTTCCGGCGGGAACGGCGCCGTGATAATCGGAAGATGAAATAAGCGCGTCTTTTACGGAGAGAAAGATAGTCCGTCTTGTCGTTGCGTCTTTGTAGGGGATGAGATAGATTTCATGACCCGCTGCATATCTCCCTTTTACGGCTTCCTGCAGTTGGAATATATCCTGCTGGGAAAAGGGATAGCTGTTGAAGAGTCCGAGGTGGCCCCGAAAGTATTTCATTCCGGTCGGCAGCAGATTTTCCCGCGGCAGACGATTTAACAGCACAGGCGGAATACCTTGCTCCCGCTTTCCGAAGCGGTCCGCGACCGCCTCGGCGAGGTGTCTCAGTCCTGCGAGTGTCTGAGGTTTCTGATCGAATCCCGTAAGCGTGATGAAAAATCGATCCTGCCAGAAATTCAAATAGTAATCTTCAAACTGTCCGCCCTGGCCGATGTCCAGCTTTTCACCCGTATCCGAAGCTTGGAAGGAAAAAATGCCGAAAGCCCCCCGCGCATCCTGCATTTCATAGATTTCCAATGAGATGGAGCTGTCTTCCTGACTTTTATAGTCCTGGATGAGGACGCGCTGAAATCCGTATTCATGAAAAATCTCAGCCCCTCCGTTGATGTAGATATATAGATCTTCCCCTTCCCATAAACCGGGATCGCCCTCAGGATTCCATGCGCCGTTCATGGTGGATCCGGGAAGCAGTCTGGATAGATCCCGATTCGGAGATGCGGGGCATGTGAGGAGCAGGATCACCGCCCCGCTCAATATCAATATCATTCGCAATGATGTGCGTTTCATAGGTTGTGGACTCCTTTGACGAATATCGTTTTATTTGAATAAAATGTCCGTCGGAATCATAACTCAGTCAGGTTGAAAGATCAATCCGAGGAAATCCCGGAAGCAGGATTCGCTTTCGACGGGACCTCGTGCACAGCCTCAAGAAAACGCACGATCTTGACGCTTCCCGAGGGCATGGGGAAGCGCCGCATTCCGCCCAGTGTCACCCAGCGGTAGGATGCCCGGGGAAGAGCGGGGCGGTGCTCCAATCGGCAGCTGTAGGCGTGAAGAGTTACGCGGAATTGGGTGTATGCGTGGACCACCCGTGTGAGATACGTGAAATCACGAAGGTCCAAACCCAGTTCTTCCTTGAGCTCGCGGCGCAAGGCCGTTTCTCGATTTTCTCCGGATTCGATTTTTCCTCCGGGAAATTCCCAAAGGCCCGCCAGGAGTCCTTTTTCAGGCCTCTTTTGAATCAGAAACCTCGATTGATGAGAGATGACGCCGATGACCGCCTGGATTTTCGTTGTGCTCTGATGGCGCGAGGGGGGGATGACCTCCTGTTCGCCCGTTTGATACGCTTTGCAGAAATCGATGAGAGGGCATCGCAGACAAATAGGATTTTTCGTGCGGCAGACAAGAGCTCCCAATTCCATCATCGCTTGGTTGAAAATACCGGCGCCTCGTGCGGGAATCAGCGCATCGAGCCAATGTGTCAGATACCGGTCTACGGCCGTGGAGGCCGCGGATTTGATACCATGCTGCCGCATACCGACGCGTCGGACATTGGCGTCGACAACCGGATACGCAAGATCGAATGCCTGACTCAATACGGCGGATGTGGTGTAGGGGCCGAAGCCGGGAAGGCTGCGCAGAAGAGAGGGCTCGCGTGGAATGCGGCCGCCGTGGACATTGACCATGATCGCGGCGGCGCGGTGGAGATTTTGAGCCCGCTGATAATAACCCAAACCCTGCCAGGCTTTGAGAACCTCCCGGAGTGGTGCCCGGCTGAGAGACAGGATATCGGGAAAGCGTTTCATCCAAGCTTCGTAGTAGGGAATAACGGTCTGAACCGTGGTTTGCTGCAGCATGATTTCCGAGATCCATATCGCATAGGGATCGCGGTTGGTGCGCCAGGGAAGATCTCGAGCGTTTCGACGGTACCATCCCAGCAGTCGAGAGCGAAATTTACGGACGGAGGCATCAGGGTCTTTCATGTCTTTCAGCCTTTCTATATCACGAGCGAGGGGATGGAAGCAATATGGAAAAAAATCCAGCGACAGGTGGAAGAAACTTGGATATTTTTTATGGCAAGAAAGGGAAAATATATCCAGGTCACCGTTATAACGATTGATGCGGGTGATAAAATTTAATCCATTAGGGGTTGTTCAAAAGATTTGGGATAATCCCAGCAAGAATATCCTCATGACCGGAATCGCCACCACCCGGGAGGAAGTTTACCTGCTGGATCAATATCACGTTCAGAAGTTTTCCTCCGAGGGAGATGTCTTCGTCGTGGATCGTGATATCAACCGGATCGTATCTTTCCGGATCCCGCCCGGTAATCCGGGCTGAGGATAAAACCTATCCGGCTTTCGACCTTTTCTTTTTTGCTTTCTTTCTTTTCGAGCTCTTGGGCTTTTTCTTTTCGCCGTTTCGGGTTTCTTCGAGCTTTAAGAAAGTCTGCAGGTGTTTTTCTATGGACTGAAGATCGATCCCTTCTTTTAATTTCTTTTGTCGATAAAGATCGACATCGGATTCGAACAATAAATCGGAGATCCCTTTGGAGCTGCCCGATTTGAGTCCGATGGTAATCTCCAACTGCGGGGAATTGGAAAGCCGGTTTTCCTTGGCGAGTTCTTTCAGGATGCGCTGACGGGCGTTTTCAGCTTGGTCCAATTTGGTATGGGGAAGTAAAATAATGAATTCATCTCCTCCGATACGAGCCACGATATCGGTTTTTCGAACGCTCCGTTTCAATACCGCCGCCAATGTCTGTAGAACCTGGTCGCCGGCGGCGTGACCGAAGCTGTCGTTTATGGATTTGAAATCATCGATGTCGATTAGAAGCAGGCTCAAGTCGTAGCCGTACCGTTTGCTGCGGTCGATATCTTCCTGCAGTTGTTTTTCAAAGCGGCGCCGGTTGAATACGCCGGTTAGCGGATCGATATAGGCAAGATTCTTGAGCGCGCTAAGGTAGTATACCTTTTCGATCGCGATCGCCGCATAATTGGCTATGGTGGAGAGCAGTTTCAAGTCGGCGGGAGTGAAAGGCTCATGGTTGAGACGGTTTATCAATTCGATGACACCGATCACCTTGTCGCTTTCTTTCAGCGGCACACCTATGATCGATTCCGTTCTGAATCCGGTAAGCATGTCGTATTTATCGCTGAACCGAGGATCCCCGCGGACATCTTCCACCAATACGGCCTGACCGTTTTCAGCGATCCAGCCGGCGATTCCCTCGCCTTTGGGGACCTGAGTCCCCAAAAGTTTTTCACTGCTGGGTCCGACAACCAGCTTGAACGTAAGATCTCCCGTTTCATCATCTTTAAGCAGAAGCGACCAATTGAGCGGAGCGAAGGTCTCTCCGATTTTTTCCATGACCTGGTTCATGACTTCCTTGATGGTTTTGGCGGCGGAGAGGCCGAGTCCGATATCGGCAAAAAATGAGAGTTTTACGAAATCGTCCAAGCTTTCAAGTTCCTGTGAACCTTTTTTCGGCATGATCGCTACCCTCTTTGAGTTCCTACAGTTTATATCACAAGCGAAATGCCAGGTCAACGGAACCCGGTCGGGAGAGGCGGCATGAAGGCTGTTCGAGATCGCCGTGAAGGTGTCCTTCAGGAAAGGATGTCCTCCAGAAGCCGGTATTTTCCCCAGCGGGGGCATGAAAAGAATTCCATCCGTGTAAGGAGCCAGCTCGCGAACGAGGCGGCGGGAAATGACGGCTCCCTCTTTTTCTCCTTCCCGTCCTCGTTTTCCTTCCATCCGCTGGAGAAATTCGTCCGGTATGGATATTCCAGGGACTTCAAAGTGAATATATTCCGCGTTTCTTCCCGATATAAGCGGCATGAAGCCGACCAGGATGGGAATACCGGATGATTTGAAGCTCTCAAGGGTTTTGCGGCATCCGGGGATATCGAATACCGGTTGGGTGATGATGAAATGAGCTCCGTTCTTGAGTTTGCGCTGCATGGAATCCGGATTCACATTTCCCTTTTCTCCCAAGCCCGTACCGACTCCGATGAAAAAACCGGTTTGTTTTCCTAGAGGATTTCCCAAAATATCGATGCCGTGGTTCAGGGAGTCCAGCATTTCCACCAGCCCTTCCGATGTGAGGTCGTAGACGCTTGTAGCGAAAGGGTAATCGCCGATCGAAGGGGATGCCCCGCCTAACAGTAAAAAATTTTCCAAGCCAAGAAGGGCTGAAGCCCTTAAAAGATCCGATTGGATGCCCAATCTGTTCCGATCGCGTGCGGTATAATGAACGATGATTTCCAGATGAAGTCGGTCTTTGAGCAATTTAACCGTCGCGATGGGGGACATGCGAGGTTTTGCCATCGGGCTGTCGGAGACATTGATGATGTCGAGCTGTGAGGCTCGATGGATTTGAAAAATTTTTCAAAATCGGAATCTTTCGGGGGGTCGACTTCCAAGGCGACCGCAGAACCGCACTGAAGGAGATTCCGCAGGGGGGATGTGATGACGGGAGGCTTCCTGACATCGCTGCGTTCCTGAATAGAAATGGATTTCACCCTGCGGCCGCGAGGGATCAAGCCCTCGAGAGCGGTGTGCAGACGGCTGATGTGCTCGGGGGTGGTGCCGCAGCACCCACCCAGAACCTTGATCCCGTTATCGAGGTGTTTTTTTCCGTAACGCGCGAAGTAATCCGGATTCGAGGGGTAAATTTACCCTGAGAGAATTGCGCAAGGCCGGCATTGGGCATGGCGATCAATTCTTTTTCGGATACCGAGCCCATCTTTTTAACGGCTTCCAATATGCTTTGAGGACCGGTTCCGCAGTTGGCGCCGATAACCTGAGAAGAGGTTTTGTTGAGCTTGAGCGATACTTCGTAAGGAGTTTTTCCGAAAAGCGTAAGACCGTTGTTGGGATAGGTCATGGAGGCGATGATAATCAGATCGGAGTTGAATTCTCGGGCCGTTTTAACTCCTATCCGCAGTTCGCTCAGGCTGGCGAAAGTCTCGAACAAGAGAAGATCGATGCCCCCTTCCAGCAATCCTTCCAACTGTTCTTGTATGATTCCGCGGATATCGGAGGAACTCAGCTTCTTCTCTTTGTCCAGCGGACGGGTTATCGGTCCGATCGATCCGGCGACGAAGGCCTGATCCTTGGTGGTACGTTTGGCCAGCCGGGCGCCGTAGTCATTGATCTCCTTGGTTTTACCCGCCAGGCCGTAATAATCCGCGAGAACCGATCGGTTGGCGCCGAAGGTGTCGGTGGTGATAATATCCGCGCCCGCGTCGATGTAGGATTTGTGGATGTCCCCTTTAAGATCGGGGGCAATGAGGTTGAGCTCCTCAAGACAATCGAAACAGGATGGAGAGCGCTTCATGATCTCCGTGCCGATAGCACCGTCGAGAATAAGGCCTTTTTCGGAAAAGGCCCGCGAAAGATCCATCATAGGTTTTCCTAAAGAGGGTCGATGGAAAGGAAGCATAGAGGAATGCTCCGGTCGGCGCAAAAGCCGCTGATCCCGGACCGATCGAGTGATCCGGTCAGGAATGAAGGCAGTGGAAACGAACGTTTTGTGATGTCCATAAAATGCATCCCTCTTCAAGTGGATCTGTTTTTCCCGTTGTCTGTGGATTTTCGTCATTATAGTATATTCCCCGCCTCCCGCCCACATCCGGGAAGGGACTTATGCCGGCGTCGGCGCGGAAAAATTCCGGGATTTGAAAACGACAAGAATCATGACGATCAACCGAAGGGCAATGCATTGATGATCCCGGGCCTCGCGGTTCTATTCTCGAGGAAGGCCGATCCGCGAAAGCGGTGTATCGGCTGTATGCCTTCAGTCCCGACTTTCCACTTCTTCCACTTCAGGCTTCCAATCATCCGGAGAACGGGGAAAGACATCCAGGAAATCCGCTGGGGTTCGGAACATATAGTCGAAACGGGTATTGCGGATAACCACTTTGCCCGATGCTTCATCCGGTTCTCCGATGATAAGATTGATGGCCGGGGATTCTTCTTCACCTTTATCCAGCCGAAGGGTGATCTCGCCATACGCGGATTCCAGAGAATCTTCACCTTCTGAAAAAGGAGGGTCGATGAATGAGTCGCATTCCAGTCCGTCCAGTTTTCGGAGAAATTCTTCGATCTTATCCGTGTCCGCCGGGCTTTGTACAGGGCTTTTGAAATTCCATTTGTTTTCATCATCCTTGGCCAGGATGTATTCAAGACCGTCTTGTTTCAACGTGAAGCCGTCGACCTGCCAGCTGTAGAATTTGGCGATGTCCTTATCCCGGTATTCATCGATGCCCTTTCCCAGAGTCGTCAGAATGGAGTCCTCCGTGCTGACGATTTTTGTGGAAAGGGAGGTGGAGGCGTAAACCGTTTCGTCGTTTTTGTTCAGGATAAATGCGAATTTTTGGTCGGATGAAGGCAGTTCGAGTTCGATTTCGAAGTCGGGCCGATCCAGGCGGTAGCGACGCGTTTCTTCAGCCGTGCGGTCTTCGGAAATGAATTCACGGGCGCGAAGGTTGGAAAGCGCATTCAGGAGGCCCGAGATCTTGCCGGTAACGGCCAGTGAGGCAACCGGGGCGGTGAGAAACCATTCATCCTCGCGTTTTTCCGCTTCCAGATGGAAATTTTCGGCTTTCAATCGGAACCGCTCCACGGCGGTGGTTTCGAAATTGAAAATGTCTTTTTTTCTGAAATCAAAAACTTTTTTTTCAAGAATAGATCCCAGGCTGCTTGGCACCAGGACGACCCGGGGATCGTCATTTCTTTTGGCAAATACGGTTTTATCCAAAGGATTCACCGCTCCCAGCAGAATGACGGTCGGATCTCCCTGGCTTTTCGTGATCAGCCGGACCGTTATCCTGGGTATCTCATACACGGCCGGATCCTTGGCCTCCTCCTCTACGACGCGTTCGATCTTGAGTTCGGAGAAATCCCCGGCAAGGCGGTTGACCTCGAAATTGTCTGCCCTGGCTTCCAGGGGTTGGGTGATCATCCAATCATCATTTTCATTTTTACGAAAAGAAATGGTCTCGTTTTCTCGAGCGAGTGTGATCTCTTGAATGTCCGAGGATTCCAGATTGACAAGCCTGCCTTCCGAATCTTTGCGGTTTTTAGACCGGCTTTCGAAAAAATAGACTCCACCCAAAAGAACGGCGAAAAGCACCAGCAGAATGAATGTGGTTTTGAACTTCACAGCTTCCTCCTGCGCAGCCAGACCGTGATTCCCGTAATGAGGACGGCGAGGGGAAGGATGATGAGGGAAACGAAGAAAATCATTTTTCCTTGAGAAGGTGATAAATGAATGGTTCTGGGAGTCGTGGTTTTGGGTTGGATCGAGATCAGATCTTCTTCTTCGGTCAGCCAGTTGGCGGTGTTGAGAAACAGATTCCCGTTTCCTGAGAGATTATAGTACTGGTTGGAGAAAAAATCGGAATCTCCGAATACGGCAAGACGGCCTTCTCGTCGATTTGAATTTTCGAAACCGGAGCTCTCGGCACCCTCGCTTTCCGGGTCTCCGGCTCCGGTTTCGCGGTTATCGATCGTCACCACGCAGGCAAGAGAAACCGGACCGGCCTTATCCGACTCCTCGTCGAAAGTGACTTTCTGATGGTCGAGCTGTCGTTCCGACCAGGAATTGGCGCTGCTTTTGGCAATGGACTGAACAAAGATGCCGTCTGGTTTTTCCTCGGCGGGTTCAACCGAACGGGCATAGGGGAAAAATGTCGCATAGCGGAATTTTCGTGTGATATCATGGAATTCGTATTCACTGACCACGGGCATGAAATAATCTCCGCCCATCAGCCGGGAAACGGTATCGATGATCAAATCGTTTTCCAGCTGAATGCCGAAATCCAGGAGAAACGAATCGATGCCGGATGCGCTTTCCGGGTCGATCATGAGAAAGACGCGCCCTCCACGGGAAAGATAGCTCTGTATCGTGTCAAGCTCTTCGGGAATCAGGTCTTTAACCGGGCCGGGGATAACCAGCAGGGCCGCGTCGTCGGGAAACGTCCCCTGCAGAGCAAGGCTCAGTTTTTGGACTTTGTACCCGATCTTCTCCATCTCGTTTTTAGCTTGCGAATAACCCGCGTCTTCTATATCTTCGAGGGAACCTTCGCCGTGTCCTTCCAGAAAATAGATGATTTTCTCTCCACCTCGGGTCAGCTTGATAATGGCGTTGGTGATGTCTTCTTCAGCCGTTGAGGTGATCCGGCTCTCTTTTCCCTCGTATTCGAGAATAGTGGTCCCGTCCTGGGTTATTTCATAACGTTTGACCAAACCGGGATTTTTATCCGGATCGATGAATTCGACTTTGATTTTGGAAGAGTGATAGCTGTAGATCTGGAGGAGGTTTTCCATCTTGGCTTTTTCATAATTTCCTTCGAGAAAGAAACCTTTGATTTGGATTTCCTTATCCAGATTTTTTAAGACGCTGATCGATTGATCGGCCAGGCTGTGGAGTTTTGACTCCGTGAAATCGAAACGGTGGTGGTGTTTGGCGAAAAAGAAATTGACGATAACCACGATGCCCAGAACCAGAATGATGATGAGAGCCAGGTTGCTGGAATAGAGGAATGATTTTCGTGTGAAGGTCTTTTTCAATTTCGATAGATTCAGCGCGATATAAACCGCAAGGGATAAAAACCCGAGAATGGCGAGGACCAGGGGAAAGGTTTTCTTATAGGGCCAGATATTGAAAGCCAGTAAAGCCAAAAAGAGCAGGGCATAGGCCGCATAGTTCATATATTTTTTGATATATTCCATGAATTATCTCCATTTCCTCGATTGGATAACCGAGTGTGTGAAAAAAAGACCGAGGAAGATGAAACTCAGGTAGTAGACGATATCCGTTGTATCCAGGATGCCGCGCGTCAATCCGTCGAAATGCTGAAAAAATGATATATAGTTGAGGACATCCTTCCAGATTCCGCTCGTCGAGAATGATGCCCAATTCAACACCCAAAACAGCAGAAGCGCCCCGAAAGTCAGAACAGCGGAAACGATCTGGTTGTCGGTCAGAGAAGAGAAGAAGATTCCGACGGCCATGAAGGCGGCGCCCATGAGAAAGAGTCCCAGATATCCGGTGAGAACGGGCGCTAATTCGGGATTTCCGAAGAGGAACGTAAACAGGGAGAGCAGGCCGTTGAGGGCGAGCATGACGAGCAGAACGAAAAGCGATGCGAAGTATTTTCCCAGGATGATCTGATTGACGGAAAGCGGCGAAGTATACAGCAGTTCATCCGTCTTGGAGCGCTTCTCTTCGGAAAACAGTCGCATGGTGAGCAGCGGGATCATCAACAGCAGGATGATGCTGATGTTGTGGAACAGCGGAGCGTACACCATCTGATTGATGTTGAGTTGCTGGAGGGCCTGGGGGTTGCGCGCCATCTGCAGCGACTGCATGTTGAACCACCATATCAAACTCTGAAAGAAAAACCCCACCAGAACCAGAAAAACGGTGATGGTCACATACGCGATCGGAGAAGTGAAGTAGGATTTGATTTCTTTTTTGCATACAGCCCAGATATTGTTCATTGTTCCACGCCTCCCGAGATGATCTTGAGATAGAGGTCTTCGATGCTCATCGACATCGGGCGCATCTCCTGAAGACCGAGATCTTTGTCGACGATGCATTTGAGGATATCGTCGATCGGAGACGTGCCGTATCGCCATTCGACGGCGTATTCATTCCGCCGCCGCCTGACATCTTCAACTCCGGGGATCTCCCGCAGGAGCTCCGAAATCCGGTCTTCGCCGTCACGCAGGCGGACATGAACGCCGTCGTTGCCGCCCCTGAAGGAAGAAGTGAGCTCTTCCAGAGATCCGGAGGCCATGAGCTTGCCGTCATTGATGATAACGGCGCCGTCGCAGGTCTGGGTCACTTCGGCAAGAATATGGGTTGAAAGGATGATCGTGTGTTCTCCTCTCAAAGAGCTGATCAATTGACGGATTTCACGGATCTGAGCGGGATCCAATCCGACGGTCGGCTCATCCAGTATGATGACCTGTGGATCGTGGAGCAGGGCCTGAGCGATGCCCACCCGCTGCCTGTATCCCTTCGATATATTTTTGATCAGGCGGCCTTGGACGTCGCCGAGACCGCACACATCGAGGGCATGGCCGACGGCCCTTCTTCGCCTTTCACGAGGGACTTGTTTGATCTCAGCGACAAATTGAAGGTATGCCTGAACCGTCATATCCGTATAGAGCGGCAAAACTTCAGGAAGATACCCGATGATTTTCTTGATTTCATTCGGTTGTTCAAATACGTCGAAACCGGAAACGGTGGCCTTGCCGTAAGTGGCGGGTAGATAGCAGGTCAAAACCCGCATGGTCGTGGTTTTTCCCGCGGCATTGGGACCGAGCAACCCCCAAATCTTACCTTTCTCAACCGTGAAGCTGAGGTCATCGACGGCAACCAGATCACCATATTTCTTAGTAAGGTGTTCGACTTCGATCATGTCCTATCTCCTCATATTATTGTAAGGCATGAAGCGAACGGATAAAAAGGGATCCGCTCGCCGGAAGCCCCGTATTAATGAACCTTGGAGAATAACTCCGCCCCAAGGTTTTTGGTTGCATGGTTTTTAAGCCCATACGAATACCCTCCCGGAGTAAAATGTGTCCGGATCACATGCGATGGGGCCGGGGGATCCCCATCAGCGACAGCGCTTTCGACAATGTCCGCTCAATGTAAACGAGCGTTAGCAGTCGTATGTCCCGAATCTTTCGATTTTTTTCGAACAGAATCGGGTATTTATGATAATAAGCATTAAATTTTTGGCAGAGATTAAATGCGAATTTAGCCAGGTGTGAGAATTCCAGTGAGCGCAGAGAATGAAGAACCTCATCATCGCATTGAGATCCGTAAAAAATCAGATCCCAGAAATCGGACATCTCGGATTCGGAGAGTGCGTCCAGGGGGATTTCGTTTTCGGCCCTGCGCTTGATGTCGGAAAGTTCGGTGCCCTCCATCGCTTTGAGTTTTTTGAAGATGCTCCGGATGCGAACCAGCGTGTATTGGAGATAAGGACCGGTTTCGCCTTCGAAGCTGAGTGCCTCCTCGAAGTCGAAAACGATGAGGGAATTGCGTGAGAATTTCAGCATGAAATATCGCAGGGCGCCGCAGGCGATCTTGTGGGCCGTGTCCCTTTTCCTTTCTTCGCTGAAGTCGGGATTGCGTTGGGCGACTTCCGTCAGGGCCTTTTCCTGAAGGCGGTCGATGAGGTCGTCGGCTTTAACACCCAGGCCTTTACGGCCGGATACCTCGTGGAAGGCTTTTTCCTGATTTCCTTCCGCTGCTTTCAATCCCAATTCGGTGAGGCTTTTGGGTGAGAGAGCCACCATCTCATAAGAGAAGTGGATCGAATGATCCGCTTCCCGGTTGTATTGAAGCGATCTCAATCCCTGTGCGACGACTTTCTGGAGATAGGCCTGACGTGTGTCGATGACATTGTATACCAGGGACGCTTTCCCGAAATCAGGATTGAATGAACTCGGGTGATCGGAGGTGATCCATATCGTGTGATCATTTATTTCCTCAAAGGGCTTATAGAAAAAGTCCTGATCCAAGAGCCCGAATTTCCACAGCTGGTAGGCAATATCCTTGCCTACGTATGTTACGGTTCCGTCCGATCGGACGATGATTTTCACTTGATCCTGAGAGTCTTCCAGAGACATGACCCAGCAGCCTTTATTTTCACCGCTTTCGGCGAAGGAGATGGCGTGCTTTTGCTTGAGCAGATGAAATGCTCTTTCCCAAAATTTGAGGTGCAGGATGCTGCTTTCACACGGCAGAACATCGTAGCTTATATCCAAACGGCGCATGGTACGAAGATGGGCCCGCAGAATCCGGCGGGAAATAATGTGGGCCAGTGCCGCCTCGGGGGGTTCACCCTGCTCGATATTTTTAAGGATACGGCTTCGAATTTTTTGGGCGTCGGCATTTTCTTCCAGAAATGCGGAAACCCGGGTGTAAAGATCCCAGCAGTAATAGTCGAAAGGATCCTCGATCGTCTCGATCTCAGCCGCGACTTTTTGCTCCATTTTCATGAAGCCGAATACGATGTCCACGACCTGGATTCCCGTATCGTCGATGTAATTCTGAACTTCGACGCGTTCTCCCTTGTATTTCAGGCAGCGGCTCAGTGTGTCTCCCAGGATCGCATTGCGAAGATGTCCGATATGAGCCGCTTTGTTGGGATTGATGTTGGTGTGCTCGATAATGATCTTCGTTTCTTCCGGGTCCAGGGAGCTTTCTTCCACCGTATCCAGAAAGCGGCGGAAAAAATCACCTCGTTTCAGGAAAAGATTGATGAATCCTCCGCCGGCCACTTCGACCTTTTCGATCCCGGGCAGTGATTCGAGCAGGGGGCGGATCTCTTCGGCGATCTCGCGTGGAGAGCGCTTCAGAACCTTAGCCATTGAAAAAGGGAAGGCTGTGGCGTAATCACCCATGGAAATCTGGGGTGCGGTGGAGATTTCAAGGGGAGTCTCCTCCACGGGATATTTCTCTTTCAGCAATTCGAGGATGCAGGTTTTCAAGCTCTCTTTGATTTGACTCATGATTGGTTAATAATTATAGCAGATTGGAATGAATGGGCAAGAGGAAGCAAGGATTTTTCTTGCATCGCTCCATTTTCTGTGGTACTTAATTATTTTTATATAAGATAGAGGGAACATCATGAAAAAAACACGTCTTAATGCCTGCCATAAGCAGCTGAATGCAAAGATGGTAGAGTTCTGTGGTTGGGAAATGCCCATCCAATATATGGGTATTATGGAAGAACATTTAGCCGTTCGGACCAAGGCCGGTCTCTTCGATGTCAGTCATATGGGAGAGATTATGGTCTCCGGAAATCAGGCGTTGGATTATGTCCAGCGCTTATCCCCGAATAATGCGGCCCGTCTGGCTGTCGGCAAAGCGCAGTACACGGCCTTGACAACACCCGAAGGAACGTTCGTCGACGACATGCTGGTATACTGCCTGGGAGAGAAAGACTACCTTCTGGTTGTCAACGCCGCCAACATCGATAAGGATTTTGCCTGGGTCGACAGCCATAAATCCGGTTTCGACGTCAGCGTGAGCAACTTGAGCGACGCGTATTCGCAGCTGGCTCTTCAAGGTCCCAAGGCGAGGGAAATCCTGGAGCCGTTGACGGACGTCGATCTCGAGGAGATGAAGACCTTTGCGTTTGCGATGGGGAAAGTCGCCGGTGAAGAAGCCCTGATCTCCCGGACCGGATATACCGGAGAAGACGGCTATGAGATCTATACGCTTTCTGAAAATCCCGCAAAAATATGGGACGCCGTCATGGAACAGGGAAAATCATTGGGAATCCATCCCATAGGCTTGGGAGCTCGCGACACCCTTCGGTTGGAAGCCATGCTGATGCTTTACGGCAATGATATCGATGAAACCACAACCGTACTTGAAGCCGGGTTGCGCTGGGTCGTCAAGTTCAAGAAAGGGGATTTTCTTGGTCGTGATGCTTTGCTCAAACAGAAAGAGGAAGGATTGAAGCGTCGGCTCGTCGGATTTGAGTTGGTGGGGAAGGGAATCGCACGGCCGCATTTCCCGGTCTACATCGGTGAAGAACGCGTCGGGGAAGTCAATTCCGGTACATTCGTGCCGTTCCTGAAAAAAAGCATCGGAACCACTTACCTGCCCATCGAAAAGACGGAAATCGGGACGGAATTCGACATCGAAATCCGAGGCAGAAAAACACGGGCGAAAGTTGTGCCCACCCCTTTTTATAAACGAGACTAGGACGGGGAATTATCGAAGAGAGAAATCCCCGTATTTCTTCATAGGAGGAAGGAATGTATTCAGATAAGAATTATTACACTAAAGATCATGAATGGGTGAAAATCGAAGGCGATGAATGCACCATCGGTATAACTGATTTTGCGCAGAAGCAGCTTGGAGACGTTGTGTATGTGGAGATGCCGGAGATCGGCACCCAGCTTGAAGTTCACCAATCCATCGGGGTTATCGAATCGGTGAAGGCCGTATCCGATGTCTATTCACCGCTCTCCGGTGAAGTGACGGCCGTGAACGAGGATCTGAATGATTCGCCTGAACTGGTTAATGAGGATCCGCATGAAAAAGGCTGGATCATTCGGCTGAAAATGAAGGACGAATCCGAGATCCAAAATCTGATGAAGGTTTCGGAATACGAAAAGTTTCTTGATGGAATAGAGGACTGATTCCCGGCCCCTCGTCGAGAACGAAAAATCAGCCAATGAGTTATCTATCGTTAAGCGACAAAGATAAAAAGGAAATGCTCTCCAAGCTGGGGGTCGATTCTCCTGGGGATCTGTTCCGGTCAATCCCGGACGAAATCAAGCTGAAACGGCGTTTGCGAATTCCTGAAGCATTGAGCGAACCGGAAATGCTGGAATACTTTGAACATGCGGGGCTGCGGAATGATTTTGTGAAGGGTCTCTCATTTCTGGGAGCGGGAGCGTATCCCCATGTTATTCCCACCGTCGTCGATTACCTGTCGAGCCGGGGAGAATTTGTCAGCCCCTATACGCCGTATCAGCCGGAAGTCAGCCAGGGAACGCTTCAGATCATTTTTGAGTTTCAAAGTTTGATCTGCCAGTTGACCGGTATGGATATTGCTAACGCCTCACTTTACGACGGAGCTTCAGGAGCCGCGGAAGCGGTCTTGATGGCGCAGAGATTGACACGCAAATCCAAAGTCCTGGTGGCGAAAACCCTTAATCCCCAGTACCTCCAAGTGATATGCACCTACATCAGAAATTTGGATGTCGAACTGGAAGAGATCGATTTCAACGAAAGCGGCCGGATCGATATGGATGATCTCCGGAAGCGGATGGACGATACCACCGCCGTGGTCGTGACCCAGTCCCCCAATTTTTACGGAGTGATTGAAGATTTGCAGGCGATATCCGATCTGGCTCATGAAAACAAGGCTCTCTCAGCTGTCGTGGTGTCGGAAGCGGTTTCTCTGGGGCTGCTGAAGCCTCCGGGAGAGCAAGGCGCGGATATCGTTACCGGAGAGGCCCAATCTCTGGGAATGCCCTTGAGTTTCGGCGGGCCGTTCCTCGGGTTCATGGCTTGCGGAAAGAAGTTCGTTCGACAATTCCCTGGACGGATAGCCGGACAAACCGCTGATGAGGACGGAAAGCGCGGTTATGTGCTGACGCTCTCGACACGGGAACAGCACATCCGACGTGAGCGGGCCACCTCCAATATTTGCACGAACCAAGCATTGTGTATGCTGAGAGCCGCGATATACATGGAAACACTGGGTAAAGACGGACTTCGTGAGCTGGCTGTGCGGAATGTGGATAAAGCTCAATATGCGTTGGAGAAGCTTTGTGAGCTTCCGGGTGTGAGGAGGAAATTGTCGGGACCGATTTTCAATGAATTCGTATTGGAGTTCGATCGTCCTTGGCATGAACTGGAAGGAGTGCTGCGCGGCCGAGGCCTTTTCGGGGGATTGGCCGTGGGCGGCTTTTCATCCGGCAATGACCGCTGCGTGCTTTGCTGCGTCACCGAAGTGCATCGTCGTGGGGATATCGACCTCCTGGTTTCCACGCTCAAGGAAGCGCTGAAATCCTGAGGATTTTCAGGATCCGGACAAAGGAAAAGAAACATGATTAGAGAACCATTGATATTTGAAATCAGCGACCCAGGCAAACGCGCGTATGTCCTGCCCGAATCCGACGTCCCGGCCCGTGAGGATGCCCTCGAGGATGTTCCTCTGCGTGACGAGATCGCCGGTTTTCCTCAGGTTTCGGAGATCGAGGTGGTCCGGCATTTCACTCGGCTTTCTCAGACAAATTACTGCATCGATATAGGTTTGTATCCCTTGGGATCCTGCACCATGAAATACAATCCCAAGATCAATGAAAAACTGGCGGGACTCCCTGGATTGTCGGCGGTTCATCCGCTGGCCCCGGAAGAATCGGTTCAAGGGAATCTTGAAATTCTCAAGCGCTCGGAAGAACTATTGTGTGAGATCACCGGGATGGACGCGTTCACGCTGCAGCCGTCAGCAGGGGCTCAGGGTGAACTTTTGGGAATGATGCTCATTCGGGCGTGTCTGACCGGCAGGGGCGATCCCCGCACCACTGTTTTGATCCCCGATTCGGCGCACGGTACGAATCCTTCAAGCGCTCATGTGTGCGGATATAAGGTGCGAGAGGTCAAGTCCAATCCCGAGGGAACGATCGATTTGGATGATCTGGAAGCAAACATGACCGAAGAGGTCGCCGCGATCATGATCACCAATCCGAATACGCTGGGAGTTTTCGAAAAGGATATCCGGAAGATCGCGAGCATCGTGCATGCTCGGGGTGGATTGGTGTATATGGACGGGGCCAATATGAACGCTTTAATGGGAACCTGTCGTCCCGGGGATATGGATGTCGATGTTATTCATCTCAATCTCCATAAAACCTTTTCCACCCCCCACGGCGGAGGAGGACCGGGCTCAGGTCCCGTCGGCGTGAAGCTTGAAATGGAGCCCTACCTCCCGATGCCGGTGTTGAACCGAGAAGGAAAAGATTTGCGATGGGATTTCGACCGGCCGCAAAGTATAGGAAAGGTGAGGAGCTTTTTCGGTAATTTCCTGGTCGTCGTCAAGGCTTTAGCCTACATCCTGGCGCTGGGTCCGGACGGGATTCGTGAGGTGTCGGAATTTGCGGTTCTCAACGCCAATTATATCCGCAAGAGCCTGGAAGACGAGTTTTACCTGAAATATGAAACCGACACTTTGCATGAATGCGTATTCTCGGATAAAAAACAGCTGGAATACGGGGTGAGTAATCTGGATATCGCGAAGCGGCTGATCGATTTGGGGGTGCACCCGCCGACCATGTCTTTTCCGCTGATCGTACACGGAGCCCTTATGATCGAACCCACGGAAACCGAAAGCAAGCGGGATCTCGACCATTTTATCGAAGCCATGAAGCGGATCGCCCGCGAAGCCGGGGAAAATCCTGATATTCTCAAATCCGCTCCTCATCATTCCTATGTGAGACGTTTAGATGAGACAAAAGCGGCGCGCAATCCTGTTTTGAGGTGGACCGCCGAAAACGAGACCAGGGATTAAACCCGTTTTTTAAATAAGAAAAAGAAGAGCGATAGGGATGTCTATACAAAAATTGATCATGAATCTCCAGAAATTCTGGACGGATCAGGGGTGCTACTTGGCGCAGCCTTATGATGTCGAGGTGGGAGCCGGAACCATGACGCCGGATACGTTTTTCAGGGTTCTCGGAAGGAAGAATTGGAGGGTGTCCTATGTGCAGCCTTCAAGGCGACCCACGGACGGCCGCTACGGGGACAATCCTCACAGGGTACAAAAGCACCACCAGTTTCAAGTCATCATGAAACCTTCTCCCGAAGACATTCAAGATCTTTACATCCAAAGCCTCTCATCGCTCGGCATCAATCTTACGGAGCACGACATCCGGTTTGATGAAGACAATTGGGAATCTCCGACCATCGGAGCATGGGGCGTCGGTTGGCAGGTCCTGCTCGACGGGCTGGAAATCACGCAGTTTACATATTTTCAGCAAGCCGGGGGAATGGAAACGTTTCCGGTCCCTGTGGAGATCACCTACGGCCTGGAAAGACTGGAAATGTTTCTTGAGGGCCGAGATGACATATATCAGTTGAAATGGTCGGAAGACGTCAGCTACCGGGATCTGCGCCATCAGGAAGAAAAGGAATTTTCAGAGTACAACTTCAATCAGGCCGACACCGAAATGCTGCGGACGTCTTTTGCCTTGAATGAAGCCGAAGCACAGCAGCTCATCGGGAAGGATCTGTTGCATCCGGCATATGATTACTGCTTGAAGTGCTCGCATTTCTTTAATTTGCTGGATGCGCGCGGCGCCGTCGGAGTGACGGAAAGGGTGAAGATGATTGCGAGTATTCGTAATCTGGTCAATCAGATCGCAAAACGATATGCGGAACGGGAGACGGAGGTCTGATGGATTTTCTACTGGAAGTATTGACCGAAGAGATGCCTCCTTCTCATATCCCGATTGCTTTGGAACAGTTGGAAACGGGATTGAAACAGGAATTGATGGGAAATGAGCTGGTTGACGGACAACGGCAGCCCGGAACCCTCGCTCCATATGGAACCTGCCGGCGATTGATCCTGATCGGAGATCTGGTATCCCGCCAGCGCGATAAAGAGGAGCTCGTCATGGGGCCGCCCAAAGCCGTCGCTTTCGACAGCCAAGGAGAGCCCAAAGCCGCGGCCCTGGGATTTGCCCGTTCTCAGGGAGTCGCCGTGGACCGGCTTGAGGTTGTGAAAAACCGAAAAGGCGAATACCTTGGTTTAAAAAAATCGATTACAGGGAAGACGGCTCCGGAAATATTGGTCGAAATTCTACCGATGCTGTTGTCGCGGCTTTCTTTTCCGAAAATGATGAAATGGGGAGAAAACCCTTTCAGATTTTCGCGTCCGATCAAGGGGCTGCTTTGTCTTTGCGATGGCAAGCCTCTTCAATTTCAAGTGGCCGGAGTGGCGGCTGGTGATGTGACCATCGGGCATAAGATTTTGCATCCGGGACAGTTTAAAGTGGAATCGGCGGCGCAATATATTTCGACTTTGCGTAAGCGGAAGGTAATGATCGATCCTCGAGAGCGACGAAAAAAGATCACGATGCAAATGGAAAAGATATTGGCTCCTTTGGAAGCTCAGGTTCTGAAAGATGAACAGCTGTTGACCAAATTAACTTATGATGTGGAATGGCCGAAGGTGTTCATGGGGGATTTTCCGGAAAAGTATCTTAAGCTTCCCATGGAGATATCGAGCACGGCCATGAAAGCCGGGCAAAACCTTTTTGCCGTCGTTCGGAAACGCAAACAGCTCGCTCATTTTATCGGCATCGCGGATGCGGTATCGGATACGAAGTCGCTGATCAAGCGGGGCAATGAACGGGTGCTGAAAGCCCGACTGGAGGATGCGCGGTTTTTCTGGGATCAGGATGTCAGGATATCCCTCAGGGAACGGGCACGTGATTTGGATCAGATCGTTTTTCAGGAACAGTTGGGGACTTACGCCGAAAAAGCCGTGAGGATCAAAAAAATCGTCAATTATCTGGCCGCAAAGCTTGAAATCGGAAAAGAAAAGGCGAATGCGGGATTCGCCGCGGAAATATGCAAAAGCGATTTGCTGACGGAAATGGTTAAAGAATTCCCTTCGCGTCAGGGTGTTGTCGGCGGTCTGTATGCCCGCAAAGAGGGGCACCCCGCTGCGGTCTGGAAAGCGATTTATGAACATTATCGCCCCGTCAATCTGGAGGATTCGGTGCCTTCCACCGTAAACGGTTCGCTGATATCCATGGCGGATAAATTGGATACCATTGTGGGAGTGATCGGGATCGGAGTCGAAATTACGGGGTCGAAGGATCCTTTCGGACTCAGGAGGCACGCACAAGGATTTTGCTCGATTGCAAGGGAACGAAAATGTGACTTTTCCTTCCGGTTGCTTCTGGATAAAGTGATCAAGATCCATGGTGACAACTTAACGCTTTCACGCGATGAGATCAAAGGCCGCTGTGTAGAGTTCATACAGAATCGCCTTCAGTATATTTTCGAGCGTGATGGATTTCGATATGATCTGGTTCATGCCGCGTTGGCGCCGGGAATCGAACGGATCCACCATGTTGCTCTGCGCTTGAAAGCCGTCAACGGGCTTAAGGACAGCTCACAGTTTGAACCCATGATTTTGATCGTCAAACGGGTCAATAATATCATACGCGGTCAATCCGCCTATAAAATCAATCCTGATCTTCTCGTGGAAAAAATTGAGCGGGAACTGCATTCCAACTATACGATTATTTACAACAATGTTAAGCCCCTGATATCTAAGGGGGAGTTTTCAAAAGCCCAGGGCATAATTTTTCGGCTGGGCCCCTCCATCAACACGTTTTTCGATAATATATTGGTTATGGATGAGGATAAAAAACTGCAGCGTAATCGCCTGGCTCTCCTGCAGGGTGTCAGCCGGCTTTTTCTTCAGGTCGCCGATTATTCGAAAATCGTAGTCGAAGGCTCATGAGGCGATAGGGCCCCCGTGAAACGGGAATTTCACATTAAATCCGCTTTGAAAGATTTAAGCAAATACCAAACGTCTTATCACCCGTGGAAATGGGAATGAGACGTTTTTAGAAAACGACTCGATCTGAAAAAGGGAAAAAATGGTTTCGGTTATCGACGGATTGATCCGGATTTGCGGCGGGATCACCCATCGGTGGAAAATTCCTCTTCGCAATCTTTGGAATTCGAGGGGAGCTCGCTGGAGAATTTCTGTTCGAGGGCGATTATCTTGACCAGGGTACCCGGATAGTTCTGATCTTTCTTTTCACCGTAGGGATTGAATTGTACGCCGATCTGGTATTTATAGCTCTGTCCGGCTTGGGGGGAGCACCAGCGAACACGCCCATAAATCATCAGGGGGATACGTTCTCCCGGGATGGAGAGCTTCAGGATGATCTTGCTGTTGATTTTTTGAAGGGATTGACATAAAAAACGAAGTCCGCCTCGGCTGATATCTTTTAAAGGGCAGAATTCTTCTTCAAATTTGTCTTGAGAAAAGAGCATCTTTTTCGTTTTAAAACTGACGGTTGAACCGGGGATATCGAACCGAAGGCAGGTTCGTCTTTCAAGCCCTTTATACTCCATCCCAAACCTCCTCGTTTCTCGCTAAAACAGCTTCTTGAGCAATGTAAGTTCAGAATATATCAAATCGGAAATAAATGTCAATCAATTCGAAAACGAGCCGAGGCATAGGTCTCATATCAGGTGGTGTTCGTGTGCGAAACGAAATATCCGGTTGAGAAATCCGCTTTCAAAAAGAGATGACAATTCTCATGAAAACCCCTGCAGGGATTCTTTGCCGAAAGCGCCGATACCGGAAGTGATTATCTTATGGTGCCTTCATAATGGGCCGTGAGCTGTCGCTTCTTGACGTCTTCGGGAGTGTAGGACGGCAGCAGGATGGGCGCGACCCGATCGGTTTCTATTTCGGATTCCTTAAGAGCTTTTTCGTATGCATCGATATGTTCCAAACTCAAACGGGCGAGCTCGACGTTTTTGACATATTGGGCCGCATTGATTCCGGCTCGTCTGCCGAATACGTTATAGTCGAGAACGGAATTTCCCATAAGGCGGTTGCGTCCGTGGACGCCGCCTGAGGCTTCACCGGCTACGAAAAGTCCCGGTATGCTGGTTTCGCATTTGGGATTGATCTCGATGCCTCCGTTTTGATAATGAAGCGAGGGGTAAACCAGCATGGGTTCGGTCGTGATATCGATTCCATAGCGGATGAACTGGCGGTGCATGGCGGGAAATTGTTTCTCGACATAGCCTTTTTCCTGGATCATTTCGATCAGTGGGGAATCCAGCCAAACGCCGAGTCGTCCGCTGGGCGTTTTGATGCCTTTCCGGTGTTCGACGCACTCCCTGATAATAGCGGAAGCTTCGACATCCCGAGGCTCTCGAGGGAACACGAAAAGTTCACCATCCATATTGATCGGTTGCCCTCCTGCGCCCCGGATCTTCTCCGTGATCAGGAAGCCGCCGATTTGTTCCGGGAAAGCGGCACCGGTGGGATGATACTGTACCGAATCCATGTACAGGAGCTTAGCGCCCGCACGATATGCCATAACCAGGCCGTCGCCGGTGGCTCCGTAATGGTTGGTGGTATCGAATCCGCGGATGTGGAGGCGGCCGTAGCCGCCGGTCGCGATGATGGTGGCTTTCGCTTTGACCGTGTAATATTCTTCGGTCTCGAGGTTGTAAAGCACACCGCCGGCGCACTGCCCCTTGCTGTCGAGGATCAATTCGACCGTCGGCATGAACTCCAGGGAAGTGATCATATCGGGGTGATTCCGCACCTCGTCCATGAGCGTACGCAGTATGATGGCTCCGGTATAATCGCGGGAGGAATGCATTCGTTTGCGTGAGGTGCCGCCCCCATGCAGAACCTGGTTGGAACCATCATCATTCTTATCCCAGACAACCCCAAGATCTTCAAGCCATTTCACGACTTCAGGCCCATCCTCGGTAAGAGCGCGAACCAGGTCGGTTTTGTTGTCGAAATGTCCGCCGCCGATCACGTCCAGATAGTGACGGGTGGGGGAGTCCTGAGGCGTGACCGCGGCCTGCATTCCTCCTTGGGACATCATGGAATTGGCGTCTCCCAAACGCAACTTGGTGGAAATGATGGAACGGGTGCCGTTTTTCATGGCCAGGATCGCCGCGGCCGTACCGGCACCACCGCCGCCGACGATCAATACGTCGGTCTCATAATCGGGATTGCTGAGATCGAAAAGATCTGATTTGATGCGGGAGTGGGACTCGAGCATCGAGGCGACTTCGGTGGTGAGCCGTTCACCTTTGTTAGGACCGATTTTTATTTCGCGACGGGAATCGGATTTATAGTCGGGATGGAATTTTGTAAGCACCTGTTCACGTTCCTCGGCGCTCATCGGGGGGAAAACCGGCTTCCCCGATTTTTCCAACTCAAACCGCTTGTTTCGTGTTTGAGCGACTTTATCAAGCGAAGGTCTCATATATTCCGGATACATTGGATTCTCCTTTTATTCCGTATCTCTTTCGTAATATTTCTTTTTCAACTCATCGTCATCCATCGACATCAGTTCTCCATATTCCTTGTCGTACTTGCACTTCTCGATTTCCTGGATTCTCTGCTTGAGCTGTTCGCTCTTCTTTGAAAGATAACGGCCGTAGAGCCTTCGGGCCAGAAGGCCGACATTGAATTGAACGATTTCCGCGGGACAACGGATAGCGCAGAGTCCACAGCTCAGGCAGTCGAAAGAGAGGTCCATGACCTTTTCTATATCACCGCGGATCGCCGCCTGGATGTAATCCATGACTTCCAGATCCTGAGGGCACGCCTTCGTGCAGGTGTTGCAGGAGACGCAGCGGAATACTTCCGGATAAAGATCTTGAAAGGTCTGAACGTTCGGCTCCAGTTTTTCCAGGTCGTAAACGGCTTTCTGAGCGGGAAGCGCCGGAAGTTGAGACAGCCACATTCCGTCTTCGACCAGCGTTGTGCAGGCCAAACCCGTGTAGATCTTATAATCTCCGGGCATGCGATAGACCGTGGCGCAGGCGCCGCAGAATCCTTCACGGCAACCGGCTCCGCGTTTGATCTGGTATCCGGCATATTCGATGGCGCCCATAATCGTGGCTTCCGCCGGTACCTTATGGGCTTTTCCCATGATAAAAACAGTAGCCCACTTATTGCTTTCGCTGTCGCTTTTACCCCCTTTTGAGGCTACTTTGGTAATGGGGATTTCTTTCTTTTTGGGAACCTTCTCTTCATTCATTCTTTCCCTCCGTGAAAATGATGTTGTAAGGGCATTTCATTATTACGTCCATAAAAGCATCACAAAATGATATCGATCATGGAAAGGATCTGATCGTCGGTGAAGTTTCTTTGCTGCGTGGCTCCGGAAGGGCATGCCACAACGCAGGCGCCGCAGCCTTCACAAAGGATTTCGTTAACGGTCACGATACCTTTTTCCTCATCAAATATCCGAGCTTCATAGGGGCAGACGGGGATGCACATCTTGCATCCGGAGCAAACTTCCGTGTCGACTTCAGCCACCAAAGGATCGTGGAAGAGCTCATCGGCTGAAAACATCGCCAGAACTTTGCTGGCCGCTCCGCTTGCTTGGGCCACTGTTTCGGGTATGTCTTTGGGCGCTTGGGCCGCGCCGGCGAGGAACATACCGGCCGTAATGCTTTCCACAGGCCGCAGTTTGGGATGAGCCTCCGCCAGGAATCCGTCCTTGTCCCTGGAAATCTTCAGTTTCTTGGCAACGTCCTCAGCGCTTTTCGCGGGCCGCATAGCGGTCGCCAGTACGACCATGTCGGCATCTATCTCCACATCCCGACCGGCCAGCGTATCGACTCCGAGTACTTTGATTTTTCCGTTCTCTTCGAATATCTTGGATACTTTTCCTCTCAAATACATCACGCCGTCTTCTTCCACGGCGCGCTGTACGAATTCTTCATAATTTTTTCCGCCGGACCGTATGTCGATATAGAAGACGTAGGCTTGTCCGTCATGAACATGATGCTTGTAAAGCATCGCGTGTTTGGCGGTGTACATGCAGCAGATCTTGGAGCAATAGGCGTTATGAAGCTCGGGATCCCTGGAGCCGCAGCATTGGATAAACACGACTTCCTTGGGCTCCTTGTGATCGGAGGGACGCAACACTTTTCCCAGCGTGGGACCGGAAGCGGAAAGCAGCCGTTCAAACTGCAGTCCGTCGATCACGTCCGCGTACTTTCCCGCGCCGTATTCCGCCATGTTTTCCTGATCGTACAGGTCATAGCCGGTCGCGATGACAATGGCTCCGATCTCCTCTTCGAGGATTTCGGGCTTCTGATCGAAGTCGATGGCGTTCGGTTCGCATACATCGGCGCATTTACCGCAGGCGATGGGAAGGAATCCCGGACAGGCCGCCGCATCGATGGTGTAGGTGGCGGGGATGGCTTGAGGAAAGGGAATGTAAATGGCGCGCCTGCCGGTCAATCCCAGGTCGAATTCATTGGAAACGACGACCGGGCAGACTTTGACGCATTCCTCGCAGAGAGTGCAGACGTCGGCTTTGACATAGGTCGGTTTCTTAAGGATTTTAGCGGTGAAGTTCCCAACGAATCCCGATACTTCCTTTACCTCGCAGTTGGTCATCAATGTGATGTTGGGATGGCGCGAGACCTCGACCATTTTCGGGGTCAGGATACACTGAGAACAGTCCAGAGTAGGAAAGGTTTCCGATAGCTGGATCATGTGCCCTCCGATGGAGGGGGATTTTTCAACCAGCAAGACCTCGTGACCGCCGTTGGCGATATCGAGCGCAGCCTGGATACCGCTGATGCCGCCTCCGATGACGAGCGCCCTTTTGGTGATGGGGACGCTGATCGGTTCGAGCGAGGCGTTTTTTTCCACCTTCTCCACCATGCTTCGGGCTATCTTGATGGCTTTGGCGGTTGCCTTGTCCATGTCCTTGTGCACCCAACTGCACTGTTCGCGGATGTTGGCGATCTCGCACTGATAGGCGTTGATTCCCGCCGACTGCGAAGCGTTGCGGAAGGTGTTTTCATGAAGAGAAGGGGAGCAGCAGGCGACGACCACGCTGTCGAGTTTATTCTCCTTGATCGATTCCGTGATCAGTTTTTGCCCAGGATCCGAACACATGTAGACATAATCCTGAGCATGGACGACTCCTTTATGCTTGGAGAGTTCTTCGGCGACCTTTTTGACATCGACCGTACCCGCGATGTTAATACCGCAGTGGCAAACAAAAACTCCTGTCCGTTTCATGTTATTTCCCTTCTTCAATAGAGGTGTCATTCATTGTGGATCTCCGAATATACAATGTGGATAATTCAAGACTCATCCCTCTTTCGCTTCGCCCAGAACCTCCCGGCCATGTTCAAAGCCTTTGTCGAACGCCTTTATGTTGAGATTCAAGAAGCGATCCGGCACCAGCCCGGGAAGGGCTTTTTTCATAGCATCGGGGTGGCATATCTTGGTGACGGCGGTGAAAAAACCCATCATGACCAGATTGGCGGTGATCCGATTTCCAAGCTCTTCTGCAAATCGAGTCGAGGGAACGGCGAAAATTTTAATCCCGTCTCGCGGCGGACGGGGTTTGACCAGGTCCTTATCGATGATGAGGGTGCCGCCTTCTTTGAGATCGGGCTCGTATTTGTCATAAGCCTCCTGGGACATGGAGACGAGAATGTCGGGGGTGCCGATATAAGGGTAAAGGACGCGGTCATCGGAAACGACGACCTGCGAACTGCACGCGCTTCCCCGGGCTTCAGGACCGAAACTCTGGGTCATGGTCGCGTGCTTGTCGTTGTATAAGGAAAGGGCCTTTCCCGATATGAGTCCCAGGCGGATCACTCCCTGTCCTCCGAATCCAGAAAACCTTATCTCAGTCATCGTTTATTCTCCCATATTTTTCATAATCGTCGCCTAACACTTCGCCCATATGTGTATTCATGGCATCGATGAAGGTCGGTTTTTCCTTGTCGACGAATTTTCCCACGATGAGCTTGCCTTGATAGCTGATGTCCAGCTCTTTGGTGTCGGCGCCGTGACGGATCTCGGAATTGTCATAATAATATTTCAATAGATTCAGTCCGTCTCCCAAGCGATTCCGGCGGGCGTAGAGCGTTACGCAGGGTGTGATGACCTCGATAAAGGAAAATCCCGGTTTTAAAAGGGCTTCCTGGATGGATTTGGTGACGCGTCTGAGATGGAGCGCGGTCCATCGGGCGACATAGGTCGCTCCGGCCGATTCGACGAGATTGGGAAGGCTGAAGGGAAATTCGAAATTACCGTAGGGAGCCGTGGAGGCATTGGCGTTTTGAGGCGTGGTGGCCGCGACTTGACCTCCGGTCATGGCATAGTTGAAATTGTTCACGCAAATGACCGTGAGATCCATGTTCCGGCGAGCGGCATGGATTAGATGGTTTCCGCCGATTCCGGCCAGATCGCCGTCTCCACTGAATACCACGACGTTGACTTCGGGATTGGCGAGCTTGAGTCCGGTTGCGAAGGGAATCGCCCGTCCGTGGGTGGTGTGGAATGAATCAAGTTTGATATAACCCGCTACTCGGCCTGTGCATCCGATGCCGGAAACCACCGCGACTTTGTCAAGATCGAGACCGCTTTTTTTCAGGGCTTCTGCAAAGGAAGTGACAACCGTGCCGATTCCGCATCCGGGACACCAGATATGCGGGATACGGTCCATGCGCAGAAGGCCTTCGATCGGGTTCTGTCCCTTGTTTTGTGCTTCATCGTTCATTTGGATGCCTCCTTGATGGCATTATAGATGTCTTCTGGATCATGGACCCATCCGCCGCAGTGAGGTACGCTGACGACGGGGCATAATCCCTTGACGCTACGCTCGGCTTCACGGACCATCTGGCCGAAATTGATTTCAGGGAATACGAATGATTTGATTTTGGATGCCAGCTCATGAAAGCGTTTTTCCGGGAAGGGCCAGGCCGTGATCAGTCGCATGGTTCCAACCTTCAATCCTTCTTTCCGTGCTTTATGGATCGCTTTGGTGGCGACGCGTGAAGTGATCCCGTAGGAAACCACGACGATTTCCGCCCCCTCGATTTGATCCTCTTCGATTCGAATGATTTTATCGGCATTATGACGAATTTTGTTGATTAAGTGTTTGAGGCTTACATCCTGACATTCGGCGTTGAGTTCAGGGTAACCCCGCTCGTCATGGGTGAGGCCGGTCGTGTGAAAACGGTAGCCGTCGCCCGTCTTGACCATAAAAGGGATGCCGTCCTTGTCCGGTTTATAGGGAAGGTACTGATCCTTGGGGCCGTTGTACCATTTCCGCTCAACGAGGTCGATCTCCTCCGCGGGGGGAATGATGACCTTTTCATGCATGTGCCCCACGCATTCGTCCGTCATCACGAATACCGGAACGCGGTAGGTTTCCGCCAGATTGAATGCGTCGATGGTCAAATCGAAGCATTCTTGGGGAGAGTCGGGTGAAAGAGCGATAATCTCGTAGTCACCGTGAGATCCCCACTTAGCTTGCATCATATCCTGCTGTCCGGTCAGAGTGGGAAGCCCGGTGGAGGGGCCTCCGCGCTGGATGTTGGCGATTACCAGGGGGGTTTCCATCATGCAAGCCAAACCGATGTTTTCCATCATCAGTGAAAATCCCGGCCCTGAAGTGACGGTCATCGGTTTCTTACCGCCCCAGGCGGCGCCGATCAGCGAAGCGATGGAAGCGAGCTCATCTTCCATCTGGATAAAAACGCCTCCGACTTTGGGAATCCTTTCGGAAAACCGTTCGGCGGTTTCAGTCGAGGGCGTTATCGGGTACCCACCGAAAAAACGGCAGCCTGCGGCCAAGGCGCCTTCCGCGAGGGCGTAGTCGCCGTCCATGTAATGGGCCCCGGTCAATACTCCTTTAGGATCTGCTTTCACCTTCTTCCTCCTCATTCTGGATAGTGACAAAAATGGCGAATTCAGGGCATATTGTCTCGCAGAGCTGACAATAACAGCAATCATCCTCATTCTTAACAAAGGGAGGATGATAACCTTTGACGTTGAATTCTTCCGATAATTCCAAAACATCTTTCGGGCAGTATTCCACACAAAAACCGCAGCCTTTACAGCGGTTTTTTTCGATGTGGATGTTGCCCTTGATAGGTTTTAAATCGCCGAAATAGATCATGGGCTCCCTCAAATACATCCCTTTTCCTTCAAAATGGGTTTTGGATCCACGTAGTGGAGATCCAACCTCAAATCATCAATGCCGCAGCCGAGGGCGATCGCCATCAGCTGCGTGAAATAGAGGATCGGGATGGTCTTGAATTCAGGGTGTTTTTTGATCGTTTCCCGCTGCCGGTGATCCAGATTGAATGCACAGAGCGGACAGCTGACGGCAATGACGTCGGCTCCCCTGGAAGTGGCCGAGGAAAGAATCTTGAATGTTCGATCGACGACCATATCCGGGTTGTCAACGGTCTGGTAGGAACCGCAGCATTCCGTCCGGTAAGGGAAATCAAGCGGCTCGGCGCCCAAATCCGATACCAGGTTTTCCATGACCGTAGGATTCTCCGGATCATCGAGTCCGATATCCTTGGGGCGGACCAACATGCAGCCGTAATAATTCGCAACTTTAAGGTCTTTGAGAGGCTTGACGATTTTCGCCTGAATCGTTTCCGGTTTGACGTTATCCCGAAGAATTTCCAGCAGATGCAGTACCTTGACGTCTCCCTGATAATCGATTTCTTCACGATACATGAAATTGTTGATTTTTTCGAGGTCTTCCGGTTCAGCCTTCACTCGCTCATTGGCGCGTTTAAGCGTGTTGTAGCACATGGCGCAGAGCGTCATCATGGAATCCGATCCGGCCTCTTTGGCTCGGATCAGATTTCGAATGGGGGCGAGATGATGCATCAGATCGTCCGTGGTGAGAGAATAAACGGTGCCGCAACAGTTCCAACGGGAGAGCTCCTCAACCTCGATATCAAGGCGTTTCAGAGCACATAAGGTGGAATCCTCGAAGTTTTTCGCCTGGTTTTTTAGAGTACACCCTGGATAATAGCTTAGTTTCATAATGATGAATCCTCATAAATTGGATTTTTAAGAGAATGCGTTTCATGAAGCTTACGAAGTGGATTTTCGAAAATTACTGACCAAGGCGATCGGGGGGACGCTGCATTTCTCCTCGGTCGTCATGTCTTCGATCTTCACTCGATCCTCCCTGTGGCGCAGAAGGATCTGACGGATGGCTTCCAGTACCTCTGCAATGTTGATTCCCTTGGGACAGCGGACATTGCATGTCAGGCAGGAGGCGCAGACCCAGATCGACTGACAATTACGAAGCTCCTCTTCGAGACCCAATTGGGCGAAACGAATGATTTGATTGGGGAGGAGATCCATCTGAGCGACCGATGGACATCCCGCGGAACATTTTCCGCACTGATAGCAGTCCAGAAGGTTTTGACCGCTCAACTCCTGGACTTTTTCGACGAAAGAATTGTGAATCTTTTCCCTGGAGATAGAGATTCTCATTGATGATACCCTTATTAGAATAAAATTTTTGAACCTATCATCGCCTATAGGTTGTTGCCAAAAAAACAACGCTTCAGTACATCACAATTGAAAATTGCTGTCAAGAAAATATACAAAAAAAATATATTTGCCGAATCAGTCATGCAAATGGCTGATTATATGGGAATAAAACCTCCTTTGGAATGAATCCTTTGAATTCGGTGCCGTGGCGGAAGGAAAGGCGATGTGAGATCGTCGTTTAGACGCGATTTTTAACGCCGTGAAAACGGCGGTTTTCTCGGCGCTTGCGTAACTCACTCCTTCAGAGTCTCCCTTCGCGAGCAGCGATTTTCAGGCTAAATCCCGTATGGCACGCCAATTCTCACACTGCCTCAGATATTTGGAGCCTGGAGACGTTTTATGAATGCTATCACTTAACTTCGGGATTTAGACTGAAAATACATTAATATGAGGGTGGGTGGGTCGGCCCCGTATGGCACGCCAATTCTCACACTGCCTCAGATATTTGGAGCCTGGAGACGT
>CAYSQW010000002.1:46827-106948 GCA_964433135.1 uncultured Eubacteriales bacterium
CCCGTATGGCACGCCAATTCTCACACTGCCTCAGATATTTGGAGCCTGGAGACGTTTTATGAATGCTATCACTTAACTTCGGGATTTAGACTGAAAATACATTAATATGAGGGTGGGTGGGTCGGCCCCGTATGGCACGCCAATTCTCACACCGCCTTTTATATTTGAAGCCTGGAGACATATTATAGATGCCATCACTTCACGTAGGGATTTAGACTGAAGACACCTTAATACGAAGGTAGGCGGAGGGTAGGCGGTACATCGAACCGCATGCGGTGAAGGTGACGGCCAACCCGCCCAACCCAATGATTTAGGAATGGTCAGCCCACCGGGTGAAAAGGAACGATAAAAAAATGAAAAAATTCGGATAATGCACCATTTATTTCATGAAATCAGTAAAAAAGGCCACAAAAAGATCATGAGTGTCATATTCATATATCGTTCATTTTCATGAATGATAAAGCTGGTTCGGCGGACGGCGGAGCCATCCCAGGGTGTACAGCAGGCTGAAGGAATTCAACAGCAGGAGATAGAGCAGAAGGCGATGCAGACCGACTAGAGGGATAAGCAAGGATGAAGCGAAAAGGGCGCCAAAAAACGATCCAAGAAGATCAAGGCCGTAGCCGATGCCTAAATTTCGCTTGAGCCGCAGATAGAGGCGATTGGAAAAAACGAAAAGCGAACCGCAGGTGACTCCCATGAGGCTTAATGATAAAAAGATAATCCAAGGAGCGGGCTGGCGGGAGAGGATAGAAAGGCAGAAGACCAGAATCAGGATGATGGCGGCCTGACAGACTGCGATCGTAGATGCGGAATGCTTACGGATTTTTAGAGCTATATAGGCCCCGATGCCGAGTCCGAACATAAATGAGGAAAAAAGCAAGGCGAATTCATGGTAGATGTAGCCCCAAAACGCTTGAAAAGCGACGATCAGGACGATTTCGAATACCAGGGAAGTCAAGCCCATGACCGCAATCGGCACCAGAGAAAGAGATGTCTCTCTACGCCGAAAATAAAGCAGGCTCAAGACGAGGACGAATAAGATCAGAGGGAAATCCAGCAGCCAGAACCTGGGGATTTTAGAGAGACGCGCAAGGATATGGGTTTCGAAACCGCTGAATTGAGTGCTCCAGACCTGTGTGCTGAAAAGGTAGCTGATCGGCGTCATGTCCCGATTGATGGTCTTGTCTCCCGCGACAATGGTACGGCGCAGGGTCTCGACGCGCAGCGGCCCCAGTCGGGCTTCCAGTATGCTCGGAGTGAAGTAAATTGTATCGAGAGAGAGCTCTTTCAATGGGGAGGTGAAATCTTCGAGATCTAGAGAGAGCTGATGACGGGAAGCCAGAAAGATGTTATTGGCGCCGGGGACGACGACGACCGAGGAGAAGACTTCGTGAAGCGTGTAATACAAGGAAGATAAAAAGCTCTGGAGCTGGGGACTGATGTAGTTCTCGGCGGAGCCCACACGAAAGGAAAACACCCCAGAGCCGGACAGCTTGTCGCGAACTTCCTTGAAAAATTCCAGAGTATAGAATCGATTGATCTGGGCCGTCGCCGGATCCGGAAGATTGAGGATGATCACATCATAAGGTTTGTCGGCTGAAGTGAGGAAACGGCGGCCGTCGCGGTTGAAGACATGGACCCGTTTATCGGAAAAAGAGGCATGTGCATCAGGCGGAAGCAGGGAGCGCGTGACATCGATGATACGAGGATCGAGTTCCACATAATCAATTGCGCACTCCGGGTATTTCAATGCTTCCCGCAGGCATTCTCCCCCCCCGCCGATGATCAGAACGTTATCGGCGGCGGTATTCCGGGAAAGTGTAAAATGAACGCTTTCTTCGGCGGCCTCGATATCGGGGAATGTAAAAAGGCGGAGATGATTGTCATAAATAGTGTACTGCCCATCGGACTCGATGACCTGTATCTTGCCGTATTGCGAATCTTCGGCATGAATCAGGTGGAATGGTTTCCAGACCGCTTTTTGGATGGGGAAATCGGCCAGGAAAAATGCCGCGAGCACAAGCAAGGCCGCGGATGCGGTCGGAATGGAACGGCGGTTAGGAAAGGAGATCAGAAGCGCGCATGCCGAAGCGGCTCCGATCAGGGATGCCGATTGCCAGTTGGAAAAATGCGGAATGAGAATAAAATAGACAAAAAGCCCGCCGGCCGCGGCTCCAAGGGATTCCAGCAGATAGACACGGGGCACGGATGCGCCGAGGAAACGGGTGTTGAAAACAAAAAGGATCCCCAGCGGAAAACCGATGACGAATGTCAGCGGAAGGGCGAATAGCATGGTGGGCCCCATACCTATGGTTTCTCCGGGCAGTATGCCGAGGATGATTCCGGATGATCTCAGGAGGGTCAGGCATAGAGGAAACATGAATAAAAGCAGGAAATTGACATGGATGAACCGCCGGAGGGAATACCGGATGCGATAGGCGGCGATACTGCCCAGCCCTCCCCACAGGAGCCAGCAGGCGAGCAGAATCCCGATTGAAAGTTCGCTGCCGTAAAAGTGAGCCGTGAACTCACGGAGCAGGATGATTTGGAATGAAAGGGACAAAAAGCCCAACAACAAGGAAGGCAGCCAACGTCGGAAAAAACGGACTGAGGTTCCGGGTGTCGATCGCCGTTTTGGAAAGGAAGTCGTCATTTCCAGACACCGGGAATGGGTTGGCGGCAAAAGCGGCAGTTTCCATGCTTCAGGTTGATCTCGGATATACGGTATCCCTTTCGGCTTATCACTTTTTCGCCGCAGTGCGGGCAGTAGGTGTTCTCGAATTCATGAGACGGCACATTGCCGATATAAACATAGTGCAGACCGCTGTCCAGCGCGATCTGGTGCGCGCGCTCCAAAGATGCCAGGGGCGTCGGGGGGAGGTTTCTAAGGAGATACATCGGATAAAACCGTGAGAAGTGAAGAGGAACATCCGATCCGATCTCGTCCCGTATCCAGCGGCACATGCCTCGAATAGATGCATCGTCGTCATTGAGGGTTGGGATGAGGAGGTAAACGATTTCGAGCCATACCGGACTCGCCGCGATGGTTTTTATGGAATCAAGCACGCAGCGCAGGTTTCCCCGTACGTAACGGGTATAAAAATCCTGGTTAAAGCCTTTAAGATCGACTTTGATCGCATCGACCACGGGGAGAAGCTCCTGAAGGGGTTTGGTGTTTATGTGGGCGCTCGTTACCACTACGTTGCGCAGATGATCCCGGCGGGCTTCAAGGGCGGTATCGTACATGTATTCATAAAAGACGACGGGCTCGGAGTAGGTATATGCGATGCTCGGACAGTTGTTGCGCTTGGCCGACCGGATGACCGCCGGGGGGGGGAAGTCGATGTGACGGATCTGTTCGGGTCGGACCTGGGATATCTCCCAGTTCTGACAGAATTTGCAGTTGACGTTGCATCCCGCCGTGGCCAGAGAAAGCGCGAGTGTTTCCGGGAGGAAATGGAAAAAAGGTTTTTTTTCAATCGGATCGGCTTGAACGGTGCAGGCTTTTCCATGAACGAGCGTATAATAAGTGCCGCCGATATTCTCACGCACTCCGCAGTACCCGCGTTCCTTATCGCCCAGGCGGCAAAAACGCGGGCAAAGCCGGCATTCGATCTCATGATCAGGAAGCTTATCGTAAAAACGGGCTTCCACTTTGGAAAGATTGGCATCGGAATTGAAACAGCCGAAGTCCATCAGGGCTCCGGTTATTTCCTTACGAGAAATAAGCCCGGCGGCTCCGGCGGTTTTGAGAAAGTCTCTTCTTTTCATGGCATTCACTCCCCCGATCGTTTTCTTTCGGGGAACAAGGATCCTATATCTCCTCCTCGACAAGTTCAATGGCGTTCGGATCGGCGGTACCCAATCCCATGGATTCCGCGGTCCGGATATAGAGGGGTTCGCGGTGTTCCTCCTTCAAACTCGGTATCCCTTTTTTGGCACGCAGGGTATCGATGATCCGCCAGCCGATAAAATCTGCGGCTACGGGATCGGTGCTGAAAACCAAGCCGCCGTATGCTTTATTCCAAGACGGGTGAAAAGCGGGTCCGCGATGATATTGAACGAACAGAGCGTCGAGAATGGTCAGACGGTGTTTGCTTTTGACCGGGTTGCAGTCGAATACCTCGGCGATATAGGGAGTGCAGCGGTTGTCATGGTATTTGTTGGGATTGTGTATGGCGCCGAAATAGTTTTTCAAACCGGCGGTAACGCCGGCCAGTCCATGGTCCTTCAACATGGCCAGGCTTATGGAGTGCGAGATAAGGCGTGCCTGGATCGCGGAAAAACGGCTGCCGATGCGTAAGTGCTGGGTGAGACGGGATTCGTAGTCGACCCCCCTTGTGTCCGTTCCGTAGATCTTGAGGCCGAACCTGTTCATATTGAGTCGGTAGCCGGCGTTTCTGAGTTCACGGTTGGTACGATCCCAGATAAGGATGTTTTCTTCACGGACATCTCTTTTCAAAAGAGTCCGAGCCAAAGCCAGAGAAACAGGAGGGCCTGTCGACAGCGCTTTGCCCCCGATGGTATTGATCTTGATGCCGATGCTTGTGTCGTTGCCGGTGTGTACGCGCGGGAGGGAGAAGGATTCGGCGGTATGCGATAAGCCCCGCATAAACATGCGTTCCAGGATCCGGGGAGAGAGACCGTCCGGACTCAGTGATTTACGGGATCGGATGATGACGACACGTGAACGGCGTTTCATGCTCTAAACCTACCGCGGTGCACTTTCTATGTCAATATGAGAGGATATGAAATACCGAGGGAGGCGGGCTTGCAATCATTCGGCTTTAAGCATATATTTTATCTGAGTTCAAACCGTTTTCCATTCAATGACAGGAGTATGTGATGAAAATAAAAAATCATCCTTTTTGGCGAACTCTCATAATCATGGGGTTTTGCATAGGGCTTATCCCGGCCGGGATCGTTTTTGGGAAAAGCGATGCGGTGGAACTGAAGCGGCTCCTTCCTGAGCTGTCCGCATGGAAATTGACGGAAGCTCCTTCCACTTATCGAACGGAAAATCTATTTGAATATATCAACGGCGCCGCCGAAATTTATATCTCCTATGAATTCGAAGAACTCCTGGTTGCGAATTTCAAACTGGAAGGGACGGAAACGGAAATGTCGATTGAAATTTATGACATGGGTTCGCCGGAAAACGCTTTTGGTATCTACAGCGCTGAGCGATATCCCGAAAATAAGTTCATTTCCTTGGGAACACAGGGATATATCGAGTCCGGAGCCTTGAATTTCCTGGCATCCCGTTTCTACATCAAACTGTTGTGCTTTGAGGGCGGTGATGATTCGGATGCACATCTCAAACGTTTCGGAGAGGGGATGGTGCATAAGATCGACGGCGAAATGGGATTTCCGGAGATCTTGAAAGTATTTCCCAGGTCAAACCGGATCGACAATTCGGAAAAGTATTTCCTGCGCAATTTCATGGGCTACGGTTTTTTTCACGACGGATATTCAGCGGACTATCGATTGGGCGATATGGAGTTCGTTTGCATCCTGGTCATCGGAAAGGATGACAACGATGCGAAAAAGATGCTGAAAGCATACGTGGAAGCCAAATCAGCCGACGCACTGGAAAATCTTTCCGATGCCTATCACATCCGGGACCGCTACTACCATAATATCTACCTGGCACGGATTAATCATTATTTGTGCGGGGTCATGAAAATAAAAGACGAACACACCGAAGACGGCCGCCGTTATCTCGAGGAGATGATGGGAAAACTTAAAAAGAAATGACGTGTCGCACGCCGCTTGAAAATGGGCGTCTTCCAATGTGACTCAGCCGGTATTCATTTTTCAAGGAATCGCTGCAGACGTTTGAATTCATCGATCAATCGGTTCGTATAATCCCGGGCGCTGGAGAGATCGGCTTCCTTTCCCGCCGTTTCGAGGTGGGATGCCATCTCCTGTAATCCGGTGAGGCCGAGATTGGCGGATCCTCCCTTAAGGCTGTGACCGAGCTTGCTGATCTCGCCGAAATCCTTCCGCTCCACCGCGGAATCCAGCAGGCTCTGTTTTTCGAGGAAATCTTTTTGAAAGATGTCGAGGAGTTCGTTCAGAAAATTCCGGTCCCCGTCCAGGCGCTTGAGAGCGGAGGGGTAATCGATCGGCGGATTGCTTTTCATACTGTTCATTTCAGTCTCCGTTTCCCGAATTAGACATGTTCTCTCGAATGGACGACGACACGGTTTCGACCTGTCGTCTTGGCCTGATACAGAGCCAGATCTCCGAATGCGATCAGGTCATCCGCCGAGAGATCGGATCTTTGATCCGATACGGCGCATCCTAAACTGAGAGTTACTTTTATATTATGGCCTTTATATGCGATTCTTTCTGATTCTACGGATGATCGGATTCTCTCCGCGATGCCTCCGATATTTTCTGACGTGGCCTTAGGAATCACGATCAAAAATTCATCGCCTCCATAACGTCCGATCTCGTCGTAGGGCCGAAGCAGACTTTTCAATCGGGATGCGAATTCACGCATGACGGTATCTCCGGCCTGATGACCCAAGGTGTCATTGATCTCCTTGAAATTATCGATGTCCAGCATGAGTATCCCTACGGAATTGTTTTCGCGTTGAGATCTGTAGAGCTCTTTTTTGAGCTGCCCGATGATGGCGTTTCGGTTGAATATTCCCGTCAAGCCGTCAATCTCGGCCAGGACTTTGAGTTTGCGGCGGGACTCTTCCAATTCGTTCTGCATCGTGATGACGCGCTGTCCGGTGGCAAGGCGTGCATTCAGTTCCCATGGATGATAGGGCTTGGTGATATAGTCGTCTATTTCAGCGGAAAAACCATGCTGCATGTCGTCATGACTCTGCTTGGCGGATAAAAGGATAATATACGTGTAATGATTAAGGTCCTCATTCCTTATTTTTCGGCATAGCTCGATCCCGCTTATGATCGGCATCATCCAGTCGAGGATTGCGAGTTGGATTCGATGTTTTTTTATGGCTTCCCAAGCGGCCCGACCGTCATGAGTGACGATGACTTCATAACCCCATTTAGAAAGATCGCGTTCGAGAATTTTGCATGACACCTTGTCGTCGTCCGCGATCAAGAGTTTCATTCCTTTTCGCAACCTAAACTCCTGATGGGGGGGAGGTGCGCATGACATCCCGTTTCTTGTTTTTACCGATGTTTTTTTCGATTGATCCGATAAGGATGTCCGGTTTGATGGGCTTGGATACGTAATCGTCCATCCCGTTTTTCAAACACCTGTCCCGGTCGCCCTCCATGGCGTGGGCCGTCAGAGCGATAATCGGAGTATGACTGCTGCTGTTCTTTTCCTTTTCTCGGATCAGCCGGGTTGCTTCATATCCGTCCATGTTGGGCATTTGCACATCCATCAGAATGATATCGAAGGTTCCTTTTTCCCAGGCGTTAAGCGCCTGCTCGCCGTCGGAAACCGAGGTGACGCGGTGTCCGTTCTTTTGAAGAAGATGATACACGAGTTTTCGATTTACGATATTGTCCTCGGCGACCAGAATATTAAAGGATTGAAAAACCCTTGGTTTTTTAGGTTTAGCCGCGGCGGGCTCTTCCTCCTCTTTAATTCCGGCCGGCATGAAGAGTCGGTTGATGATTTTATGAAGCCGGGACCGGGTTATCGGTTTTTCAAGAAACAGCTCGACTCCAAGTTTTTCCCAAGGCTTCGAATCACTCTTTAAAGAAGCGTCGTTGAGCATAAGTACTGAGCGTTTCGCCAGCGAGGGATCCTGGCGCATTTCATCCTGAAGGATAAAGGTCCCCAATCCCGGCAGATAGCCGTCGATGAGAACCAGTGCGAAAGGCAGTCCCGAATTCTTTGATTTATCGAACAATGAAATCGCCTGTTCGGCATTGGATGTGAATTGCGGGGAGAAATTGAGTCGAAGCATAGCCTCTTTCAACATCGCCTGAACTTGAAGATTGTCATCAACAATCAGCATGGGAAGCCGCTTGAAATCGGGCTTGACAGCGGCTCCGGAATTTCCGGCGGGATCATGATATTTAGCGGCGTGGATCGTGAAGTGAAAACGGCTTCCCTTTCCCTCCCAGCTTTCCACCCAGATGCGGCCGCCCATCAGTTCGACCAGCTGTTTGCAGATGGACAATCCTAATCCGGTTCCGCCGTATTTGCGGGTAACCGATCCGTCCGCCTGAGAAAAAACGCCGAAGATACTCTGCTGTTTTTCCAGGTCGATTCCGATCCCCGTATCTTCAATCAGGAAATGGAGCCGAACCTCATCCGATTTGGATGGGTTCTCTTCATCGATGGCGATACGAATATAGCCGTGTTTGGTGAATTTAACGGCATTGCTGAGGAGATTGGTAAGGATTTGTTTTAAGCGGGAGAAATCACCCATAATATCGTATTCGATTTCCGGAGAGATATCCACAATGAATTCGAGTTTTTTCTTATGAGCGGTCAGACTGAGGGGATTGATGGAGTCGAGAACAAAGCGTTCCAGATCGATGCGCTTGGTTTCCAGGACCAGCTTTCTGGCCTCAGCTTTGGAAAAATCCAGAATATCGTTGATCAGCGTCATCATGGCCTGTGCGGATGTCTTGATTCCCTTGATATACTCGTGTTGTTCCGCATTCAGATCGGTGCCGAGGACGAGATCGGACATGCCGAGGATACCGTTCATCGGAGTGCGGATCTCATGGCTCATATTGGCAAGAAATTCACTTTTGGCTTTTTCTACGCCTTCGGCTTTTTTGCGCGCCGTAACCAGTTCCGTAACATCGGTTAGATCGATAATAAAACCGGAAAAACTACCTTCGTCGGTGATAGGTTTCAGGCGCATGATGAATTCCATGTTCTCAAACGTCAGCTGTTTCTCGATGGAAGAGGCGTCCGGCCGGAGACGGAGCTGTTCCATGCCGTCAAGGATCGTGCACGTGGGGAATTTGTGTCCGAAATCAGAGAGTTGTTTGCCTACCACATCATCCCTTTCCTTTTTGATCAAGTTAAGAAAATAATCATTAATCTCGATGATGAATCCCTTGCCGTCGGTAAGCAGAATTCCTTTTTCCAGACTGGATATGATGGTCGTCAGCTTCCGTGCCTCCCGTGTGAGAAGGTCACGGCTGCGTTTTCTCTCAGTGATGTCGTAGAGAACGCCTTCGACGCCGTAGCCCTTCTTTTCGTCTTTATCGATCCACCGGTTAGCGGTTACCGAAACGTCTCTCGTGGAATTATCTTTGGTGACAAGCCTGAGTTCATAGCCGCGGATAAATCCTTTTTCATACAGGAGCCTCCTGAATTCTTTGCGGTCGCTGGGATTCTGAAAAAAATCAGTTACCGGGCGGCCGATGACTTCATCGGGATAGTAGCCTGCGCGATTTTTTATCGACGGACTGATCTCCTCGATGACGCCTTCTTTGTTGCAGCGAAAATAGATGTCCTGAAAAGATTCGAAAATGGAACGATATCGATTTTCAGACTTCGCCAAGGCTTGATGGGTGGCTTTGATATCGGAAATGTCCATGAAGCTTTCAATGAGATGTGGGCGTCCATTGATCGGCGTCACGGCCACTCTCTTCAAGATCGGGATTCTTTCGCCGTCTGCGGTGATCAATGACCTCTCGGAACGGTCGAGTGAGTCGTTTAAATCGGTGATCGGGCACTTGCCTTTTTCAGTGGGGCAGAGGAAATAATGACATTCATGCCCGATGACTTGATCGCGTGTTCTCCTCATCATTTTCAAGGCGGCGGGATTTGCCGTGACGATGCGGTGGGTCTCGGATTCGATCACGACGACTCCGATCAACAGGCTGTCCAGCACAGTGTTAAGGTGGTGTTCACTTTCGCGCAGATGCTTTTCCATCTGCTTGCGTTCTGTGATATCGGAGAAGAGGATATAAGCGCCTAGAATCGTTTCATCCACTCGGATCGGAACGGTTTTCAGCAGAACATCGTGTCCGGAGCCGTTCTTGCTTCGGAGTCGGCATTCCATCTCTATCGAGTCGCCTTCGACGGCCTGACGGAAAAGCGACGTCGGATCTGTTTCATCGGAAAATTCTACGGTCCGGGGCAATGGATATCGGGAATTGAGATCAATCGAGGAATATCCGAATTGCCTTATGAATTCATGATTTACCCTCAGGACCTGAAGAGAACAGTCGATGACCAAAGCGCTCTCAGAGGTGTTTTCGAACAGGGAGTCGAGGAAAGCTTTCGTCGTCTTCATAATGTCAACCTTTTATCATGGGAGTGTGTTTTTCCATGGAGCAAGAGGGAAGGATTATGATATTCGGGGAATTTGTATCCTTTTTTGCTTGCTGAAGAGCTTGGGCGCAGGACCGCAGGCAGGCCGCCGGCGTTATGTCGCTTTCAGCGGAAATCCCCCCGATACCAACCTGAAATATATAATTTCCGGTTTCTTCGATTAGCGGGAGTTCTTCGGCGCAATCGAGAATCCAATTTCCGATACGGAGGACGTGTTCGCGGCTGCATCCCGGTAGGACAACCAGAAGCCCGCTCGGAGTAAAACGGCCGATATGATCATAGCGGCGAAGTTCCGCTTTTACGTTACGAGCCAGTTCGGCCATCTGTTTATCAAGAATATTCTTTCCGGATTCGATATCCGTCGGCGCAAAACATACCATGTCTAAATACAGGACGCCGGTGGGATGTCCGCTGCGGAATCCGCGGGCAAGCTCAGCTTCAAGAATTCGCAGGATCCGATTCCGGCTCCAAAGTTCGGTTTTCGGACATTTATCATCACGATGATTGATTTCATCTTCAAGAAGGATTTTCCTTTCTCCGTTGCGAAGACGAATCTTCAGTTCATCAGGATCGAAAGGTTTGGTCATGTAATCATCGGCTCCGGTGGCGAGACCGGCGAGGATCTCGTTTTGGCTGTCTTTTCCGGTCAGCAGGATGATATAGATGTATTTGGGGTTCGGGTTTATGGATTCCTGACGGACTCTTCGGCACAACTCGACGCCGTTGATCCCGGGCATCTCCCAATCCAAAACCGCCAGACGGACATCTTCGGGGGACGGCTTGCGGTTATGAAGGGTTTTTATGATTTCGTTCCAGGCTTCCTCTCCATTTCGGGAAACCTGTACGGAATATCCCCAATCGGCGATGGATTTCTCCAGGGCTCTTCGCGAAATGACTTCATCTTCCGCAACCAAAACTTTCATGATTGAACTCCGCATTGTGGGATGCTGCCGGGAACTTTTCCTGCTGATTTGCGCATTATGTTACCATTTTATCGATTCCGGATATGGGGTCAATCGCCTTTCCCGATGAACGCAGGGGTGAGATTGAAGATAAGAAGATCACCCGGAAAGGGGAGGGGCTTCGGCGATGGAGGTTATGGTGCCGGATCCCTGTTTACCCGGACAATCCTTCCAAGGGACTTTTTTTTCAAGTTTCAGCATCCCCTCGTTTTGAAGCGATCGTTTTTTTGCGTTCATTGTTTACGGCTCGGGATCGTATGTTCTATAATAATGCGGGGTTCAAACATGCAGAAAAATAATGTTGCAACCATTTGTCTGGTCATTATCGCAATCTTTATCACGGGCGCTTTTGTACGGATTGCAAAGCCGGTGCTTCTCCCGCTGTTTTTTGCCATCTTTCTGTCTTTCCTGCTTTCTCCGGTTCTCAACCTCCTTGAGCGATTGAAGATTCCTCAGGTCATTTCCATCATCTTCGTTCTGTTGGTCACGTTCCTGCTGCTCTACCTTCTGGGTTCGCTTTTTTATTCCAGCGGAAAAACCGCCGCTGTCGAGTTTCCCAAGTACGGTCAGCGGATATCCACGATCTTCGAGAGTATCCAAGAGCTTCTCAATCGGCCTGATTGGAATTTCGAAGACTGGGTATCTCATCTTGAATTCAATAAGATCGGGGGGGTCTTGCTCTCTTCCCTGGGGCCTTTTTTCTCTTTCATGGGCAATTTGTTTCTTATCTTCATCTTCCTGATTTTCATTCTGGCTGGGCGCGGCAGATTCGATAAGAAGATCCGTCATGCTTTCAACAAGCGGCAGGCCAATCAGATCACATCGGTATATCAGAAGATCGATCAGGATGTTCAGAAATACCTGGTCATCAAAACCGCCGTGAGTTTTGTCACCGGGCTGCTGGCGACGATTGTTCTGGTGTTGTTCGATGTCGATTTCGCGATCCTTTTCGGCTTTGTAACGTTTCTTTTGAATTTCATCCCCAATATCGGTTCTTTTATCGCCACGTCGTTTCCTGTGGTCATCGCGGCTTTTCAGTTCGAAACCCTCTGGCCTGCGTTCTGGGTGCTGATTGTTCTGGTTTTGATCCAGCAGCTGATGGGAACTTTTCTGGAACCCCGTTTTATGGGAAAGGGACTTGATTTAAGCCCGTTGTTGGTGCTCTTCTTCCTTTTCTTCTGGGGATGGCTTTGGGGGATTTCCGGGATGATCATCGCCGTCCCTTTCGCCGCCGTTATCAAGATCGTTTTCAGCAATATTCCGGATATGGAATTTATGGCTATCTTGATGAGTAAAGGTTGATCCGCTGTCGAGCGGATAGGGAGGAAGGAAAAAAAGCGAAGGCATCCAAACGGGGAGGGGATGCCGTCGCGGTCAACGGCCGCAGTCGATGTTCAGAACTTTATCAGACTGTTCGCGTCGGTCGCTCTATCGATCCGACTCAAGCGATCGCACAGCTGATCGAGATAATTCCTTCCTTCGAGGTTTTCGGATGAGGCGTATTTGATGGAAAGCACGGCGCGTTCCAGGCAGACCAGCTTTTCTTCCCGGGTGTAAGGATTTTGCTCCCGGCTGAGGATGATCCCGCGGTCGAATCGACAGTTCTCCATGGATGCAAGAATAAGCTCTCCCCATTTGTTCTTGGGTTTAACGGGATCGTCCGGCATGAGAATCACGGTTTGTCCTTTTTCGATGGTTTCGCGGGCATATTCCAGTGCCATAAGGGCCTGTCTATCCGAAAGCGACGGATCCTGCTCCGCGATATTCATGAGGGGCGTCTCGATGTGATAAACGAGCCAGGCTAAACGCTCATCCCGGAGAGGATCTCCATGAGGATCGAGATGGGGTGCCAGAGAAGACGGTTTCTTATCAATAATACGGCGGGCTTGATAGGATTGATGAGACGCCAGGTAAACGCAGTGAGAAGGACAAGGGATGTCTTTTTCACGAAGGCGGCCGCAGCAGAGACTGCAGATGCCCTTACCAAGGGCGGGACACTCTCGTTTCGCTTTGCGTTTGCCGCATTTTACACATTTGGCCATGAGATCTTCATGATAGAAGGTTTTGGGTCGAAAGGCAATATATCAGCAGGTAAGGTGGAAGGCGGCCGCGGTTTTATTAAGAAGGGAAATCCGGTTGAATTCTTTCACGGCGCGACGGCTTCGGGCGATCACCAGTCGTGTCGTGATCTGTTGGAAATATTGAGTGACTTCCGGATCGACCTTCATCCGGCCGAAATACCCTGTTCCGATCAAAAACACCTCCGGAGGCTCGGAAGTCACGGCTTCGATATCCGCGAGCTGAAGCCGATGGCCTTCACGTCGCCTCCAGCCGGCCCGAATATGATCGGGGAAGATGATAAGATCGGAGGAGTAGATTTTTCCGTCATATACCAGGTGACCGAATCCATACCGCTCAATCATGATTTTTCTTCACGAGAAAAGTATCGTTGGTCAGAGCTTTGACTTTTCGTCCCCAAAGAAATTTGAGCGCTTTTTGGGCGGCTTTCTGTTCCGCATCTTTTTTGGACAAACCCCGAGCCTCAGCCAGTCTGGCTTTTTCGGAAAAAACCTCGACGACAAAGACTCTTCGATGGTCGGGGCCCTTGGTGGTGACGGTCTTGTAAATCGGGGCGGGCAGTTTTTCCTGCTGGAGATACTCCTGTAAGGCGGATTTAAAATTGTTGACGGCAAACTTTTCAACATCGATTTTATTGAACAACGGCAGCAGCAGGGGGTGAAGAAAATTACGGGTATTCTCCAATCCTCCTTCGAGATAGAGAGCTGCGATAACCGCTTCAAAGGTGCCGGCCAGGATGGTTTTTTTATTCCGTCCTCCGCTTTTTTCCTCTCCCTTTCCCAGACGAATATGCTTTTCGAGCTTGAGCTTTTTCGCGAAGGAATAGAGTGCGGAAGTACTGGCTGCGGAGGATTTGAGCTTGGATAATTCGCCCTCGGTCAGATCCGGGTACCGGGAATAGAGAAAATCGGCTACGATGAAGCCCAAGACCGAATCGCCGAGAAATTCTAGCACTTCATTGTTTGCAGCATCCCGTCCATGATTTTCATAAGCGAAGGAGCTGTGCGTCAAGGCTTGGAGAAGAAGATCCTTATCCTGAAAGGTGTAGCCGAGCTTACGTTCCAGCTGATTGATGTTGACTTTCATGATAATGAAAAAAAATATTTCTTGACGAAATCCCCGGTTCGTCCGGCCTGGAACGGCTAAGCGGAAAATACGATTTTGCCTCCTACGATCGTCATCACGGGGGTCCCTTTCAATCTCCATCCGTGGAATGGCGTGTTACGGCTTTTCGAAAGAAAATGATTCCTGTTGACCGTGATGTTTTTATCCAAGTTGAGAAGCGTCAGGTCCGCATCGGCGCCGGGTCGGATTACGCCTTTTTGAGGCAATCCGAGTATCTGGGCGGGACGGGTTGAGAACATCTCGATGAAGCGGGCCAGGGATATGATCTCGGTACGGACAAATTTGTCCAGCAGCAGTGAAACCGCTGTTTCAAGGCCGTTGATACCGAAGGGAGCGATATCGAACTCGACGGCTTTCTCATCCCGGCTGTGAGGGGCATGGTCGGTCGCGAAGATGTCGATGATTCCGTCTCTGACCGCCTCTATCAGGGCATCCCGATCCGCACGTGTTCGGAGGGGAGGATTGACCTTGAAATGGGTATCGTAGTGCTCGCAATCCGCATCGGTGAGCAGCAAATGATGGGGGGTGACTTCGGATGTTACCGGAAGCTGATTCTCTTTAGCTTTTCGAAGCAGCCCGGCGGATCCCCGGGTTGATACATGCGCAATATGGACACGAACTTGCGTGGCTTCGGCGAGCAGGATGTCCCGGGAAACCATGGCATCTTCGGAGGTGGAGGGAATGCCCTTCAAACCGAAGAGATAGGAGTTGTCTCCTTCATGCATAACGCCTCCACGGCTGAGCTCGCGGTCTTCACAATGGTCGATGATAAGTGCGTTGAGGCCTCCGGCGTATTCCAACGCACGACGCATGACCATAGAGCTGGACACCGGGTGGCCGTCATCGGAGAATGCCACGGCGCCCGCTTCCAGAAGCTCCGCCATATTGGTGATGGATTCTCCTTCCAGTCCGAAGGTCACGGCAGCTATGGGGAAGACGTTGACTCCTGAGCCGAGTCGTGCCTGCCGCAGGATGAATTGTGTGATGCCGGGATTATCGTTCACCGGATCGGTGTTCGGCATGCAGGCGATCGATGTGAATCCTCCCCGGGCGGCAGCCGACGTGCCGCTGGCGATGGTCTCTTTATGTTCTTGTCCCGGTTCACGCAGATGAACGTGCATATCGATGAAACCGGGAGCGACGATCAAATCGGTGGCATCAATGACGCGAAGATTGTCGGGTGGGATATCTTCCTTGATTTCAGTTATTTTCTTGTTTTCGATAAGTATATCGCACACGGCGTCGAGCTTTGTGGTCGGATCGACGACGCGGCCGTTTTTAATGAGTGTTTTCACGATTGTTTCCTCCCAGGAGAAGGGTTAATACCGCCATTCTCACGGCGACTCCGTTTTCAACTTGCTGCAGGATTACAGATCGGTTTGAATCCGCAAGCGGAGTGGATATTTCCACATCGCGGTTGATCGGGCCGGGATGCATGACGATGGCGTTCTTTTTCGCTCTTGCCAGCCGGGTTTCGGTCAGGCTGTAGAGTGTTCTGTATTCGCGGAGTGACGGAAAAAAGTTCTTCTGTTGTCGTTCCAGCTGGATGCGCAGCATCATGATTACATCGGCTCGGGTCGCGGCTCGATCGAAGTCCGTTTCGATCTCGGCTCCGAAGCTTTTGAAGGCGGAGGGCACGAGGGAAGGAGGCCCTACCAGGATCACACGGGCTCCCAGTTTCTGAAGACAGAACAAATTGGAGCGGGCCACGCGGCTGTGAAGGATATCCCCCACAATGACGATCTTCAAGCCTTTGAATCTTTTCTTGTATTGACGGATGGTGAATGCATCGAGGAGAGCCTGAGTGGGATGTTCGTGTGAGCCGTCTCCGGCATTGATGATGTGGGAACGACAGAATGTACTCATAAATCGAGGGGCTCCCGCACATGCGTGACGGATAATGGTGGCATCGGTGTTCATGGCTTCGAGATTGAGGACGGTGTCCTTGAAGGTTTCCCCCTTGACGGTACTGCTGGAGGATTTGCTGAAATTGCTGATATCGGCGCTCAGTCTTTTTGCGGCGAGCTCAAAGGAACTTCGTGTGCGGGTGCTGGGCTCGAAAAAAAGATTGACGATCGTTTTCCCGCGGAGAACAGGCACCTTCTTGACCTCTCTGGATGATATTTCCAGCATGGAATCGGCCGTGCTGAGGATGGTTCTGATATCGGCGGCGGATAGATCCTGGATCCCGATTAGATGTTTGTGCTTGAAAGGCAATGTCTGTCTCCTATTTTTTTCCCACCGGCTCAGCGATCAGGACCTCATCGCTGTCGTCAAACTCCTTCAGTTTAACCTTAACCAGTTCTCTGCGTGAGGTCGGCAGGGATTTTCCCACGTAATCCGCACGGATCGGGAGTTCCCGGTGTCCGCGGTCGATAAGCACCAGAAGTTGAATGGATTTCGGTCGGCCCAGGTCGACCAGGCTGTCCAACGCGGCGCGGATTGTCCGGCCGGTAAAGAGAACGTCATCAACGAGAATGACGTCCTTGTTTTTGACGGGGAAATTGATCTCGGTTTTTTTGACGGTCGGCTGTTCCTTGAGCTTTGCGAAATCGTCGCGGTAAAGGGTGATATCGAGAACACCGGTTGGAACCTCGATCCGCTCCTGTTCCTTGATCAATTTTTGAATCCGGTTTCCCAGAAAGACTCCGCGAGTGCGGATGCCGACAATGACAAGGTTTTTAAGATTACGGTTTCGTTCCGTGATTTCCGTCGTCATTCTGAGGAGTGCTCTTCTGATCTTTCGCGAGTCCATGACTTTGGCTTTGATCTTTTCTTCCATATGATTACTCCTGGTTCGCGCCGCTTCAAGGATTGAATTTTATCGGGAGAAGCGGGAAAGCGCTTTGCTATTAATTATTTATCCATATGAAAATGCAATATCCGGAGTAAAAAGTCAAGAAACATCGGCAATTTGCGGAGGAACCTCTGATTTGACGCCGTATTCGGGATTATAAAGAAGACTTCATCGGGAACCGGCGGAAATGATCGCGGGCGGCGAGAAAGTCGATTTCGAGCTGTTGCATCAGTTTTTCAGGTCCCGCGAAACGAATCTCATCCCGCAGTTTTTTGATGAAACGAATATCGATCCGTTTGCCATAGAGATCCTCGCGCCAGTCGAGCAGATGGGATTCGATATGCATGCCGTCCTGATTGAAAGTGGGGCACTGTCCGATATTGGTCAACGCCTGATGGTCCCGTGAATCGATGCGGATGGCGGTGATGAACACTCCGGGGGGAAGGATCTCGTTGGGGGTGCGAATGTTGGCGGTGGGAAATCCCAGGGTTTTGCCGCGTGATTTTCCCTTGATGACCGTACCGATGACGGCATAGGGTCTACCGAGAAGTTCGGCGGCGGTGCTGACATTTCCTGAATATAAAAGATCGCGGATGAGGCTGCTGCTGACGGCTTGACCGTTGCTGCTGACGGCTGAGACGGAATGAACCTCAAGGCCGTATTTTGCACCCAGAGAGCGAAGGGATGAAACATCGGCGCTGCGGGATTTTCCGAAATGAAAGTCATCACCTACGATAACGGCGGCGGCCTGCAATTTTCCGAAAACGATATCCCGGATGAATTCTTCTCCTGACAGGCTCGATAATTTTCGGTTGAAAGGCAGCACCAAGGTGGTGTGGATTTTGAATGCCTGTATGGCCGCGGTTCGCTGATCAAGGGTTTGGATCAAGCGAATCCGATTCGGTCCGACAATGCTCTGGGTATGAGGGGAAAAGGTTAAAACCAAAGGGATACGGTTCTTCGGGGAGGCCTCACGGAGCAGGGTTCGGAGAATTTCCTGATGGCCGAGATGAACCCCGTCAAAGTTCCCGATCGCCACGGACGTGCGCTGAGAAAAGAGAGGGGAATCGGGAATGCGGTCCAAAATTTGCATGAATAATCCAGGCTAACTGTTTTCTTTTTTTTGGAGGTAGATCATTTTCAATTGATGCAGGCAGCTGTCCAGGATATTTGCTTCTTCTGAATCAAGGCGGCCTTCCGTTTTGGTCTTCAGCATATCCAGAAGGTCGATCATACGCTGGGCTAGGTCAAATCGGCTGTCGGGATCTTGAGATTTCGGGTCTTTCTCGGTTTCGAGAGCCATCAATGCCTGAATATAAAAAGGCGTAACCAGGGAACTGAATTCTTTAGGGGGGAGAGCCGGGGGAGTGCCCGTGCTTTCCTCGGATGCTTTTTTTTCGGGATCGTCTTTTGTCATGTCTCTTCTTAACAGGCCGCATGATGCGGGCGGCTCATTTCATCATCGTCGTTTTGTAAACTTCAAAAAAATATTACAATATTACCTGAAATGTTTCAAGACGACTTCTGATATCGACCGATATGTGAATGAAAGAAGGTCTTGTTCTTGTGTGAATACCCGAGGATGAAAGGAATATTGATATGACGCCGAACAAAGAAATCGGAGAAAAGTTCAAGCGACTGGTCGAAATTCTCGAGCGCTTGCGGGGTGAGAACGGATGCCCCTGGGACAAGCAGCAGGATGAGAGATCGATCAGGAATTATCTGATGGAAGAAGCGTTCGAGGTGGTGGACGCGGTGGAGAGCGGAAAACCCACGGCGGTTGCCGAGGAATTGGGAGACCTCATGATGGAGATCGTTTTTTTGGCTCGGATCTTCCAGGAAAAGAACAAATTCTCCATCCTCGATGTCCTGGAAGGGATCAATCGAAAAATGATCGAGCGGCATCCCCATGTTTTTGGAGGCGAAAACGTCAGAGATGCATCTGAGGTCGTCCGCAACTGGAATCAGATGAAAAACGCCGAAAAGGAACGCGAATCGGTTCTTGACGGTTTGGGAACATCTTTTCCGGCTCTGCACGAGTCCTATCAGATTGGACAGCGGGTATCCGCGTACGGTTTCGATTGGGAGGCCTCCGCCGACGCCTTGGCCAAATTGAAGGAAGAAGTCGGCGAGCTGGAAGAAGCCATGCGGACTTCCGTGAAGCGGGGAGGCAGGGAGATTGAAGAAGAGGTTGGAGACGTGCTGTTTTCCGTGGTAAACGTCTCCCGTCATCTGGGGGTCAATCCCGAAGCGGCGCTCAAGCAAGGGAACAAGAAGTTCAAGCGGCGGTTCCGTTTCGTGGAGGAATTCCTGAGATGTAGGGGAAAGCGTCTTGAGGATGCGAGTTTGGAGGAGATGGATGCGGCATGGAACCGCTCCAAATCCTGAATGAGCCTGAATCAGCCATGGAAATGACTGATGAACAGATAATAAAAATCGTTCCTGGTTGAAATACATCTTTATCATCAGTCCTTTCCACCCCTTGGGAGAGCCAATCTCACCCCGTCGGTTACGCAATGTCCGGATCGACGTACCTCGGTACGCCTCACCGTCCATTGCTTACCGCCACGGCAATCTTGACTCTTGGCTCATCCAGGCACGTGCATGGGCCCTGAGTTGGTTTTCACCTGAATACCAGGGTGGGCGGGTCGGCGGTGGGCGGGTCGGCCTCGTATGGCACTCCTCATCTCACACCGCCTTAAAAATATGGAGCCTTGAGACGTTTAATGAATGGTATGCTTTCATTACGGGATTTAGCCTGAAAATACCTTAATACCGGGGAGGTTGGTATATTCTCAAGACTCTAGAAGCTGATGAGCGGTATTAAGGAAAAAAGCGAAGTGGCAAGTTCAAGCTGATCGGCAAATTCCTGAGCTATCCACGGGCCAAGATTGTGGTAGCGCCGAGGAAGCGTATCGTGAGGCGTAGTTCTCTACGCCGATCGGACCGCAACGAAGGGGATGCCGTGATATTGGCTCGCCCGAAGGGTAAAAAAAGACCGATTATAAAAATAGTTGTTTATTTTATAGTGATCGGTCGTTTTTTATGGATAGTTCAGGAATCAAGATCTTTTTTTCGGAGGATGAGCGATGCCTTAATAAACTCCTCAAGATCACCGTCGAGCACCCGGGTGATGTTGCCGATCTCTACATCGGTCCGCAGGTCCTTGACCATTTGATAAGGATGGAGAACATAGGATCGGATCTGATTGCCCCAAGCGATTTCGGATTTGGCGTCCTCGAGCTTATCTATCTTTTCTCGCTTCTTTTTCTGCTCCATCTCGTACAATCTCGCCTTGAGAACCTTCATGGCCGACGCCTTGTTTTTATGCTGTGATCGTTCGTTCTGGCATTGAACGACGATGTTCGTGGGAATATGAGTGATGCGAACGGCGGAATCGGTGACGTTGACGTGCTGTCCTCCGTGACCGGAAGCACGGTAGGTGTCGATACGAAGGTCGTCCGGACTGATCTCTATCGATATGTCTTCATCGATTTCCGGATAGACAAAAACCGCGGAGAAAGAAGTGTGGCGTCTTTTATTAGCGTCGAATGGAGAAATCCGGACCAACCGATGTACCCCGGATTCATGACAGAGATGGCCGTATACGTAATAGCCTTCGATGCGGATGGTGGCGCTCTTTATGCCGGCTTCTTCACCGGGCTGAACATCCAGGAGCTCGGATTTGAATCCCTTTCTCTCCGCATAACGCAAATACATGCGCATCAACATCTGAGACCAATCCTGAGATTCGGTGCCGCCGGCACCGGGATGGATGGTGAGGATGGCGTTTCGCGGATCGTCCTGCTGTGAAAATAAAGCGCGAAGCTCGGCTTCGGAAAGAGACTTTTTCAGGCGGGTCAGCACGTCGTCGATATCATCGAAAACGGACTCGCCTTCGGAAGCCAGCTCGATGAGGATGTCGGTCTCATCTTTGAGTTCCAGAATGCCGGAGAAAAAATCGATCTCTTTCTGAAGTTGTTTCTTGGACTGTTGAAGTTGAAGCGTTTTTTCCTGATCTTTCCAGGTTTCGGGAGAGGATAATTCTTGATCGATGGAATCCAGTTCGGCTTTCTTTTGACCTAAGTCAAAGAAAACCTCGCAACTCATCGAAGTCGGCGAATATCGATTTCGCGCGGTTGAGAAGGTCGGAAAGCCGGTGGGCTGAGTTATCGTTTTTATCTTGCATGTTTCCTCTTTATCACGGCAAGAATAAGGAATAACAGGCATAAAGTCAAGCCGGATTGGGGGAGAATATCACCGAAGCGGGAATAGAAAGTCAGCCTCTTTCGGGGGGCTATCTTTTCCGTGAGAAAGGTCTGTGCATACAGATCGGATCGCGACAAGATACGACCGAAAGGATCGATGATGCCGCTGATTCCGGTTGTCGCGGATCGCAGGAGAAAACGACGGTTCTCCACCGCGCGCACCGCGGCCATGGCAAAATGCTGGTAGGGGGCGGAGCCGGTTCCGTACCAGCCGTCGTTGGTGATCGTGACGAGAAATTGAGCGCCCTTTTTCACGAAGCGGCGGACCAGGTCGGGAAAGATGATCTCGTAGCATATGGGTGAGGCGAAAGGAATTCCGCGGTGTTTATGCAGGATCCGCGTGTCTCCGGGCGTAAGTTCACCGATAGCATGCGTGAAATTGGAGATGAAGCCGAAAATGAATTTGTATGGAGTGTATTCCCCGAAAGGAACCAGGTGCATTTTGTCATAGCGGGATCGGCTGAGATCGGGACTGAGGCAAACGGCGGAATTCGTGTAAAGAGGGGAATCCGCCGGACCCGAGATCTCATAGGTTCCCAAAAGGAGCGAACAGTCCTCCCTCCGGGCGAAACGGGACAGATTTTCGATGAAAACAGGATAGATGCCGTCAGGGCAGCTGAAACACAATGGAACGGAAAGCTCGGGCCAGATAATGAGATCGGCGCCCTGTCGGCGTGCTTCCCGGCTGAGTTCGATATGGCGGTCGAAAAGGCTGAGAATCTGCTCGTAACTCTGGGTGCTCCATGATGTATCCGAAGACACGTTCCCCTGAACGGCGGCGCCGACAAAAGAGCCGTTATCTGAAGAGGGAGTGAGTTCGATGCTCAAATAGCCGCCCAAGTGTATCAGGAGAATACAGCTCAATACCGCAAAAAACGGAGTCCGTCGACGCGATGAGATGGCACGAACAAAGGATGTCTGGAACAGGATCAAAAAGAAGGACAGCCCATAGATCCCGGTGACGGATGCCAGTTGGAGGAAATAGAGATTCTGGTGCTGGCTGTAGCCGAGCAGCCCCCAGGGAAACCCAGTCAGAATATGCGTCAGGAGGTACTCCATGGATATCCAAACAAAAGGAGTTAGGATAAACGACCATTTGGGAAAGGATTCATCCAGGCGATGCGATATAATGGCGAAAATCCCCCAAAAGAGAGCGAGAAAAGCGGCAAGCAGCAGATAGATGAAAAGGCTGAGAGGAATTGAAAGTCCTCCGTAATGGGAGGGCACGGCGGGAATCCAGTAGAGGAGCAGAGCGTAGAAGGCGAAGCCCGATAGCCACCCCAAGCCGAAGGCGTGCCTGCGCTTTGCCCTGAAAAGGATGAAGAAAACCGGGATCAACGAGATCCATGAGAAAAACGAGAGATTGAACTTGGGAAATGCCAGCGCTGTCAGCAGACCGCTGATAATCGGCCACAGCAAATAAGATGATCTGATCTTTTTCATGTTGAGATCCCTTGGTATGAAGAAAATTCCGGCCGGGTGCTGGGAGTTTGATGCACTCTTACGCAATTCCTTGTTTAGAGAAAATTTGCGCCGACGGATAGCTTCTTTCCGGAAGATCCTCCGCCGCGATTCAGTTTCTTACGATAAAATAGTCTTTGTTCTTCGTCAGTTCGTCACGGATCATTCTGGCCTTTTCGCTTTCCGCCTGATCCCGGGTCTTATACCCACCCACCCTGACTTGGTACAGCTGTCTGGCGGCGTTCGGGTTGGGAGCCTGCACCAGTGCCGGATAACCCTTCTGTTTGATGGACTCGGCAAGTGCAAGAGCGCCTTCCTGGTTTTGATAGGCTCCGATCTGGATGTAATACAGATTTTTTCCTTGGACCGCCGTCGGTTTCATCGGTTCCGGTTTTGAAACCGGATCTGTTTTTGATTCCGGCGGCGGGGTGGGCGTCTTCTCCTGAAGGGACGGCGAATCATCCGTGATGTCGGTCTTATCGGTTTCAACCGGCGCAGGTCTCTGAGCGGTGACCATTTCCGTGGTGATTTTATCGGGTATCTGGGCCTTATCCGCTATTTGGGTGTGTTTTTTTCCAACGGAAACGCCTAACAGGAAGATAATGATCCCCAGGATAATGATAGCCAGGAAGATCACGACAAGTTGCGAACTTGAAATTTGAAGTTCTCTGTAGTCCTTATTCCTCATAATTCCTCGTAATCTATTCGACTGACTTCTTATCTTGCACGAAAGCTTTCAACATATCAAGAGGAAGTGGGAAAATTATGGTTGAATTTTTTTCCGCGGCGATTTCAGACAAGGTGCCCAGAAATCGAAGCATGAGAGCCTGCGGATTCTTGGAAATAACCTCGGCGGCGGCGGTGAGATTATCGGCCGCCTGAAACTCTCCTTGCGCGTGAATCACTTTCGCGCGGCGCTCACGCTCGGCTTCGGCTTGCTTGGCAATGGCACGAACCATATTGTCCGGCAGATCGACGTGTTTCATCTCCACGAGCTGGACCTTGATCCCCCATGGATCGGTATGCTTGTCGATGATCTCCTGAAGCTCGGCATTGAGCTTCTCACGCTCTGAAAGCAGCTCGTCCAACTCCACTTCGCCAAGAACGCTGCGCAGCGTTGTTTGGGCGAGTTGGGACGTCGCGAAAAGATAATCCTGGACCTCCAGCACCGCCTTCTGAGGATCCATGACACGGAAGTAGACGACGGCGTTGACCTTGACCGAAACATTATCCTTGGTGATGACGTCCTGAGGTGGAATGTCCATGACGACGATACGAAGACTGACGCGCACCATGCGGTCGAGCGGCGGGAATACCATGATGATTCCCGGTCCCTTGGGTTGTTTGAGAACCCTCCCGAGACGAAAAATAACCCCTCGTTCATACTCTCTGAGAATTTTGATGGAATTCAGGAGGTAAAGAATGACCAGCCCTAAAACGATTGTCGGTACGGTTACCATTATTTTCTCCTCAAAAAAGATTCTTTATTGATGGCGGTTCGATGCCTATGGTTTTCCTACGCGGATCTTCAAGTTGTCGAGTACCGCCGTGACTTTTATCTTGCTTCCCCGGGGGATTTTTTCCTCGGATTCCGCCCACCACAACTCGCCATGGACGAAGACGCGGCCCTCGGGATCGATGTCGGTTTTTGCCGTGCCGATTTCGCCGATAAGGCCTTCTTTCCCGGTTTGCACCCGACTGATATGGGCCCGGATCGCCAAAGTGACGAGAAAAACAAAGATCAGGGACAGGCCCAGCGCAACGGGCAGGATGAATTTCAAGTTGGGTCTGAGCTCGGGAATCGGTGCGTCGATGAGCATTATGGATCCGATTATCATGGCAAGTATGCCTCCTACGGATAGAATACCGTAACTCTGGACCTTTATCTCGAGGATGAAAAGCCCGATCGCCAGCAGAATCAAGCCCAGGCCCACATAGTTGATCGGCAGTATCTGGAATGAGAAGATCGCCAGCAGAAGAGCGATTCCTCCCAGGACTCCGGGAAGGATGGCCCCGGGATTTGAGAATTCGAAATAGAGGCCCAACAGCCCCAACATCAGCAGGATATAGGCGAAGTTGGGATTTGAGATCGTGAGCAGAAATTTCTGGCGTGTGGTCATGGGGACTTCGATGATCTCCTCATCCGCTAACTTGAGCCGTACTTGTTGGCCGTCGAAACGCTTGATCTCTCTGTCGTTGTAGTGGGAAATGAGGGTATTGATATCGGTGGCGATAAGATCGATGAGACCGCCTTCATAAGCCTCGTTCGCGGTATAGGAGAGGCTTTTGCGAACCGCATCCTCCGTCATGCGCAGGTTGCGCCCTCTTTTTTCAGCTATCGATTTTATGTAGGATGCGGCATCGTGTGTGACCTTGTCCGCCATGGTTTCATTCATGTTTTTTCCGGTTATCGAGATGCCTACGGGATGAGCGGCTCCTGTATTTGTTCCGGGCGACATGGCGAATATGTCACAGGCCACGCCGATAAAAAATCCGGCGGAGGCCGATCGGGCGCCGCTGGGACTGACATAGGCCGCCACCGGGACAGGTGAGTTGAGAATCTTTTCGATGATCTCGCGCATGGAACTGCCGAGCCCTCCCGGCGTGTTGAGTATGATGATGACGAGTGAAGCATTCTCACGACCGGCCCTGTCGATGGAGTTGCATATGTATTCCGAGGTGACGGGGTGGATGGGCGCATCGACCGTGATTTTGATGATCGAGGCGAAATCCGGGTTTGAAAATAGAAAAAATAACAGAAAAAAATAGGGAATCTTTTTCACGCTAACTTTATTATAAGGAAGGAACTTCAATCAAGTCAATAAATTAACTTGACTTTTTGTCGTCAATTGACTAATTATAAAAACTCAAAAGGAGATTTCAATGATCAAGAATGATATCGCCCTCACAATCGAAGAGAAATCGGAATTCAACAGGGCCAGATCATTACAAATTGTCGAAACGATCCTCGCTTCGCTGAAAGATGCCCTGGCGAGGGGTGAAAAAATAGAGATCCGCGGTTTTGCCAGCTTGAAGGTGGTATCAAAAAAAACCGGTTATGGTCGGGATATCCGAAGAAAAAAACAGATTAAGATCAAGAAAGGGAAACGGATCAAATTTCGCCCCGGACAGGAACTGAAAAATATTTGATGTTCATCGAGCGTCTCCTTATTACGTCCCACAATTTATAGAACCCACGACAGGGGTGTCTTGCCATGAGTAAATACAAGGTCAAACCGGCCGTGCCCGACCGATTATCCACATACCCGCTGCGTTCACGCGCCAGCAAGGTGACCGTCGATCATTTCGGCGGATCCTTCCAAGAGGGAGGAACCTATGCGGATTTTCTCGACAGCCTTCCCGATATGCTGGCGTCTGGGGAACTGAAGAGGCTCATCTCCGCGATTCGCGAGGCGCGAGAGCGTCGAAAACCCGTTATTTTCGCCATGGGGGCGCATGTGATCAAGGTCGGACTGGCGCCCGTACTCATCGATCTGATGCGGAACGGTTGGATCAACGCCCTGGCTCTCAATGGAGCGGGGATCATCCATGATTTTGAAGTCGCTTTTGCCGGCAGGACATCCGAGGATGTGGAGGCGCAGATCAAGGACGGAAGTTTCGGGATGGCGGAGGAGACCGGAGATCGCCTCAATGAAGCCGTCAATTCCGGTGCGCGGGAAGACATGGGACTTGGGGAAGCTGTGGGTAAGATGTTGGCGGAATCGGATTTTCCATACTTGGAGCACAGCCTGCTGGCTTCAGCTTATTCCCTCGATGTTCCGGTCACGGTTCACGTCGCGATCGGTACGGATATCATTCATTTCCATCCAAAGGCGCGGGGGGACCTTTTGGGCCGGGCCACCCTGCGGGATTTCTTTCTTTTCTGTTCCCTGGTGGAGGAACTTGAAGGAGGAGGGGTGTATATCAACTGCGGGTCAGCGGTTATCCTCCCCGAAGTTTTTCTGAAGGCTTTGTCTTTCGTGCGCAACCGTGGATCCGTTGTGGAGGAATTCACGACCGCCGTATTCGATTTTAAGCGCCACTACCGTCCCTGGGAAAATGTGGTCAAACGCCCCGTGGGAGAAAAAGGGAAGGGGTACTATTTCATCGGCCACCATGAGATCATGATCCCGTTGCTGGCGGCCGCTCTCAAGACCTGAGCTTCAGGTGGCGTATCCCCTGTGCTTTCGGTGCTTCAACATGGGCCGGGGGTTGAAATTTAAGGCCTGATCGATTTTTCGTCTACATAATCCATCAGAAGATTTCTGTACAGCTGTTCCGATTTTTCGATGGTTTCCCGCAGACTGCCCGATGTTTCGATGATGTAATCCGCAAAGGGAAGCTTGTCCTCCGGTCTCATCTGGGATTCGATCTTTTGAAGGGCACGCGGTTTCGTGATGCGGTCCCGGGACATGAGTCGTTGGACCTGGATATCGCGCGTGCAGTATACCACGATGATCTTGTCGAAGAATTCAAGGTTCCGGCTTTCGATGGTGAGAGCGGCTTCGGACACGAATATCTTAACTTGTCCCCGGGCGAGTAGCTTTTGAACGACGGCTTGACGCTTTTTTTCGACTAGGGGATGGATGAGATGATTGACGAATTCCCTTTCCCGAGGATCGGAAAACAGGATGGATCCCAAAGCGGCGCGGTCAATGGTGCGGTCGGGAAGGAATATGTTCTCTCCAAAGTGTTCTTTCAGGGCGCTCCAGGCCGGGGAATCCGGAGTCATGAGATCCCGGGCGGCTTCATCGGCGCTGAAGATATGGCATCCGAGATCGCGTAGAACGGCGGTTACGACCGATTTACCCGATGCGATTCCTCCGGTGACGGCTGTGATCAGCATGAGGCCTTCTCCCTTTAACATGTCCGACATTTGTGACAGCGGGTCCGTCTTCGCCCCCCAGCTGGAAGCTTGCTGCACGAGGGGGGTGAGGAAAAAGCTCCGGCTATTGGGACGGATCGCTGAGGAATTCGTATTCCTCATCGAAGGCGAGGGCGATGCCCTGTTTCTTTTCGCCCGAGATCTTTTTTAAGCGGACGATCGATCCGCTGAGACGCAGCAGGGTTTTATCGCCTTCCATGATTTTTTTAGGGAGATCGACAACCAGCACGAGTTTCGATCCGAGGGTTATGCCGGAGTCAAGACCGAAAAAGGCTCCCGAAGAACTGATGTTTTCCAGCTTGGTATGTTCCTTGAATTTATTGCCGTCGGGAAGCGTTCCTTCGACGACGGCATCCAGGGGAAGATGAAATCGCCATTCCCTTCGGCGGTCTTTGGCGATTTGAGCAAGATCCTCCGGATGAGTGTTTTTTTTGGAAGATGTGGTTTTTGTCATGGTTGCCTCGCTTTCGCTTTAAAAAAGGGCCGAATTGATGGCGTAGAGTGCCAGCTGAAGCCGGCTGTGAGTGTCCAGTTTGGCGTAAATGCTTTTGATGTGCGAACGAACGGTGTTTTTACTGATGAACATGGCGTCGGCGATCTCATCGTTGCTTTTGCCCTGACCGATCAAGCGCAACACCTGAAACTCCGTCGGTGTAAGCTGGTCGAGGGTTTTTTCCTTCAAATCCCGTCCGACCACAGAGATGATGCGGTCCATAATACTGCTCATCTTATCCCGGGGAAGCCAGATTTCTTCTTTGTGGACGATACGAATCGCTTCAGCCAGCTGATTCGAGGAATCATTGAGATCGAAATAACCGCGGACACCGACATTCATCAATCCCACGACTTCCTCATGTGAGGGAATATTTCCCAGAAGCATGAGCTGCATTTTTGTCTTGTCATCCGAAAGGTCCCGTATCGCCTTACAGATTTCACGTGTGTTTGGAAGAGGCTCGGTGTTGGCGAAAAGGATAATATCCGGTTTGAGATTTTTAATGGATTCCATAAAGGAATCGATCGTACTTTTTTCAATGCTTGCGACGTGAATGCCTGAATCCGCTTCGATAGCCTTCAGTATCCCTGATAAAATCAGATCCGAAGGGCAGTAAATAAGGACGTCCATGTCTCCCTTATTTGCATCCTGTTCATTTTTTTTTGTCATGATGACCGCTTTCGTTCTAACCCCTTGAAAATTGACTCTGATCTCATGGAGATGCAGAATTAGATTTATGGTATAAAATCAATATTTCGATGTCAAGAGGAGAAAGCGGAAGGATCCCGCTCATCTCACGGCTCCCTTAATGTAAGAGGAGGGAAGGCGGATGAGAAATAGGGATGAGGTAAGGCGAACTCTCTCAAGACGGGGATTCGATTTTATAAGGTTTGCCGAGCCTGATGGTTATCAGATGGTTTTTTCTGCCGTTTTGTGTCGATTCCATGGAGACCACTTCGCCTGAAATCTGCAAATAGAAACGTTGTCCCAGGATCAGGGTGCGGGGAACATTCAAGACAAGCTGAACGCGGGAGCTGATGAGAAGCGGGGATTTGAGCGTGAATACCGCTTCCTGCGCGCTGATCGATACCAGATGGGTTTTTTCTTCGAACTCGGATCCTTCGGCGTTCAGTCCTCTGACTACAGCGGAAAGAGATAAGTCGAATCTTCGCTCCCGGATCGGCGAAGAAGAATCTCCGGACATCGGCTTGGTGGTTTTGGTCACTTCTGATCTCATGTCGTGCGTATTGTGACAGACATCGAATCAGCTGACAATCCCTCTTTAGGATGAACTACGGGGTGATATTTTGAGGTGCCGCATCATCGGAAAAGGTTAAAAGCGTGATTAATCCGACGTGTTCCGGATGAAAACGGAGAGGAAGAGAAGTTCCTGATAATCATGCCCGTGCCGGACGGCATGATACTCGGGGGGGGAATGGCTGGAGGCCGCGCCGAGTTGGAAAAAATCAAGGAAGTGATCCGGATTGAATGGGGGGAGAAAAAGGATCAGTCATCGGAGATGATGTACTTGTTCTCGAATTTGAGAGAGACCCTTTGTCCTCCTTCGCTGTTTTTGGGGGATTCGATAAAAATCACCTTGCCGCGGATGATCAGCTTTAGGCTTTTATCCTCGGAAAGCTTGGGAGGAAGGCCGATGCTCAGACGCATCTCGCTTCCTAAAGCCACTTGATTTTTCAGCCAGAATGAGGAACCGTGATGGCTGATATAGGAAAGGACCGTGTTCTCCTCGAAAGGTTTACCGGATGGGGTAATCCCCTCGACTTTTGTGGAAAGGGGGAGATTGAATCCGTCTTCGATCAGATCGTTTTTGATGGTTCCCAGGTCGACGCTCTTGTTTATCATGTCGTTGCATCCTTTTCCATTTTCTGACGGATATAAAATGACATAATAATCAGACCGGAACAATCACCTTTTTGGATGAATTCCGGGGTGATTTTTATCACCACGGTTTCTGCTCTTCCGTATATCACTCTCTTCCTCTCAAAGGAGAGAGGGAGCGGGCGCCGGGTGATTGGAATGCGTGTGCATGGAGGGTGGGCTTCCTGTCTAAGGGCGTGAAAATGACGAGCTTCGGGTGCGGATAAGGGGGAATTCGATTGACAAAAAAACGAGCGGCGGCTAGAATGACCGGGAACTCAATTCTCGGAGACAACCGTGAGCAAAGAAGAACAATTTGTAAAAAAAATCACTCTGAAGAGCGATGATTTTTCGAAGTGGTATGGAGAGATCATACGTAAAGCCGAACTGGCGGACCATGCGCCCATACGGGGGATGATGGTTATCCGTCCTTACGGCTACTCGATATGGGAAAATATACAGAGGTCGATGGACCGTCGTATCAAGGAATCCGGTCATACCAACGCGTATTTCCCCATGTTTATTCCCGAAAGCTTTCTCCAAAAAGAAACGGATCACCTCGAAGGATTCTCTCCTGAAGTGGCGTGGGTTACCCAGGGAGGAAAAGAAGAGTTGGAAGAGCGGCTCGCGGTGCGTCCGACATCGGAAGCGATCATTGGGAACATGTATTCCAAGTGGATCAAATCTTATCGTGATCTGCCGGTTTTGATCAATCAGTGGGCCAATATCGTAAGATGGGAAAAAGTCACGCGGCCCTTTCTTCGGACCACGGAGTTTCTCTGGCAGGAAGGGCACACCGCGCATGAAACGTCCGAGGAAGCCCAGGAAGAAACCTTGAAAATCCTTGAACTTTACCGGGAATTTGCGGAGAACGAACTGGCTATCCCCGTTCTTTGGGGAGAAAAAACGGATAAGGAAAAATTCGCGGGTGCTTCGGCGACGTACTGCATAGAAGCGTTGATGTCGGACGGCAAAGCGCTGCAGATGGGAACATCACACAACCTGGGACAGCATTTTTCGAAAGTTTTCAATATCCGCTTCGAGGATCGGAACCAGCAGCTGCAGTATGCGTGGCAGACATCATGGGGCGTGTCCACCCGCCTGGTGGGCGCCGTGATCATGGCGCATGGAGATGATTCCGGACTCAAGATACCGCCCAGGATAGCTCCGATTCAGGTCATCATCGTACCGATTTCAGTGGGGAACTGGAAAGAGACGGTGCTGCCGGAAGCGCTCAAACTCGAACGGGAGTTGAGCGCCGCCGGGATTCGCGTGAAGCTGGATACCAGAGAGGAATTTACTCCGGGATGGAAATTCTCGGACTGGGAGATGCGGGGTGTTCCGCTCCGACTGGAGATCGGTCCGCGGGATATCAAAAATCGCCAGGTGGTCGCCGCCCGGCGCGACACGCGTGAAAAGGTGAGTATAAGGCTGGATGAAATCGGCGTGAAAAGCAAAGAGCTGTTGGATTCCATCCAGAAGCGGATGCTGGAAAACGCGAGAAGGTTCCAGCTTGATAATACGCATAAGGTTGGAGATTATGCGGAATTTAAACTGGTGATGGAAAAGCGGCGTGGTTTCATCAGAACGTTCTGGTGCGGGGAGCCCGCATGTGAAGAACGGATCAAGCAGGAAACCATGGCGACGATACGCGTCGTCCTGGCACCGGAACAGAGCTCAGGAGAGAAAGGCGTCTGCATCGCCTGCGGCAAGCAGACGGATAAAGTCGTGTATTTCGCCCGTGCGTACTGAACCGGTGGCCGCCGAATCCCTGTGACGGATCGGCGGCAGCGAACAAAATGATGTCGGTCCCCTTTGCGGTATGCGTTTTTCATGTCGCCCGTTTTCGCCGTTCTCGTCAAATCCGCCCGTGATTGCTTTACTGTTCGGCATCCGCTGCGTAAAATAGGATGCGGGTGATTCCCATGAGAAGAGATCGATTTGTTGAAGCCCGCCGGCAGATGGTCGCGCAGCAGCTCAAGGCGCGGGGAATCGTTGATGCGGGGGTACTGAAAACGATGGGGGAGGTTCCGCGGCATCTTTTTGTCGGTGTGGATATGATGGATTCCGCCTATCGGGATGAACCGCTTCCCATCGGTGAAGGGCAAACGATTTCCCAGCCCTATATCGTAGCCTACATGACCGAAGTTCTGGCTTTGAGCGGGGCCGAGCGCATCCTGGAGGTAGGTACGGGATCGGGATACCAGACCGCCATCCTGGCGGAATTGGCGGCCGAGGTATTTACCGTGGAAAGGATTCCTTCTCTGTCCCATAGAGCTTCCCGGCTGCTTTCGAGGAGGGGGCGGGGGAATATCCATTTCAAAATCGGCGATGGGCATCTCGGCTGGGAAGAGAACGCTCCATATGACAGCGTGATCGTGACCGCGGCGGCTTCGGATGTGCCTGCCCGGCTTCCCGAACAGCTGAAGACCGGAGGACGAATGGTTATCCCGGTGGGAGAAACATTCCAGGATTTATTCTTGTTAACGCGGCGGCGGGAAAAAATCGAAAAAAAAAAGCTGCTGGCGGTTCGCTTTGTCCCGCTGGTCAAGACGCGTGATATCGAGTCGGGGTGAAATCTCAGGAGGTGGCAAAATTGAAGAAATCGATTTTCATCGTGACGGCGGCTCTGTTGACTTTTATCTCTTCGCTGAACTGCGGACAAAGATTCGTTCGGATCTATCTTCCGAACCATGAATCCATCACGGCCGAATTGGCCGTCTCCGTCCAAGAAAGGGCGCGGGGACTCATGTTCCGGGAGACCATCAACGACGACCAGGGGATGCTGTTTGTTTTTGAAAAAGAAGATCTGCATTCCTTCTGGATGAAAAACACGTTGATTCCGCTGGATATCCTCTGGCTGGACAGGGAAAAGAGGATCGTTCATATCGAGGAACATGTTCCCCCCTGCCGAGCCGATCCCTGTCCTTCTTACGGCCCGCTCATTCCGGCGCTCTATGTTTTGGAACTGAAAGACGGGCGCGCAGGCGCGAACGGCCTCAAATTATACGACCGATTGGAATTTATTCTGCCGAAATAGGAGTCCGGTCGGATGCCGGAGGTGAAGCGGTTCAAGCTTCAGGGGAGGGGCTTCGGTGGTCGGCGATGAGATGTTCAAGTTCGAGAGCCGCGTTATAAGATGCGGGCTCGGATCCGAGAAGATCATCGATGCGCTTGAAATGGTCGCGCATTGCCGTGCGATATTCAGGCCGGGAAAGGATTTTATGAGCTTCCCGGGTCAACTTTTCCGGAGTGAAATTATCCTGAATCAGTTCAGGGACGACTTTTTCCCCAGCCAGGATATTGACGATGCTGTAGTGATCGATCTTGACATGCTTGAGTCCCAGCCGATACGTCAGGGGAGAGATGTGGTAGAAAGCGATGAAGGGCGTTTTCAGCAGCGCGGATTCAAGATTGGCGGTGCCGCATGAAGAGAGAACCAGGTCGCTGTAGGCCATGGCTTCATATCCGTCCTGGTTGAGGATACGGAGATCCTCGAAACCCGGAGGCAGGAACCGGCGTATGTATTCAGGCTCCAGATTTTCGGCGAGCAGAAGCAGGGGTTGAAACATTCGTTCGCTTCGAAGGTGGATCAAGGTCTCCATGAGTACCGGCATGTGATGCTTGATCTCGCTTTTCCGGCTGCCCGGGAGCAGCAGGATCAGACGGTGTTCGGGTTTGATCGCGTATTTTTCGCGAAAACTGCGTTCGGAAAGGTCCAATCGGATCCTTTCTTTCAAGGGATGTCCGATATAGGCCGCCGCGATATCGTGCCGGGAATAGATGTCGGTTTCGAAAGGGAAAATAAGCATCATCTTGTCGACATGCTTTTTGATGGGTTTCAACCTACCGGGCCTCCAGGCCCATACGGTGGGGCTGACGTAGTAAAGGACCGGGATCCCGATACGATTGAGAAATCCGGCTAAGCGTAGATTGAAATCGGGTGAGTCGATCAAAACCGCAGCCAACGGCCGCCGACGTCGGATCTCTCGCCGGAGGTGGTTGAAAATACGCAGAATGCGGGGTATGCGCAATATGACTTCCGCGGCTCCGACGACGGAGAGATCATTGATATGAAAAAGGAGCTCGGTCCCGGCTTCTTCCATGTGTCGGCCTCCGATCCCGAAAAAACGGATGGAGGGATTCCGGGGAAGAAAATGACGGATCAGGGACGCGCCGTATTTTTCACCTGAATTTTCACCGGCGATGATCAGAATGGATTCCATCACCGGCCTATTCTTCCTCAGCGCCGTAGTATTCGATTTCAGGTAGCTGGTTTGGGTCCTGCCCGTAATAGAAAAGCCATTTATCGTAGGTCTCCTGCTCCAGATAAAGGCGCTTGGATCTTCCGGTGGACGAACTCACAACGCCGATGATCTGTGGACCGTCCAAGGATGAAAGCGCGGCGGCCGGGACCACGAGCACCTTCTGGGAGGACGTCCGGCTCTGCCCCGCCGAAGGCTGGTAGGGGAGAATGAAATTCCACTCGCCGTGGGATGTCATGGGATCGGAGAAGCGGCGGCGCAGGCACCTTTCTTCGATCATCTGGTCAATGCTTTCGGGGAATCTGCCAGGGAATTTCAATTGGAAAACGCGTACGGCTTCGACATATTGGTTTCCGCGAAAAATAAGCTCCGCTTCCTTTTCGCGTTGGATCTGGGTTTGCCAAACCGGGAACGCCACCATGAGAGCGAGAGTGAGAACGAAAATCGCAAAGACGAGGACGAGCAGCATGGTGCCATGCGCTCCGGTGTGCGGACTTCGGATCCTCGTCTCGTTTGCGCGGTGATTTATCATGAATAAAAAGCCGTTATATACACGCCGGTTTACCACGTATTGTATGGCGATCCGTCGAGGGCGTTCTTTTCAGACCCGGAAACGACATCCATGATCCCCGGGATCGTTCCCGAGATCACTTCATCCTGCGCCAGACTTTCCGGTATTTCGATCCAGGTATCCGAAGATTTGGTGATGGGATCATCAGGGATGCTGCGCAGATAACCCTCTTCCACCAGGGCTCGGAGGGTGGGAGGATATTTCGCCTTATCCACATAGTATTGGCTGAGCAGTTTCCTGATCTGAAACAGGTTCTCTTTCAGCACCGCTTCGCGTGCCCGGATCGTTGCGTATTTATATTGAGGAAGTCCCAAACCCACCAGAATTCCTATCAATGTAAAAACCAGAATCATTTCGATCAGGGTAAATCCTTTCCGGCCGGCCGCGGGGTGCATGGATTTCATTCTCTTGATGTGAAATAAAAGAGATTTCATATTACCACTCCCGATAAGCCGTGCCGTCGAGCGCCTTCCCCGGGCTTTTGGTATAGACGTCATAAACGTTCTCTCCTCCCCAGTCATCGGAATCGAAATCATCCTGGGTGGAAAGAAGGCCCCAATCCGTGGATTTCGTCATGACATCCCGCGGTATCCTGCGCAAAAATTTCACGGTTTTAGTCGTTTCCCGGTCATCGATGGTAACCTGGACTTCAACTCCGGATACAAGAGTTTCGAGGTCCGGAGGGTATCCGTCGCTTTCCTCCTCGATCTCGAATTTTTTTTCGTCGGCAAGTTTCTTGTATGCATCGATCGCTTCGCGGAGCAGGCGCAGATTTCGGCGAAGCGTGATCTCTTTCTCGCGTTTCACGGCGGTTTTGGCCAAAGGTAGGGCAACCGCGGTTAAAATGGCAAGAATGGTGAGGGTGACCAACATCTCGGTCAGAGTAAACCCTCTTTTTCGCCTCTTGATCATGGCCTGTGAATCGCCGGCCCCTAAGGCTCAGCGATTTTTATTATGGGGACGCCGGTTATATGACGAGCCTTTATTCCGATTGCGGTCTGAATTGTATGAATCGCGATTCCGGTTGGGATAGGATTCACGGTTTCGGTTTCCTTCTTTTTCGGAAGAGGAGTCGGAACCGGACTCCAAGGCTTTCTTGCTCAAGCGGATTTTATTGTTTTCATCGATGGAGATCACTTTGACGCGCAGCATCTGACCGAGCTTGAGGACGTCGCGGATATTCCGGACTCTTTCATGCGAGATCTCGGAGATGTGCAGAAGGCCGTCCTGATTGGGAAGGATCTGCACGAAGGCGCCGTACTCTTCGAGGCGGACGATTTTGCCCTCATAAGTCTTGTTCACTTCCGCTTCGGCCGTGATGTCGCGGATCATGCCTTCGGCTTTTTTTACCGCTTCCATGTCGGCGGAAGCGATGGTGATCTTTCCGGTGTCGTCGATATCGATTTTCGTGTTGGTTTCGGCGATGATCTTCTTGATGATTTTACCCGCGGGCCCGATGACTTCGCCCACTCTGGAGGGATTGACGAAGAGATTGATGATACGGGGAGCGTAGGGGGATATCTCGGGACGGGGCTGGGAAATGGCTTCCTTCATTTTTTCCAGAACCTTCAAACGGGCCTGGCGGGCCTTCTCAAGGCCTTCGGCGAGCATGGAAAGAGAAATCGACGGGATCTTCAGGTCCATTTGAAGAGCCGTGATGCCTTTCTCGGTTCCCGCGACCTTCAGGTCCATATCGCCGACGTGGTCTTCCAATCCGGCGATATCGGTGAGGATCTCATAGCGATCGCCTTCGGTGACCAGTCCCATGGCGATGCCGGCAACGGTCATGGTAAGCGGGACTCCGGCGTCCATGAGAGAAAGGACTCCGCCGCATACCGTGGCCATGGACGAGGATCCGTTCGATTCCAGAACATCGGAAACGATCCGAATGGTGTAGGGGAAATTTTCACTGTCTTGGGGGATGGCGGGGCGAATCGATTTCTCGGCCAAGGCTCCGTGTCCGATTTCCCGGCGTCCGGGGCCGCGTAAAAAGCCGGCTTCGCCCACACTGAAAGGCGGAAAGTTGTAATGGAGCATGAAGTGTTTGTCCATATCCTCGCCCAATCCGTCGACTCTCTGAATGTCTTCGGTTGTACCCAAGGTTACCGTTGCCAGACACTGGGTCTCTCCCCGGGTGAACAGCGCCGACCCATGGGTGCGCGGGAGCATGCCGACTTCTATGGAAAGGGGACGGATCTGGTCGAAATCGCGACCATCCGCTCTCTTTTTTTCGTTGAGGATCATCTTGCGGACCAGCTTTTTTTGAACCTGATAAAGTATCTCTTTCGCTTCCCGGATCTCGTCTTCATTCTCTTCGGGGTAATCCGCTACCAGATTCTCCTGGATCTTTCGGGAACGTTCGCGGCGTACCTTCTGGTTTTCACCCAGCATGGCATCTCGCAGGTCATTTGCGTATTTCTGCTCGATCCGGTCGAACTGCTCCTGATTTATCTCAGGCGCCGTGAAGGGGCGTTTCTGGATGTTCATTCGGTTGTAGAGATCTTTCTGGGCCTGGATGATCTTCTGGATGGGATCATGGGAAATGGTGATGGCTTCGAGAAATTTTTTCTCGTCGATCTCCTCTCCTCCGGCTTCGATCACGACGATCCCTTCCTCAGTGGAAACCACGACGATTTCCGAAGTGCTTTTTTCCCTTTCTTCCACCGTCGGGTTGACGATGAACCGGCCGTCCACGCAGCCGAGCTTAACGGCACCGATGGGGGTCGTGAAAGGGATGTCGGAAAGATAAAGCGCGGCGGAAGCGCCGATCAAAGCCAATGTGTCGGGCTCGTTATCCAGGTCCGCCGAGAGAAGCATGGCGACGATATGGGTGTCGCTGAAATATCCGTCCGGCATCAGCGAACGGATCGGCCGATCGATCAATCGGCACATCAGCGTTTCTTTCTCTGAAGGGCGTCCTTCCCGTTTGAAAAATCCACCGGGAATTTTTCCGGCGGCGTATGTGTTTTCACGGTAGTCGACTGTCAATGGGAAGAAAGGACGCGGTTCCCGTGCGTCTTTCTTGGAAGTTGCGGCGACGAACATTACGGTTTCACCGTAACGAACGAGCGCGGAACCGTCCGCCTGTTTACCGATCTTATTGACTTCGATGGTCAGGGGGCGGTTGTTAATTTCTAAACGTATTGTGTTATCTGACATGATAATCCCCGAGGTGTAGGGCTACTTGCGGATTTTGAGCTTCTTGATGAGGTTTTCGTATCTTTTCTGATCCTGCTTTTTCAAGTACTCCAGCAGCCGTTTGCGCTGTCCGACAAGCTTCATAAGGCCGTTCTTGGAGTGGTAGTCCTGTTTGTGGATGTTCAAATGGTCGGTAAGATAGTTGATCCGGTTTGTAATAAGGGCGATCTGCACTTCCGATGAACCCGTATCCTTGGGGTGGACTTTATTGTCTCCGATGATTTGTGTCTTGTCTTCTTTCGTCAACACCTATTATTTCTCCTTTTAAGTTGAAGATAATATTAGCAAAAAAACAGGGGAATGTAAATCTTTAATTGCAGCGATCCACCTGCGAGAACACTTGTATGTATCTTCTCTTTTTCGACTGAAGCGCGGATTGTTGAAATGCAAGCCGGCTTAAGTGCTTATTAATTTAATGGCTTTGCTCAATAAGGAAGAATGCGATTTGTCAGGATGTCAGGTTCTTTTTCCTGATCAGCAGGTGTTTTGCATAATGAGAGTCGAGTCCCCCCATCCGTTCCTTGACATCCGCAAGTTTCGCTTCCACTTCAGCCAACGTCATCTTGTTGATTTTCTTTTTTTTAGGGGGGACGGCAGGGGGTTGGCTTTCAGGTTTGGGCTCGGGTTTGGGCTCGGGTTTGGGCTCGGGTTCGGGCTTGGGTTTGTCTGAAGGCGCCTTGGTTTCTTTGGCCGCCGGTTTTTTTTCGGCGGGAGAATCTTTCTTGTCCTTGGGAGTGGTCGCCACTTCAGCTTTGTCTTTTTTCTGTGCGTCTTTGGTTTGCTTGCTCTCCGCTGTCTTGCCTTTGGATTCGGTGCTGTCAGCCGATGCTTTCACGGCGGATTTTTCGGTAGATTCTTGTTGCTTTTCTTCTTTTTTCTCTTCTTTTTTGGTTGTGGGCTTTTCTTTTTTCTCTTCAGCCATTTTTGTTTCCTTCCAAGTTTTGTGCTCAGTTTGAAAAGACAAATGCCATAAATCCCGAACAGTCTACCAGAAATTAAAGAAAAAATAAACACCCGCCTCTGAAGATGAATGCGTTTATCGGGGAGAATGGACACGAAAAGCGGTTTTTAGTATAGTTTTGATCAAATGTACGTGCTCTATTCCCTTTTATTATTCCTGGCCGCGGTCGTCTATCTGCCTTTCCATTTTCTCAAATTGAAGCTGAGGCGAGGGGAAAGCCTTCATTTTAAACAGAGGTTGGGATGGGGGCTGAGAAGCGAACCCGCACAAGGGAAAACCCTGTGGATTCATGCCGTGTCCGTGGGCGAAGTCCTGGCCGTGCAGGATTTGGTTCGGCAGATCAAGCAAAAATGGCCGGATTGGACGATATGTTTTTCCACCCTGACCGAAACCGGATATCAGGTTGCGGGCAAGAAACTCGGGAAGGAGATCCGCTTGTTCTATGTTCCTCTGGATTTCGGTTGTGTCGTCAAGAAATTTTTCAAAGTGATAAAGCCCGATCTCTTCGTACTGGCGGAATCGGAATTCTGGCCCCATCTTCTCAGACAGGCGGGAAGGAGAGCCGGAAGCGTCATGGTGATCAACGGGAGGATCTCTCCTCGTTCTTCCGGGAGGATGTTTCGATATCGGTGGATCGTTAAAAAAATTCTGGCGCCCGTGAACTCATTCCTGGTTCAGACGGTCCGGGAAAAGAACGGATTGACGGATATCGGGATAGAATCGGACCGGATCGAGGTTGTCGGCAATCTCAAATCGGAGATTTGCCTGCCCGACATGGACAGTGAAGCCTTGAACCGGATGAAAACCCTGCTGAATATACGCGCCGGAAAGCGCGTCGTTATTGCCGGCAGCACGCACAAAGGCGAAGAAGAGGTACTGCTGCGCGCGTTTTCCGCCGCCCATAGGGAAATCCCGGATCTTTTGTTGATACTGGCGCCTCGGCATCCGAATCGGACCGAGGAGGTTCTGAAGCTCTGCCGTTCTTTCACCGGCGAATCCGTCAAGCGGTCTCTTGCAGCGGAGCACCCGGACTGGGATGTTCTGGTCTTGGATACCATGGGAGAGCTGGCGCATTTTTACGCGCTTTCCGATCTGGCTTTTGTGGGAGGGAGCCTTATTCCCTGGGGAGGACAAAATATCCTTGAACCCGCGTTTTATGGAAAACCTATGTGTTTCGGGCCGCATATGGATAACTTTTCCGAATTGGCCGATGCTTTTCTTGCGGCGGATGCGGCCCGGATCGTGCGTGATGAAAAAGATCTCGCGGAGCTTATGCGGCTAAAAGATACGGAGGGCCTGCGCAGCATGGGCCGCCGGGCGCGGGATACCCTGGATTCGCTCGCCGGAGCCACCGAAAAAACCCTGCGGGCGTTGCGGGACACGATGAATCGGGCCGAACGGAAATAAACGTCGGATGCCGAACGGTATCAGTTCGCCTCGATGACCAGTTTCGGCAACAGAGGATTCAACCTGAGAAGAAGCTTGTATACGGATATTCCCGCCCATTGAGACACCTCGTAAGCGGATATCCGTTGATCCCCCTGCGTGCCGATCAACACGGCTTCGTCTCCAGGGAATACCTGTGTTTCCGGATCCAATCGGGTTTCCAGATGGTTGGATGTCACGTCTCCGATGAGGGGAAGCCTGCGGCCGCCGATAAGGACGCGTCCCTTCCCGATGATATTGAAGGGGAATCCGTCGGAATATCCGATGGGAAGCACCGCGATCTTTTCGGCTTTCCGCGCGGTGTATAAGCGGTGATAGGATACCGAATCGCCCGGGCTCAGGTTTTTTACGGCGGCGATCCGGCATTTGAGCTCGAGAACCGGGCGCAGACTCAGGCTGTCTTCCGCCTGCGTGATGTCTGAAGGATAATATCCGTAAAGGGCTATTCCCGGGCGCACCATATCCAGATAATGTTCGCGGGGGCCGAACAATCCGCCGCTGCTGGCGGCGTGTCTGCGTCCCAGCTCCAGACCTTTTTCCCGAGCCGTACGACAGAGTCGGCGCATGCGGCGGATTTGTTCCCGGTCGAATTCCGTATCTTCGGTCAGGGTCGTGGATATTCCCTCGACCTTCAGCCCCGGCAGTTTGGCGGTTTCCTCCAAATAAGGCAGGGCTCGGCGGTAGGAAATTCCCATTCGGCCCATTCCGGTATCGATGTGGATGTGCACCGATGCGCGGCGCTTGAGTTTGCGGGCGGCGGCATCGAGATGACGGACTTTGTCCGTGAAAACCGACTGCGCGATTCCGTTTTTCACCAGTTCTTCGGCATCTCTTGGATCGAAGGGACCGAAATTGAGGATCGGGGAGACAATCCCCGTTTCCCTGAGTGAAATCGCTTCGTCGAGTTTGCAGACCATTTGGGTGTCGATACCGGCTTTGTCGAGAGCCTTCCCAATCGGTTTCAAACCGTGTCCGTATCCGTTGGCCTTGACGACGGCCATGACCGGGACGCCGGTCTTGGCGCGGATGCGGTTCAGGTTCCAAACCAGATTGTCAATCCGGAGTTCGATCCGGGGATCGTACCCCGAAAAAGAAGCGTTGAAGGTTTTGACATCCGGGCATGAATTCTCACCGGCGGCGGGCCTGCGCGCAAGGGCGGCCGCTCCCATGCCGACGCTGAAAATGAAATTTCTTCGAGTCCATTTCATGGCATGCCTCACTTAAGGTTAAGGAGATATATGCTTTATTTATCAGGATCATAACACCATGTTTGGATGCGATGCAAAATATATGAAATCAGGCCGAATGGAACGATATCTTCCTTCATTCGTGATCCTGGACAACGCTCCGCGGTTTTAATATAGTGAAGAAAGACAATTGCGGGGTAATGTCATGAGCCAAAAGATAACGCGGCGACATTTCATGAAAGCATCGACGTGTTTCGCCGCGACCGCGGGAATGGGGGGATATGGACTGCTGCTTCAAGGCTGTCGTTCCAAGGCCGATTTCGATATCGTCATCAAGAACGGTATCCTCTATGATGGCGGAGGCGGGGAAGCTTTTTCGGCGGATATCGGAATAAGCGGTTCGCAAATACGCGAAATCGGGAAGATCCCACACCTGCGAGGCAACGCGGTCCTGGATGCGGGAGGGAGAAATGTATGCCCCGGATTCATCGACGTTCACGACCATACCGATATCGGGTTGTTGGTAAATCCCAAAGCGGAGAGCACGGTGCGGCAGGGAATAACGACCGTGATCAGCGGCAACTGCGGGGCGTCTCCATTCCCCGTCCCGGAAGCGGTATTCGAAGAACGGAAAGAATCCCTACGCGAGCAGTATCAAATCGACATGGACTGGAGAGATATAGAAGGGTTTTTTTCCCGGCTTACCAAACGGGGGATGGCGGTCAACTATGCCACTTTGGTCGGTCAGGGAACCATCCGAGGCGAGGTGATGGGATTCAACGATCGTCCTCCCCGGGGTGAAGAGATCGAAGCCATGAAGCGGCTGGTTGTGGAAAACATTCACAGCGGAGCCTTGGGACTTTCCAGCGGGCTCGAGTACGCGCCCGGCAGTTTTGCTTTGCCGGATGAGATTACGGAACTTTGCCGGGCGGCGGCCGAAAGCGGGGGCGTGTATGCGACCCATATGCGGGATGAGGGAGACTTCCTTCTGGAATCCCTGCGGGAGACGCTCGCGGTGGCGCGCAGCACCGGTATCCGGCTTCAGATCTCCCATTTCAAAGTGGCCTATCCCCGGAACTGGAGCAAGATCGACGAGGCGTTGGCCATAGTCGAAACGGCAGATCGTGAAGGGATTCCCATTTATTGCGATCGCTATCCCTATATTGCCGGTTCAACAGGGATGAGCTTCAATTTCCCGCTTTGGGCAAGACAGGGGACCACCGAAGAATTTCTAGGTCGCCTGCGTGATCCCGGCCGGCAAAGAGACCTTCGGGATTACGTGGAAAAACGAAAAGCCAAGCTTGGTGATTGGGGCAAGGTCGTTATTGCATCCGTTGTAACCGAGAAAAACCGAAGATTCGAAGGGCGAAGCGTACAGGAGGCCATGGAGATGACCGGTAAGGATGCATTCGTTTTTATGCGGGATCTGCTGGTCGAGGAGAAAAATCGGGTGGGGATGGTGATCTTCATGATGAAGGAAGAAAACCTGAAGCGGATCATTTCCCATCCACTGGTGGGGATCGGCTGCGACGGATCCGCCCTGGCCCCATACGGCCCCCTGGGAAGAGGCAAACCGCACCCGCGTCACTATGGATCGTTTCCCCGTGTTTTGGGGAAATATATACGAGACGAAAAAATTCTGCCGCTCCCTGAAATGGTTAAGAAGATGACTTCGATCCCGGCCGGTAATTTTGGATTCGAGGGGCGGGGAGTGCTAAAAGTCGGAGGCAAAGCTGATATCGTTATTTGGGATGAGCGGCGTGTTACGGATAAAGCCACATGGAAAGATCCCCATCAATACCCTGAAGGGATCGATTACGTTCTTATTAATGGGAGGGTCGTCATCCGAGAGGGCGTCCATTCCGGTGAGCTTCCCGGGCGTATTCTGAAACATAAATCCGCAAGGGGATGAATGAAACGGCTGAAAAGGGATTCCCCTTGTTTACAGGGAGCCTGCCGCCGTTTATAATCAGCTCATCATGAAATACCGAAAACTTATATTCCTGTTGCTGATCGGCCCGTTTCTGCTGCCGGCATCGGCCGTTTCGCAGGAAGCCTCCGCGGAGGAAGGGCTGGGTCTTGAACTGATGTGCGATTATCGGGCGCTTCAGCCGGGCGAAGCGGTCAAGATCGTTTTGACCGCGGAGATTCCGCTGCAGAAAGCCGTTCTGAAGTTCCAGGGCAGCCGTTTCAACATGGGGCCCGGTGCTGAGGCGCGGCAGTGGCTATGCCTGCTGGGATTGGATATGGGCTTGAATCCGGGAACCTACACCCTGGAAGCCACGGTTTTAAGCGGGGACGGGCGGCAGGAAAGCGTTCGCCGCGATATCGAGGTCCTCGCTAAAGAATTTCCGGTAAAAAAACTGTGGGTGGACCAGAAATTTGTCACTCCACCCCAGGAACTTATGGAAAGGATCCGGCGGGAATCCGAATTGATGCGTGTGGTCTACGATATATTCACACCCCAATGGATGGGGGATGGGCCTTTCATCATTCCCTCGGAGGGCGAAGCGGTTCCCAATTTCGGGGAAAGGCGCGTTTTCAATAACCAGCCGCGTTCGCGGCACAGTGGAATCGACATCTCCACCCCTTTCGGATATCCCGTGAAAGCATCCAATGCCGGGCGGGTCGTGCTGGCGAACAATCTCTATTTCGCCGGGAATACCGTCATCATCGATCACGGACTCGGCGTTTTTACGCTGTACTGCCATTTCTCCAAGATCCTGGTCAAGCGCGATCAAATGGTTGCCAAAGGAGACGTTGTCGGTGAAATCGGCGCCACGGGACGCGTGACCGGACCGCATCTCCACTGGGGAGTGAGAATCCTCCAAACACGCATCGATCCGCTTTCGATGGTGGCACTGCCCTTTTCCTCGGATATCCCCGGAGATCGTTAGGGATTCAAAAGCCGGGATCCCGTCATTTTTGATGCCGCCTTCCTGACCGCGGTGCGTGTCGCCACGGGACCGACCGGATTCCGGTCGGTTTATGTCCTCACTAATGCGAACCATACGTGAAGGGGAGTATTGGATCGAATGGGGCGGCTTGGTTGACTTTGAACGGCGGCATTCCTATAGTATAGCTTCAATATGAGGAAATGAAATGAATAGAGATGAAGACGCAGCACAATATTCGCCGATGGTAGAGGCGGTAAGGGATGCTTTCAGATCGGGACAGGAAGACGAATCCCTTGAACCCATCGTCGCCGTCGATGGGGAAGGGGTTCCCATGGGACGGCTTGACGGAGGGGACTATGTCATATTTTACGATATACGCGGAGAACGCGAGATCGAAATCACGCAGAGTCTGACGGATTCAGAATTCCCGCACTTCGAACGCCGACCCGATAAACTGCTGAACTTCGTCACCATGATCGAATACCACAGCGCTCTCAAAGCCCGGACGGCGTTTCCTCCGGAAGGGCGGATTCAGGGAACGCTGGCGGAAGTTCTGTCCCAATCCGGGATCCGCTGCGTCAAGATCGCCGAATCCGAAAAAGCCATCCATGTCGGGTATTTCATGAACGGCAAAAACGAGGATGCATTTCCCGGAGAAGAACGCGTCGTGGTTCCTTCCCCCGAGGGGATTGAATCCTATGCCGATACTCCCGGGATGAGTGCCCATGGGATTACCGAGGCCATCCGTTCCCGGATCAAGGATCCGGAGGCGGGTGTTATCATCGCCAACCTCGCCAATGTGGACGTGGTCGGACATATAGAGGAGAAGGAAGCGGTCATCAAAGCAGTGGAAGCCGTGGACCGTGAGCTGGGGCATATCGAAGCCGCATGCCGCGAGCACGGGATCACCCTGGTGGTGACGGCGGATCACGGAACCGTGGAGGAATGGGAGTATGAAGACGGCACCATCAATACCGGGCACACGAAAAATCCGGTTCCTTTTATCCTGGCGGATTTTTCCTCTACCGAGCCTGGTGAGTTCCGTCTCAAACCGAGCGGAGGTCTGGTCAATATCGCCCCCACTCTGCTTGACCTGATCGCCCTCGAAAAACCGGAGATGATGACGGGAACCAGCCTGCTCGACAGAAAACCCGAAGCCGGGAAAAAGCGCAGAGTCCTGCTGTTGATCCTCGACGGCTGGGGCCTGCGGGAAGCGGGAACGGGAAATCTCATCTCCCAGGCGCATACGCCTCATTTCGACCGTATGTGGGAACGGCATCCTCACACAAGCTTGGAGGCGTCCGGTGAAGCCGTGGGCATGCCGGCAGGGACGGTGGGAAATTCGGAAGCCGGACATCTTCATATCGGAGCCGGCCGTTTGATTCTGCTCGACCGCGTTAAGATCGACAAGGCGGTGGAGGATGAAAGCTTTTTCCGCAACCCAGCTTTTTTATGGGCGATGGAATCGGCCAAGCGGGAGGGCAGGGCGCTTCATCTGCTCGGAATCGTTTCGCACTACAGCTCCCACGGCACGATCCGGCATCTGTTCGCCCTGCTGGAGATGGCTCGAAGGCAGGGAATGGAGGATGTTTATATCCATTCGCTGATCGGCCGGAGGGGGGAGCGGCCGGAAAGCGGCGCGATCTACATCGACAAGGTCGTGAAGAAATGCGCCGAGTTGGGTGTCGGAAAGGTCGTGACCGTGATGGGACGGTTCTGGGCGCTCGATAGAGAGGAAAACTGGGATCGTATCGAAAAGACCTACCGGGCTCTGGTTGAAGGCGAGGGTACGAGGGTGCCGTCGGAAGATTAGGGCTTTCGGAATCCGGAGACCGGCCGCTGTGCGTCGAAGCTTCCCGCTGCCTCCAAACGGCGAACATTGCATAAAATCGATTCCAAGGGATTTAGATTTTGCGGCTTTCGGCTTATGCATTATCGATGGATATGAACTTTTCGCCCCTCGGCTTCGTATCATTAATTGACTGTTTTGGATATAATATTTTGCCGACGCGGATTGTCTCCCGCTTCGGTATCTCGCAAATGATTCGGATATATTATCGAGATATATGTTATGAGCGTTGAAGTCAAAAACCTGCATTTCAGCTACGGCGGCATAAAAGCGCTGGATGGGGTGGACGTCTCCCTGCCCCCAGGGGCGATCGGGTTGCTGGGCCCCAACGGAGCCGGCAAGAGCACGCTGCTTCGCGTCCTGCTGGGATTCCTTTCTCCGCAGCGGGGGGAGGGGCGCGTCCTCGGCTATGACATCAAGACCGAACAGAATCGGATCCGGAGAAAAGTGGGATACATGCCGGAAAACGACTGCCTGATCCCCGGTCTCGACGCGGTTACCTTCACCTCTTATCTGGGAGAGCTGTCGGGAATGCCGCGACAGGAGGCCATGAAAAGGGCGCACGAAGTTCTTTTTTACGTGGGACTTGAGGAAAGCCGCTACCGAAAACTGGAAACTTATTCCGGCGGCATGAAACAGCGGTTGAAGCTGGCACAGGCCATCGTTCACGATCCGGAACTCATTTTCCTCGACGAACCCACCAGCAGTCTGGATCCTCAGGGCCGTCAGGATATCCTGGAATTGATCATGGATATATCTTCCAGGAAAAACATACAGGTTCTGATCTCTTCCCATATCCTTTCCGATATCGAGAGCGCCTGCTCTTACGTCATGATCCTCAATAAAGGGAAGCTGGCGGCGCAGGGAAGCATCAGCGATCTCAAGGCGATCGATTACAGTCTGTTCGAGATCAGGATAAAAGGGCGGGATACCACCCGCTTCCGATCGCGCCTGCAGGAAATGGACTGCAGGTTGGACGACATCGAAAACGGGATGATGAAGCTCTACATGCCTCCCGGCAGTCGGTCTCGCGATCTCTTCCGGATCGCCGCCGAAGAGCAGGTCCAGATCCGGCATTTCGTCAAGAGCGAGACCTCGCTGGAGGATATGTTTGCGGAAGCGGTGGGAGTCGATTGATGAGTATAAAGGAAAAAGGCTACAGCCACTGGGACGGGATGTTCGAAACCAAGCGTTTTCCTTGGTGGCCGATCACCCGATCCGGAATTCGGCTCGGATTTCAAAAAAAATTCTTCAAGTTCCTGTTCGTGCTCGCGCTGCTTCCGGCCTTTGCTTTCCTGGTAGGGATCTATATCTCGGAGCGTCTGGAAGATTTCAAATTCCTGGTTCAGGGAGAAGTGCCGGATTTTCTCACCGTCAATCCGGCGTTCTTCAGGACATACTTCACGAATGATTTTCTGCTCTTCATGATTATCGGGATGATGGTGTTCGCGGGAGCCGGGCTCATATCCGATGACCTCAAATACAATTCCCTCCAGCTTTATTTCTCAAGACCCCTCAAAAAATACGATTATTTTTTGGGGAAATCCGGTGTGATCGCGTTCTTTCTGTTTATCCTGACTCTGGTCCCGGGGCTGATATTCATCCTGATGAAACTCCTCTTTTCGGGCAGCCTCAAGTTCCTGGGAGAATACCCCTGGCTTCCGATATCCGTGATCGTCTATTCGATATTCCTGACGGGTTTTTTTGCGTTTTACACGCTGCTGATATCATCACTGAACAAGAACCGGAGGTACGTTTCCATCCTCATCTTCGGGATCTACATCTTTTCCGATATCATCTACGGAATATTTTACGGAATATTCGGAAGCGCGTATTTTTCCCTGCTGTCGATAAAGGCCAATTTGAAACAGGTCGGCGCGGTGATCTTCGGACAGCCGACGCCCAACGATGTCCCCTGGGTGTTTTCCCTGCTGATCGTGCTCGGCATATGCGCCGTCTCGGCTCTGGTGCTGAGCAAGAAGGTCAGGGGAGTCGAGGTGATAAAATGACGGCCGTCATCGAAGCCCGCAAACTCTCCAAATGGTACGGAAACGTTCTCGGGTTGAGCGACGTAACCCTGACCATCGGTTCCGGCATCACGGGGCTTTTGGGTCCGAACGGGGCCGGGAAATCCACTTTCATGAAACTCATCACCGGTCAGATGAAACCGAATATCGGGATGGTATCCATCCTGGGGGAGCGCGTGAGAAACAACACCTCTCTCTACTATAAGATCGGATTCTGCCCGGAACAGGATTCCTTCTATGAAGAGATGACCGGTTGGCAGTTCGTCACCAGCCTGCTCCAACTCTATCACTTTCCGCCGGATGCGATTGAAGCCAAGGCGGTCAAGGCGCTAGAAATCGTAGAGCTTCTCCAGGATAAGGACCGCGTGGTGCGTTCCTACAGTCGCGGCATGCGGCAGCGTCTAAAATTCGCCCAGGCCATCGCGCATGAGCCGGAAATCATCATTCTGGATGAACCGCTCAACGGTCTCGACCCCCTTGGACGGCGCAAACTCATACGCCTGATAAAATCCTATCGTGACGAAGGCAAAACCATCATCGTGTCCAGCCACGTGCTGCCCGAGATCGAATCCATGACCAACAGCATCGTCCTTATCCATCAGGGGAAAATCTTCGCCGAAGGTGATATCCATTACATACGGGATCTGATCGACAGCCATCCCCATGTCGTTTCCATCAAATGCAGCCGTCCGCGCCGCCTTGCGGAAGCCGTCATTCGCGAGGATTTTATCCTCAATGTCGATTTCAAGGAGGGAGCGGACGCTCTGCGGATCGAAACCCGCCACCGGGACAAACTCTTCTCACGACTTCCCGGGCTGTTTATCGATAACGAGATCGAAGTGACGGAAATCACATCGCCTGACGATAACCTGCAGGCCGTGTTCGATTATTTGATAGGAAAATGAAAACCATGACATCCTCCCATCCTCTCTCCTCCCGCAGCCCATTCTGGCTGTCCGTGAAGGAAATCTTCGGAATATTTTTCCTGCTCGGACGCAAAGCGCGCAAGACCAAGGTCTTCTACCTGCTGAGTTTGCTGCCCGTGCTCATGGCCGCGGTTATCAAGTTCGCCATGTTTTTCCACGAAAGCCGCAATGTCGAGTTCATCTATGTCTTTAACGACATCATCATGGCTTTTTATCTCCAGTTTCTCATCCTCATCCTGGCGCTGTTCTTCGGAACATCGGTTTGCTCGGAGGAATTGGAGGGAAAGACGCTGACATATCTAACGACGCGGCCCGTATCCAAATCGGCGGTTATTCTCGGGAAATACGGGGCCTACACGATGCTGATCATCATCATGACCGTCGTGGGCATGGTCTGCTCATTTCTGATCCTCAATGTGGAACATCTACTGGAATATTCCCTGTACAAGGTTCTTTTCCGAGATCTCGCGGTTCTGATCCTGGGACTGATATGCTATACGGCGTTTTTCACCTTTCTCGGAACCCTGTTCAAGAAATCAATCATGTTCGGATTCGTGTTCGGATTCGGCTGGGAAAGCGTGATCCAGTATTTCCCCGGTTCCACGCAGAAATTCGCCATCGCTCATTATCTGAAATCCCTGCTGCCGCCCGCGCCGTCGGGAAGGTTCTCGTTTCTGCTCGTGCAGCTGGAACGGAGCTCGCCCTTGGGATCGATTCTTATGCTGCTGCTGATCACCGCATTTTTCCTCGGCCTGACATGCCTGCTCTTCAATTTGAAAGAGTTCATTCTGGAGGATTGAACGACACGCGCGGAAAGCGGCGGCGGGCATGTGCTGTGCGATTGCTTCTCTGGAAAAAATTTGTTATAGTTGACGAAAATTTATTGGGTAAGGAAATCGCTTTGAATGAAGGAGGATATCCCATGAAAAAAACAATGACGATCATGCTGTTTGTCTTAGCGGCCGCATTGATGTTTACGGCATGCGGGCCGAAATCAGATGCTCCCAAAGCCGGCGGCGCTTCCGCCATGGACATGCTCAACATGCTTCCGGCCGATGTGCTGGGCGTGATGTTTATCGATTTTAACAAGGCCATGTCGATCGAAAGCGCGGACAAGGCGATCAAGGAAAGCGACGATTATCAAAAATACCAGGAGTTTATCGAGAAAACAGGCATCGACCCCCAGAAGGACATTTACTATATCGCCGTCGGGATCAAGGGGGGAGGCACAGAGAATGCCGCCGTCATCGCGAACCTCAAGTACGATCAGGCGAAGCTCATGGAAGTTATCCATGAGGAATCCGAAAAAGAGATCGGCGAGCAGGAATACGGAGGCATGACCATCTACGAGATGGAAGGCGAAGATCAGGAAGGTGGTTTCTGCTTTCTGGATGATTCCAATATTCTCGCCGGAAGCATCGCGGAGGTCAAAGCCGTGATCGATGTGCTTCAGAACAAAGCCGATAATTTTTCCAAGAACAAGGAACTCAACGCTCTGATCGACAAGACCAACCAGAAAGCCCTCTTCTGGGGCGCCATGCTGGTTCCCGATGAGGCCAAGGGTAAGGTGTCGGAAAATCCCATGCTCAGTTCACTGAAGGATGTCAGCGCCGTTTCTATGTTTTTCGACTATAAGAACCAGAACATCATCGCCGAAATCAAAGCCATGAGCCCGGACGCCGAGAAGAACAAACAGATCGCGGAAATGCTGAACGGGCTGAAAGCGTTTGGATCCATGGCCGCCAACGAAAAGCCCGAGATCGGCGAACTCGTAAACAAGATACAGGTCGTATCCGAGTCCGATCATGTGAAGATTTCGGCTGAGATCCCCGAAGAACTTCTCAAGAGCATGAAGGACACGATGAGCATCAAACCTTCCGTAGATAAATAATATCCTGAGTATCCCGTACTGAAAACGAGCGCCGCCCCGGGATCACGGCTCTTTAGGAAAAGACTGCTTTTAGATTTTCGTCCGTCCCGGAGATCGTTTCTCGGAGTGGGCGGTGATGGCGATTTTTTTGACCTCACCGTATCAGAAGTGCCGTCTGAATAGATTCGGTCTCAAGTGGGCCGTACATATCCCGCCAAGCTGAATTAGATCGGAACTTTCCTTCCAATGGTTCGTAAAAACATTATGAGGAGTCTCCATGCTGAAAAATTATCTTAAAACCGCAATCCGCAATCTTCGCAAATATAAAGGGTATTCATTTATCAATATCACCGGTTTCGCCATCGGCATCGCCTGCTGCATCCTGATCATGCTCTGGGTCGCCGATGAGCTGAGCTTTGATGCGTTCCATGGGAAAAGCGATCGTTTGTTCCGCGTCGTTGAGGAACAACCCTATGCCGGAGGAGAGATTTTCAGGGTGGCCGTTACTCCCGGTCCTCTGGGGCCCTCGCTGGAAGAGGAGTATCCGGAAGTCGCCGCCGCCTGCCGTTTGACCATCGCGCCGCGATTTCTTATCCGCTACGGCGATAAGCGATTTTATGAGAGCGGATTGGGGATGGCCGATCCGTCCTTCTGGAAGATGTTCGATTTTCCGCTGGTCAAGGGAGATCGCGAGCGGGTTTTTGCGCGGATGAACTCCATCGTCATCAGTGAAAGCGCCGCTGAAAAATATTTCGGCGACGAAGATCCACTTGAAAAATCCCTGAGGCTTGAGAACATGTTCGACCTGATCGTCAGCGGAGTCATGGAAGACGTCCCGGAAAATTCACATCTGCAGTTCGATTTCGTCATGCCCTTCAAACTGCTTGAGTTCGGAGGACAGCGTATCGACGTGTGGGGGAACAACTCGTTTTATACTTACGTGGAGCTGGCTGAGAACGTCGATCCGGTGTCGGCGGATGAAAAGATACGTTCCGCCATAACCAAGCATCTTCCCGAGTCCGACACCACCTGTCATCTGCAGCCGCTGCGGCGGATCCATCTCCATTCCGATTATGTGGCCGATCTCGGCGGGCACGGCGATATTCGATATGTATACATCTTTTCGCTGGTGGCTTTGTTGGTGTTGGTGATCGCCTGCATCAATTTCATGAATCTGGCCACCGCCCGATCGGGGAACCGGGCGCGTGAAGTGGGGATGCGAAAGGTTTCCGGAGCTTATCGAGGCCACCTCATCCGCCAGTTCCTGGGCGAGTCGGTGCTCTATGCCTTGATTGCCTTTGTGTTGGCCTTGGGATTCGTTTTCCTGACGGCTCCGGCATTCGGCCGTCTGGCGGGAAAAAGTCTCAGCTTGAACTTCAGCCAAAACCTGGAGATGCTGGCGGGACTGATCGGGATCGCCGTTGTGGCGGGTCTGGGGGCGGGGATCTATCCCGCCGTCTATCTCTCGGGATTCGATCCGGTCCGCGTACTGAGGGGATCCATGCTTGCCGGGCCGAAGGGAAGCCTGCTGCGAAGGACGTTGGTCGTGGGGCAGTTTGCGCTCTCCATCGGTTTGATCATTTCCAGCCTGGTTGTCGGCAGTCAGCTGAATTTTATTCGCAACAAGCGGCTGGGATTTGATCGGGAGCATGTGGTTTACATGCGTTTGGGAATGCAAACGACTCGAAATTTCGAAGCCTTCCGCAGCGAGGCGTTAGGCGATCCGAATATTCTGGGTGTGACCACGGCTCAATCGCTTCCCATCTACATCGTCAATTCCACCAGCAGTGTGAACTGGCCGACGAAAAATCCAGATGATGAGATCCTCTTCCATACCCTGACGGTGTCGCATGACTTTTTGGAGTTGATGGATATGACCATGGCGGAAGGGAGGGCTTTTTCACGTGAGTTTTCCACCGATGGTGAGCGGGCTTACATCCTCAATCAGGCGGGGGCCCGGGTTTTAGGGATGGATTCCCCGGTGGGGAAGCCGTTTACCCTATGGGATACTGAAGGTATCGTGGTCGGTGTGGTCGAGGATTTTCATTTCAAGTCGCTCAATACCAAAGTCGAACCCTTGGTCATGCGTCTGAGACCGCCGGAGGATTACTCCTTCATGCTGGTTAAGATCCGGGGAGAAGATATTCCGGAAACCATGGGGCGCTTGACCTCCATCTGGAATAAGGTTTCCCCGGCGTTCCCCTTCGATCCCGCATTTTTAGATGCGGAATTCGACAGGATGTACCGTTCGGAGCAGCGGATGGGGAGGATCTTCGGGGCTTTTACCGGCCTGGCGATTATTATCGCTTGTCTGGGATTGCTGGGGCTGGCGTCCTTCATGGCCGAGCGCAGGAGGCGCGAGATCGGAATCCGCAAGGTCCTTGGGGGAAGCGTGTGCGGCATCATGTTGCTGATGACTAAGGAATTCATCATTCTCGTCGCCACCGCCAATCTTCTGGCCTGGCCGGCCGCCTATTATTTCATGAAACGCTGGCTGCGGGATTACGCCTACAACGCGGGGATCGATCCTTTCATATTCATCGGGGCCGCTTTGATCGCGGTGATCATAGCGATCTTGACGGTGAGCGGACATGCCTACCGTGCCGCCGCCTCCGATCCCGTGGATTCCTTACGGTATGAATAGAAAAATCGGTCGATTCGACGTCTTTCCTCAGTTCCAGAAGCGGTAGACCTCGATCTGGCCGGCGTAAAGCCAGCAGCGGATCCAGACCACGGCGAAGATGAACAACTGCTGTGCCATGAAGGCGATCAGCACTCCCCATACCGCCGTATCCGGGATCAATCCTCGGATAAGAATATACACCAACGTCACCGTGATGTTGACCATGAAGATGAAATAGTAGATTCCCAATGTCGATCCCGGATGCTTGAAGACCATGCCGAATCCACGCAGCACGGATTTGATGACGTCGCGATCTTCGGTGAGAACCATGTTGATCCGGGCGTAATCGAAGATCATCTGGAAAAAGAACAGAAGAAAAAGCACCACCGCATCCAGAGCCAGCGCCAGCCAGAAGGGACCCACTTCGGAGATGGAACTGCGGGCCATCTTCGCCACCAGAGATCCGAACCATTGATGGAGGAGGCCTACGGCGACGATGAGGAATACCCACGATATCAGCATCAGCCCCAGGAAGCCGCCGAACCAGGTTCCCGCTCCCTTGAAAAACGTCTTCATATTGAAGCGCGGCGAATCCGGTTTCAAGGTCGTCAGGATACCTCCCGCTAAAAACGTGTGCAGGATGATATAGAGCAGCCCCAGAATCAATACAGCCGGAGGGAGGTCGAAAAATTTCATCTGGACCAGGCCTTCCAGGTTATTGAGCACGGCGCCCTTGCCGATGATGAAGGGGGTGAAGGTCTTTTCAAGCCCTTCGCTCTGATCGTTGAATTCTTCCCACCAGAGGGCGTCGAAGCCCTCCGCCATTCGGTCGCCTACCAGGCTGTTTCCGAAAGAGCCCTTGAGAGAATGGTACATGGGAACCGCCAGGACCAGGGCGAAGGCCAGGTTGATCGCAAACAGCAGCAGCACCATGCGCGCCGTCATGCCGGTATGCTTGAATCCTTTTGTGAAATTATATAGTGCTTTCATCACGTGTCTCCTTGTATCCGATCAGCCTCCGAACAGGGTCGTGACTTCCAATGCATGCTGCAGCCAGAGCAGCCAGTTGGACGTCCATTTGAGCGGAGCCGTTTTGTTCGGTTCAACGGTAAAACTGTTGTTGGTGCGGTCGATATCGATGACGAATTTGAATTCGGGATCGACCACCGCTTCTTTCACCGGGGAGGATTCCCGGTAGATGAATTTGGCCCAGCGGTATTTCCCGTCCCAGGTTTCATGCACGGTGCGGCCGTCCTCGAAAACCACTCTGACTTCAACCGGCATTCTGACGCCTCCCAGCCGGCGCACCAGGACCTCCGACTCATAACCCGGGTCACCATTGGGACGGAGCGTCTCCGTCCTGAGCTCCCGATCGAAAATGCCCCGGTCGGGATGCGGACGGCGGTTGCGGACCGCGGTCACCGCGTAATCGAGCTTATCGGATCCGTAGACGAACTGATCCAGAAACCAGCTCATGTCTTCGCCCGCAAACTCGGAAACCACGGCGTAGAAATCGTGCGGCCTGGGATGCTTGAACCACCAGCGGGTGGAATAGGCTTTCATCATGGGAAAAAACACTTCGTCTCCCAGAAAACGGTTCAGTGTGCGCAGCATCAACTCGCCTTTGGCATAGGAATGCGAGCCGCCCCTTCCGTCCATGAAGCGCCAGCCGAAATTGTCCATCTTATCCGTGTTCCAGGTCGCCCGGTGGCTGGAGATGGCCGTGGTCTCATCGATCTCGATCGGGCGCTTAACCTGATGGAAGCGCAGGGGGATGCCGAAGTAGTTCTTGAAGTAGACCGGGGTGCCGTACACTTCGTAATAGATCTCGGTATCCAGGAACGAAGCGAAGCCCTCGTCCATCCAGATGTTTTCGAATTCGTTGCTGCCGACCAATCCCATGAAATATCCGTGACCGAATTCATGGATGATGACCGATTCCGGTCGAGCCGTGTTCTCGCGATCGAGAAAATAGGCGCCGCTGGTGAAGAAGGTGGGATATTCCATGCCGCCGCCCCGGCTTTTCGTCGGATTGATGCAGGTGACGGTGGTGTAGGGATAATCCCCGAACCAGAGACTGCAGTACTTGACGGCGTTTTTCGTGGCTTCCATGAAGCGGTCCCGGAGATTTCGATGCTGCGGCTGGAGCAGGAGCGTGATCTCCGTGGTTTTCCCGGGAGCGAACTCATAGTCTTCCACGAATTCGAGAAGGTGGGGGCCCGCGGTCCAGGCGAAGTTATGAACGCTGTGCTGGACGAAACGGTGCGTGGTGGCGCCTCCGGCGTTGGGTGTTTTTTCGCGATGCTCCCCGGTGGCCCCGATAACGTAATCCGAAGGAAGCGTGATCTTGACGTCGTATGTGCCGTAGTCGGATACGAATTCCGTTCCGGCGTGGTATTGGTGGCAGTTCCACTGATCTTCATAGAAGGCGCCGATCTTGGGATACCACTGGCCGAAGACGCCTCCGACGGCCTTGCGTCCGGGAATAAGCGAGGTGAAGTCGATGGTCAGCGATACGGTCTCTCCCGCGCGCAGCGGTTCGGGCAGCGCCACGGAAAAAACCGTCTGATCTTCGGTGTTGTCGTCGTCGGGATGACGGTAACGCAGCGCGGCCGTCAAGTCGGTCGCTTCGTATTTGGCGTCGGCCTCCAGCCGGATCGCATCGACATGACAGTACCCCCAATCCGCGGGGTCGCTTCCGAAGGAACGCCGCGCCATGCGCTGGGATTCCTTGTAATAGGTGCTGCGGCTGTTCTGAAAACCGTTCCAGTAGAGGTGGAACCACAGTTCTTCGACCGCGATTTCGGAGGGATTGGTCCAGGTGAGCACTTCGGTTCCCGTGACGAGTCGTTCCGAGGGAGTGTAGGTGACATCCATGGTGTAATTGGCGATCTGGGGGCAGAGGACCTCTTCCTGAGCCCTGACTCCCGCCGCGGTTCCGAAAGCGCATATGAATATCAGACTGACGATGAATAATGGTTTACGCATGGTTTGCTCCTTCATGGCCGTATCCGATCAGCCCCCGAACAGGGTGAAGAACTCCAAGGCGTGCTGCATCCAGAGCAGCCAGCGTGAAGTCCATTTGTAAGGGGCGACGGGATTCGGTTCGGCGGTCCAGGAGTTATTGGTGCGATCGAGTTCGATGACAAACTTGAAAGCGGGATCCACCTCGACCCGGGTGATTTGCGAAGGACTCTCGTAGCTGAATTTGGTCCAGCGGTATTTGCCGTCCCACGTTTCGCGGGCCGTGTGTCCGTCGGAGAAGGTGACGTCGATTTCAACGGGAAGCTCGACCTCCCCCAAACGGCGGATGACGACTTCGGAATGAAGCTCCTGGGATTCGCCGCCGCTCCCATCGTTGAACTTGCCTTCGAACCAACCCCTGAGCGGTTTGAGGCGCCGGTTTCGCACCCGGCCCACCGCGTAGTCGAGCTTGCTCGAACCGTAGACGAATTGGTCGAGGAACCAGCTCATGTCTTCCCCTGCGAATTCTTCGACGATATCGTAAAAATCACGCGGTTTAGGATGCTTGAACCACCAGCGGGTGGAGTACGCTTTGATCATCTCCGCCCAAACGTCTTCTCCGAGATGACGTTTGAGGGTGCGCAGCATCAACTCTCCCTTGGAATAGGACTGCGAACCGCCCGTGCCGGCAAGAAACATCCAGGCGGGGCGCTGCAGGATGTCGTTGGTCTGGGCACCGCGGTAGGAAGATATGGCCGAAGTCTGCTCCACCTCGATCGGTTTTCTCGCCTCGGGGAACACGACGGGGATCCCGAAGTAGCGCTTACTGTAAGCGGGCTCGCCATACGCTTCATACAGGATCTCGGTGTCGAGGAAAGAATTGAAGCCCTCGTCCATCCATGGATTTTCGGCTTCGTTGCTGCCGACCAGTCCGTAGAAATAGCCGTGACCGAACTCGTGAATGATCACGAATTCGGTTCTTCCGATATTTTCCCTGTGGATGAAATAGGAGCTGCTGGTGAACAGGGTGGGATATTCCATATTGGATGTGCCGGTGTTGTACCCGGTGTTCACGCAAGTGATCGTGCTGTAGGGGTAATCGCCGTACCAGAGACTGGCGTACTTGAGTCCGTTCTTGATCGCCTCCAGAAACATTCCCTGCAGGTGCTTGTGATAAGCCTGCATCAGCAGGGTGATCTCGACGTTTTTCCCCGGGGCGAACTCATAGACCTCCTTGTGTTCGAAAAAATCCGGATTGGCCGCCCAGGCGAAATCGTGGACGCTGTGCTGTCGGAAAAAATGCGTGGTGGTGCCGTCTCCGTTGTCGCGTTTCTCGAGGTGTTCCCCGGTCGCGCCGACAACAAAATCGGAGGGCAGGGTGATGCGCACTTCATAGGTCCCGTAATCGGCGAAAAACTCGGTGGACTCATGGTACTGATGGCAGTTCCATGAGCCGTCCTCGAATACCGCGATCTTGGGAAACCACTGTGCGATGAAGATGTCGCTTTTATAGAATCCGGCCCGGCGGATATTGCGGGGGAGCTTGGATTCGAAATTGATGCGGAGCTTGATGGTTTGGCCCGGTCGCACCGGTTTGGGCAGCGGAACGGACATGACCGTTTGGTCGTAGATGTTTCCGTCATCGGGCTGCTCGAAGCGCATACGGGGCGTCAGATCGGTCTCGTCGTAGAACGAATCCGCCGCAAGCACCATGGATTTCACATGGCAGTGCCCCCAATCGTTCTCCGTGAAAGCTCCGATATTGTAGCGCCGGCGGCCGGCCAGGCTTTCGGTCAAAAGCGTTGTGCGGTCGTTCTGGAAGGCGTTCCAGTAAAGGTGAAACCAGAGTTCCGAAGCCGGCTCGTCCGTACTGTTGGTCCAGGTCAGTATTTCCGTACCGGTTATGAGCTTGGTCTCCGGATCCAGCCGCACGTCCATTTTGTAGCTGGCGACCTGCGGGCAGAAAGTGGTCTGGGAAAAGGCTGCCGTACACAGGATAAAAAGCGAAATGAATACGGGTGTGAAGCGGTTATATGACATATATCCTCCTCTTCATGGGTTTCATCCTAATAAAGTCATCCTGCTTTCGCAAGGCTCCTTTTGAAAATAATCTTGCGTCGCGTTTAAGATGATCGGTTGCATCGCCGGGCCGCTTTATGGAAAATAGAGGGGATTTTGAAGAAGAGAAAGCGGCCTCTTATTTTATGGAAAGGGAAATCGATAAAAGAGAAGAAAGGCGGAAAAATGAAAACCGATGATTTGTTTTACACCATAGCGGATGAAGTTTTTTCTCTTGAGCCCGGATACATTCGGGGAGTCGTCCTGGCTTTTGATGTCGCGAACGGAAAATCCCCGGATGAAGTCACCGGACTGCTGCGCCGGGCCGAAGCGGACATTCGCGACCGGCTCGATCTGGAGACGCTGGTGGATCACCCGAGGATCGCTTCCTGGAGAGAAGCTTACCGGGCCTTCGGAACCAAACCGAACAAATTTCGCCCCTCCATGGAGGCCATGGCCCGCCGGGTGCTTAAAAACCAGGAGCTGCCTACGATAAATACCCTGGTCGATCTCGGAAACATTATTTCCCTGCGGCATATCATCCCGGTCGGCGGGCATGCCGTTGATCTGGTGGAGAACGACATCTCCCTTCGTACCGCAACCGGAGAGGAGGAATTCATTCCCTTCGGTTCCGAACAGGCGGAGAATCCGATGCCGGGAGAGATCATCCTGGCGGAGGAGAACACCGCAATCACACGCCGCTGGACCTGGCGACAGGCCAATCACACCCTGACGCTGCCATCCACCACGGCGATCGAATTCAATGTGGACGGCCTGCCGCCGGTATCCCATTCCGAGATCGAGGATGCTTGCCGGGAGCTCGGCGCTTTGATCGAGAAATACTGCGGAGGACGCACCCGCTTTGAGATCCTGAACCGGGAAAATCCGCGCATGAAACTTGCCTGACATCCCTGTCTCGGGCCGGGATGTTTTTATTATACAAATACATTGACATTTTAAAATGAATGGATTTAAATACGTGGCATGTGTTATTCGGTGAGTTACTTTCTGCGCTACTGCAAAGTCAAATCCAACCTTCATTGTAACTAGCCGCCCTTCCTTTATTTTCCGCATCACTTTTTCCGCGC
>CAYSQW010000002.1:107048-155557 GCA_964433135.1 uncultured Eubacteriales bacterium
ACCTTCATTGTAACTAGCCGCCCTTCCTTTATTTTCCGCATCACTTTTTCCGCGCTCCGCTAAAGTGATTCCCGTTGTTGCGGACGCTGTTCCGTTGGATGGATATTTATCCAAGGAGGATCCTATGCCTGTATTGAAAATCGTTATCCCAAAAGGGCGCATGTTCGCCCAAATCTCGTCTCTTTTCTCTGATGCCGATATCAAGGTGGAGGTGCATGACCGTCACTATATCCCCCGAATCGGCGATCCCGAGATCGAGGCCAAGATTTTGAAACCGCAAAATATCGCCACCTTGATCGAAATGGGGGCCCACGATGCCGGATTTACGGGTCGGGATTGGGTCGTCGAATCCGGAGCGGAGGTTGAGGAAGTCATGGATTTGGAACTGGATCCCGTCCGGATCGTGTCCGCTGTTCCTCAGTGCGTTGTTCTTGAAGAGATGTTGAAGCGGAGGATTCTCGTGGCCAGCGAATACGCCGGCATCGCATCCAGGTATCTCGAATCGAAGGGATGCGCTTACAGGCTTCTGCGCACATTCGGCGCCACAGAGGTCTATCCGCCCGATGACGCCGACATGATCGTCGAAAACGTAAGCACCGGCTATACGCTCAAGCGGCATAAACTGAAGATCGCCGATGAAATCATGCGGTCTTCAACCCGTTTCATCGCGAATCGAAAAGGGATGGAAGATCCCTGGAAGCGGGAAAAAATCGAGGAACTGAAGATGCTTTTTTCAGCCGTTCTCAATGCTCGAAGCCGGGTGATGATAGAGATGAACGTGGTTCAGGAAAAACTGGAGTCCCTCGTCAGCATTCTACCCTGCATGCGGGTTCCCACGGTTTCCAAACTGTACGGTGATCAGGGATATGCGATCAAGGTCGCGGTGCCCCGAAGCAGGACCGTTAAGCTGATACCGCAGCTGAAGAAAATCGGGGCCACGGATATCCTCGAATATGAATTCAAGAAGGTGATTCCGTGAAAGTCCTGAAGGCTTCTCTGCGCCGTTTGGAGGAATACCGGGTGCCCGAGCGGAGAGCCCGGATCAAGCTGGACCAGAATGAGGGAAGTGTTGATGTGCCCGGGCGGCTCAAGGAGAAAATCCTCCAGCGGATCTCCTCGATTCCATGGAATCGCTATCCCTCGGGTCAGCCCTCCGATCTGCTGGAACGGATCGGTGCCTACGCCGGATTCGATCCCGAGGGAATCCTTGCGGGAAACGGTTCGAATGAGTTGATCCAGACCGTGATTTGCGCCTGTCGCAATCCCGCCGGAAGCGTCGCCTTCCTTGTCCCCGGCTTCTCCGTCTACGGTCGTGTCGCATCCGCCATGGATGCGGCCGCCATACCCGTACCCCTTACGGGCGATTTTCGTCTGGACGCAGACGCCGTGATTGAAAAAGCGGCTTCCGCCGATGTCGTTTTCATCGATTCCCCCAATAATCCCACGGGGTATCTCGTCGATCTTCCGGAGGTGCGCCGGATCGCGAAATCCGTCGAGGGTTGGGTCGTTGTGGACGAAGCCTACCATGAATTCTGTGGAAAAACCGTCCTTCCGATACTGGAGGAATGCGGGAATATCATCATTCTCAGAACTTTTTCCAAGGCCTTGTCGCTGGCCGGTTTTCGGTTGGGATATCTCATGGCGGATCCTTCCACGGTCCGTCAGCTGCGAAAAGTCCGGCTTCCCTTTTCCGTCGGAATGTTTCAGCAGACGGCGGGAAGCTTGATTCTCGAAGACGAAAAGTGGATCCGCCGAAGGATTTCAGCCGTCATACGGGAGAGGGAGCACATGTTCCGGGAAATGATGAATATCAGGGGAATCCATGCGTTCCCATCACAAGGCAATTTCATCCTTTTCACCCCTGAAGTCCATTCGGCCGGTGTGATCTGGGAAGGTTTGTTGGACCGGGGGATTCTCATCCGGCGTTTCGATACGCCCCGGCTGGATAATATGCTGCGCGTTTCGGTCGGATCCCCGGGGGAGAACCGGGAGTTCCTTCATGCTCTCTCCGATTTGACGCGGGGGAGAGGCGAATGAAAGCTCTGCTGTTCGATATGGATGGGGTTTTGGTGGATGTATCCCGGTCATACCGGTGGGCGATACAGGAATGCGTCCAGCGCCTGAGCGGCGGGAACGTGTCTCTCCGTCGGATTCAGGAATATAAAAACAGGGGCGGATGGAATGACGATTGGGCTCTTACCCGCAGGATCATTGAAGAAATGGGGGGCTGCGCTGACATGGATCGCGTTATTGAAATCTTTCAGGAAATTTATATTGGAGATCATTTCAACGGATTGATCCGCCGGGAAAAGTGGCTTCTCGAATATACGGAGGTTGCTCTGCTCGCCGAACGCTATCCTCTTGGCATCGTGACCGGGCGTCCGCGCGCGGAAGCGGCTTATACGCAAGCACGCTTTAAGATGGAACCCTATTTTCAGGTGTGCGTCACCCGGGATGACCTTCCGAAGGGCAGAGGGAAACCCGATCCCTGTGGGCTTAAAAAAGCTCTGTCCCGGCTGGGTTGTTGCTCCGGGTATTATGTCGGCGATTCCGTGGATGACATGAAGGCCGCGGTCGGCGCGGGGTTGGATCCTATCGGGGTTATCCCCCCGGGAGAGCGGGGTACCCGACTGGAGGAGCGGCTTCGGCAATCCGGAGCCCGGGTGATCATCAAAGATATAAATCTGATCAAGGAGGTTCTCAGATGAAGCGCAAGGCCGGGTATTCCCGTAAAACGAGAGAGACGTCCATAAAAGCGGTGTTGAATATCGACGGAAGCGGCGAGGGGCGGATTATAACCCCGATAGGATTCTTCACGCATATGCTGGAATCGTTCACGCGCCACGGTTTGTTCGATCTGGATTTCATGGCCCAGGGTGATCTTCAGACGGATCAACATCATCTCATCGAAGATTCGGGACTGGTGTTGGGACAGGTGTTCAGCAGGGCTCTGGGGGGGCGGAAAGGAATTCTCCGTGCCGGATATTTCGTCTTTCCCATGGATGAGGCTCTGGCTGTGTCCGCCGTGGATATCGCAGGACGCCCTTATCTGCAATTCGATGCTGACTTTAAACGGCGTTTTTGCGGTGATATGGATACCGATCTGCTGGAGGATTTCTTTCGGGGATTTTCAATCGGTCTTCAATGCAATGTGGTCGTTCGGATGCCTTTCGGGAGGAACGATCACCATAAGATGGAGTCGGTGTTCAAAGCTTTCGGCCGTGCCCTTAAGACGGCCTGCAGTCTTGAAATAAGAAGCGGGGATCGGATCCCGAGCATGAAAGGAGTGATTGATGAAAATCGCGGTGATTGATTACGGAGCCGGGAATCTCAATTCCGTCGTCAAGGCATTCCGCCACCTGGGTGCCGAAGTCGGTCTGGTCCGTTCGGCGGCGGAATTGGGCGGCGCGGAAAGGCTGGTGCTGCCGGGGGTGGGCTCATTCGGACATGCGGCCCGGAGGATCCGTACGTGCGGATTGGCATCCGCTCTGCGGGATTGGATCGAAACGGATAAGCCTTTTTTGGGGATCTGCCTGGGAATGCAGCTTTTGATGACGGGAAGTGAGGAGTGTAACGTGTGCGAAGGTCTTGGACTCCTGAAGGGAACCTGCCGTAAATTCGACGGCAAACGGGTTCCCCAGATGGGTTGGAACAATATCCTTATTGAACGGCCTGCGACTCTGCTCTCCGGGATGGGCGAACGGGATTATTTCTATTTCGTTCATTCCTATTTCGTGGATCCGGAAAGCCGGGAGGCGGTTGTCGCGCACACCGAATACGGCTTGCGATTCGTTTCCGTCGTCAAGTGCCGCCGGGCATGGGGGGTTCAATTTCATCCGGAAAAGAGCGGAGAAACCGGGCTTAAGCTTTTAAAAAACTGGATGGATCGATGCTGACGAAAAGGATTATCGCGTGTCTCGATGTGGATGAAGGTTTCGTCGTCAAAGGAACCCGTTTCAAAGATATCCGCCGTGCGGGAGATCCTGTGGAACTGGCGGGGAAGTATGCGGAACAGGGTGCTGATGAACTTACGTTTCTGGATATAGGAGCCACGGTTCGAAGCCGAAAAACCATACTGGAAGTGGTCGAAAAGGTGTCCGCCCGGGTATTCATCCCGCTGACCGTGGGCGGGGGCATCAAAAGCCTGTCGGATATGCGGGATCTTATGAATGCAGGGGCTGACAAGCTGTCCCTCTGTTCGGCCGCACTCTCCGATCCCGAAATCATTTCAGAGGGGGCTTCGGTTTTTGGATCACAATGCATGGTGGTATCGATCGACGCCAAGCGTGAGGGGGGATTCTGGCATGCTTATGTCCAAGGAGGGAGAGTGGATACCGGCGTGGATGCTCTGGAATGGGCCGAAGAATGCTGCCGATTGGGCGCCGGGGAGATCCTGCTCAATTCCATCGATAAGGACGGCACCGCTTCCGGCTATGACCTGGAATTGACCTGCAGGGTGGCTCGCTCCGTCACCATACCTGTAATCGCTTCCGGAGGCGCCGGAGGATGCGCGCAGATGCATGAAGCCCTGACTATCGGTCGGGCCGATGCGGTTCTGCTGGCATCGATGCTCCACTATGGAAAGCTCACCATTCCCGAGATAAAACGATATCTGAAAAGGAAAGGACAGAAAATCCGATGATCATACCCTCGATAGACATTCAGAAAGGAAAAGCGGTACAGCTGAAGCAGGGCCGTATAAAAATAATGGAGGGGGGCGATCCTTTCCTTCGAGCGGAGGAATTCGTCCGCTACGGAGATATCGCCGTCGTCGATCTGGACAGAGCCGTTGGAACCGGCGACAATGACACCCTCGTTGAGGCCCTCTGTCGTCGTTTCCCCTGTCGTGTCGGAGGAGGGATTCGTTCCCTGGAGCGCGCTCGTGACGTTCTGTCATGGGGAGCCGAAAAGATCATCATCGGCACGTCTGCTTTTTCGGAGGGAGGACTGAATCGACCGTTTCTGACCGATCTCCAAAAGATCGCCGGATCGGAGCGAATCATCATCGCTTTGGACTGTTGGGAGAACAGAATTGTCACACGCGGCTGGAAACGGCAAACCGGGATCGCTCTTGAAGACGTCGCCCGGGAGGCGGCTGAATATGCTTCGGAGCTGCTGTTCACCCAGGTGGAGAGAGAAGGGGGCATGCAGGGGATCGATCACGGCGCCGTATCGCGTCTGAGGCGATCCGCCGGGATATCGGTCACCGCAGCCGGAGGGATCGCGACGCCGGAGGAGATCGCGATTCTTTCCGGGATGGACGCCGACGCGCAGTTGGGAATGGCGATCTATACGGGAAAAATGGATTTGGGGGAAGCTTTTATCGCCGCTTGCCGGTGGGACGGGGAACTTATCCCGACACTGACCCGGGATGATTCGGGTCAGCCGCTCATGCTCGCCTACAGCAGCCGGGAATCTCTGCGCAAGACCTTTGCCACGGGGAATGTCTGGTATCATTCCCGTTCGCGGAATGCATTGTGGATGAAAGGGGAGGATTCGGGAAACATACAGGAATTTTTGCGGATCCGGATGGACTGCGACAACGATGCCCTGCTCGTAACCGCGAGGCAGTCCGGGGTAGCCTGTCATAAAGGTCGTTATTCCTGTTGGGGAGCGAAAGAATTTTCGCTCGATGAGCTTTATTCCGTTCTAAGAAGGAGGGTGAAGCATCCCATCCGGCAGTCCTATTCGGCATCTCTGTCCATGGCCGATGTGGAGGCTAAGATCAGGGAGGAGAGCGAAGAGTTCATTGAAGCCGAAGGAAGCGAAGAAATCATTTGGGAGGGGGCGGATATCCTGTTTTTCATCATGTTGAAGCTGGCGCGATCGGGGATTTCACCTGATGAAATCATGAATGAATTGAAAAGAAGACGGCGGACGCCGCATATTCCTGAAGGATTATTGCACAAGGAGTCGAAAAGATGAATATCTATAGATCCGAAGAATTTGATCCGGACGAATTTATCCGAAGACGTCTGGCGGTGCTTCCCGATGTAAGCGATATCATCGAGGGAATAAAGCGCGGAGGCGACGGTGCCGTGAAACAATATTGCATGTTGTATGACGGATGTGCGCCGCTTAAATTCCGTGCATCGGAAACCGATCTGAAAAATGCAAGATCTTATTTGCCCGACGATGTCGCCGTCCATCTGGACAGGGCGGCGTCCCATCTGAGGATATTTTCCGAAAAACAGTATGGTTTCTACAAAGACTTCGATTGTGAAATCGAGCCCGGAGTGACCGCCGGCCAACGCGTAGCACCTTTGGATGCCGTGGGGGTTTATGTTCCGGGGGGCCGTTTCCCGCTGCTATCATCATTGATCATGGCGATTATTCCGGCACAAACCGCTGGTGTCCGTCGGATTGCCGTGTGTTCTCCTCCCACAAGAGAAGGGCTTCCTCATCGTTTTATCCTGGCAGCGGCGGCACGTCTGGGAATCCGTGAAGTATACGCTGTCGGGGGGGCTCAGGCGGTCGCGGCCATGGCCTTCGGAACGGAGTCCATTCCCCGGGTGGATAAGATCGTCGGTCCGGGGAATCGTTTTGTCGCCGCCGCGAAAAAGGCCGTGTACGGCGATGTGGGGGTGGATTTCATCGCGGGGCCGACAGAAGTGCTCATCATCGCCGACGACAGCGCGCGACCGCGCTTTGTGGCCATGGATCTGATTGCTCAGGCTGAGCATGATCCCGACGCCGCTTCCATTCTGATATCCGATTCTAGAGAGATCATCGAAGGCGTGTCGCGTGAAGTGATGCGACTGGTAGATGAGGAATCCTTTTTGGAAGCAGCGCGGCCCTCGCTGAAAAAAAACGGAACAGCGGTCCTGGTGAGTTCGCTGGATGAAGCCGTGGCCATTTCAGACAGGATAGCTCCCGAACACTGCATCATACACGCCGAACATCCCGAGCTAACGGCAAGCAAAGCGAAAAACTACGGTTCCCTTTTCATCGGGCCCTGGGCCAGTGAGGTTTTGGGAGATTATTGTTCTGGGATAAACCACATACTTCCCACCAATGGAGCGGCGCGGTATACAGGGGGGATACATGTCGGAAGCTTCCTGAAAACGAGGACCGTACTGTCGGTCACGGAAGAAGGCATCGGAAGGATAGGTCCGACGGCCGAAGCTCTGGCAAATATGGAGGGGCTGCGAGGTCACAGGAATGCGGTCAGGGTGCGGCTTTCGGATATCGCTTCTCGATCGGCTCCGTGAGAAGGGGGGAATTGTCGGCCTCGAGGCCCTGTGTTAGAATGAATAGGGTGATCGAGCATCATGTCTGAGCCGAAATCAGGTCCTGCCGAACGAAAAAGCCGCCGTGCTTCCCGCTGGAAGCGGCGGTTCAAACATACCGTTATCTTTTCATCGGTTGTATTGATCCTGGTCGTCTGTGCGGGAATCATCATCGTCCACAGTCGGGGATTTCGGAATTTTCTGATCCAAAAAGTGGAGCAACGTCTACGCGTGCAGTCCGGAATGACTCTCTCCGTGGATCGCTTTCAGTTGTGGCCCTTCAGTTTAAGGGCGACAATGGATGGGGTTCGCCTGCGGGCGTTGCCTGAATCTTCCGGCCCGCTTCGGGAAGCCGGTGTGGATCGCATAGAGATTGACTTGGGTGCGGCAACCCTGCTCGGAGGACGTTTCTATCTCCAATCGCTCAGTCTCCTGCGGCCGTGGGGCGAATTGTCCGCTCCCGCCGCTTCCTCAATCGAAACCGGATCTGTCGAAAGGACCACTCCGAGTCATTCACCTCCTTCTCCTCAGGCTGCTCCCATGAGCTGGAGGATCAAGCGGTTCCGCTTGGAGGGCGGACGGCTTGTCTTTGGCGATCGGGTCCACAGCCTGGATGCGGCACTGGAGGAGATAAGCGCCGAAATGAATTATAAGGCTGTATCCTCTATGCATATCGGACTCATCCGATCCGGGCCGGGAGAAATCCGGTACTCCGATAGAGCGGTTTCTCTGTCTGCCCTAACAGCGGATTTCGAGTTGGGGGAAGAGGAAATTCATTTTAAGACGCTGTCCTTAGAGTCTGATCCCATGGATTTAAACCTAAAAGGTTGGATCCGTTCTTTTTGGAATAATCCTCTGTTGGAGCTTGAAACCGAGGGTCTTGTCCGCCTTCCTGCGCTGGAAGCCCTGCTTGGGGATGATCGTTCTTTCGCCGGTGAACTGGACTTAAACGGGAGTATATGGGGGGGAGCCTATGATCCCGAGGGAGAAATGAACTTGACCGGTCGATCGCTGGTGCTGGCAGGGATCCCCTTGGATTCGGTCAGGGCTGAACTTTCAGGGAAAACGTCCGAGCTGGAGCTCAAGTTCCTGCAGCTTGATGGGGCGGGGGGAGATATTTCCGCACAAGCTCGGATCGAGATGGGAGAGAGCGGGGTATCATCCGCATCCCTGGAGTGGAAATCTATCAGCCTCGGGGAGTTGTCTTCTTTTCTGGGGGTGAGCCCGCTCGGAATTTCTGCCTGTAGCGACGGTCATCTTTCCGCCCAAATCCATGGTTGGAGCCTCGAAACCCTAACCGGAGAAGGGAAGGCCGCGTTCATTCCCGTGGGGGGTAGCGTCGCCGCCGGTCAGGGCTTTGGGCTACAAGGCCGCCTGGATTTCAGCATTGCCAACGATCGGCTTGCCCTGAATACCCAAGACCTGAAGCTAAACGGCCACAGCCTTTCACTTTCAGCCGAAATTGACCGGGAAGCGATACGGCGGGCGCGGTTTAGATTCAGATCGGATGAACTGTCCCGGCTGCCGCATCAAGCCCGGGTTCTCCTCGGTCCCGGAGCAATGGAATCCTCTTTTCTGCAGGACATCGGAATGGGAGGTCGCATCACATTGACAGGAAATCTCTCGGGGAAGTGGCACGAACCCTCCGGCGGGCTGGTTTTTTCCGGACGGGATCTCCGGTTCGGCAAAAACGCCGCCGACGCCGTGGAAGGCACCCTCCGACTGAACGGTACCGGATTGGAATTGAAGAGATTATCGCTGCAATTGCCGCGCGGATACCTGACAGCCGAGGGGCGGATGAGCTACCACCCCTCAAATCAGGCCTGGGGGGAAGCGATCGCGTTTTCCGCCGAAGTCCGGGACATCGACCTTGCCCCCTGGGCAGAGGCATGGTTTCCGGAATTGGGAGTCCGCGGGGAAGGGAGCGCCACTATTGAGGGAAGCGGTTCCATCTCGAATCCCGATGTGAAATATCTAATAGATATAAAGGAGGGAGAAATCGCCGGGGAAACTTTCGACAGCCTGGCTATCGAAGGACGGTCCGCCGATCGGTGGCTGGAAATCCGGCGGTTGGAAGCAGTCAAGGGGAAGGGAAGCCTAAACGGCGAGCTGTTTTTCGAACCGGCTTCCCACGAATACCGGATTCAGCTCTCGACCCGGAATCTCGATCTGGAATCGTTTGCTGCACTCCAAACTTCCGGACTGCACCCTCAAGGACGGCTGCACATTCTCCTGGAAGGCGCGGGGAACTGGGATGCACCTCATTTTCGGATGGAGGTTGAAGGTCGAAGCATTCGCGTCAATCAAGCCGAATGGCCGCTGATCAGATTGGAAGCGTCAGCGGATGGGATCGAGGCCCGGGCCCATTGCCGTCTCCCAGATGGAAAAGCGGAAATCGATGTCCGGATTCCATTAAGCGGTTCAAGGATTGTCGAAGGGCGTTTGAAAACGGAAGCCCTCGATTTTCTTGCCTGGATGCCGGCCGCGGAAGCGGCGGCATTCTCTTCAGCATTAAGCTCGACGCTGGAATTTTATCTTCCTTCGGATGACTGGAAGAAGGGCTGGCTCACCTGGAAAATATCCGAGGCGTCCGTACGCTATGGAAATCTCTTTCTGCGGACGATGGGACCTTGGAGCCTGGATTGGGAGCGCCTCGAACTGCAGCTTCAGGATATGAAGCTCGCCGGGCCTGCCTTCGAACTGGCGGCGTCCGGTCGAATTCCTCTCGAATACCCTGTATCATCCGGTATCAAAATGCAAGGGGCCGGTGAATTATCCCAACTTGCATTTCTCCTTCCCGGCCTGAATCCGGAAGGAATCCTCAAAGGTGAAGGAGCGATAAACGGAAGCTTGAACCGCCCCGAAATCAACGCCCGGATCGAGTTGGAAAACGGAAGTCTGGAAGCTGAAGCCGGTCCGTTCGCCATAAGCAATGCCGGTATGAAGGTGGTTATTGGAGACGGCTGGTTAAATCTCGAAAATCTGTCCTTCGAAACCGCGGGTGGGAAGGTGAGCGGTTTCGGACGCATTCCGATGTCGGCCGTTCTCCCTGAAAAGGGAACTCCACCGGAGGCGGAAGCCCCTGAAATAGACGCCACCCTTCGATTGAACGGATTGGACCCGATTGCCTGGCTGCCACGGCCCGAGTCTGCGGCGTCCTCGGGTTTGCACGGTGAAATCACCGGAATATTTAATATCGGAGGGCGGATCGACTCGATTGAGGCCTTGACGGTGGAGGGCGCTCTTTCCAGAATCGCTTTCAATTCAGCTGGGTTGAAGCTGGAAAATCCACGTGAAGTGCAGGCCAGGATATACGAGGGGCGTTTGATGATCGATCCACTCGAACTTGAAGGCGGAGACTCCAATCTGAGATTGCGGGCCGATATAAGCCTGCTTCCAGCCGCATCTTTCTCAGCGGAACTGAATGCCGGAATGGATGTGGCACTCTTCAATCCCTTGCTGGAAGGCCTGACCGCTGGAGGTCGGCTGGATCTGGCGCTGTCAGCCAAGGGAACGCTCGATGCCCCGATTGTCTCCGGTCGTGGCGGAGTATCCCAGGGTTATCTGGAATTCAAAGATTTCCCGCTGACGGTGACGGATATCAATGGCCCCTTTGAGATTTCTCCCAATCACGTAACGGCACATGGCTGGAAAGGGATCGGTAATGGAGGGGCTTTGGATCTGGACGGAGACTTGGTGCACGACAGCTTTCAGATTCGCTCTGCGCGAGTGGACTTGCGTGCGGCAGGCGTGCCGATCGATACCCCGGAAGGACTGCAGGGCGTCGTTGGTGGTCGCATAGGGATGCAGGGAGATGGAACGGAGTGGCGAGTGACGGGTAACGTTCGCATGGAACGGGGATTCTTCGGGAAAACCGTCTATCCCGGTGGGGAGCTTTTCGGGCTGATCGGTCGGCCCGCAGTCGGACAACCGGATCTGCCTCCCATCGTCCGGGACATCCGGCTGGATGTCCAGCTGGAGACGGTCGACGCCTTGGTGATCGAAAACAACCTGGCGGAACTCGAGATGTCGGGTAATATGCGCTTGACCGGGACGCCGGGAATGCCGCTTCTCACCGGAGGAATCTCGAACCGTTCGATCGGGGAGATCACATTCGGAGAGAGGCGTTTCGAAGTGGAAACCGTTGCCGTCGACTACAGCGAAGCGCCTCCCATGGAGGGACGCCTCAATCTTACGGGCCACACCCGTATGAAACATCTCTATGACGATCTTGATATCACGTTGACTCTCACCGGGCCTTTGAATCGTCTGGAATACAATCTGGATTCCATACCGGCGCGTTCTCAGGGGGAGCTTGCCTCTCTGCTGATCACCGGGTATGGGACGGAAAAGCTCAAAAGCGAAACCGCCAACGTCATCGGCAGCCAGATGATCCTTTACTTCGCAAGCCCGCTGGCCTCCCCGGTGACGGATCGGATTCGGCGGTGGCTGGGAGCTGAGGAAGTCAGCCTGGAGCCCATCAACATCGCCAGCGAGGAGGATCCCGGAGCCAGGTTCACATTTAGAAAGGGGCTGATCCGAAACGTTGATTTGATCTATTCGATCGACATTGCGAACAGTCAGGACCAAGCGTGGCTGCTCGAATATAGTCTCAGCCGCAATTTCTCGCTGTCAACCTTCCGGCGTGACGACGGCAGCTACGGCGGCAGTATCAGCAGCAGGTTCTCACTGGGAGGGTCTCGCGGGACGGGACCGAGGGGGAGAACGACATCGGGTCGGCGGGAATTGATCCGTCAAGTCGAATTCAAAGGAACGGGTTCAATTCCCATAGCCGAATTGAAAAAAGCCGCCCGATTGCAGAAGAAGGGGAAACCGTTTAATTATCACGATCTTCGGCGGTCTTCCGACCGTATCGAATCCCTTTATAAGCGTGCGGATTATATAGACATCGTGATCGATCCCCGTGTTTCCATCACGGGGGACCGGGCGGCGGATGTCACTTTCGAGATCGAACCCGGTCGGCGTGCCTCGCTCCGCATATCGGGAGATATGATAGAGAAAAAGCTGGAAAAGGAATTGATCGAAAACTGGAACGGTCGTCTCTCCACGGAGATGTCCCTTTCGGCCGCCGTGAGACGGATCAAAAATCACCTTATCGGGAAGGGATATTACGCGGCGGAGGTGGAATCGCGGGTGAAAGCGGGGAGAGAAGAAGAGATCGTCTACGTTTTTCAGGTGAGGCGGGGACCACAATACCGTCTTCGCAATTTTCGGCTTACGGATGACAGCCCTGTGACGACGGAAGATGTTCTTGCCGCCCTGAAACGGATATCACCGCGGGAAGGCAAAGGGCCTTGGCTTTTACTGACCCGATTCTCCCAGGCAAAGACGCAGATCGGGGAGATGCTCGCCCGAAAAGGATACCGCGGCGCGGAGATCGGAAGGCCGATCGTCACCGCTGAGCCGAAGACCGGTGTCCTGGATGTTTTTCTTCCCCTGAAGTCGGGGGCGATCAGCCGTGTGGCGTCGGTGGAATTCAAGGACCCCCTGCCTTTTTCGGAACGGGAGTTGACGGGCGATCTTCTTTTAAGCCCGGGCGATGTCTTGGATCCCGACATCCTCATGGAAGACCGCCGCCGCTTGGATCGGATCTACCGTTCAATGGGGTATCAGGATATTCGAATCACGCCCGATCTCATCCCGCTTGCGGATACGGCGGATCTTTCTCTTGTATACAGGATAGAGACGGGTGAGCCGCACCACATCGCACGGATCCGATTCTCAGGGAACCGGCATACTCCGGAACGGGTGATCCGAAGAGAAATGCTCTTCAAGGAAGGGGATCCCCTGAATATGGAAAAACTGATTCTCAGCCAGAAGCGGCTCTACCAGCTCGGGGTGTTTCGCTCAGTCAATATACGACGGGATTCGGACGACATGGGAGGAACGCAGGCGACCGTGCTGATTGAAGTGGAGGAAGCGCCGCCGCTTACCATAGGATACGGGCTTCGCTACAACACGGAAGAAAAGCTGGAAGGGTTCGGGCAGATTGACTTCAGCAATCTTATCGGCCGGGCAGGCAGGAGCTTGTTCTTTTACCGGCAGAACCAAAGGCAGAAAGATCTTCGGCTTTCCTTCAAATCGCCCTATCTTTTGGGGCGCAAGCTGGAAACTCTGCACTCCTTTTCCTACTTGGAAGAGATCGAGTCGATATTCAAAAGCAGGGAGATAGGGTACACGATCCAGCAGAAAATCGAACTTCCCTGGGCGTTTTCTCTTTCATACCTTTATCGGCTCAGCCGTATCCATACCTTTGAACTGGAGTCCTTCGGTCCTTTCCCGTTTGATATAACCGTCTTTCTTTCCGAACTTCAAGTCTATCTGCTGCGCGATACGCGGGACAACAAGCTGAACGCCCGGAGTGGATCTTTTCACTCCCTCAGTTTGACGTACTCTCCCGCTTTTCTGGGTTCGGACCTCACATTCGTAAGCTTTTTCGGACAATCGTCCCTGTTCTTCGATCTGGGGCGCGGGTGGGTATGGGCTTCCAATCTCCGCCTTGGGCTGGCGGATGCTTTCGACCAGGTCCTGATTCCCAGCCGGAGGTTTTTTTCTGGGGGAGGAAACTCGTTGAGGGGTTTTCAGCGCGACATGGTAGGTCCTTACGATGAATTCTTCCAACAGTCGCTGGGGGGGGAAGGATTGCTGGTGATCAACCAGGAGCTCCGTTTCCCGGTATGGAGATGGTTGGGTGGGGTGTTTTTTTTTGACGCCGGAAACGTATACGCCGAACTTACGGATTTCAATCCGCGCGACCTTCGGTATGCCGTCGGAGCCGGGATCCGCATCGATATGCCTTTTGCGCTTATCCGGTTGGACTACGGACGGAATCTGGATCCTCTTCCATGGGAGAAGCGGGGGGGCTGGTTCTTCAGTCTCGGCCAATCTTTCTGAGGGGCTTTTCAGAACCATGATGAGGAGGCGGCTTCATCATGGCTTTTGCCGTCGGCTCCGTTTCGTATTTCTGCGGAGGTTTTCTCGTCCAGAAAACTCGATCCAAGCGGAATCCATGAAGGGGGTCGCTTCAGCGCCGGGCGAGAAAATTGAGCAGGTTGCGGACCTGGGGAGCTTCCGGAGCCTGAGGCGCGAGCTCAAGAAACTTAGTCAGGTGTACGATCGTAAGATCAAGGCGTTTCACCTGATAGTTGGCCATGCCCAGCTGATAGTGAGCGTAGGCGTGATCGGGTTTGATTTCCAGGCAGCGTTCGAAAGCGCTTATCGCCTCCCGGGTTTTTTTCATGAAACCCAGGATAATGCCTTTTTGGTAAAAACCCTCAGGGGATCCCGGAGCAAGTGACAGGCCCTTCTCATTAAGCTTCCATGCATCATCATACTGCTGGCGGTGAGTCTTGATCAGCGCTAATCCGAACGAACTCTCGGCCCATGATGGGGCGAGCTTAAATGCCTGTTCGAAATTGGATTGAGCGGCATCCAAGCGGTTCAATGCCACCAGCGTCCGCCCACGATGGTAGAAAGCCTGCTTGTGCTTGGGGTTTTTCTGGATCACGGCGTCGAAGCTGGCTTTGGCTTCTTCAAAGCGAAAAAGATTGTAGAGAACCAGCCCGCGTTGGAAAGGATCATCCGGAAGTACGATGTCCTGAACGGCGAGTATGGGCTGCATCGATCCGACGAGAAAGAGTATCAGGCACAGGGCACCCGCCGAGCCGACAGGTCGCCTTCGGTGTGGTTGTTTCTTGGGCATTATGACCTCATAGGGGATGCGTATGTTATCCCTACCTTCATCGACCGCCGATACGGAACTTATCAGGAGCGGATTGTGAACGGCCGAGTTCCAACATCCATTATAGCAGAATACCGGTCATAGACCCACAATAAGAAAAAACGGGATCTCTATTGAAAATCACGGGATTCCGAAGCCCGGGGATGGGGGGGGTACGCTTTGCACGAAGAAAGCAAAGCCTTTGTCTTAAATCCATTATTCAGTCGAGGATTCCGTTCAATGAGGTTTATCGCCAGGCGGTTCTTCAACATCCTCGAGAGCGCTGGGCTCGAGCAGCTCACCGGCGAACAGGCTGGAGTTCTTGACGAACAGGACGGCGGGGAGATCTCCCGCGAGGGTTTCCATGTTCTCTGCGTAAGCTTTTTCCTTACCTGTCTCGGGAACCCCCAGACCCATGAAAACAATGTCGGCGTCCGCGCTCTTTTCATGGATCAGCTCAGGGATGCTTTTTTCTTTTGATTTGACGAACACGACCGGGTCGGCCTCGATGCGGACATAGGGGAGCAGTTCGCGCAGAAGTTTCTCGGTCCGTTGTTTCTTGGCCTCGGTGGAAACGATGCTCATGAGTTTGATGCCGGCGTCACGCCATTCCGGGTTCCGGGTGAGGAGATAGGCAAGGAGCAGCATGAGATCACCGTTTTTCTGGAGCCCTCCCCACCAGATGTGGATGCTGCGTTCCACGGACCTTCGGGGGAAAATGTGTTTGGGTTGGATCCGCCCGATGACCAAAGATTTGTGGATGGTTTCCAACCGGCGCATGACTTTCAGAAAATCGACCATCCTCTCTTTTCTATTAGGCCAGCCGATGAGAACGGTGTTGCTCTCCATGGCGGCCATCCCGTTTGCCTGGGTTACGCTGCAGATGCCGTCAACCACGTTCTGGACAACGTCGAATTCGGCGAATACCAGAAGCTCTTCCTCGTCCAGGATTCTCTGCATTTTTTTTTGTCTTGCCTCGAGATCCAGTTCACGGTTCATGAGATCGTCGACAACGAGTTCGCAGACCGTAACCACTCCGCGTCCCTGAGCAAAACAGTTACCGAAGCGGATAAGGTCCAACTGTTCCATGGGATCGGAAACGAAAACGAGGATGTGCGGCCGCCAATTGCGGGCGCTCATGGGGCGTTTCGACAGTTTGATGAGAGCCCATCGGATCAATGACTCATACAGTCCGCGCCGGACATCGCCGCTACGGTTCAGACGTTCCCGGCGGGAAAGAAGGAGCCAGATCACCAGTTCGGCGGCGACGGCGATCGAGCCCGCCGTGGGGCTGATGAGGAATATGGCGAACACGCATCCCGCTCCCCCCAGCATATTTATCTGCCAGGGAATCCTGAGCTTAGGGCGCCACGAGGAATCGCCGCTTATGTTTTCGAAAGCGGCTACCAGGTTCACCATCCCGTATACAGTGAGAAAAAAGATGGTCACGATGGTGGCGACGGTGTTCAAATTGCCGAGGAAAACAGCGGCCAATGCGATCGCAAGAGAAACGATCAAGCCGGGGATCAAGTCCTTTATGCCGCCGGTCTGTTTGCCCAGGCTCCGGGGAACGATCCGATCGCGGGCGAGCGCCTGGAGGGTGCGAGGTGCGCCCAGGATGGAACCGACCGCGGAGGAAAAGATGGCGCCGAACAAACCCGGCATGATGATGAGCGCTCCCAAAGGAGCGATGCGCAGCCAGATAAGCGTGTCATTCCGCAGTGCGCTGCTGTCGGCTCCCAGCGCCAACAGTACGGGCAGGATCAGGTAGATGATGAAGCAGACCAGAACGGCCATGATGGATCCCAAGGGAATGGAGCTCTCCGGATTGCGGAGATCACCCGAGAGTCCCAATCCGGCCATGACTCCGGTGACCGCGGGAAAAAAAATGGCGAAGCCCGCCCAGAAAGCGATTTCTCCGGAGGGAACGGTGTTCAAGATGTGGTCCACACTCGTTCCCCGGGAAAGTGCGCCTACGGCCAGCGCGATCAAGGATACGAACACAAAAACCAAGACCGGAATCTGGATCTTGAGCGCGACATTCGCACCGAGAAAAGCGAGTCCTCCCACCGCGATGACGATGACGAAAGCCGACCACTGTACCGAAACGTCCGGCCAGACGATGCGCAGCGTTTCGGCCAATCCGTACGCATAGAGGGTTACGGAGAATGTCTGGGACAAAAACAGCGGCAGCCCGATGGCGCCTCCCATCTCCAGGCCGAGGCTGCGGGAAATGATATAATAGGCGCCGCCCGTTTCCACCCGGATATTGGTTGCCACGGATGAAAACGAGAGCGTCGTGATGATCGTGATCGCATTCGCGATGAAGACGATCAACAGCATCTGCTTGAGTCCCAAGTGGCCGACCAACCAACCGGATCGAAGGTACATGATGGCGCCCAAAATGGTCAGCGTGGTGGGGGTGAAAACCCCAAGAAAGGTGCCGAGCCGCCGTACGCTTTGCGTTTCCATAGAAGAGATTATATTGGAAGTCTTGAATCAGGTACAGAAAAATGATTACCGGTTCGGCTGGGAAAATAAAAAGATTCGATTATTCATACTTGAGGCTTTCGGCTGGATTGAGCAGAGAGGCTTTGATCACCTGGGAACTTACGGTCAGTGCGGCAATGAACAAAGCGGCGATGCCGCTTACCAGAAATATCCACAGTGGCAGAGGGGCCTGGAAAGCAAATCCCTGCAGCCAGCGCTTCATGAGAATGTAGCCGAGGGGCCAGGCGATGAGGTTGGCGGCGATGACCCATCGAACGAATCGTCCCGTCAGCAGCCACAGGATGTTCGATACCTGAGCTCCCAGGACCTTGCGCACACCGATCTCCTTGGTTCTCTGCTCGGTGACGAAAGCGGCCAGACCGAACAGGCCGAGACAGGAGACGAAAATGGCCAGGCAGGAAAAAATGGTGACGATTTGCCCGGCCCGGTTGTCGTTCTGGTAGAGCCGGTTGATCTTTTCATCCAGGAAGGTGAATTCGAATGGAAGCCCGCCTGAAATGGAGATCCACATCCTTTCGAGGTCAGCGAGGACATCCATCGTGACATCGGAACGGATCTTGACCAGGAGAAAAGGCCGGCTGCCGGAATCGATGGCCTCGGGAAGCAGGTAGCCCATGGGGCGAACGTCCCGATGGAGAGATTCGAAGTGAAAATTATCGATGATGCCGATGATGGTAAGATTTTTTTTCGTCCACCAGATTCGGAGTTTTTTGCCTACGGGATCGGAGATCGCGAAATACTCGGCGGCTTTCCGGTTGATGACGACGGCTTCCGTGTCGGAAGGGAAATCCCGGGACATGAACCGCCCCTCGCTCATTTGGATATCGAGCACCGAAGCGAAATCATGATCACATGTCAGGAAATTCATGTTCAATGGACGTTCCCGGGGAACGCCCTCCACGCCGATTCCCCAATTCGGAGTTCCCCAACCCGGTACGGAACGCGCCGCCGTTACGCCGAGAACACTGTGGTGTTGTTTCAACCGGTCCCTGTAGGCGTCCAGCCGATTTCCTAAAGTGTCGGCATTGTGGATGACCACCACGTTTTCCTTGTCGAAACCCAGTCTTTGATTCTTGATGTAATTGAGCTGTCGGAAGATAACCAGGGACCCGATGATGAGAAGGATGGACATGGCGAACTGGAAGATGACCAGACCGTTGCGAAGGATAAGGACCTTTTTCCCTCTTCCCGTGGAGCTTTTAAGCACGTCCGTCAGCTTGAAAGAAGAGAGAAAAAAGGCGGGATAAAACCCGGCCAGCAGGCCTACAAGCAAGGCCAGAAAAAGAAGCCCCGGGATTACGAACGGATCACCGAAGTAAGAAAGTTCAAGTGTTCTTCCCGTCAAACGCCGGTAAAGGGGCAGTGCGGTCTGGATGAGGATTACCGAAAGGATGAGGGCGATGAAGCTCATAAGGATAGATTCTCCCAGAAACTGCTGAATGAGCTGTTTTCTAAGCGATCCGACGACTTTACGAAGCCCGACCTCTTTGGCCCGGCGGGCGGAACGGGCCGTGGCCAGATTGATAAAGTTGACGCCGGCGATCAGCAGAATAAGCAGTGCCACTATGGTGAACAGCCGGACATAACCCATGCTGCCGTTGGGCTGGTTGCCCGTTGCCAGGTCCGAATGGAGATGAATATTTTTGAGGGGCTCAAGGGTCCAGATCCAGGGGATATGCTGCCTCCCCCCAGCCCAATGAACCTTTTCAATTTCAACCAGTTTTTCCTCCATCAGGCTCCGGGAAACGCCTTCCGAGAGGGTGACATAGGTGGTGTAGTTATTCCAGGTCCAGCCCATACTGGGTTCCGGAAAAAGAGTTTTCATGGAGATCAACATGCCGAAATGGAAGTGAGAATTCTCGGGAGCATCTTGAACCACACCGGTTACTTGATAAAACCGCCATTCTCCCTGAGATTGGATCTCGATCGTTTTGTTCAGAGGATCCTCTTCCCCGAAAAACTTGAATGCCAGGCTTTCGGTAAGGACGATGGAGTTGGGATCCTTCAGGGAAGTTTCCGGATTGCCCAGGAGCAGGTGGAATGAGAAAACATCGAAAAAAGATGGTTCGGCGCCGAAAACATCGGGTTCTTTTACCGCGATTTCTTTATGTCTGGCTATGGTGTCGCCGATCGGCCCGCAGAGTTGTGTGATGTGCTCCACCTGAGGGTATTTCTCTCTGATGGTTTTAGCCAGAACGAAGGGGGTGCCCAGCTGATGTATGCGAGAGTCTCCCTGGTTGGACCAGTCGGCTGTTAAGCGATATGTCCTCTCCGCGTTTTTATGAAAACGATCGTAACTCAGCTCGTTTTGAATATAGAGAAAGATTAAAATACTGGCGGCGATCCCGACCGCCAGACCCAGAATGTTGATGAATGCGTATCCCTTGTGCCTGAGCAGATTTCTGACGGCGATCTTAAGGTAATTTTTGAGCATGATTCACTCCGAATAGATGTTTTCCGGAAAACGGCAGACAATCTTTACAATGTCTCATGTGATGGACGATTATGATAAATGCAGTACACCCCCCACATTAATATAGACGTACGGAGCATAGGGAAGGTTTAACGGGAAGGCGAAAAATCGCGGCGATGAGCTTCCGATTCGATGGCTCCTCATATGGAGAAGGGAAGTATCCCATGGTCCGTCTCTCCAGGATATATCATCAAATTTCTTTCCTCCCATAGGATTTATATGATAGATAGATAAGTTGTGATCGTATGCTTTCGGATCACGCAAGCCATATTCAGGAGGATGAAAATATGCAGCGCACCGCAATGATTCTGTTGCCTCTTCTGCTCGTCGGTGTGTGCCTGACGGCGGCGCCGGCGGAGAAACCGCTGGCATCCAAAAAGCTCATCCGGGCTTTAACCGATGAGGTTTCCGGAGAGCTGGCTTACCGCTATACCGTCCTGGTCTCGCAGTACGACCGGATCCAGGCCTGTGAGGGTTTTCATGATGCCGCCCTCATGCTCAAGGAGAAATTGGACGTCATGGGCTACGATGATGCCGCTATCGAAGGCTGGCCGTCCAACGGATCCACCTATTACTACACCTATCAGACTCCGATCGGTTGGAGGGCCCGCAGCGCCGAGCTGTGGATGACTTCTCCCAAACGGGATCGCCTGTGTTCTTTCGAAGAGATACCGCTCAATCTTATCAAGCACAGCGGCCCGGCCGAAGGCGTCGAGGCTGAGCTGATCGATGTCGGAGCCGGGGACAGGGAGGAATGCTACCTGGGCAAGGATGTCAAGGGCAGGATCGTGCTTGCCACCGGGCGCCCCGGATCGGTAAACCGGGAGGCCGTGGTAAAGCGCGGCGCTCTGGGGATGGTGGGCTGGTATCCGCCCGACGTTCGTCCCGGCTATCCCAACATGATCCGCTACACCGCGTATTGGCCCAAATGGGAGGAGCGCGATCAGATCGGATTCGGATTCAACGTCAGCAAGAATCAGGGCTGGCTGTTGAAAAAGATGCTGGACGAGGGGCAAAAAGTCGTGCTCAAGGCCGACGTGGACAGCGAGTTCTATGAAACCGAGGTCGAAGTGCTTTCCGCATCATTTCCGGGTACGGAAGAGCCGGAAAAGGAGATCCTGATCTGTGGGCATCTCTGTCATCCCACTCCATCCGCCAACGATAACGGCAGCGGATCCGGAGGCATGCTGGAGATGGCCCGGGCCCTCAAAAAGATGGTCGCCAAGGGCTGGATCGATCCTCCCAAACGGACCATCCGCTTCCTGTGGGTCCCTGAATTCTACGGTACCATCCCGTATATCAAGGCCCACCTTGAGCGAACCCGCAATACCCTGGCCGTCATCAACTGCGATATGATCGGCGAGGATCTCCATCTGACCGGCGGTATGTTCAACATCATGGGCACGCCCCACTCCCTGCCAAGCTACCTGAACGACACCGTGGCCAATTTCACCCACCTGGTGGCGGGACTTAATCTCACCTCCATGAACGGATCCAAACATCCTTTCGCTTACAATATCCTTCCTTACAGCGGCGGGAGCGATCACGTGATCTTCAACGACGGCGCGCTCAAGGTGCCGGCGGTTATGTTCAACCATGGGGATACGTTCCATCACACCAGCCTTGACACCCCCGAGAAGGTGGATGCTTCCGAGCTGCGGCGGGTGTGTTTCATCGGCTTGGGTGCTTCCTGCTACCTTGCGAACGCCACCTGCGGCGCCGCTCAGGATATGGCGCGGCTCATCACTCGAAACGGATTGGGAAGGGTGGCTGCCGATGCATACGACGGGCGGAACGCGATGTTCGAAGCTGAAGAGGGAGAAGCATTGTTCAGCGCCTATAAGCAGGCGCTCAATGTGACCCGGCATGCCGCGATGCGGGAAGCGGAGGCGGTGCGTTCCACCAAGGTGTTCGCACGCAGGGATGAGGTCAAAGCGTCGATTGAGAACTCAATCGCTCCCATTAAGGCGCTCCATAAGTCGCTTGAATCCGAAACCCACGAGATCTATAAAAGCCTCTGTGCGGGAATGGGGATTTCCCCGCGAAAAGCATCCGTCCTGAACGCGGAGGAGAAGAAGATGAGCCGGATCGTTCCCGTCCGCGCCGCGGATTTCGTCTGCCCGCTCCAGCGCGGCTATGTTGAAGCCAAAGTCGGCCCCGACGCCTTGACCTGTTTGGACCTGGGCCGGAACGCCCCGTATGAGATCCTCAACTTCGTCGACGGCAAACGCAGCGTGCTCGATATCACCCGCGCCGTTTCGGCGGAATACGGTCCGTTGTCATGCAAGGATGTATATGCGTTCTTCGATGTTCTCGCTGAAGCGGAACTGATGACTTTGAAGATGGATTGATCCGGGCTGATTCGAATACGCCGGGATCAGAAATACGAGGGGCCGCAAATACTCGGGTCCGTAAAGGAATGAGAATAAGGCCATAGAATCCGGAATGGATTTTAAGTCAAAAATAGGATAGGCTGGAAACGGAAGGCGGGTTTCATATCATCCGGAAGCTGTTTGGGAAGACGGCGCCCGGAACCCCGTCTTCCGTTTTCATTCCGGGGAATACCTTCAAGCGGATCTTACCCCCAGGTAATGAATGCAAAAGGTTTTATTCCGTTTGTACTTCATCAGAGAGTGCTTCGATGCGGCGGGCCTCTCTAACCGGCCCTGTTTTACTCGTGACGGAGGGCATGTACGGGATCACTCGAAGCCGTCTTGAAGGACTGGAAGCCGACGGTCACAAGAGCAATCAGCAGAGCCAGCCCCCCAGCGGTCAGAAAAACTCCCGCTCCGACCGAGATCCGGTAGGCAAAACCATCCAGCCATTTCCGCATGGCCAGGAAAGCCGCCGGCCAGGCAAGCAGGTTGGCCAGCAGAACCCAACGAACGAATTGGCGCGAGAGCATCACTGTTATATTGCCTGTTGATGCGCCCAGCACTTTGCGTACTCCGATCTCTTTTATGCGGCGTTCGGTGGAGAATACCGCCAGGCCGAACAATCCGAGACAGGAGATCGCAACCGTCAGCAGAGTGAAAATCCCCATGATGCGCCCCACCTGCCGGTCCGCCTGATACTGGGCGGCGAACTGGTCATCGACAAAGACATAATTGAAAGGGATATGGGGCAATATCTGTTCCCATTCGTTTCTTAACGAATCCAGGGTTTTTCGGATATTTGATGTCGCGATACGGGCGGAAACGGCGTAGAAACGGTTTTCTTCATAGAGAAGGATCATGGGCTCGATCCTGGAGTGCAGGGATTGAATATGAAAATCCTTGACCACTCCGATCACGGGCCGGATCTTGCGATTGCATTCAACCTGCCGTCCCACGGCCTCTTCCGGCGTCATCCATCCGAGCGCCCGGGCCGCCGTTTCATTGATAACGAAGGCGTCGGTTCGATCCGTGGGGATTTGATCGGAAAAGTCCCTTCCCGCCGCATACTCCAGCTGATAGGTCTCTGCGAAATCCGGATCGGCCCAGAGAGAGAGCACGTTCACGCGTGAATCTTTGTCGTATTTCCCGGGGAGATTCATGACACGGTAATTACCCCGGAGACCTGGTGTATGCGAAGAGGCGGAAGCATTGACGACGCTGGACAGGGTTCTGAACCGCTGCGCGATCAGCGGCATGTTTTTTATCGCTTCCCGGTTTCGATTGGAGTGAACCACCACCGTCTTATCCGGGTTGAAACCCAGGTTCCGGGCGCGGATGAAATTCATCTGCCGGAAGAGGATCCCCGTACAGGCGATCAGGGCGATGGAAATGGTGAACTGCGCCGTAACCAAGATTTTGCGCAAAAGGTCGGATCCGCCTTTCCGCAGGGAAAGCTTACCGGAAAGGACCTGAAAAGGTTGGAAGGCGGAAAGCAGGAGCGCGGGGATACCGCCTGCCGCAAGCCCCAGGAAACATGCCGCGACAGGGAAAATCCAGATCGTATCCCATTGAAACATCAGGACGGTCGAAATATCCTTGCCCGTCAAGCGGCGGAACAATGGCATCAAAAGTGTCGCCATACCCATGGCTGAAACGAGGGCCAGTTCGCTCATGAGAATAGACTCCGTCAAAAATTGTCTGAGCAGCTGTCCCCGGCGGGCGCCCACCACCTTGCGCAGACCGACCTCACGCGCACGGCTCAGAGCACGGGCGGTTGAGAGGTTGACGTAGTTGATCCCCGCCGTCAGCAGGATCAGCAGAGCGACGGCTCCGAACACATAGATATAGCGGATATCGCTGTTGGCGGCCAGTTCATAAAAATAGTGGGAATGCAGGTGGATACCGGTCAACGGCTGCAAGGTGAGTTTCCTGGCACGGTTGGGGGGGACGTGTTTTTCAACAACCGCATCGATTTTAAATTGAAGCATATCGAGATCGGCTCCGGAAGTGATCAGCATATAAGACATGAAAGCGCTGTTGCCCCATTTTTCAAGAGTACCGGGGGCATCGTAGAAGCGTTCATAGAAGTTGAATGGAACCATCCCGTCGATTTCAAAGTGAGAGTTTCGAGGGGCATCTTCCATTACGGCACTGATCACAAAATCGAAACGGTTCTCCAGCGTGACACGGCGACCGATCGGATCCTCGTTTCCGAAGAGCCTTTCGGCGGTGCTGCGGGTCAGAACCATACTGTCGAGTTCCCTCAGAGGATGAGAATGATTTCCAGCGATGATGGGGAAGCTGAAGATCTCGAAAAATGAAGGATCCGCAAAATAAAAGTTATTGAAAAATATATGATTATTTCCCCGGCTCAAGAGATTTTTATTTCCGAAGGCGCGGCTGGGATAGAAACGCGTAAAGCTTTCGATCTCGGGTATCTCGCGGTGAAGAAGAGGCGCCAGCGGAGCCTGGAGGATGGGACCGGAAAATCGGTAATCGCTTACTAAACGGAATATCCTGTCGCCTTTTTCATGAAAACGATCGAAGCTTAATTCGTCTGAAATAAAAAGCGAGATAAAGATTACGCATGTCATCCCCAGGGATAATCCCGTCAAATTAAGAATGGAGCCGCCGCTGTTACTCTTCACGGCTCTCCATGCGATCTTCAAATAGTTTTTCAGCATAGTGGTTCCCCCCTGATATTTGGGAATCGTTCCGGTTAATACCAGCAGGGTATAGACGCCTCTTTTCTAAAAAGGTTGCGTGAGGAAGGGACGGGAAGAGTATCTCCCCTTGCAAATTGCGTTTCGCCGGACATTCAGTCCATTCACTCATACCGCAGGGAATTCATAGGTTCGCGCATCGCTGCTTTTACGGACTGGAAGAGGACCGCGGCCAGGGAGATCAGAAGCGTTATGCCGGCGGAGAGGGCGAAGATCACGACGCCGAATCGGGGTTTATAGGCGAATGCCTGCAGCCACCGTCTCATGAAGAAATAAGCAAGGGGCCAGGAGATCAATACCGCGATCACAACCCATTTGATGAATTCGCCGGTCGTGCGGAAAACGATCCCTCTCACCGAGGCCCCAAGGACCTTGCGGATGCCGATTTCTTTGGTTTTTTGTTCGATTGTGTAGGCGGCGAGACCGAAGAGTCCCAAACATGAGATCAGAATGCAGAGAAGGCTGAATACATTGAAAAGACTGCCGAGGCGCTGTTCGGAGATATACTGCCGGTTGAAAAAGTCGTCCAAGAATTGGAAGCGGAAAGGGTAGTCGGGAGCGCCGGTTTTGAAGGCGGCCTCGACATTTTCAAGAGCTTTCCGGATATGTGTCCCGTCCACCTTGATGAAAACATACTGGAGGAAAGGCCGGTACATGCGAAAGACGAAAGGACGAATGTCATTGTGCAGAGAACGGGAATGAAAATCCTTGACGACGCCGATGATGCGCGCCGTTCGAAAAGTTTCCGGCCAGGCGGGATGCCCCATGTGGAGTGAGGCGCCGATCGGATTTTTCATACCTAAGATCCGGGCCGCGGTCTCGTTGATGATACAGGCTTCCCGTTCATCTGAAGGATGATCGCGGGAAAAGCTCCTTCCCCGGGTGATTTCCATGCCGAAGGTTTCGAAGAAATCGAAATCCGCTACGGTATAATCCATTCCCACCGGCTCATCCGTAGGGTTTCCCTCCCAATTGATGCCGAGGCTCTGCCCGATCTGAGTGGGCCGCTGAGCGGCGGCGGTGACATTGCGGATGTGCGGATCGCTCAAAAGTCGGCTCCTGAAGGATTCGAAATGTTTGTCGAGCGATGGATTGAAATTGAGGATAATCACGTTTTCCCTGTCGATCCCCAGGTTCAGGCTGCGGATATGCCGCATCTGTCGGGAAACCGCCAGCGTACCGAATATAATACCGGCGGAGAGGGCGAACTGGAATACGATCAAAGCTTTTCGGATACCGGCGCCTTTTCCGCCCTGAGGCGAACGCCCCTTCAGAACGGCGACAGGCGGAAAGGATGACAGAAAAAAGGCGGGGTAAACTCCAGCCAGGAATCCGGTTGCAATCGTCGTCAGCAGCAGGAGTCCGATGACCGGCAAATGAGCCTCGGACAGCAGATGCAGTGATTTTCCGGTGAACCGGCTGAAGGAGGGAAGGGCCGCTTCCACCATGATCAAGGCCGTCGTCATAGAGATCGCGGCGAGCAGCAGTGATTCTCCGGTGAATTGCCTGATGATCTGGGAGCGCCCGGCTCCTATGACCTTGCGCATCCCGACTTCGCGTGCGCGTTTTGCGGATCGCGCGGTGCTGAGGTTCATGAAATTGATGCAAGCCATCATCAGGATAAAAACGGCGATCAAAGAGAAGATGATGACGGTCCTGCCTCGGCCGAGTCCGCCCGCCGTGTAAAGGTAGTATTTGGTTAACGGCAGCAGAGCGGCTTTCGTCGTGGTGCGCGGATTGGCTCTTTCTTTGTAGATGTCGGCGATCGAAGCCGCAAAAGCATCCCCGGAGATTCCTTCCCGGAGAAGTATATAGGAAGGGCCGACACTCTCATTCCATCGGGAGATCCGGTCTTCTCCCAGATGCTCCACTCTGCCGATGAGTTCGAACTGAATATGGGAATTCGAGGGGATGTCGCGTATCACTCCGGTGACCATGAAATCGGAATTGAAGGCGGTGATATGCAGTGTCTGTCCCACGGCGTCATGCCCGCGAAAATACCGTCTGGCCGCCGATTCCGTCAATACCAGCGCATTCCGATCCGTCAAGGCGGTCTCGGGATCTCCTTTTATAAAAGGGAAGGTAAACATCTTGAAAAAATCGGGATCGGCCAGATGGATGTTGTTTTCTTCGAAAGCGATGTCGCCGTTTCTTACCAGAGAATGCGTCCATGGCCACACACGGGAAAAGGCCTCGACTTCGGGCCTTTCGGCCTTGAGCGCAGGCGCCAGGGCGTAGGTGATGGAGGGATTGGTGCGACCGCTTTCAAATCGGTTCAGTTGGCGGTACAAGCGGGCCCGGTTTTCATGAAAACGGTCGAAGCTCAATTCGTCCAGGCTCCAAAGCCCGATCAGGATGAAACAGGCCAATCCGACCGCGAGCCCAATGATATTGATGAAGGAGTATCCTTTCTCACGTTTGAGGTGGCGAAAAGTCACCTTGATGTAATTTTTCAACATGGCGAACCTCCAAAGAATCGATTCAAGCCAAAACGACAGCACGAGAGCGACAATCTGGCCTGTCAGCAACCCTCGGGCCTTCAAAAAGCTTCCGGAAATCAAATTCTCTTCCCAGCGGCACTCCAGATCCTCTTCGATGGCGTTCAACATGTCTTCATCAGCATAATGAGAAAGCGCTGAACGCCCGAAGCGGGGGAGTCTGAAGGGCCGTTCGGTCATCCCGTGGTTTCCTTTTTAAGATCGGGAACCGCTCCCCAAAGCGATCGGTTTATTTCCTGGATGGCGGCCAGTTTATCCATGCCCAAAGGCGTGAGCCGATAGTAGATCCGAGGACGGCCTCCCTTTCGGGTCTTAACCTCGGCTTGAAACGAAGAGACATACCCGTTTTTTTTAAGTCGTCCCAGCGGCGCGTAAACCGCTCCCGCCATCCATTTGACGCCGGTTTCGTTCTCGATCCGGCGTCGGATGGATAAACCGTAGGCATTTTCCCCAAGCTTCCAGATGGACAGCAGCAGAATCTCCTCGATCCGGGATAGAAAGATCATCCGCACCCTCCTGATAATTATGTGTTGTATACTATTCGTTTCTTAGTATACGTATTATATGACGCCGCAAAACGCAAAAAGGTTTTGAGAAATATAAAATAATTCCGTCGCTTCCATCGCCGGTTCGCAGGGATTTGAATCCAACGGTTGACGAACTCCATGGATATATAATACTAATGACTTTGGCGATGAGAGACGACGAAGAGGAATTACAGCTCGCCCCAAAGGAAACCGACGGAAGGATGAAATGTGCTGAAAAATAAAGAAGATATGATCAACTCTCTCACAGATGAAGAAAGCGGGGCATCCACGCCCAAAACCGCCAAATGGATCATATCGCTGCTGCTGGCGCTGTATTTCATGGCGTTTATCGGCAAGATATTAAAAAACAGCGATGTCTATCAATGGGATTTCAGGGCCCACTATTATGCCGCCGAGATGCACGAAAAAGGGCTCAACTTCTACGATCGGACTCATTTGTGGAAGATCGCGAAGATTCCCGTCGAGCAGTACTACTGTTATCCTCCGCTTGCGATCTGGTTTTACCGTATCTTTTCGCTTTTTGATTTTCCAACCGCATACAACATTTTTTTGTTCATGAAATGCATCATGTTGGCCGGTTTGCTGCTCCTGTGGCAAAAAGAATTCCTGCAAAAGAAGGCGGGGCTCGTCTTCCTCGCGTTTGTCCTGTTCGCATTCAACGGGGCCCTTTTCACGGATTTTTTGGCGGGGAATATATCGCTGGTGGAACAGTGCGGATTATGGCTGGCGTTCTTTTTCTTTTTACGGAAAAAATATCCGGCCTTCTGCGTGATGATCCTTCTGACCTCCATGCTCAAAGTGGTTCCGCTGTTCTTTCTCATCCTGCTTCCACTTTCCGGGGCTAAAAAGAAATACGCCTATTTTTTGGGGTCGGCGGCATGTTGGGTATCCATTCAAGCCGCCTCGTATTTTACGAATCCGATGCTTTTTCAGGGATTTTTGGGCTATTTCCGCGGGATCGCCAACCTCGAGTGGCGGGGGATCACGAATCCCGCCACCTACGTCTTTATACATGATGTGCTGAAGGTTTGGGGAGAAGCCAAAGACTTCATGCCGGCTGCGTTTCTTCTGCCCTCCATATTCGCCTTGGTCGCGATCGTGGTGTGCGCCGTTAGCTGGAAAGCTTATCGGCGTCTGCAGCGGGTTCCTGAAAACCGGAGGAACCTGCTCATGATTTTCCTGGTCTGCATGGTATTCGCCCTGCTTGTACCCAGGTTCAAGGATTATTCCTATCTGCTGCTGCTGGTTCCGGCCTATTACTGTCTCATGCATCTCAGCTCGGATAAAGGAGGGGTGTTCCTGTTCGTATTGATGATCCTCACCATTCCCGGCCACGCGAATCCACCCGGCATGGAAGCAGTCAGCCGGTTCCTTTGGCAGTTTTATCCACTGGCCCTGGCATACCTGACCTGGATACTGATACTGCGCCGGATCCATGAGGAGTCCGATCGAATCCCCATAAACACATGAAACAGGTGCGGCGGGGGAACGGGGAATCGATTTTTATCCCTTGAAAAGAGGCTGCACTGTGCATTGCGGTGGATTGCAGGAAGTGTATTTTGGGCAACGAATATCTTTGACGGCGTGTCTATGTATTTAGGGGTGAAGATATAAATTTCTTTAGGAGACGGCATGAATCTTAAATCGGGTAGGACGGGATGGGGGGGGCTGATCGTTATCGGGCTGTTTCTTGCGGGCTGCGGTTCGTCCGGGGATATTGTTGAGGATTCATCCTATTTTACACCGCAAAACCCGCCGCCGGCCGCGTATAAGCTGAAAGCCCGCTGCCGTGTGGAGGAAAAGGCCGTACATCTGGACGGAGAGGGAGAGATCCTCTTCACAAACTCCGGGAAGAGGCCGATATCTACGGTCGCGCTGGAGTGGCCTTTCAAAACGGCTGACCTTGAGGTCTCGATCGGGATGAGGCATGTTCCCCAACGGCAGTCAAAGCCGGTTCATGCCGGCGTCTCCTTTTTCAGTCTTCCCCGGGCTTTCAGGCCGAATGAGAACGTGAAACTTGCCATTCGTTTCACGCAGAAAACCACGGTATCGGACATCGATGATATCGCCTTCCAGCGCTGGTATCCGAAGCTCTGGTGGGACGGACTGCCGACGCGGGATGCCTTCAGCGTAGAATTCGAAGCACCCGACGGATACGTGACGGCATCGAGCGGACGTCTGGATCCGAAAACCGGGGCATATGAAAATGCCGGGGTGACGACCGGTTTCGGCTTGAGGATATTCAAGGACATCCAGATCGAGGAAAGAGAAACCGGAGGCGTTCGGATAAGATCTTTTTATACCGAGGAAGGCAGAGAATGCGCACTGCTGTGCCTGGAGACCGCGGTCGATGCCGTGGGCTTCTATAAGGATCTACACGGTTTTTTCCCTTTCGAGTCCCTGACCATTGTTCCAGGGGCCTCTCGTCCCATGGGCGGTTATCCCTTCGCCTCGGCTCTCGTCGTCATCCACGGCCAGCAGGCGTTCAAGCAGCGCCCGGAGCTTTTTTGGAAGTGGATCACGGCGCATGAGATCGGACATCAGTACTGGGGGGAATACATCATGTCCCGGGATGAACCGGGAGATTACACGGAATCATGGATGATGATCGGAATGGGAATTTTCGCGGACCGGATGTACACGGAATCCCGGGGGCTGGGGGATGAGAGACACGAGAGTTTTTTTAAACGGTTTCTCGAAGGACTTGAAAATTATTACGACACGACGGCCGACGCCCCGGAATCCCTGAAGGCGCTGCAGAGATTCGACCGCAACAACGTCCTGATCCACGGCAAGGGATACAGCATCGTCAGCGCCCTGCGGAGCGCGCTCGGGGACGACGTTTTCAAACGCGTCTACCTGCGGTGTGTCGATGAATACGGTGGAAAGCGGGTGAGCTACAGGGATTTTCAGAAGATCGCCGAAGAGGAAAGCGGTGAGAGCCTTTACTGGTTTTTCCATCAGTGGGTGCGGTCGCCCGGATACCTTTCTTATAGGATATCTTCGACGGATTGCCGGCCGGTTAACGGTGGATATCGCACGGAAATCACGGTAAAAGCCCAGGGGGAAACCATGGCGATGCCCGTGGATGTGGAAGCCGTATTCAAAGACGGCTCCTCGCAGACGGCCCGGGTCGAACGGTGGGCGCGCGACAATAAGCTCGTGTTTCAAAGTCAAGCCGAATTCGATAGGGCCGTCCTGGATCCTCTCGGAAGGCTGGCCATGCTGGATGCGCCGCTTCCCATACGGCCCAAGGAGATTCCCGACAGGGTCCGGCGACTTGCCTATCTCGGATCATGGGATAAGGGAATCGCTTTGTTTGAAATCGCAAAGGAGTCGGACTGCCGCGATTACCGGATATGGTCCAAGCTGGGCATGGTGGTTTTCGAAGGAGGGTATTTCGAGGAGGCGTTCACGTGCTTTGAAAAAGTCCTGAATGGGGAAGCTCCAGAAAGCAGCCGTTTTATGGCGGCGACCTGGCTGGGCAATGTCCGCGACGCCCAGGGGCGCAGGAAGGAGGCCGTGGATCTTTATCGTAAGGCGCTTTCCATGGCGCCGGAAGGAGACGGCTGGCGGCACGATCAGTTCGGGATCACTTCATCCCAGGAATGGATCATCCGGAGGCTTGAAGCCCCTTATGACTGGAGCGGTATCATAAAACGGGTGAAAAACAGCTGAAAGCGGTTTTAAAAGGATCTGCTCTCTCCGATATTTGCATGAAAATAAATGTTTTTCCATGGATATGCGTATTACACAATGAGACGCAAAAAAGAGATGTGGACCGAATAATGGAATGGAAAGGATTAACCGAATCCTTCATATATCGTTAAAAAAATATAAAATACGAATCGAGACTCACAAGCTAAAAAGGGGGGGGGAGATGAAAAGAACCGCACTTATTGTTTTTTTGGCGATCCTGTTGTTCGGCGGCCTTTCGGCCGAGCTTCGTATCCGCATCCGTCCTATGAATGAATTCGAAAAGGAAATATCGACCGACGGATCTCATCTCCGTTTGGGCCGGAACCCGGAGAAGCTTCCCGAGGCCGACGTCTTCGAGGTCATGGAAAAGGTCGAGGAACTCAGCTCTCTTGCCTTGTGGCCGGGCTTTGAAATACCTGAAATCCCGGTTCTCATTTATGACGGCCTGAATACCTATCAATTCCATTCCGAATCACGACATGAGGGATTCATTCCCATCCCTGATAAACCGGAAGCTTTCATGTTCAAGGGGCAACACCCATCCGTGAGAGGGAATTCGGTCGTGAGGCTGGACGATGTCTGGACGGCGACGAGCGTGCTGAGCCGATCTTCACGCAGGACCAAAGAAAAGTATTCCATCCGGGATATGGCCGGGATCGTCATACATGAAAAGTTCCATGTATTCCAGCGGCTCCATCACCCCGATTGGAGACAAAACGATGGATTGCTGTTGATCTATCCTCCGGAAACCGCGGAGTCTCTTTTCCTGAGAAGGATGGAAAAGGAAGCTTTCAAAAAAGGGGCCGTCGCCGAGGAAGCCGAAGCCGCCGCGGCCTGGGCGAAGGAAGGTTTGAAACTCAGAGAGAAAAGATTGAGCATGGTGACCGCCCCGTTTGCTTTGTATGAAAAAGAGTTGCAGCTGACCGAAGGACTTTCAGAGTATATTGAAAAACTCGCCCGGGGTTCGGAACCGCTTAAATCTTCATCCATCACCGACGGCATCGCTCCGGCCGGAGTGAGGGATCTGGGCTACATCGAAGGAAGATGGATCGCCATGATATTGGATAAGCTGAAACCGGATTGGAAGCTATCGATCGAAAATGAAACATGCGAATATCTGGAGGATGCTTTGCGCCCTGCCGCAAACGCTTTTGATGCGACCGCGGTATTCAGTGATGAGGAGATGATCGAATTAAGAGAGGCGGCGGAAAACGATCTCAAGCAGTGGGAAACGGATAAAAAGCGACGATTCGAGATGTTTTATAGCCGCCCGGGCTACAAGCTGGAAATCGACGGCTCCTTGAATCCGCTGCGGATCAGGATCTTCGAGCCTCTGGAAATCGAGATCATGGGAGACAAGCAGGTGTTTCACAAAGTCATATTTGCGGCCGGAAACGACAGCGGCCGCCTGTCGATCCGCAATCATCCCTGTGTTACGGTTTTCGACGAGTCCTACCGGATCGTGAAGATCTTCATCACCGGATTAGAGGAGGAGCCTCACATCGAGGAAGAGAAAAAGCTGTTCAAGTTGGATTGGGACGGGATTTCGATGGAAATGAAATACTCACAAGCGCGCGTCGATGAAGATCGATTCGTATTTACACTCTGATCCGGATTACCAACGCGTAGAGGTCCCGGCCGCGGAAAGGACGCGGTTCCACAGAATAAACGCGAAGAATCGGAGCCTAATCTCGCTTGAACGATTTATCCGGATAGGGAGGCGGTTCGGGAACATCAACCGGTTCTTTCTCGATATTATCCTTGAGATAGGCGAGTGCGGCGTCCAGCTGCGCGTCCTCTCCCTTGAAGGTCGCATGCGGCAGGTTGTCGACAACGATATCGGGATCGACGCCGTGTCCTTCGATCAACCAGATCCTTTCCGGTCCGTAGACTCCGGTCTGGGGCGCCCGCGCCAGGCCCCCGTCCGTCAGCCGGTTGCTGCTGCCGAGCCAGATCTCTCCGCCCCATGTCCGCGTTCCGATGACCTTCCCCAATCCCAGGCGTCGGAAACCTTCCGCGAAGGCTTCACCGTCGGAAGCCGTGTTTTCGTCGCACAGCACCACCATGTGTCCCCGGAAAGCATAGTGCATGTTCCAGGTGGGTCGGCCCACCCGGTCCTTCCAATAGAACCAGGCTTTCCGGATCAATTTTTCGAGGATGAAGGCATCGATGTTTCCTCCCCGGTTGTGACGAACGTCGATGATCAGGCCCTTGCGGTTGAATACCGGGTAGAAATTGCGGTACCATTCCGTGATATTTCCGCCGCCCATGGCGCGGAGGTGAACATATCCGATATCACCCTTTCCTTCTTTCTCGACTTTAAGCCGCCGGGTGTATTCCCAATCGCTGTAGCGGAGTCCGGATTCATTTTCGATGGGAACGATTACTACACGGTGTTCCGTGGCGTCCTTTCCCGAACGGATGCCGAGCAGGACCTGCTCTCCGGCCTGATTGCGAAGCAGGGCATTGGGGTGGGGGACCGAGAGCGTGCTGCGTCCGTTGATGCTGAGGATGAGGTCGTCTTCCCGGATATCGAGATCCGGATCGGCCAGGGGAGAGAGCTCTTCGGGGTAATCGGGATCGGATCGGTAAATATAATCGATACGGTAACCTCCCGCTGCATCATCCCGGATCAGCCGGGCTCCCAGGCCGGCTACGCGGACCTGATCTTGTCCCCGTCTGAGATCGCCGCCGCGGACGCTGACGTGCAGCGCCGAAAGCTCGCCCATCAGCTCACCGATGAGGTCACTCAGCTCCAGCCGCGTCGTGACCCGATCCACAAGAGGGAGATACTTGTCCCGAAGCGCGGTCCAGTCGAGGCCGTGCATTCCGGGATCCCAGAAATAATCCCTTTCCATGCGCCATGCATCGATAAATATTTGACGGAAATCTTCCCTGACATCCATGGAAAAAGTGAGGTTTTCGAGATCGACTTTCGCCTTTGCGAGGGCGTTCGCTTTGCTCGGGGCGGCGTCGACGACATAAAAATCGTTCCCCTTGAGGATCATGAGTTTTTTTCCGTTCAAAGACATGTTGTAGTCCCGGATCCCTTCCATGACGACGGCAGGCTCGATATCATGGTTGGAGATCTTGACGGCTTTGAGCGCGGCCGGGGCGTTGTATTCGTGCCCGGATTCGACCCAGAAGAGAGCGGTTTCGTTTGACTGAAGATGTGAGTAATTGCCGGGAGCTATGGGAACTTCCCGAATGCGCCGGCGGATCCCCTCGAGATCGATCTTGACGGCGCCTGCAGCTTTGGATTTGGCGCGTTTGGCTTTTTCAGCGGGCGGAGAAAGCTCGGTGTCGGGTTTGAACGGCGAAGCCACTCCTTTTTGCAGGGAAAGCGCGTAGATCTTGAAGGGGGCGTTGAAAAACGGTTCGGGTTGACGCGTCCCCCAGGGACTTCCGACCACAGAACGCAGGTTGCGGTCGGAAAGAAAATAAAGAAAGCGGCCGTCCGGACTCCAGGCTGGGCTTTTGCTGTTGATCCGGTCCGTGGTCAATGGAACCTGTTTCCCGGTCTCGAGACTGTAGAGATGGATCTGGACGAAGCTGTTGAAGGCGCGCTGGTTGAAGGCAAGCCAGCGGCTGTCGGGGGACCAGGCGATATCATACACCCCCTCCCGGTTGGATGATATTTTTTTTTGATTGTTCCCGTCCGATTCCATGAGCCAGAGATCATTGTTTTTATCCGTAAAGGCGATCCGTTTTCCGTCGGGGGAGGGAACTCCCCGAAAACGCAGGATGGTGCCGTTATCGGTCAGTTTTTCTTCGGGCCCGACCCCGTCGGCCGCCATTTCAACGAATTCGAATTCACCGCTTTCATCCGAGAGGGCCAGCAGTGTTTTTCCGTCGGGCATGAAAACCGTGTCCCGATAGCGTACGCCCTCTTTATGGGAAACCCTTACGAGACGCCCTCCTTCGACCGGAGCCGTGAAAACACGGCCGCGAGCGGTCAAAACGATGCTTTCGCCGGTGGGATGAATATTGGCGGAGGTGAGATAGTTCAGGGGATCGGTGATCCACTTCTCCCGCAGTTGGTCGAAGTCGGAGGCCAATGTGATGGGAACGACGCCTCCATCGTTCTTCTCCAGGTCGATGACATGCAGGTCGGCGCCCAGCTGGTAAATGATCCTTCCTCGATCGAGAGAAGGGGATTTCACTTCCCATCCGCTGTGGAACGTGTGCTGCTTGAGGTCTTTTCCTTCGGGATCCATCGACCAGATGTTCCAGGTACCGTCGCGGTCGCATACATAATACACACGGTTGTCCCACCACATGGGGGCGAAATTTTCTCCGGCGAAATCGGCGGTCAGGTTGACGGCCTCCGCGTCGCCTTCCGTATATCTCCAGATGTTCCGCGCCGTACCTCCCTGATAGCGCTTGGTGTTGTTGTTGTGGAAGCCAGGGCGTGCGAAATAGAGCGTTCGAAGCGAACCGTCGTAGGATCCGTCCGATGCCTGACTGAGCGGGAGAAGGGTGGTTTGTCCGGTCTTGATATCGAGGCAAGCCAGCTGCGGATTGGGCAGGGTGGAGAAGGCCCGGGTGGTGTAGAGCAGACGGCCGTCGGGAGTGAAACCCACGACCGTAGAGGCATCGGCTTCATAGGTCCAGCGTGTGGGAACGCCTCCCTCAAGCGGCATGGTGTAGACTTCGGAGGGACCTTCATAGGTGGCGGTGAAGGCCAGGGTTTTCCCGTCCGGGGATACGGCCGGATGGGATTCTTCACCGGGGTGCGTGGTCAAGCGCCGCGCGACTCCGCCGCCCGCATCCACGGTCCAGAGATCTCCCTCGGCGGAGAACACGATCACATCGCCGTGCAGAGCGGGAAAACGATAGTACCCCTTGACCGGTTCGGCGAAGGTGAAAGAGCCCGCCGTGAAGATGGCTGTCAGTATCATGGATAAAAGGGTGATGCGCATACGATGGATCATTGCATGCCTCCTGTGGCTATTTTCCCTGGTCTCTCCAGGCCATGCAGCCCGGACAGGCCTCGCTCTGCTTATATCACAGTCGATTTCAATGGTCAAAACCGTATGCGGATTTCAAGTGGGGTGGAGGTCCGGAAGCGGAACAGCGGATGACGTGAAGACAACGGCACGGGCTGAAAACGCGATCGGATGCAAAGATATCAATCCCGGAGAGGGCTCGGATTCACGGTCACGGCGTATGACCTCTCCGGTTGTTCTTCATCTGTTTCGGCGACCGCGGGAGCATCTCGTTGCGCATGGCGGCGAAATAGGCCCAGCAGGCGTTGATGACGGCCGCCTGCATCACATCCTCGGGAACGATCCGGTCGTAGAGGTCCATGTTGGTGTGGTGGATGGTGGTAAAATATTCGATCGTGTCGTTGATCCATTTATAGGCGGGGAGTCCGGCCTTAATGAAGTTCATGTGATCCGAGCCCGTGCTGTTTCCGGCGACGAGGTGCGTGAAGGCGAGGTCTTCAAAGGGGGCCCTCCAGGTCTCGAAAATGGGACGGACATGGTCGTTGCCGTGCATGTAGACGCCGACGATGCGACCGTAATAGTCGGAGTTGAAATAGGCGGTCAGCTTGTCGTAGGCGGGGAGACGCGTATCCGTATCGTAGTCGTAAAACGTTTTCTGGATGTAGGCCCGGGATCCGTACATGCCGATCTCATGGCTTCCCCACAAAGCGGCGCGGATGGTGCGACGAGGCCGCGCGCCCACGGCTTTCAGGATCCGGATCGCTTCCATGACCATGGCCGCGCCCGAGGCGTTGTCCGCGGCTCCGGTGCCGGCCGGCATGCCGTCGAAATGGCCTCCGATCATGACGACCTCGTCCTTGAGATCGGTGCCGGGGATCTCGGCGATCACATCGTAGTCCTGGATGTCGTCCTCATGAAAGACCGCCCGCACCTCGAGTCCCAGCTCCACTTCGATTCCTCGATCGAGCAGACGAAACAACCGGTTGTAATGCTCCGCCGCCATCATGATCCGCGTTATGGGCTTATGCCCTCCCAGCGGTACGGGATGCATGCGGCCGATCTCGACGATCCCTTTGTCGAAAGGTCCCCAGACTCCGGTCTTGATGCTGCGCCGGCTGGGAGCCAGCAGGGCGGCGGCACCTTCCTTTTCAAAGAAATCGTTGACGATTTCCGAAGACAGCGGCGGTTTCGGGTGCCTGCCCTTGAGCAGTTCGTCATAATGGGTGCGGGGGATTGTCACCTCGTCGGGTTTGTGCGTGATCTCGGTCTCGGCCATTTCCGCGAGGACCTCGCGGGAGATGCGTTGGGCTCGGGGAGTGAAGTCGGGAGCGATAGGCGCTTCGGGGGCGATGAGAACGATTTTTCCCTCGAGTTTTCCTTCATGTTTTTTCAGGTCCGCTTCGGAATATATCTCGCGGGTGTTTACGATGACGGCTCCGGTGCGAAGCCTCCCGTTCGTCCCGCGGGTGAAGGGCACGACATAGGCGATCAAGGGCATGTACTGGGGAGTTTGCAGGGTCAGTGAACTGAAAGTGCATTCCCAGGGCATGCATTCCGAGCCCGGGAAGGGGAAGAGCGTGACGTTTTCGGCGCCGAATTCCTCGAATTTATTCTTGGCCCATTCAGCGGCTTGCGTATAGGAGGGGGAATTGGCCAGCCGGGGGCCGTAGACATCGGTCATATGCCAGAGCAGCTCCATCACCTGCGAACAGTGGAATCCTTCGTCCCGTATCTTTTCAACCATTTTGAGATCGACCTCGCTCTGAGAGAAAAGGGGATACGTTCCTCCGATCACAAAAGAGAGGATCAAAATGAATAATAGGAGTTTTTTAAATTTCATGGTATGCACCTTTCAGGGAAATTGAATGCCAGCGGCAAAACGGATGCCGCAGATTATCAAGGGTATGACGTTATCATACCTCAAACAACGGGGTCAACAGCGGGAGCGGAGCTTGCGCCGTGAGCGGGGTGAGAAGCGGGATCGATTCGTTTTATCGGTTTTCTGTTCTCAGTTTCTGAATGAATGAAGCGCTGACCCAGTAGATATCGGTATTCCCGTTTTGCGGCCGGTTGTATTGATCCGTGAGGGTTTTGTAGGTGAGCTGTGTTTCGGGTTTTTCCTGCGCGACCCGGTCGGACATGAAGAAAAAGTATTTCCCGTCCCGGGTGACGTAGGGGCTCCATTCGAAATTGAATTTCGTGTTAATCTTTTCGCCCAGGTTGATCGGTTCATGCCACGTATCGTCGGGATCTCTGAAAATGATGTAATAATCGGTGCCGCCGAGGCTGTCTTCTCTACCGAAAATGGGGGCGATCAAATAATCTTCATCCGGAGAGATGAAAACATTGTAGACGCCGCGGGTGGAATTGACCGTTTCCCCCAGTCTTTCGGGGTCGGTATATTTGCCCTCCGCTAAACGGGATCGGTATACCGCCGTCGATCCGCCTTTTTCATTCCGTGTGAAATAGAGGGTTCCGTCCTTGGTTACGGAAGGGAAGAAATCTCCCAGCTCCGAATTGACGGGAGCGCCGATATTATAGGGTTCGCCCCAGCCCGTCTCGGTGAGGTCCATGACCCAGATGTCCATATTGCCTTTCTTTTCGCCTTCGGAGATGGGTCTGTCGGATACGAAATAGAATTTCCCACCATCGGGGGAAATGAAAGGCTCCAGATCCTGGATGCCCTTTCGACCTGAAAAAGGCGCGATCTCAGGCTGTGTCCAGATCCCGTTGTCCGATCGGCACACGGCGATGGCGTAAACGGACCGCCCGAGTGAGATCGTGAAATAGATCTCATCGCCTTGCGAAGTTATCGCGATATCGCGTTCGTTCATGCCGGTGGAGATGATCCCCGGTGCGAAGAGCACGGGATCGTCACCGGGGGGACTCTGCCCCAGGTATTCTCCCTGTAATGCCGGAGATTTGTTTTGTGGTGTGCATGAGAGGACAACGGTTATTGAGATCAAAAGCAAAACGATTCCCATCTTATGCATGATAAGCTCCTTATACGAGATGATACGAACGGCGGAAATCCGGGACGCCGTGAAATGAAACTATCACACACAAGGCCTTTGGACAACTGACAAGAAGATGGAAACAGAAAAAAATCATATGACACGAAAAAAAAGTGTTGACAAGCCGGTCGATGTCGACTATATGGTCAAGTATAGAAATGAAAGATCGCAGAACAAGCGAAAGCATCACAAGCCGGAGGGGGAAGTCCGCACCGCTCAGCCGAGCCCAAAAACGTTCCGTTCGGAACAGAAAAAAGCTTTTGGATGCCGCGATGAGCGTATTCAGCGAAGACGGTGTCGACGCGTCAACCATTGATGACATCACAGAAAGAGCCGATCTGGGCAAGGGCACTTTTTACAGCTATTTCTCGGATAAACTCGACATAACGACGCACCTTATAGAAAATTCCATAAATCACCTGATCACCAAGCTGAGGAATGTTGAATCCCCACCGAATTCCATTGAAGAAATACTGGAGCACATCTTGAATGTTCATTACCGGTATTTCATGGAGAACAACGAAGGTTTCGTCCTGCTGTTCCAGGGGCGTCTGCTTCTGAAGCTGGAGCGCGAAACCCCCGAAGAATTGGAAAAGCCTTTTCTGCATTACCTGGAAGAGATCGAGAGCCTGCTGACCCCTTTTATGCGAGAGAAAATCGATCTCATCAAGATCCGGCGCCTTGCCTGTGCGGTCGCTGGATTCGTATTCGGTTTTTTTTCCTTTGCCATGATCGGAATGGATCAGGAAGAAATCGAAGCCGGCATAAAGCCTCTGCGGCAAAGCTTCGTCCGAAGCTTGTCCATTTTTTTGGTCAAATAGAATCTTCAAGAAGAAACCAAAAAACAAAGGATGAAGGAATTCAAAATGACTCAAAGAAGCACTGGTTTTGTTAACGAATTGTCTGATGAACAAAGTTCCGAACCTCCTGGTGCGTTCGGAAGCCCTCCCGTAATCAAAGCAGCAAGTCCGGAAACGGGAATCCATCCCGCGGTTCAAATCTCCCAATGGCATGACTGGCGGTGGCAGATGCGCAACCGTATTCGAACGGTTGAACAGCTGGCGGATTACCTGCCCCTGGATTCCTCCGGGAATGATCTGCAGCGGGTCATGGAGAGATATCCCATGTCGATCACGCCCTATTACGCCTCGCTGATCGTCACTCCGGATGCATCTGATCCTATTTATCGACAGAGCGTTCCCGACATTCGGGAAATGTTCGACCTTCCATGCCTGAGTGATGATCCGCTTGAAGAGCATGATGATATGCCGGTTCCCGGGCTGATCCACCGCTACCGAGACCGGGCGCTGCTTATAACGACGACCCAGTGCTCGACATATTGTCGTCACTGTACCCGAAAGCGCATCGCCGGCATGCGGGAAAGCTCCATCTCAAACAGGCGGCTGGAACGGGTTGTCGATTATCTGAAAAATCACGATGAGATTCGTGATGTGATTATTTCGGGTGGAGATCCCTTGACTCTTTCGGATGCGGCTCTGGACCGGATCCTGTCGGCCGTCCGCTCAGTGCAGACGGTGGAGGTGATCCGTATCGGAACCCGGGTTCCGGTGGTGCTTCCCATGAGGATTACTTCCCATCTGGTGAGTATTCTGAGCCGTTATCATCCCTTGTGGATAAACACCCACTTCAATCATCCCGTCGAATTGACGGCGGAGGCCGGTCGGGCGTGTGCTCTGCTTGCCGATGCCGGGATCCCTTTGGGCAATCAGTCTGTCCTGCTGAGGGGAGTAAACGATGATGTGCGCACCATCGAACAACTCTGCCGAGCGCTGGTGCGAAGCCGGGTGCGGCCTTACTATATATACCAATGTGACCCCGTCAAGGGAGTGGAACATCTGCGGACATCACTTCGCAAAGGAATTGAGATCATGGAGTATCTGCGCGGTCGGGTCAGTGGTATCGCGATTCCGACATATGTCGTGGACGCTCCCCACGGAGGGGGGAAAATTCCCATCTTGCCCAGTTATATCGTATCCATGAGTACGACGCATACCGTTCTGCGGAATTATGAGGGGCTACTGGTCAATTACCCGGAACCAGGAGTGATCTCGGATCCGAAAAGCTCGTGCACGGAAAGGGCCCCTGGTGTCTGGGAGCTGGCCGGCGGTCAAGCCGAATTCATCGCACCGGCCCGAAGTCATCGTATGCTGCGGCGTAAAGAAAACCCCGCTGACGGAGCGAAACGCGATTCCCGGGTATTTCTTTTCGAATCGTGATGATAAGCACGTCTATATGATCTCCGATGAAAATGGAGGCGGAGTATGATCAGGATCAGGCGGATCCACAGGACCTTGCTTCCCATCGAGCGTGAGCGGTTGACGCAGGTACAAGATATCTTTCGTGATAACTTCGCGGACACAGCGGATTACGCGGATAAAATCCCAGAGCTTCTCAACGATCCTATCAAATATGGATATACCACCGTGCTGCTGGTAAGTGAAACCGGATTGGGCCGGGTGACGGGATTCTCACTTGTCATGCTCTTCCCGAATATCCGCAGTGCTCTTCTGGATTTCCTTGCCGTGCGCCGCCCCGGACATGGAAGCGGAACGGGGGGGATGCTGTATGAAGCGAGCCGGGAATATCTCATGCAGTCCGGTTGTTTGGCCTTGTTCATGGAAGTCCTGCCGGATGATCCCCGTTTGGTCGAGGATCCCGCGGAGTTGAAGGAGAATCAAAGGCGACTGAGGTTTTATGAGCAATTCGGCGTTCGCCCTATCGTAGGGACGGAATATGAAACCCCCATCGGATCTTCATCACCACCCTATCTTCTTTTCGACGGATTGGGTCGAAGCCGGACTCTCCGCCGCTCTCAGTGCCGGGCGGTCATGCGCACCATCCTGACCAAAAAATACAGCGATCTGGTCACCCCGGATTATATCGAACGGGTTATCGAATCGGTTATCGAAGAACCGGTCCATATCCGTGAACCCCGCTACCTGAAAAATAAAGATGCAAAGGCGCCTCTGAAATACGGCGGACGGCTGGAAAAAGCTTTCGTCATGGTCAGCGGCAATGCTCATGAAGTTCATCATGTGCATGAGCGCGGTTACGTCGAACGTCCCGCACGGGTTAGAGCTATCCGGGAAAGCCTGGAGAAAACCGGATTGTTTCAGTCCATGATGAGCCGGAGCTTCAAACAAGAACATATTCTTGAGGTGCACGATGCGGCCTTTTGCAAGTATCTCAAGGCCGTATGCCGCAAACTGGGGAGCCGTCGCCCTATATACCCTTATGTTTTTCCGATAAGGCACCCTGAAAGGAGGCCCAAGGACCTGGCGGTTCGAGCGGGATATTACTGCATCGACACCTTTACTCCTTTGGACAGGAATGCGTTTACCGCCGCCGAATCGGCGGTGGACGTCGCCTTGACCGCGGCCGATCAGGTGCTGAGGGGACGTTCCCTGGCATATGCTCTGTGCCGCCCTCCGGGTCACCATGCCGAACGTGAAGTCTTCGGCGGCTTCTGCTATTTCAACAACGCCGCCATAGCGGCTCAATTTCTCAGTCGTTACGGGAAGGTGGCGATACTGGATGTCGACTATCATCACGGCAACGGCGCACAGTCCATATTTGCCCGACGCTCCGATGTGCTTACGGTTTCAATCCACGGGCATCCCAATATCGCCTATCCCTATTTTTCCGGATTTCCCGATGAAACGGGCGAGGAAGAAGGGGAGGGCTTCAATATCAACTTCGCTTTGTCCGGAAAGGCCGGGGAGGAAGAGTTCATGGCGGCACTGAATAAGTCGATATCAAGGATACGGCAATTTTCTCCGGTATTCCTTGTGGTGTGCCTTGGCTTCGACGTCATGAAGGGAGATCCCACCGGCTCTTTCGATTTGCGGCCCGGTGGCATGAAGCGGGCCGGGCGCATGATCGGCTCGCTCAACCTTCCGATTCTTGTCATCCAGGAAGGGGGATACAGCTTGGTAAACCTGAAATCCGGCGCGGCCGCTTTTTTCGGCGGCATCGCCGATACTCTGAAGAATATGGATAAATCATCATGGAACAAAAAAAACACGCAAAGATGACATCGGTAGGTATCGTATATGACCTGAGAACCGATTATTTGGAACAGGGCTGGTCCGAGAAGGATGTCGCTGAATTCGATTCGGCGGACACCATCGATGCCCTGCAGCGAACGATTGAGGGGCTGGGGTATAAGGCGGAAAAAATCGGCAATGGAGAAAGGCTTTGCCGGCTGCTGATCGACGGGCGGCGTTGGGATATGATTTTCAATATCTCCGAAAGCTTTGGTGGGAGGTGTCGAGAGTCGCAGGTTCCGGCGCTGCTGGAAATGTTCGGGGTGCCGTACACTTTTTCAGATCCCCTCGTTTGCGCCGCTACGCTGGATAAAAGCATTGCCAAAAGACTTGTGGCTCAGCGGGGACTCGCCACTCCTCCGTTTCATGTGATCGAAGATGTCTCCGACATCGATGACGTGAATTTGAAATACCCGGTTTTTGCTAAACCTCTTGCTGAGGGGACCGGCAAGGGTGTCGATCACAATTCGCTGATCGACGATCCTTCAAAATTGGAGCGGATCTGCGCGGATATGCTCGAGGAGTACGCCCAGCCGGTTTTAGTGGAGGAATATCTGCCGGGACGGGAATTTACCGTCGGGATCCTGGGTTGCGGCAGGAAGGCTTGGGTTTTGGGAACCATGGAGATCGAAATTCGCGGCAAGCGCGAACCGGCGGTTTATTCATATACCAACAAGGAAGAGTGCGAGAGCCGTATCCTCTATCGTCCGCTGCTGGATGATCCCCGGTTGAAAGAACACGTCGAGGATCTCGCTCTGGAATCCTATCGGGTGCTGCAGTGCCGTGACGGCGGGCGTGTGGATATACGATGCGATGCCGAGGGAAAACCTTCTTTTATGGAAATCAATCCTCTTCCGGGACTGCATCCGACCCATTCCGATCTCCCCATGATCGCCACTCAGGAGGGCCTGCGCTATGAAGAATTGATCGGAACCATCATCGATAGCGCATTTTCACGAGTGAGGCAGAACCGCGTTCCCGGTTTCAAGACATCAGCGAAAACAAGCTTCGGTTTCGAAGAAGAGGAGAAAGAGTTGGGATATCTGCCGAAACACGGGATCCACACCGGCCCGGTCCCGGTACGCGTAAGGTTGGAGAGGAAATCATGGACGGAATATTGATCCTGCACAACAGCTTCGGCTCACCTGACGATCCCCTGTATGCCAGCCGCATAGGAGTCATGGACCAGGTCGGAGCGGTGAAGCGGGCGCTCGATTCATTGGGCATGGAAGCGGAAGTGGCGGCGATCGAGGACCTGAACCACCTTATACAGCTGTTGAAAATATGCCGGCAGTCCTTGGTGTTCAACTTGATCGAGGAATTTATAGGCTCGATCGAGCAGGCGAATTATGTGCCGGCGATCTGTCGCGCCTTTGGAAAAAGCGCCACGGGATGCGATACCCCGACATTGCTTATCGCCCAAAAAAAGGGACAAGCCAAGGCGCTTCTTCAAGGCGCCGGGCTGCCGTGTCCGGACGGGGCTGAAATCCGCCCGGGAAGAACTCTGGATGCCGTGCACCTGCCGGCGGGATGCTATGTGTTGAAACCCGCTTGGAATGATGCCAGCGAAGGGATTTCCAGCGATTCCGTGGTCTCGCTTCCCTCGGAAAAGGATCGAGCCCAAGATCTCTTGTCAGAACTCCACCGGAGATTCCAACAACCCGTCATCGTGGAGCGGTTTATTGCGTCGAGGGAATTGAATGTTTCTCTTATGGATGGAAAAAATGGTGTCGAGGTCCTCACAATCGCGGAAATCAGTTTTTCCGCATTTGAGGAGGGCCGGCTCCGGATCGTCGATTACAGTGCGAAATGGGATGAAAACTCCTTCTTATTCAAAAATACTCCCAGGAAAATCCCGGCGGATCTCGATCGGAGGGATTGGAAGCGGATCGAAGAATTGGCCTTGTCTGCCTGGAATACGCTGGGTTGTCGCGATTATGCCCGCGTGGATTTCAGACTCGATGAACAGGACCGGCCATACATTCTTGAAGTAAATCCTAATCCCGATATTTCACCGGATGCTGGATTTGCGGCTGCGCTGCGGGCTGCAGAGATTTCCTATGGGGACTTTGTGCGGGACATGCTTTCGAACGCCGGCCGGAGGCTGGAAAAAGCTGTTGCATGAGGGGATTGACAAGGCGGGAATACGTTCATGAATGAGGAAATGAAAATAGAGCTGCGAAAAGCGGAAATGGGCGATATGCCGGATGTGATCGAAATCATCAAAGAAACCGGTTTTTTCCGTCCGGTGGAAGTGGAGGTCGCCGCCGAAGTCTTCACGGACACGTCAGGCAATCAGGAATGCGGTTCCTACCTGTCTTATGTCGCTGAAATGGATGGGCGCGTTGCGGGGTGGATCTGTTTCGGTCCTACTCCGTGTACCATGGGAACGTTCGATGTGTACTGGATTGTTGTAAATCCCAGAGACCAGCGGCATCGGATCGGCGCCCGGCTGCTTGGGTTTGCAGAGAATGAAATCCTGCGCCGCGATGGGAGAATGGTCGTCATTGAAACCTCGGGACAGGAAAAATATGGCTCGACCCAGCGCTTTTATGAGAAAAACGGATATCGTTTGGACGCGGTCGTCGATGATTTCTATTCCGTTGGGGATTCGAAAATGATATACACGAAACATCTCGTTTTGCCCGTCACTTAGAGAATCCTATCGCGGAAATCTATCAAGCGGAGGGAAGGACGCAGCGGATATTTGTCGCGTTTTCGGTGCTGTCCGTCATCATCGCCTGTTTGGGGCTGCTGGGACTGGCCTCATTCATTACCGGGCAGTGAACCAAAGAGATCGGGAACCGCAAAGTGCTGGGCGCGATGGTTTGCGGGGTGGTCGTGATGCTTTCCAAGCAGTACACGAAATGGATCGTTCTGGGAAACGTGATCGCATGGCCGATCGTGTATTTCACCATGGACAGGTGGATGCGGAATTTCGCCTATAAAAGCGGGATTTCAGTGTGGCCGTTCCTGGCGGCTGCGGTGCTGGTGGTCGTCCTGCTGACCGTGAGCAATCAGACGCTGAAGGCTGCCCTGACCAACCCGCCGATTCGCTTAAGTATGAATAAAAAATCGGGGTCGGGCCTGAAAATCCCGATCGGGAAAATGGGGTCGGGCCTAAAAATCGGGAACGAGACAGGCAATGGAAAGAGAAAACCCGGGGTCGGGCCGGAGAATAAAGCCATCCACCTAAATACCCTTATTCTGATGAAGCCGATTATGGGGCGTGTATTCAATAAAGAAAATTAAAGCGGAAATGCGTGCAATTACTTGAGTTCAGAGTAGTCGTCGTGGTCTACAATCTTTCTTTTTTTTGCTTTATCGCCTAAAGCCTTTTTTATGGATTCGACAAATGATCTTTGACCCACCGCTATACTCTCCGTCCACCGCGGCTCTCTTTTCATGCTGCTGTTAGCCATATATTCCCGGAGTATTTCATTATAAAAGGATCGTAATTCTGATTCTTCCACTTCAAAAAGTTCCGATAGCTTCTTTTTATTGATCAATGTGTTTTTTTGTTTGAGACCTTCGATTTCCTGATAGCCGCAGTACGTCCACTCTTTTGGATGCTTGACCTTTCCGGCTCGGACCATATTCGTGTCCATGTACATCATGCAGTTGAAAAGATGGTTGTTCTCCTGCACGGCGGTCCCATGATATCGATCGCCCCAGAATGCCCCGCTTCTGTTATTGCGGTTATTGTATTCCTGGGCCATTCTTCCTGAAACCAGCTGCATTGAATTGGCGATGCTGCACTCTTCGTGTCCATCCATAACCAGAAGATGGATGTGATTGGAGGTTATCATATAGTTCAAGATGGAAATATCGAATCTATTATTTGCTTTCTCCAACCAATGAAGCCAAATATCGCGGTGGCGTTTTAAACCAAGAAGGTATTCTTTTTTATGGCAGCGCTGTGTTATATGCCAAGTTAGGCCGGGAAGATAGAAGCGCTTTGCTCGTGCCATAATATCCGTTCAATGATATAAACGGGTTTAGGTTGAAATAATCTCATCACTGGATATCTTTGGTAAGATCTAGAATAAAACCCTACTAAATTGATGTGTGTTTTCAGGCCCGACCCCAATCGTATTCCGGGTTTCGTGGATTCGTTAGCTCCTGCGTCCGGGCTTCTGGGGACGGAACAGGGGGGAGGAAACCAAAACCCCCAGGAGAAATCCCATCAGCAGCAGGAAAGAAAACATGAGAACGCGAGACATGCTGATTTGCCAGAAGAGAAGATGGAAGGTTACGATCCCGGAGTTCTGAAGCATCACGATCAAAGACAAGACAACCAATACGATGATAAGAATAGTTTTAGCTTTCATGAAACATCTCCTTTGATTTTTCCCAAGCAAAATTATTTTATCACAATCCTGAGACAAATAGATGCAATGCGTTCATTTGCCGCGAGATTATCCTCGAAGTAAGCACTTTTATACACATGGCTGTAGGGTGTTTGAGTTTTTCACAACACGTAATCTTGTTACAGATAATATTGAGGATTGGAATTTTGAATGGCTCAAATATTTGTAAAACTAACCTCGGTCCGACCCCAAATAGAGCGATCAATTCATAATATATGAAGAAATGTCTTGACAAATCTCCAGTCTATTCATATTATCTGAATAGATGAAAAGGAGATCAATATGGCGAATATTACACGGCTCGAAGAACAG
>CAYSQW010000003.1:0-40685 GCA_964433135.1 uncultured Eubacteriales bacterium
TCTGAATACAAACGCATCAATGAGGCATTGTGGGCCAATTTCCCCGGTTACGATTTCAGTGGGTAGCATGATGAAGAGAAAACAGCAACCTCCTGTGCTCGCAGAAAAGCTTTTCTACCATCTCCTTCCGGAATCGGAACGGCAAGCTCTGCTGGGAGATTACGCAGAACTGTTCCAGGGTCTGGTCGACAGGCGGGGGAGGATCGTTGCCGGGATCTGGTACAGACTTCAATGCTTCATGGCTTTGCTTTCAGCGATGATGGATTCAATGAAATGGAGTGGCATCATGATTAAGAATTATATGAGAATCGCCTTGAGAAATCTTTCCCGAAACAGACTGGTCTCTTCCATCAATCTTTTGGGTCTGGCCCTGGGAATGGCATGCTTCATGGTCATCCTTCTCTGGGTTCAGGACGAGATGAGTTTTGATTTGTTTCACACCCATGCCGATGTGCTGTGGCGCGTGGCGGAAGTACAGTCCTACAGCGGCAATCCGACGAAAGTGGCCAGAACACCTGCGCCGCTTGCGCCGGCCCTCGTTGAAGAAATTCCCGAGGTTGTGAATGCCATGCGCATGTTTCCGGCACCCAGTCTGCTGGTGACGCACGGCGAAAAAAGGTTTTATGAAGACGGCGTCATTTTTGCCAGCCCCTCCATTCTGGAGATGTTCACATTTCCGGTTCTGGAGGGTGACGGCAATAACGCCTTGCGGAATGTCTCCTCAGCAGTGATCACCAGGGAGATGGCACAAAAATTTTTCGGGGATACGGATCCCCTGAACAAACGTCTCTCTCTCAACAACAAGTATGATTTTATCGTAAGGGCCGTCATGCAAAATGTGCCGGAAAATTCGCAATTGCAATTTGATATCATACTGCCCTTTGAGGCATTGGTCACCATAGGACCGGATATCGGGATCCGATGGGGGAACGTACTGGAGAATTGGGGCATCAACTTTATTTTTACTTATATACAAACAGCCGAAGCGGCGGACCGAACCGTGATCGAGGAGAAGATCCCGGATTTCATCGAAAATCATTCTGGAATTGAGGGCACCCGGCTTTATCTGCAGCCCATGAAAGACATCCATCTTCATTCAAATCTCATGGCCGATTTTGAAGGCAACGGGGATATTGTTAACGTGAGGATATTCACCATCATCGCTTTTCTCATTTTACTGACGGCATGTATCAACTTCATGAATCTCACCGCAGCGCAATCGGGAAAGCGCTCAAAAGAAGTGGGCATGAGAAAGATCGCCGGAGCCAATAGAATCCGTATTATCAGACAGTTTTTAAGCGAATACATCCTTCTGACACTGCTGGCTTTTTTTGTGGCGGCGGCTCTGGTCACAGTTTTCTTACCCATGTTAAATCATATTTCAGGGAAGTCCTTAACCCTCGGCGCCATGTACACGGCCGGTATGCTTGCCGGTTTGATCCTGACCATTATCTTCACGGGCTTTTTGTCGGGCATATACCCGGCCTTCATTCTTTCGGCCTTTCGACCTGTACAAGCGATAAGGCGCTCCCTGAGCGCCGGCCCGAAAGGCAGATGCTTCAGGCGGATTCTTGTGGTTTTCCAACTGATGATCTCTATTGCTTTGGTCATTTCCACGCTCGCTATTCGTCGTCAGCTGGATTTTATTCAAAACAGCAAATTGGGTTTTGACAGAGAGCAGGTGATCTGGTTGCGCCTCAGCGGAGATTCAAACCAGCACTACGATTCGCTGAAAAGTGAACTGACCCGGAATGTCCATATTCGCGGGGTGACTGCCGCCGACCAATTGCCGACGCAGATTATCTATTCATGGAATGGAGCAAACTGGCCGGGCAAAGATCCTGATGCTCCTGGCCTGATGAATGCTATCCTGGTTGATTTTGATTTCATTGAGACCATGGGTATACAATTGGCTGATGGCCGGGCTTTTTCCGATGCCGTCCAGAGTGACCGCACCGATGCGTTCATCTTGAACCGGAAAGCTGTTGAAATCATGGGAGAAGAGGACCCGATAGGAAAGACGTTTTCCTTTATCGGACGCCAGGGCCGTATCATCGGAGTTGTCGAAGATTTTCAATTCGAGACATTCTATCATGATGTCAAACCCCTGGTCCTGATGCACAGCGAACCGAGAAGCGACCACTACATGATCATCAGGCTTGGAGACGGCCATATTCCCAGAAACGTACAAATCATCAAAGAGGCCTGGAAGCGACAGATCCCTCATTATCCTTTCGATTGCGGTTTTCTGGATGAACACTTCGATATGCAATACAGAAATGAGATGCGTATGGGAACACTTTTTGATTATTTCTCAATCCTGGCGTTCTGCATTGCTTTCTTGGGTCTCTTTGGTCTGGTCACTTTTGAGGCTGAAAGACGAACCAAGGAGGTCGGCATCCGGAAGGTGTTGGGTGCGTCAGCCATAAATGTGGTTTCACTCCTGAATAGGGAACTTTTGCTCCTGATCATAACCGCCAATATCATTGCCTGGCCTGTTGCGTATTTTTTGATGAACCGGTGGCTGCAGAATTTCGCCTATCGAACCCGTCTGAGTCTCTCGATATTCATCCTTTCCGGCCTGACGGCTCTCGTCATTGCTCTGCTGACCGTCAGCTATCAGACCATCAAGGCGGCCACAGCCAATCCGGTCGAAGCGTTACGTTATGAGTAGAAGGTTCGCGTCTCTGCTCAGTTAAGATGTGATTTTTTTTCACTTCAATCAGTTGACTTCATATTTTCCGGCAGGGGAAATTGATGTATTTACGGGTCAAGATTGCCGTGGCGGCAAGCGATGGATGGTGAGGCGTACTTTGGTACGTCGAGGCATCCGTTGCGCAGCAGACGTGGTGAGATTGGCCCGCCCGGAGGGGGAAGTAAGCCGATAATTAAATATCGAGAAATCGGATATTCGCCAAATGATACGACTTCTCTGCTATCTTACGTCTATCTCTGCCGAGTTGAAATTCATTTCATATATATCGGCTTACTTCATAAATACATCAATTCTGATGGGTTTTTTCTTCCGATTCTTGTATGACAACCGAACAAGCCATATTCCCGATGACGTTGGTGCAGGTCCGGACCATGTCCAGAAAACGATCCACGCCCAGGATCAGCGCGATCCCTTCCAGGGGAATGCCCAGCTGTTTCAACACCATGGCCAGGCAGATGATCCCGGCCATGGGAACGCCCGCGGCGCCGATCGACGACAGGACCGCCATCAGGACGATGGTGATCTGCCCGGTGAGTCCCAGATGGATGCCGTAGATCTGGGCGATGAACACGGCGGAGACGCCCTGATAGAGCGCGGTGCCGTCCATGTTGACGGTCGAACCCAGAGGAATGACGAAGCTCGAATATTCCCGGGACACACCGATGTCTTCCACGTTGTCCATGGCGACGGGAAGTGTGGCCATGGAACTGGATGTGCTGAAGGCGATGAGTATCGCATCCTTTACGGCCTTGAAGAATTTGAGCGGTTTGACATGTCCGAGGAATCTGACCGAAAGGCTGTTGACGCTGAGCGTATAGAACAGAAGTCCGCCGATAACCACCACCGAGTATTTCAGGAGGGTGACCAGTATCCCCACTCCGTATTTTCCGATGACGGCCGCGATCAGGGCGAGTACCCCGAATGGGGCCAGTTTCATGATGATGTGAACGATCTGGATGATGGCGTCGTTTAATCCGTCGAAGATCTTGATCACGGGGTCGGACTTTTCGTTGGGGATCAGGGTGAAGACGACGCCGAAAAGGATCGCCATGAAAATGATCTGCAGCATATTGCCTTCCACGAATGCCTGCACGGGATTGGAGGGGACGATGTTGATCAGGGTGTCGATAAGATCCGGGGCTTCATCCATCCCCTCAATCCCGACCTGGGCGGTGGCCTCGTAATTCTGATAGAGTTCGGCCTTGACTTCTTCGTTCAGCCCTTCTCCGGGACGCACGGTGTTGGCGAGAATGAGGCCGATGCAGATGGCGATGATCGTCGTGACGAGAAAATAGAGAGCCGTTTTAGCCCCGATCCGTCCCAGCTTGCGGATGTCTCCCAGGCTGGCCGTTCCCAGGAGCAGCGAAACGAAAACCAGAGGGACGACGATCATGGTGATCATACGCAGAAAGATTTGACCGATCGGTTCGATCACCAGGACCTTTTCCCTGAAAACCAGTCCGAGAATGACCCCCAGGATCAAGCCGATGAATATTTGGGTGTGAAGAGGAATCTTTTTCATTCTTGATGTCCTTCTTTTTATGTTGGGAACAGCGCTCCATTTTTCAAAAGAAGGCCTATCATAGCGTCTCGGCCTTTTGAAGTCAATCGAAGGGAGAGTGAAGCCGCAGCAGCGGCGGAGACGGCGGACGCGCTGAAGGAGAGGGTGTTTCCGGAGTTATTCCGGTTGAATGCCCCCCGGATTTCAGGACGTTTTGTTCGCTTTGAAAATGAAGTTGGAAGTGCTGTTGAAGCGCCCGGAAGCGGGAAGAAACTTTTCGATGGTGAAGCCGATCTCTTCCAGCAGGGATCGGATCTCTTCCGGGGTGTAATAATGCCGGATGGGCACGAAATACCAGTCCATGATAAGCTCTTCCAGTTTTTCCCCCTTACGGGATTTTTCCCGTTTCTTGAAGAAAAAGACCACGGGAGCCAGAAAGAAAGCCATGATCTTTGAAAGGGCCTTCCAGCTTTTCTTCGGGGTTCGGATAAGGGTCTTCCGGATGATCTCATGGATGAAAGTCAGTTTGGTTCGCGTGTAGACGGCCAGGAGAAAAGAACCTCCCGGTTTGATGAGGCGGGCGAGTTTTTTGATGGCTCCGATCGGATCCGTCGTGTGATGGACCGTCCCCCAGGCCCAGACGATGTCGACGCTTTCCTCCGGGAAGGGGAGGGAAAGCATATCCTGGCGGGAGTATTCCGCATTCTCCAGCTTGAATTTGCGCATGAGGCTTCGTGCTGTTTCCAGGCTGCCTTCGCTGATATCGATCCCGGTCACTTTCTTCGCGCCGCGATTGGCGAAGATCGTGCTGAAAATACCGGTGCCGCAGCCGGCGTCGAGTACGGTTTTTCCTTGGATTTCGCTGTCCGAATAAAAAAGCTCCCAATGCTTTTCCGATTCTTCGTATTCGGGGAGATATTCCGTCCATACCACATCGTAAAAACGACCGACTTTCTCTTTGTTCATGATCTCATTCCGTTTCGATATTACCGCTTCCAAAACCCTGAGGGAGGTTCCGCCGCGGGAGGGGATATCATAGCTTCTTGCGGTTCCGAAGTCAATCCGGACGCCTTGTTCCGAGGCCGCGGCGCGGTGCTTCCGTCAATCCAACCAACCTTGGGATCTGTACCATGCGACGGCGTCGGCCATCCCCTCTTTAAACGACACCTGCGGTTGAAATCCCAGAGTGCGCGCCGCTTTTTGGATCGAAAGGGGTTTGGGATGGATGAAAAAGGCCAACTTACCGCGAGTCAGGGGGGCTTCCTTATTGAAGGCCCTGAACGATTTTTCCAGGATCCAGGCTGCCGCTTCGGTTGGGAAAAGCGGAAGATAAACCGAGGGCAGGCGGGTTCCGACCGCCTCCGCGATCGCACCGACCATGGTCTTCACCGGAAGGGCTTCATCCCCGGACAGATTGTATATTTCGCCTCGGCGGCCCTTCGCCGCGCACATCAGAGCGCCGCGGATGAGGTCGTCGATGTACACCGGGGTCTGGAGAGCGCTTCCCCTCGTGACCATGAGAAAGCGCTTTTTGGCGACGGCGCGGATCAGCTTGAATGTTCGCCGGTCTCCCGGGCCGTAAATCCATCCCGGCCGCACAATGCGGACATCCAAGCCGTTTTCAGCGTAACTCAGAGCGATCCGCTCTCCTTCGCATTTGGTCCGATCGTAAACGGTTTGAGGATTGAGAGCGTGGTCCTCATCGGCGATGGATCCCGGCGGGACTTTCCCCAGAACTCCGGCGGAACTGAAGTGGACGATCGTTTTAACGTCCGCTTCGCCGGCTGCGCGGAGAACGGTGTCCGTACCTTGAATGTTTATGCGCGCGAAATCAGCGGGATTGATCAGGCTCCCCCCCAGCGCGGACGCCAGGTGGAAGAGAATGTCGGTGTCCTTCAGCGATCGGACCAGCAGCGGAAAGTCGTTGATGTCTCCGGAAACCGCATTGCAGGCATCGAAAATGGGAAGGCGGCGCCGATGGCTCAGAACGCCGATTCGCCGCGGCTCCTTCCGCAGGGAATTTATAAGGTGGCTTCCCACGAAACCCGAAGCGCCGGTGATGAACACCCTGCCGCTCACGTGACTCCGGACTCCTTGTCGCCCTGGGATTTGGAGAGTGCCAGTCGGATTTTTTCCCGGTAGCGATCGATGGTATATTCACGGGCCGCCATTTCCCGGGCGGCACGAGCCCGGGATTGACCGGCCGGATCGAAGAGGGCGAACCGCAGGCCCGCCGCCATCGATTCCGGATTCGGATCGACCAGCACTGCGATGTCGTCATCCAGGATCTGGGTGTGGGTCCAAAGCCGGGTGGCGACGACCGGTTTTCCGGTTTTCAGGAACGAATAAATTTTTAAGGGTGTATTGGTTCCGGAGAGTCGGGGGGATATAAGAACGTCGGCCAGCTCCAGATAAAGAGGCATGTGTCCTGGCGGCACCTGGCCGGTGAAAACCATACGATCCGCGATTCCCAGAGAGACCGCGGTTTCCTTCGTCCGCCGAACCGCCGCCGGACTTTCCCCCACCATAAGGAAAACCACGTGCGGATCAGAGATATGAGCGGCTGCGTGCAGTAGGAGCGGGATCCCTTGATAGGGCTGAAAATTACCTGCATAGAGAACGACTTTTTTCCCTTCCAGTCCCAGCTCTTTTCTTTTGCGGGAGACGTCATCGCGGTCGGGAGCGGAAGAGTCGATTTCGATGATGTTCTCCAGAAGAACGGCTTTGGCGCCGAAGCCCAGCTCTTTTACGGTTTTTTGCAGGTCCGGGCAGATCACGATCACGCCCTCGGAATTCCGAAGGATCATTTTTTCCATCCGCATGAAGACGGATTTGAGCAGACGTGACCGGGAGAAGTTGAAATTTTCCAGCTGTTGAGGCAGGCTGGAATGCATGTCATAGAGGTGGGGGATGTTCCAGAGACGACCCAGGATGACACCGAACAGCGCGCCCTCCTCGTGGGAAAAGATCAAGTCGTATTTGTTATTTACGAGCCGACCGGCCGCTTTGAGCACCAGGAGAAAATCCAGGGGAATCTTTGTCAGCGACGGACCGATCTTGATCTTCCGGATGCCGAAAAGATTCGGGGTTCGCAGGATGGTTAAACCGGGCATGGTTTTGTCTTCCCCAAGGTGGTAAGTCACCAGATCCACGTTGTGTCCCAGGTCGGTGAGGGCTTTGATGCGCAGGTAAACCGAAATGGGTGTGCCCCGGGGCTGGAAAAAAGGTTCCGGAGCGAGCATAAGGATATTCATCGGATTAGGATCTTACGATTGCGGCGGATCTTCTTTATCGGTGACGATCTCGCGGACAAAATAGATTCTCTTGTTCCCGGATTCATGATAAGACCGTATCATGACCTCGGCCAGAAGCCCCAGTGTGATGAATTGAACTCCGATCACCACCAACAGAATAGACAACAGCAGGAGAGGGCGGCCGCTGATCCCGATTTTCAGGATGAGTCGCTGATAGGATAGGACGAGGCCGATGATCGCTCCGGCGGCTCCGCTGATCAAACCGAAGATGCCGAAGATCTGAAGAGGCCTTGTCGAGTAGCTGAGCATGAATTTAACCGTCAGCAGATCGAAAACGACCTTGAGGGATCGTTTGAGCCCGTATTTGGATTTTCCGAAGCGTCGGGGGCGGTGGTTGACCTTTATTTCGGTGATGGAGACGCCGATGGTGCTGGCGATCGCCGGGATGAATCGATGGAGTTCTCCGTAAAGGTTTATATTTTCAACAACCTCTCTGCGGAAGGCTTTCAGCGTACATCCGTAATCATGAAGCTTGATCTTGGTGATGAAAGAGATGAGCCAGTTGGCGCAGTGTGAAGGCAGGCGGCGCGTCAGAAATTTATCCTTGCGGTCGGCTCTCCATCCGGACACGATATCATACCCCTCGTCGATCTTCTCCAGCAAGCGTCCGAAATCTTGGGGATCGTTCTGCAGGTCCGCATCCAAAGTGATGACGATGTCACCACGGGCATGATCGAAGCCGGCGGCCATAGCCGCGGTTTGTCCGAAATTCTTCCTCAAACGGATGACCGTAACCGAAGTGTCTTCGGCTTGAATGCGATTCAACACGGAAAAAGAGTTGTCCGTGCTTCCGTCGTCGATGAAAAGGATCTCATAATCGCGGTCCAGCTTCACGCAGGCTTCCTTGGTTTCCGCATAAAGCTGCGGCAGGTTCTCCTCTTCATTATAAACCGGGATCACGATGGAGAGACCCTGTGCTTTATGATTTTTCATCCCGCACACTATAACATAATGAATCCTGGATGAAAATACCGGAAAACCGCCGTTCCCGCCGGAGTGATCGCTCCGTTTCAAAGACCTTGAACAGACTGAGACATCAATTGACATTCCGGTGCCGTCTGCCCTAAAATATAAAAAAGGATTCATTTGCGAGCGATGGCCGAGAAAAAGCTTCTGATCGTTGATTACGATGTAAAAAGCCTGGATTTTCTCTCCAACCTTTTCGCCCCTCACAAGATCAAGATCATCAAAGCCACCGATGGACAGGAAGCCTACGAGAAGTACCGGGCCGAAAAGCCCGATCTGATCCTGCTGGAAGCCATGCTGCCGAAACTTCACGGCTTCGATTTAACCCAAAAAATTCACAATGAAACCAAGGGCAGCATCCCGATCGTTATCGTTACCGGATTGTACAAGGGACCGCAATATAGAAACGAGGCGCTGCGTTCATTCGGAGCTTCGGAATATTTTGAAAAGCCCTACAATAAGGACGATCTGTTCAATGCGGTCATGAATCTTCTTCATGATGAAATAGATATCGATGCCGATCTTCCGGATCCCGAAACCGTGATCAACATCCTCTCTCAAATGACAAAGAAGACCGCGGCACCTGAAAAACAGACCTAATTTTCTCGAGATGTCCGTTCATCTTCCGATTCCTTTTGAAATGCGCTTTCCAACCGAGATGCCGTATCGGTTTGAAGTCGTAAAGGCTCACTGCAATATTTTAGGTCGTGGGCGACGGCTTGCGAAATCCGGAGAAATCGATTAATATGGGTAGCGCTTTCAGGAACATGCACCCCTTTGGAGATAAGATTAATGAAAAGCCTCTGGACACGCTGCAACAACTGTCGCCGGATTCTTTACAAACAGGATATTTTGGATAATCAATCGGTCTGCCCAGCCTGTGATTTCCCCTTCAGGCTTTCAGCCGCAGAGCGGCTCGCGATGCTGTTTGATGAAGGGAAATACGAATTGTTCGATCAGAACCTTTCCCCTAAGGATCCCCTGCAGTTCGAGGACTTGAAAAAGTACCGCCAGCGTTTGCTCGATCATCAAAAAAAGACCGGACTCCGGGATGCGGCTTTGAATGCGGTGGGAACCATGGACGGGATTCGAGTGATCATGACGATACTGGAATTCGGTTTCGCCGGCGGCAGCATGGGCTCCGTCGTCGGGGAAATGATCACGAGAGCGTTGGAAAAAGGACTGAAGGAAAAACTGCCGGTCATCGCCATTTCGTGCTCGGGCGGCGCCCGTATGCAGGAAGGGGTTCTGTCCTTGATGCAGATGATGAAGACGAGCGCCGCCGTCGCTCGTTTGGAGCAGGCCGGCATCCCCTATATCTCACTCATGACCGATCCAACGACCGGAGGGGTTACGGCCAGTTTTTCCATGTTGGGCGATATCAATATTGCGGAACCGAACGCCTTGATCGGTTTTGCCGGTCCTCGTGTCATCGAACAGACGATTAAGGAAAAACTTCCCAAAGGATTTCAGCGCTCCGAGTTTCTGCTCGAGCATGGGATGCTGGATGACGTCGTGGAGCGCAAGGTCCTGCGTTCCTATCTGATCCGCGCCCTGCGTTTGTTTCTGAACCGTCCCCAATGAATTATGACCAGTGTCTGCTGTATCTTGAGCAGATCCAGAATCAAGGCATAAAATTCGGACTTGACAATGTCCGCGTCCTGCTTTCCGCGCTCCAAAATCCTCAGGAACGGTATCCCGCAGTCGTGGTGGCCGGAACCAATGGAAAGGGATCCGTATGCGCCATGCTCTCGCGGATTCTGTCGCTGCATGGATTTCGGACCGGGCTGTACACCTCCCCTCACCTGATCCGTGTCGAGGAACGGATCCGTGTCAACGGCCGCCCGATATCAAAGCGGGATTTCAGCCGGGGCCTCACGGTTGTGCGTGGTCGGATCGAATCTCTGATTGCGGACGGATATTTGATCTCACCGCCGACTTATTTCGAAATCATGACTTGTCTGGCGCTCTATCACTTCCAGGTCCGAGAGGTCGATATGGCGGTTCTGGAAGTGGGAATGGGGGGACGCTATGACGCCACCAATGTAGTGCGGCCGGTTGTGTCCATCATCACCACGATATCGTTGGAGCATCAGAATTATCTCGGAGACACCACGGAGAAGATCGCTTTTGAGAAAGCGGGGATCATCAAATCCGAAGTCCCGGTCGTGTGTGCCGTAAAAGACGAAGCGGCGGCCGCCGTTATCAAAGCGAGGGCGGAGGAATTGGGCGCCCCCTTCTTTCACGCACTGGACGGGGGGCCTGACCTGAAGGAAACCCAACCGGACAGGGCGTTTCTTTATAATTCGGGCAGTGAAACCTATATGCTTCGTCCGGCCCTGCATGGCCGTCATCAAGGCAGGAATGCGGCGGCGGCGATTACGGCCGCCGAATGTCTCAGTGAGAGGTGGCGTCCCCTCAGCAAACCGCTGATCGTCAAAGGTGTCGACAGCGTGCGCTGGCCGGGACGGATGGAAGTAATATCCCGAGATCCGCTGGTGCTCATCGATGGCGCCCACAATCCGGAAGGCGCCGAAGCGTTTCGCGATCACGCCCTCATTCATACCCACGCACCCCGGATCCTGGTGTTCGCCGTGATGCGGGATAAAAATATTCCCGTCCTGGCCGATATTCTGTTTCCGCTGGCCGACAAGATCGTTCTCACCCGTTTTCCATATTATCGTGCAGCGGATCCCCGGGAAATTCAAGAGAAAACCCAGTGCTGGCACGACAGGATCATCCTGGAACCCGACGTCGGACACGCCGTTGCTTCGGCCCGCAAACTGGCCGGAAAAAACGGTTCGGTGCTGGTTGCGGGATCCCTGTTTCTGGTGGGGGAGATGAAGAAGCGCTTCTCTTCGGTTTCTTGAAGATCCAAACCGACCGACCCACCGGGGGATCGCATTATAAGCGGTTGAAATTCCCGGGACATCATGCTTGCTTTTTTAAATGAAACGTGATAAATTTTTTCTTTATTTTTAATTTTAGCTCTTTGGTTTAATATTAATCATCATGCTTTCAGTAGATGCAACCGCCATTGTCGTTTTAGTCATTATATGGGTTCTTCTTGCCATTTTGACGAAAATCTTTTTCAATCCCGTGCGCAAGGTGATGTCCGAAAGGGACGCCGACATCAAACAGAATTTGGACGCCGTGAGCCAATCGACCGCCGAGTACGAGAAAACGCTTCAACATATTGAAGCCGAGGTCAAACAGGCCCGCTCGGGCGCCTTGAAAATCCAGCAGCAGTTCGAACAGGATGCTCTTAAGGAAAAGGACAGGATATTGACTGAGATTTCACAGGAATGCCGGGCCAAGGTTGACGAGGCTCGATCCGAGCTCGCCAGACAGGTCAAAGATCTTGAGGAAGAATTGGGAGCCCAGAGTGATCTTCTCGCCGAAAAAATTGAACGGAGACTTCTGAACTGATGCGCGCGAAAAAATCTGTCCTAATTATATTGTGTGTGATTCCGTTGTTTCTGGGCATGACCACCGAAGAAGCGGAGCATGGAGGCGGCACGGCGGATTTTCTCGGAAAAGTTCTTAACTCTCTGATCCTTTTCGGCGGTCTGACTTACCTACTGTACAAACCCATCAAAAAATATCTGGGCGATAGTGCGGATGAAATCGGACGATCGATCAAAGATGCGGCCGCTTCCCGGAAAGATTCCGAACAGCGGATGCAGGACGTGAGAATCCGCGCAAAAAAAGTGGAGGAAGAAGTCCAGGCGATAAAAGAAACCGGAAAGGCGGAAGCCGACAAAACCAAACAAACCATTTTGGAGGCGGCCAGGGAAGATGCCGAGCGGGTTAAGAACCTGGCGGCCCAGGAGATTGAAATGCTGACGCGCGCCGGAACGCAGGACCTGAGAGAATATGCGGCGGAACTCGCCATCGCCTTGGCACGAGAGCGCATCCGGAAAAAAATCGCTCCCCAAGACCACTCCGCCCTCATCGATAAATCCATAGAAAGGCTTGATAGTCTTCATGAAGAATCAAGTTCTCGTTAAAAGATACACCCAGGGATTGGTCCATGCCCTCTTGGACGAAGCGGAATACGTTCGTCTCAGCGGCCAACTGCAGGAATTTCTTGAATTTCAATCCCGGCAGAAGCAACTGAGTATGATCTTTTCCTTCCCTTTCATACCGACATCCCGAAAGATGGAGATCATGAAAGGGATTTTTGAAAAGATAAAACTTGATGATAAAACGGAACGATTTCTGTTGCTGCTGGTTGAGAAGGGCCGCTGGGAGCTCCTGCCCGAAATCTTGGAGATGCTCCCCGATTTGTGGAATGAGGAAAAGGGGATCGTGACTTTTGAAGTTTCTTCAATGGTGTTTTTGAGCGATGCTCAGAAGGATAAACTTGCCGGGAAGCTGGAACGGCTGGAACAGCGGAAGGTTTTCTTGAAATACCGGATAGATCCCGATCTCATCGGAGGATTGTCCATCCGGAAGGGAAACATCGTATATGATGCTTCCATTAAAGGGAATCTCGAGAAACTCAAAGAAAAAATTTGTGAAGGATAGGCAGAAAATGGAAATCAAAGCAGATGAAATAAGCAAGATAATCCAGAAGCATATAGAAGGGTACGAAACCGGAGTAGACGTCAAGGAAGTCGGAACCGTCACCTCGGTCGGCGACGGAATCGCCCGCGTTTTCGGTCTCGACCGGGTTATGTACAATGAACTGCTTGAGTTCCCGAATGAAGTGTTCGGCCTGGCATTGAACTTGGAAGAAGACAGTGTCGGCGTCGTTTTGCTGGGAGAAAGTCATCTCATCAAGGAAGGCGATCTGGTGAAGCGCACCCACAAGATCATTCAGGTCCCTTCCGGGCCCGGCTTGGTAGGCAGGGTGGTCAATCCTTTGGGAATTCCCCTTGACGACAAGGGGCCGATCAAATCCGATCAGTACATGGCGGTGGAGCGGATCGCTCCAGGAGTCGTTGACCGCATGCCGGTCAGATCGCCTCTGCAGACCGGGATCAAAGCCATCGATACCATGATCCCGATCGGACGGGGTCAGCGGGAATTGATCATCGGAGACCGGCAGACGGGAAAAACGGCTATCGCCATCGACACCATCATCAACCAGAAAGGCAAGGATGTCATATGCATCTATGTGGCCGTCGGACAGAAAAATTCGACCGTCGCATTTCTCATAAAGATGCTGGAAGATTACGGCGCCATGGATTATTCCGTGGTCGTGGTGGCTTCGGCCAGCGATCCTTCGCCGCTGCAGTACCTGGCGCCTTACAGCGGGTGCGCCATGGGCGAATACTTCCGGGACAACGGCCAGCATGCGCTGTTGATCTATGACGATCTTTCCAAGCATGCCGCCGCTTATCGGGAAATTTCACTCCTGCTCCGCCGTCCTCCGGGACGGGAAGCCTATCCGGGAGATGTCTTTTATCTTCACTCGCGTCTGCTCGAACGGGCTGCGCAGTATAACGAGAAAAACGGAGGCGGTACGCTCACGGCGCTTCCGATCATCGAAACCCAGGCGGGAGACGTGTCCGCTTATATCCCCACCAACGTCATCTCCATCACGGACGGACAGATTTACCTCGAACCGGAGCTTTTCAATGCCGGTATCCGGCCCGCCATCAATGTGGGAATTTCGGTTTCCCGTGTTGGAGGAAGCGCTCAGATCAAAGCCATGAAACAGGTAGCCGGACGGCTTCGGGGAGACCTGCAGCAGTATCGCGAACTGAAGACCTTCGCCCAGTTCGGCACCGAATTGGATCGTATCAGTCAGGCCCAGTTGGATCGGGGAGAACGTCTGACCGAAATCCTGAAACAGAGCCAATATGTTCCTTTTCCGGTCGAGGATCAAATTCTGATCGTTTATGCCGGGAACCGGGGATTCCTCGATGAGATCCAGGTTGACAGGTTGAACGATTACGAAAAGAGACTCCTGGAATATTTGAGGAAAGAACAGCCCGAGATCTTCAGTCAGATACGCGAAAAGAAAAAGATCGACGAGGACCTGGATGAAGTCATCAGCGAAGCCATGACCGCATTCAACAAAATATTCAAAGAAGAAACAGAAGTAGAGAAGCCATAAAATGCCTGCATTAATCGATTTACGCCGCCGGATCAAAAGCGTCAAAAATACGCAGCAGATCACTCAGGCCATGAAGACGGTAGCAACGGCCAAGTTCAAAAAAGCACAGAAAAGCGTCATGGAAGGACGTCCGTATTGGCATAACTACCCCGAGTTGATCAAAGAAATGTCGGGTTGGGTATCCCGACAGAGCCATCCCCTCTTGGAAAAGCGGGAGGAGAAGAATATCCTGTGCATCGTGATCGTATCGGATAAGGGTCTTTGCGGAGCGTTCAATTCCAACCTTTTGGAGGAAGCGCGGCGGCAGCTTGAGGAAAAAGCAAAGTATTCCAGCATCCGGCTCGTTTTGATCGGTAAAAAAGCCGTACAATTTTTTAAAAGAAGTGAATTTCCCGTGGAACACGCATACCAGGATTACATGCATGAATTCCACGATGAGGATCTCGAAAAGCTGACTCAGCACCTAATGCGCCTTTATACCCTGCACCACACGGATGCCGTATATGTGGCGTACAATGAATTCAAATCCATTATCGCTCCCAAGATCACGTTCTCCCGGCTCCTTCCTCTAGAGCCCCCCTGGAACAGCGAAGAGGAGGAGGCCGAGAAAAAGATGCCGATCGTCGAAAAAGGGATGCCGGATATGGAACCCGGTTCTTCGCCGCTGCTTGATGCCCTGCTTCCCGTATATGTCGAAGATCAAATTTTTCACTATTTCTATGAATCCGTAGCGGCGGAACACGCCGCCCGGATGATGGCCATGGATAACGCCACCAGGAATGCGGAAGATTTGATTTCGGACCTTACGCTTGAATTGAACAAAATCAGACAAGCATCCATCACCACGGAGCTTCTGGAAATACAATCCGCGGTTGAAGCGCTGGATTAATAGGATGAATTGGAGTTAAAGATGGGAAAAGACGAAGCCAAAGCAAACGTCAAGGATAAAAAAGCCTCTGAAGCCAAAGCGCCGAAAGCGCAAGCCAAGAAAAAACAAGAGCGCTTCGGAAGGGTCGTCCAGGTCATAGGTCCGGTCGTTGATGTCGAGTTCAAAGATGTCGAACTCCCCGAAATCTACACCGCCATTCGCATAACCAGCGAAGGGATGGACACGCCTTCTCCGGTGGACATCATCGTGGAAGCCGAACAACATTTGGGAGAAGATAAAGTGCGCTGCGTCTCGATGCATCCCACGGACGGTCTCTCACGCGGCATGAAAGCCATCGATCTACAGCAGCCGATCCAGGCACCGGTGGGGGAAGCCGTCTTGGGTCGGGTGATCAACGTCATCGGGGAGCCCGTGGATTATCAGGGTGAAGTCAAGGCGGAAAAGTATTATCCCATCCACCGTGAACCGCCTTCCCTCGAAGATCAGAGCACCAAGCTGGAAATGTTCGAGACCGGCATCAAGGTCATCGATCTGATGCAGCCGTTCCTCAAGGGAGGAAAGATCGGTCTCTTCGGTGGCGCCGGAGTCGGAAAGACCGTCATCATCATGGAATTGATCCAGAACGTGGCCAAGAAGCACGGAGGTTATTCCGTTTTCGCCGGTGTGGGGGAGCGAACCCGCGAAGGTAACGACCTTTGGCTCGAGATGAAGGAGTCGGGAGTTATCGACAAAACCGCACTGATCTACGGTCAGATGACAGAGCCTCCGGGCGCCCGCCTGCGGGTGAGCCTGACGGCGCTCTCTGTGGCGGAATATTTTCGCGATGAAATGAATCAGGATATTCTGCTTTTCATCGATAACATCTTTCGTTTCGTTCAAGCGGGTTCCGAGGTCTCCGCGCTGTTGGGCCGGATGCCCTCCGCGGTCGGGTACCAGCCTAATCTGGCAACGGAATTGGGTGAGTTGGAAGAACGGATCACATCCACGAAGAAAGGTTCGATCACATCCGTTCAGGCCGTCTACGTCCCGGCTGATGATTTCACCGATCCCGCTCCGGCGACGACGTTTTCCCACTTGGATGCATCGACCAATCTGTCGCGGGCATTGACGGAGATCGGTATTTATCCCGCCGTCGATCCCCTGACCTCGTACTCGAGAATCCTGGATCCCCAGATTATCGGTGAGGATCACTATAGCGTAGCCCGTCGGGTGAAAGAGGTTTTGCAGCGGCATAAAGATCTTCAGGATATCATTGCCATTCTGGGCATGGAAGAACTTTCGGATGAGGATAAACTCACCGTGGCCAGAGCGCGTAAACTCCAGCGCTTCCTTTCGCAGCCGTTCAGCGTGGCGGAAGAATTCACCGGTCGTCCCGGCCGTTATGTCCCCATCGAGGAAACCGTGAAGGGATTCAAGGAGATCCTCGACGGCAAGCATGACGACAAGCCGGAACAGGCATTCTATATGGTCGGCAATATCGATGAAGTCGTCCAAATGGCCGAGGAGATGAAATCGGTATGAGCCAAGAGAGACCCTCAGTCCTCAAGCTGAAGATCGTCACTTCGAAAAAGCTGCTGGTGGATGCCGAAACCCCCGCTGTATCACTGCCGAGCCTGGACGGCTATATCGGTATCCTTCCAGGACATCGCCCGCTTGTCGCCGCCCTGGGAGAAGGCGAGATCTCGTACACGCTCAACCGGAAAGAGGTCAAGCTTGAAGTATCAGGGGGGGTTGCGGAAGTGCAACCGAACCGCGTGCTGATTTTCACCGACCAGGTGTCGAAGGATGTCGACCGATCCGACGCCGGGTAAGGATGAAACCCTCGATACGTTCTACCAAGGGCGGATCCAGGTTCTACAGAAGAGGAAAGGGTATCGGTTTTCCGTGGATGCTCCCCTCTTGGCGGATTTCATCCGGTTCAAAGCATCTGATCACCTCTGTGAGTTAGGCACTGGAAGCGGCATCATCTCCCTTCTTTTGAGCGAACGTCCTTTCAAGAAACTGACCGCTTTGGAGGTTCAGCCGGAAATGGCGGAGCTGGCGGAACGAAACGTTCGCCTGAATCACCTTGAGGATCGGATACGGATCATGCGGGCGGATCTGATGGGATTTCATGCTGAAAGAAAATTCGAAGTGGTGTTCTCCAATCCTCCGTACATCAAACGGAATCAGGGGCATCTCAGCGCGTCCTCGGAAAAATCCATCGCAAAACACGAGTTGACATGCAATATTTTTGGTATAATGCAAAAAACGGAAGAGATCATGCATCGGCGCGGACGCGCCTATTTCGTGTTTCCGGCGAAGCGATGGGAGGACTTCTCACAAGCAGTGAAGAACAATCGAATGCATATCAAGCAGATGCGATTTGTACAGCCAAGACGGGAAGCGGCCCCCAACCTGTTTCTTGCCGCTTGCGGTTTTGATGAAGAGAAAATGAAAACGCTTACTCCTCTTATCCTTTTCAACGATGAAGGTCGTCATTCGGATGAAGCGGAAACCATATTTGCAGGAAGGTGACATGCTGCGACTTTGGAAAAAATTATTCGGACTCTATAAATATAGGATTTTGATCCAAAATCTGGTGACCCGGGAACTGAAAGCCCGCTACCGCGGTACGGTTCTGGGCTTTTTCTGGTCGTTTTTCAATCCGCTCCTTCTGTTGGTCGTGTATACCGTCGTCTTTGGGTTTATCATCAAACCCCGGGTGCCGGAATTGGGAAGTTCTCCCTGGACGTACGCTCTGTTTCTTTTTTGCGGCGTGCTTCCCTGGCAGGTATGGTTCGTGTCGTCATCCCTGGAATCGGCCAACGTGCTGATGGTGCAGGGAAACCTGATAAAAAAAATGCTTTTTCCCACGGAAATCCTTCCGCTCGTTGTCGTCAGCAGCAATTTTATCCATTTTCTCTTCGGGCTGCCTATCCTCCTGATTTCCGTCCCTCTGCTCGGGGGGCATTATTCTCCCTACCTCCTGTTCATTCCATTGGTGATAATCGTCCAGTTCGTGTTCACGTTGGGCTTCTCTCTTCTGGTTTCCGCCTTGACGGTCCATTTCCGCGACATCAAGGATATCCTGGCCAATCTGCTGACCCTTTGGTTTTTTGTGTCTCCCATTATCTATCCCATGAGCTTTGAGACCGTTCAATCCCATCGCTGGCTTCGGATCCTGCTCAATCTCAATCCGATGACGCATATCATGTGGGGGTACCAGAACTGCATCTTTTTCGGCGAGATGATCCACTGGAAACGTCTCGGGGTAACTTTCCTGGTTTCTCTGTTGCTGCTCACCTGCGGCTATTACCTGTTCGATCGGCTTCGGGATTCATTCCCAGAGGAGGTATAAGTGGTTGTCATCGATATCGACAATGTCTCGCGCATATATCAGAAATACTCCGCGCAGCACCGATTCAAAACCTTCAAGAGCGCCATGCTCAGGGGGGATTTTTTCCGCTCCCTCAAACCCGATGAACTGGTGACGGCGCTCGACGGGGTTAACTTTCAAGTCAAACAGGGGAAGACCTTCGGCGTGATCGGAGAAAACGGATCCGGGAAAAGCACACTCCTGAAAGTCGTTACCGGAATCGCCAAGCCGACTTCCGGACGGGTCAGTGTTCGTGGAAAAATATCCGCGTTGATCGAATTGGGAGCGGGATTTCATCCGGAGATAACCGGCCGCGAAAACGTCTATATCAACGGGATCATGCTGGGCTTGAGCAAAAAGGAAATACATGAAAAATTTGATGAAATCGTCCGTTTCGCCGAGCTGGAAGATTTCATTGACGCTCCGGTCAAAACCTATTCTTCCGGAATGCATATGCGCTTGGGGTTTTCCATCGCCATCAATGTCAATCCCGATGTCCTGCTGATCGATGAGGTTCTGGCCGTGGGGGATGCCTCGTTCGTGCCGAAATGCCTGGACCGCATCGATGATTTTCGCCGTCGGCAGAAGACCATCCTGTTTGTCAGCCATGATCTCGCCACCGTAGAAAAAATATGCGACACCGTCGTGTGGCTCAAACATGGAAAAGTTCAAACCATCGGAGAATCCAAGCGGGTGGTGGATGCCTATCTGCAGGATATTACGGAGAAACAGGAGGAGGATTTCGAACGCCGCCAGCTTGAAGTCGAACAGGCAGAAAACTGGGAAGAGGAACGGCGGGAGAATCGCTGGGGGAAAAGGGAAGTCGAAATCACCAAGGTCAAACTGAAAGGCCTCGACGGAAAAGACAAGCATGTTTTCGCGCCCGATGACGGCATGATCATCGAATTGGATACGGTCGCGTTCTCAAGGATCAAGGATTTCGTCTTCGGAATCGGGATTTTCAATCCTCAAGGGATCTGCTGCTACGGTACCAATACGAACCTGGAGGAATTCAAGGCCAACGCCATACAGGGAAAGGGGAAGGTCATCTGCCGGCTGGAAAAACTCAACCTTGTCAACGGAACCTATTACCTGGATATCGCCGTACACAGACTGGACGGCTATCCCTATGATTATCACCGGAATCTCTATTCCTTTATGGTCTCTTCCTCCTACCGGGATGACGGCATCGTACGGCCTCCCCATACCTGGGAATTTTCTCCCGGCATCGATATCGAGCATCCGGCTTCCCCTAAGGACAAGAACAAAGGAAGATAGGCATGCCAAAGAGCAAGACGCTTGAGGATATGCAGGCTCTCCGGCGGTCCTTGAAGCGCGAAAACCGAAAGCTCGTCCTGACGAACGGATGTTTCGATATCCTTCATTCCGGGCACATCTGTCTTTTCGAACAGGCCAAGGCTTTGGGTGATGTTCTCGTGGTCGCGGTGAATGATGATGCCTCCGTCCGCAGACTGAAAGGATATTCCCGGCCCATTTTTCCCTTGAACGAGAGGTTGGAAGTGTTGAGCGCCCTCGCTCCCGTGGATTTCCTGGTGAGTTTTTCAGAAGATACGCCGCTGCATGTGGTCGAACTCCTGCTGCCCGACATCCTGGTCAAGGGCGGAGACTGGAAGCCTGAAGATGTAGTCGGAAAAACCGAAGTGGTGGCGACCGGCGGCCGGGTGGAGATCATTCCCTATGTCTCCGGGCGGTCCACTTCGGAGATCATACGCCGCATTCGGGACGGAGTGTAAGCGTACGGCTCGTCCGACCGGATCAGGGATGCGGTTTTCGTTCCCGGCTTAAAACCCTGATGATTTTTTGTGTTGTTCGAGGGATTCTCTAAACCAGGACCAGATCTTGACGTGAAAATCCCAACTCGGCGGATTCTCTTCCAGGATCGCACGCAGGCTGGTTTCGGTTTCGTCTTGGGGGGTGAACCTGGATTTCAAAGCGGGATCCCACAGCCGGGAGGCTTCGGGATGGAATTGAAATCCCAGCACACGTGAATACGACGTATGCTCAACGGCCTCGATAACCCGGCCGTCCGGGGAGGTGGCCGCGACCTTGAATCCGCGGCCGAGGGTGTCGGCGGCCTGGTGATGGGAGCTCAGGATATACGGCGCATCCTCCGGTTTGAATCCCCATTTTTTTACGAAGATCCCCTCTGGATCGAGTTTGATCGGGTGCATGGTGATGCCAAAGTAATCATCCAGGGGGTGAAGCCGGCGAAATGGATTGTTATGCCAGGCTCCGGGGCCGAGAGCGATAACGTCCTCCACCGTATCCCGTCCATAGGTTTGCGTCCAGATATCCTGGACAAGGGTTCCTCCGGTCGCGACATTCAAGTTTTGCATGCCCAGACAGAGTCCTAAAATCGCATAATCCGGATCGGAATCGAGGAAGGCCGTAAAATTCGGATTCTGATTTCCCCCGAGAAGGTGGAAAGCGAAGGACAACTCCAGAAAATGGCGGTAGGGTGTGTGGATGGCGGTGAGCAGATGAGTGTCCCGTCCGTATAAGGCGGGGGGAATATCCGCCCCCCCGAAAAACAGGGCTCCGTCGGAGTGTTCGAAGATATTACGGAATTCATCGGTCAGTCCGTTATCCTGAAAAAGGGTGTCGGGATCCAACGCCGCGGTCAGGCGATGGAATCCGATCCAGTCCAGCTTCCGCTCCCGGGCGAATTGGATCGACCGCTGGTATTGGGCTGATTCCTTTTCGTGATAAACACCGACAACCCGCAGATCGCCCCGCTTGAAGAGACCCCGGGTTTCCAGCTCGATCAAGGTTTTCAGCCGTGCCGCCGTGGGATTCAGGATGACCAGGCAGGGTCGGGTGGAAAACGAGTCCGGATCGTCGAAGGCGCGCAGGGAATCGGGGGCCGGAGCCGGTGCGCAGCCTGACAGCAGGATGGACAATGTCAGGCAGGCGATCCAATAAGCAAGGGTTTTTTTCATGTGGGCCTCCCCCGTTCAAGCTGTGAATCATGCATCTTCTGAAATTATAGACGCCGCCGAGGGATTTCGCAAGCGTTCCGGAGGCTCAGCGGTTGAAAACCGGTTGGAGATTTAGTGCGTTTATCAATTCATAGGCAAACTTTTCCGCGGCGATTTACGTTAAGGGTAATGTGAAAGGTTGTCGAAATGATGTGTAATAAAGATTTTTTCCGCGTGACGGCCGTGCCGTGCAGAAACCTCATGATGTCAGGCATTTTTCTGTTCCTGATGTCTTTTTGCTTATGGGGGACGCCGACCGAAGGGAAGGCGGTTTCCGTGCCCCGCATAGAGACCCCCCCGCGGATCGATGGGATACTGGATGAGGCGCTTTGGGAAAACCAAGCCCTGAAAATCGAAGACTTTGTACAGTTCGCTCCCAAAGAGGGTGATGAACCGACCGAGATAACCACGGCTTATATGGCATTCGACCGGAAAAACCTGTATTTCGCTTTCCGCTGCCGCGATAAACAGCCGGATAAAATCCGCGCCACGATCACCAAGCGCGACAACATCATGGAGGATGACTGGGTGGTGGTGTTTCTCGACGCCTTCAATGAAAAGCGCCGGGCTTTTTCCTTTCTCCTCAACCCGATCGGGATTCAAGCCGATATGATCCGGATGGAAGAAGGCGGAAGCGATAACATGGATGACAGCTGGGATACGGTGTTCTATTCCGAAGGGACGATGGACTCCCAGGGTTATTATGTTGAAATAGCGATTCCCTTTAAAAGCCTGCGCTTTCCCGACGATGTCGACAAAACCTGGAATGTGATGTTGGGGCGGGTGATCGCGCGCTCGGGTGAGATTCTGCTTTGGCCGGGGGCCACCCAAAAGATCTCCGGACTGATCAGCCAGGGAAATGAGATCGAGATCCGCGGGGAGGTCGAAAAAGGGAGAAATGTTGAATTGATGCCGGTTTTGACTTCCCTGAAGGTCAAGGGGGCGAAGATCGATCCGGAACCGGGATTGAACTTCAAGTGGGGATTGAATTCGGATCTGACCATGGATCTGACGTTGAATCCGGATTTCAGTCAGATCGAAGCCGATGCCCCTCAGATCGAAGTCAACCAGCGGTTCGCCCTCTATTATGCGGAAAAACGGCCGTTTTTTCTGGAAGGGATGGAAATATTTCGTTTCCCGGAACTGGAAATGGTGTATACACGCCGCATCATCGATCCCTCCGCGGGCGCAAAGCTGACCGGCAAGACCGGGCGTTTCACTTACGGACTGCTTTCGGCCTATGACACCAGCCCCACCGAGAACCTCTGGGAGGTTCATAACGGAGGCGGGACCCGCGGCGACAACGCCCTTTTCAATATCATCCGGGTGAAAGCGGATGTTTTCAAGGAGTCCTATGTCGGATTCTGTCTGGCCGATAAGGAAATCGACGGCACGTTCAACCGGGTGGCGGGGATCGACGGTCAGTTCAAGTTCAAACGGAATTTTTTTCTTTCGTTTCAGGCGATCGGTTCGAAAACCCGTTATGAGGAAAGAGAAACGAAGCTGGTTCCCGCCTTTTATCTGGATTTTTCCTCCTACCATAAATACTGGGGGGCCGGCGTGGATTGGCGTTCTCTGCATCCGGATTTCGAGGCCTCCTCGGGATATATCAACCGGGTCGATTACCGCAGCCTCAGCGGATATGCCTTTTTTCAGGTTTATCCGGAGAAGCGGTATCTGCATCAGGTCAGATTGACGCTGCGAACCGGGAGGCGCTTCGACTATTTTGAAGATATCCTGATCGACACGTGGGCTGAAGCCGACCTCCAACTGCGGTTGAATGAATTCAGCCAGGTCTTTATCAAATATATACACGATATGGAACGCTATGCGGGGTTCGATTTCCGGAAGAATTCCATAAATGCAAACGCCAATATCAATCTCGTGCGCTGGCTCCCCTTCGGTTTCTCGTTGGATATCGGAGACGGTATCTTCTATGACCCGGAGGCCCCCTATCTGGGTTGGAGCCATATCTACAGTCTGTATTTCCGCCTCAAGCCGGGACGGCGCCTGCAGATCGGATTCGATCTGCAGAAGCAGACTTTCTGGAAAGAACGGGGAGGGGAGCTGGCTTTCGACTACAATGTGATCCGCCAGCGGACGACCTATCAGCTTTCAAAAACCCTCTCGGTGCGGGCGATCCTGGATTACAATCATTTTGAAAAGAAGATCTATGGAAGTTTTCTGACCAGCTGGGTTCTGCAGCCGGGAACGGTGTTCTTTTTCGGGGTGGACAACCATCTTCTGCGGGATGAATTCGGCAAATACATGCGGAACGATTACAGCGTGTTCATAAAATTTTCTTATTGGTGGAGGATGTAGGCCGCTTCCCACGAGGCTGCGGCGTCTGCTGATCCTCAATGATCCTGATGCCTGTCTCCCCCGAGTGAGAGCGCCGGATTTCGACTTGGCGGTCGGACAGTTGGCAGCGGAACACTTCGAATTCATCGGAACCGCCGGCGGGCCGGATGCGCTTTCTCCAGAGGATGCGTTCCACCGGGTATTCATGACCCGAGAGGATGACCGTCCGAGGTGTTTCATCTCCCTTGAAACCCGCATAAAATCGAACCCGCGGTTTCGGAGGCGGCATGTCGTTCCTGTCCATCATCTTACCCTTCCACAATAATCCCCCGGGCGGATTTGTCAAGCCGATGCCCGCCGTCCGGCTTGGAGAGGAAGTAACGAGGATTGGAATGAAACTTGCAAATGGATATAATATGATTAAGAGATGAAATCCGGCCGGTTTTATCGATCGGCCCATTCAGCAGGGGAGGCATGATGAAGAGAACCGGGTTTTTTCTTGTTTTGGGGTGTCTTCTTATCGGGACGCCTGTCCTGTCGGCGCAGCCGTGGGCCGTGAAGATGTCGTTCGGTTTCCTGCCGGGGGGTGAGGTCGTCGGCCGGGGGATTTCAACCAACGATTATTATGTCTTTACACCTGACTCGGCGGATGTCACCGGATTGGGAATGGATGTGGAGCTGGAGCTTTCCCTTCAGCTGACCCGGATTTGGAGCCTGGGATTGAGTTTCGGCTATATGTCCCGAAAATTGTCGGGTCATTCCGGAAGATTCGATTTTCCGGAGGGCGCATCGGTTGTGGAAACCGTATACTACCTTCCGGATTTCCGATCCGAGATCCGGCCTCTCGCCCTCTCGGCCATGGCTGAGCTTCCTCTGACGAGCCGTATCCGGCTGCTGGCAAGCGGCGGGGTGGGCTGGTATTTCGGAAACCTCGAATGCACCGCCCAAAACCGCCGAATCGAAATCCAGGGAAAGGAACCGTTCTGGCCTTACTGGACGATCTTGTACGAGAGTCGATTGAGCACCTTGGGACCCCATCTGGGCGGAGGCATCGAGATCGAACTCTCTTCCAACATGCGTTTTTCCCTGGAAGCCCTCTATCGATGGGTTGTCTTTAAAAACTTCTCCCCGAAGATCACCGCTTTTTCTTCCGGAGGCCGGGATCCGTTGGAGGAAGGCCTGGGTTCCGACTCCACCTTTTTCTATGCGCTTCAGGGGCCCAATCCCATCGATCAGGGGGATATCGATTACCGGATCTCGGAGTATGACGGAGGAGGCTTGTCTCTGCGCGCCGGGATCCGTTTTCACTTCTAAAATTACGCGGGGGGGCCCGCGGCTTCATGGTTCCCCGGGGGGAAGAGCTGCTATCTTCACCTTTCCCGTTTTCCCGCCGTCATCCCTTCCTTAAGGTATCGCCTGTGCATGATAGGCGTCGCAACCAAGGGGATTTATCGGTATAATGGACCAATGAGTTTGAATTTTATTCAGGAGACCGTGGAATTTCGATCTCTCCTCGAAGCGGCGGCGCGGGGAGCTTCGGAAATAAATATTTCCGGGATCATTCCCGCGGCCAAGCCCTATTTCCTGGCTCAGCTCTTGCAGGCCGCCAAAAAAAAGATCGTATTTATCCGCTCATCCGAAGCTTCCTTGAATCGGATATCGGAAAAAATCCGATTTTTTTTGGCGCAGGCGGAATCATCGCTTGAGGTGTTTCCCCTGCCCCCGCTTATGGAAAATCCTTATACGGAAATGGCGCCTTCGCTGGAAGCCGTGTCCGCCCGCATGCGTTTTTTTTATGGATGGCCTTCCCGGCGCCCGGCGCTCGTGGTAACAAGCCTGATGGGGCTGCTCAAACCTTTCCCTCACCCTCGAGATCTGCCGGATCTGTTTTTGGACGTATCGGTCGGAGACAGGTTGCGGCGGGACGATCTGCTGGAAAGTCTCCTTGAGTTCGGGTACTCACGGGAGGATATCATCAATTCTCATGGGGAATTCGCTCAACGCGGCGGGATCGTCGATGTGTTCTCCCCTTGGCGGAACCAGCCCCTTCGCATCGAATTATCAGGCGATAAGATCTCTTCTGTGAGGGAATTCGATCTGTCCAGCCAGCGATCCGTCCAGCGCCTTCAGCAGATTATGATACCTTCCTTGCGGGAGTATCCCGGATCGAAGACCTTTCTGCGTGAATGGAGCGCCGTTGCTGAATCGAGGGATGAAGGACGTTTATTCAGCGATGTGCGGAGCCAGGCCGAACGGCATTCATCCGGAGATCCTTCTCCTTCTTTTGCATTTCAGGCCCTGCAGTTATCGGAACGGTTCGTCTCGTTTTTCGATTATATTCGGGATGCTCTCTATGTGTTCGACGACGCGGATCAGGTTCGGCGAGACTGGGAGGAGAACATTCATCATCTCCGGGAAGTCTTCCGGGATCTGGATGAGGATCGACGGTTTGCGATTCCTCCCGAAGAGATTTTCCCGGAAACTTCCCTGGATCGAATCGAGAACGACGCCGTCAATCTGGAGGAGCTTTCTCCGGATGGAGCCGGAAATCATTTTCATTTTTCTTTCCAATCGACGCCCAAGTTCGAAAACAAGATTCCTTTCTTTTTGGATTACCTCAAGAAAACACAAAGGGAAGGGGGGCGGACATTCATTTACTTCTCCGGGGATGGCGTGCGCCGGCGATTGGGAGGGCTTTTGTCTCAGCATGGAATTGCCTATAGAGAATCGGATTCCCCATTGGAGCCCCCCAGGGATGAGACCGTGACTCTTCTGGTGGGGGGGCTGGCTTCCGGATTCGGTTATCCCGAGCAAAGGCTGACGTACTTTGCGGAAACGGATATTTTCACTGCGGAAAGGGTGCTGGCGAGCCGACCTCGAATTAAACCCTTTGTTTCGGATTTTCAGGACCTCAAGACCGGCGACTATATCGTTCACACCGATTACGGGATCGGAATTTTCAGTGGATTGGTCAAGATGCAGGTGGACGGTAAAGGGCAGGAGTTTATCCAGCTCCTCTATCGGGATGAAGATAAACTGTTTGTTCCCGTGGAAGACCTGAACCTGGTTCAGAAGTACTCCCGCACGGGATCCGCCAAGCCAGCTCTGCATAAGTTGGGCTCTCCCAACTGGGAGCGGACCAAGTCTAGGACCCGCAAAGCCATCGAAGCCATGGCCAAGGAACTGCTGGAACTGTACGCCGGCCGCAAAGCGGCCGCGGGCTTCAGCTTCAGCGGTCAGGGAACCTGGGAGGCCGACTTTGAAAAAACCTTTGAACACGCGGAAACCGATGACCAGCTGAGAGCGATCAAGGATATTCTTGAGGACATGGAAGCCGATTCGCCCATGGATCGACTGCTCTGCGGAGATGTCGGATACGGGAAAACCGAAGTGGCCATGCGTGCGGCGTTCAAGGCTGTTATGGACGGAAAGCAGGTTGCCGTTCTTTGTCCGACCACGATCCTGGCCAGTCAGCATTTGAAGACGTTCAGAGAAAGGATGCTGCTCTTTCCCGTTCAGGTAGAAGGCTTGACCCGTTTTCAAACCCGTTCTCGGCAGCAGAAGATTCTTTCGGAATTGAACCAGGGATTGGTGGATATCATTATCGGCACCCACCGTCTCTTATCATCGGATGTTCGTTTTCGCGATGTGGGACTGCTGATCGTAGATGAAGAGCAGCGGTTCGGCGTGCGTCACAAAGAAAAGATCAAGCAAATGAAAACCGATATCGATGTTCTTACCATGACGGCCACTCCCATCCCCCGCACCCTCAATCTTTCGTTGGCCGGGTTGCGGGACATCAGTTTGATCGAGACTCCGCCGCGTGACCGGCTGGCCGTGCATACGGTCGTGACTCCTTTCAACCGGAATCTGGTGGAGTCGGCGATAAGGAAAGAACTTTCCCGGGGCGGACAAGTCTATTTCGTCCATAACCAGGTTGAGGATATCGAAAGCATGGCGGAGTTGTTGAGGAAATGGGTGCCGGAGGCCCGGGTGACGATCGCTCACGGGCAGATGGCCGGCTCAGAGCTGGAAAAAAAGATGCTGGATTTTATCCAACGGAAGACCGACGTGCTTGTCTCCACGACCATCATCGAAAACGGGATCGATATCCCGCTCGTGAATACCTTGATCGTTAACCGGGCCGATCGATTCGGCCTGGCGCAGCTCTATCAGCTGCGCGGGCGTGTGGGGAGATCTTCCCGTCAGGCCGCTGCTTATTTTCTGGTCCCTTCTTTTTCCGAGCTTACTCCACTGGCCAAGGAACGCTTGAAGGCGCTGCGGGAATTCAGCGAGTTGGGGGCGGGCTTCCGGTTGGCGGCCAAAGACCTTGAAATTCGTGGTTCGGGGAGTTTCCTCGGTTCGAGTCAGCATGGGTACATGGAAGCCGTCGGGTTCGATTATTACATGCACCTGCTTGAGAATACCGTCCGGGAGCTCAAAGGCGATCGACCGACTGAGCATAAAACCAAGCTCAATATGAAAGTCAATATCCGTATTCCGGATACCTATCTTCCTCAAGTCAACCTGAGACTCAATCTTTACAAAAGGATATCCTCGCTGCGAAGTTTGGAGGAAGGAGAGCGAATCCTGGAAGAGATTCGGGACCGTTACGGTTCTCCGCCTCGAAGCGTGGGCAATCTGCTTCGTTATGGGGCCATAAAATTTCTGGCTCAGCGGCTCCGGATCAAGAGCATCGATCGGGTGGGACCCAAGCTCGTCTTTGAGTTTTTTCCTTCCTCAACGGCGGATTTGACGCGGTTGACAGGCTTGATCCGGGACTACTCCGGATCCATAACCCCTCAAGGTGTGATGAGCCTGTTATTATCCGGACGGGGAGAGGTGCAAATCCTGGATGAAACGATAATCATCTTGAAGGAGTTATCGTTAATATAATATAATGAGCTGAAATTAAAAAAGATGAAGAAATTTTTCGAAATGGGCGGCGGTAAGATCGGAGGGGGAATTCTGCTGATTTTTTTTTTGACGTTTTGCGGGAAGGAACCCGGATCTAGAAAACCCGCGGCTCATGACCTGCATGATCCGGCCGCAAAAAACAAGATCATTCTGGAAATAGATGAGAGTTTCTATTTCAACTCCGATTTCGAGGAATATCTCCGTATTACTTCGGGTGATGATATCGATCACCTTTCCTTGGTCTCCTTGAGCCGTCTGGCGGATAATTTTTTTGAAGAGAAGATGCTGCTGGAAGCGGCGCGGCACCGGGGGATCGTGCTGTCGCCTTCGGAGCAGAAGGAATACCTTGCGAAGCTTTCAGGTCGGATCCGGGATCAGAATGAGGATCATCAGCCGGGAAACGCGGAATCCGGCTATTTCAGCCAGCGCATGCTGATCGAAAAGTATATCTATCAACTCGTCAGCGGGGAAGATGTCGGCGAGGAAGAGATCGGCGCCTACTATGAAGAGAATAAACGTGATTTCTGGAAACCCGCTCGCGTCAAGGTCAGTCAGATCCTTTTGAAAACGGAAGGCAGGGCGGTTGAGGCCAAAGATCAGGTGAAAGGCGGCTCGGAAAACCGCTTCCGAGAAGTGGCCCGTGAAATATCGGAAGGAGTCGAAGCGGATCGAGGCGGAGAGATGGGGGTCTATGAGTTGGGTCAGTTGCCCGAAGAATTGGAGCAGGTGATCTTTTCTCTCCGGAAGGGAGAATTGAGCCCGGTGGTGGAATCTCCCTATGGGTATCACATATTTCGCTTGGATGAACGGTATGATCCGGAGCTGGTTCCCTTGGAACAGGCGGTGGATGAGATCCGAATCCTTCTCCTGAACAATAAGATTCAGGAGCGGATCTCCAAACATATGGAAGAACTCAAGTTGGAGATGGAATGGCGTTTCTATACCGAAAACCTTCTTTTTCCCTATCAAAGGAATGAAGATGAATAAAATCAAATGTGCGATCGCGGGAATCATTCTGTTGTCGGCAGGCCGTATGGGGCTATGCCAGGATGTCTTGGAGTCGATCATTGCGGTGGTCAATGATGAGATTATCACCCTTTCGGAATACCGGAACCGGCATGATGCGCTCTATCAAATGCTCAGTTCCCGGTTTGAAGGGGAGGAACTGCAGCGGGAATTTCAAAACATGAAAAAGGATTTGCTCGATTCCATGGTTACGGATCTGCTGCTTCTGCAGGAAGCCCGGAAAAATGAGTTGGATGTCAGCGAACAAATGAAGATGACCATCGAAAACATCCAGAAGGAAAACAACCTGGATACGGAAGATCAGTTGCGGCGGGCCATGTTGCAGCAGGGAATGAATTATGACGCGTGGAGAGGTCAGATCGAAGAGAACCTGCTGAAACAGGCGATTGTCTACACTCAGGTCAGCCGGAATATCGTCATCAATGATACCGAAGTGGTCGGTTACTACAAAACGCATCAGGATGAATTTATCGAGCCGCCCGAATATACCTTGAAAGCCGTCTATATCGCGGAATCCGGAAAAAGCGAGGAAGAGATCCGGAATAAAAAAGTCGAGGTCGAAGAAAAGATTGCCGCCGGTGAAGATTTTGCCGCGGTCTCCGGGCAATTTTCAGAGGGGCCCGAAAAAGATTCCGAGGGAGACCTGGGGACGTTCAAGGCTGGTGAGATGGAAAAGATCTTGGAAGAATCCGTCAAGAATCTCGACATAGGAGGCGTGACCCCCTGGATCGCGTTTCGTGAAGGTTGGTTCCTGTTGAAGCTGGTCGATCGCCGTGATCGCCGCCTGCGGGAATTCGATGAAGTGCGGGAAGAGATCGAACAGATCCTGTTTGAAGATCAAAAACAGAAAAAACTGGATGAATATATGGTCGATCTGAAACAGCGGAGCTTCATCAAAATCGTCAATCCCAAGCCTTACGAAATCTTGGGTGGTTGATCGGAAACCCTATATATTTCGGCCCCGGACGTTATTTCTTTTCCGCCGGTTTATCCTCCGGTTCCGTTCCGACCGGCTCCGGTTCCTTGAAATCGATATTCCGTGAAACCTCCCACTCGCCCAAGGGAATGAACTGCGAACCTTTGGACTGAGCGAACAGCTTTACGATAACGAGCTTCCACTGGGGATTGGCCGCGAATGTAGCCAGGCTTTTCCCTTCCACTCCATAATTGCTTTTCAGGAAGATGGTCTCGCTTTTTTCACCCGGGGCGATGGGTGTGTCCCTGACCGCCGCCAGAAAGCTGTCCCCGAGGTTTTCGAAATCATCTTTGAATCGGAAAATAGCATTGAAATTGATATATCGAAGCGGTTCTTCGGAAAGATTTTTGATGCGAAAAGAGACTGCGGGAACCAGGACCAGACGAGGAGGCCAGGGTTGATAGTACTTGTCCACCCACTTGGTTTCAATATCGACAACTTCGATGGCGTTTTCCAGGTCCTCATGGGTCATGATTCCGATAAGACCGACTTTATCGATGATTATGACGACAATCACTGCCAGGATTATTATTCCCAAAAAAAAGGTCCATTTTTTCATGGATATCCTCCTTGAATTCATATCAAACTATAATTGAATACGGTTAAATTTTCAAGACCTCTGAGCTGAATATTATGCTATCCGTTAGGGATATAGGAAATATTTGCGGCGGCTATTGAACGACCTGAGACATGGTGACGGCCCGGCAGTTGTATTTTTCCATCAGCGTCAGGTTCTTTTTTAAAACACTCAGAGTCTCCGGGTAGGGGTGGCCGATGGCTACGGCGTATCCATTCTGTTGTGCCAGGCGGAAAAGCTGTATCAGCTGTTTTTTGATGGCGTTTTCCCGCAAGTCATTATCTAGGAAAACGTGGCGGAAGGCGGATGGGATTCTGAGCTCCCGAGCCAACCTATAGGCGATGGAATCTCCGGTTGTTCGGCTGTCCACAAAGTAGAGTCCCTTTTCCTTGAGGTTTTCCAGGATGATGCGCATGATGGTTTCATTCGTGGTGATAAGCGATCCCATGTGATTGTTAACCCCCTTGATGTGCGGGACATTCTCGAGGTCGGCCAGGAGGGTCGCTTTGACCGCCTCCGCGGTCATGCGGGAATTGATAAAGCCCACTCCCCCGCTGCCGGCGCCGTTTTCCAGGATCGGTTCCAGAGGGAGATGGAGGATGACTTCCAAGCGACTGTCGTTCGCCGAGTCCGCCGTTTCCTCTGCCAGCGGGCTGAAGGGAATCACCGCTATGGTCATAGGGGTATTCATCGCCTGGATCGCTTCCAGTGCTTCCTGACTGTAGCCCATATCGTCGATGATGATGGCGATCCTATGCATGGATTCTACCGAAGGGCGCATTTCCGGAGTCGGCCGCTCGGCTTCGCGGCTGGAAAAAAGCAGCGTCAGCCCGGATTCGGTGGAAGTCAGAATCTCCCAGAGATGATATGAGACATCTTTCTGTTTCCGATCTTCCCGTTTTTCGACCGTGAAGGCCGCTTTTTCCAGAGCTTCTTTCAACCGGAATTCCAAGCGGTCGTAGAGAGCGGGCTCTACATCGATTTCAAGGCGTTCCCGACCGTCCTCATCCTGGTATTGGTTGAGATCCGCAGGAGATATCCCGAGGCTGGAGAGGATGCCGCGAACAACCATGGCCGCGGATTCCTTTTGTTCGGTAGGGAGGCGGGATTCCGGCGATTGCGAAAAAAACAGGGATTTTCCACCCTTCTTTCCCGCTATATAATCCAAGCCGACTGTGGAACCTAGAGCCATCAGGATTAATACGATATACAGAAAGGGGGACCGTTTCTGTATGTTTCGGTCTCTTTTTGATGGATTCGTGACCATATATGATTGTCAGCGAAGCAATTTTCGGGATTCATCCAGTAAAAACGCAGCGTTCATGTCATCGCTCTCGATTTTTCTATCGGGTTTGACACCTTCCAGCCAGAGTTTATTATCTGCGGAGAGCTGAAAGACGGAGACGGTGAGAAGAACGCCGCTGCCGTCCTCAAGTGGAAAAAAGCGCTGTTTGGCCGCCAGCCCCAGCGTCGGTGTTCCAACCAATTTGGCTCGCTGATGATCTTTTAGAACTCCTGCGATCATCTCCGCGGGTCCTATCGTGGCCTGGTTGGTCCAGATGATGAGGGGGAGATCGGGATGATCGGGGTCGGCGGGACAGTCGATTTCCTCCAATCCTCCTCCTCGTTTCTCGAAAAAACCGGCAGGCTCGGCTTGGAGGAACAGGTTGATCAATCTGCGGGCTTCCTCATAATCACCGTCGTAACAGTCGCGAACATCCAGAATAAGGGCACGGGAAGGATCGTCCAGAACGGAGAGCACGCGCGATCGGATTTCGTCCACCAGAGGAGAGAAAATGTGATTGAGCTTGAGAATGCCGTTGGTCCCCTCAGCGGGGGAATAGGAAAGAGCGGCCGGATTTTCAAGCAGGCGGTCCACCTGAAGCTCTTCCTGGCCCTCGGTCTTGAGGAAAGTGAGCTTTACGGGATTTTCATCTTTGCCGTAGAGACGTAAATTGGCTTCAGTCATGCTCATCATCAGGGTCGACCGATTTTCGATCATGCTTATGGAATCGCCGAGTTTGATTCCGGCGCTTTCGGCAGGCGATCCGGGTTTGACGCCGATGACGACGGGGAATGCGCCGAATTTTTTATAGAGAAGCATGCCGGTTTCCGGCAGGGGACCGGATTTCAGCCGCTGTAACGTATCGATAGTTTCCCCGTCGAGATAGCTGGATCGGATATCCAGGTTGTTGACGAGGCCGCGGAATGCCCCTTCCATGGTGTCGGATGGATCGGGAGGGTCGACGTAATCATCCCGGATAAGGGAGATCACATTACCTACCAGACGGAGGCTTTTCGCCGGTGTGGATCGGGAGATGGATTTAGGCTGCGAACTCTTCTCCAGAATGAAAAAAGAGGAAAGCGCCACCAGGCCCGCCAGTAATATGATGTTTCTTTTCTTGGTCATGATGGTTCTCTAACTTGCCCCGTTCATAAAAGAATGGCGATGTCGTTCGCATCTTTTGTTTCCAGGGGAAAGAGCATATTCCATGAACGGAATCATGGGGACATGCTTTTCTTCAATAAATCTAATGATCATCTCCATTGTTTTACCCGATGGGCGGATTGATCTTCCCGCATCCGCTTTGTTGCGAGGCATAAACCGTAAGGGTCCACGACATGATCCCTCACGTATCGCATCCGCGACGATATCGACCCGGGAATGATCCAAGCCAAGCTTAGTATACAGATAAATTTTATCATCTTCGTTTCAGCCATTGCAAGGGATTCAAGGGCTTCGTCTTATAACGGATTTCGAAATAGAGGGTTTTTCCCGAAAAGGAACTGATATCACCCACGATGGCGATAGGCTGTTCGGCTGCGACGAAATCACCTTTGTCGGCGAGGAAATCAGAGCAGTGTCCGTAAAGAGAGTGGTAGGCAAGGCCGTGATCGATGATGATCAGATTGCCGTATCCTTGAAAATGATCCGCGTATACGATGGAGCCGGCATGAACGGATTTGACGACCATGTTTTTTTTGGGGGTGATTTCGATGCCGTTGCTGCGTGTGCGGGTATTGAAGCGCGGATGCCGTTTGATCCCAAATGATGTCACGACCCTTCCCGCGATGGGCCATGCGAGCGCGCCTTTCTTTTCGTACATGGGGATGATCGTGGTTGGAAACGCCGCCTGCTTCGCCAGGATCCTTTTCATTAAGGCCTGGAGCTGTTCGGCGCGGTCCTTGAGCTCATCCAGAGCCTGCAGATGGGTGGATTCGTTCTGGTTGATCTGTTTGATCAGGGCGGAATGTCTTTTTTCCTGGTTGTTCAACTCCGTTTGTTTCTCCCGTGATTTCAGAATGAGATCCGAGACCAGGTTCTTTTTGTTCTCCAATCCCCTGCGGGCTTCATTCAGATCCTCCAGACTTATGCGGTAGTCTGCAATGATCTTTTCCTGATTCCGTGCCAGCTGGGAAAGGCGGTTATTATCGGTCAGGAGATTTTCCACGCGCTCGATCCGGAGAAGGAAATCGAAATACCTGAGGCGGCCGAATTTATACATCGTCACCAGAATTTTTTTAATGGTGTCTTCCGCGTGGTCGAGTTCGGATTCCAATCGCGGGATCTTCTGACGGAGGTCGGCAAGCTCCAGGTCGGCCCGTTTCCGCTGCATGGAATACATTCTCAGCTCTTCCTGCGCCAGCTTTTTTTTGAACGCGATCTGATCCAACTGCGAAAGCAGAGATGTCTTTCGCTTCTCTTCGCGCCGGATCTTGGTTTTGAGGGATTCGATCTCACCGGCGATTTTTTCCAGCCGTTTTTCGTATTCCGAGACTTCCTGGAGAGAACCGGCCGACATTTCCGGCCGTCCCATTGGGATCATGAGAAGAAGGAACAGAGAAAAAAGTTTCAGGGCGGTTCTCTGGCGGGGGGAAGGATTGAGATGATTCATTTTCTTGTAATGTAGATGATGCCGCCGGCGATGCCGATCAGAAGCATAAAAGCCACGTCGACAAGCGCGAATGAAAAAGCGGATTCCGGAGAAATCCCGTAGAAACGGAAGATTTCGATATAAGAACCCTCACGCAGTCCCAGGCCGTTGATGGTGATGGGGATGAGTTGAATCAGGAGGACGATAGGGATAAAGACAAAATAATCGAGAAAATGGATGTGAAGCCGGAGCGCTTTTCCGATCAGGAAAAAATGGAGGATCACGTTGATTTGCAGGAGAAAGGCCCAGGCGGAGGCTTTGATAAGAGCGCGTTTCCGGTTTCGGAATGACAGGGTGATTTCGCGGAAGGAGAAGATTTTACGCTTCAATATCCGGAACATTCCCTTCTCCGGGATCCTCTCTAGGGCGCGGCCCGAAAAAGGAGTGAAAAAGCTGAAGATCACGGCCAGGCCCAGGGTTCCCATCAGGAGTGAAAGCCAGATTACGGGAATACGCCGGGCCATTTCCAGGCGGAACAGGGACGCGCCCAGAGCGAATAACAGCAGGATCCCGATTCCAGTCAGGCGTTCGACCAGGATGACGGCCGTTGACTTGACCAGCGAGCGGGAACCGCGGGAACCGTCCCGGATGCGCACGATGTCTCCACCGATCCGAGAAGGAAGGAAATTATTGAAAAAAGTCCCGACCATATAGGACTTGATAAGAAAACCCAGAGAGGGGCTGTCGTTCTGGGCTCTCATCAGGACCTGCCAGCGAGCCGCGCTGATGAGGAGACCGAGGGCATGCAGGGAAAAAGACAATGCCAGCCATAACGGGTCAACTCCTTTCAGGGTGTGAATGATATCGGCGGGCGAAGTTTTAAAAATCAGGAGAAGGGCGAGGACCCCGGCGCTGAACAGGAGTTTCAGCAGAAAAAAAAGCCGTTCTTTTTCCTTCTTTCCCATCGGATGTGCCTTGTATACGGACCGGGGATCATCCCGTGATCTTGCGCATAAAAACAAGAATGATAATGACCGCGATAGGCGCCAGGACGCTGACGTTGAAAACCCAGAACGGTTTCAATCGGAAGCGCTTGCCGCCGATGGAAATTTCTCGCAGTGCGTTCCGGGTTTTCCATGCGTGGACCAGGAAAATGCAGATAAAGAGTCCTCCCACGGCCAGCAGGATGTTGCCGAACAGAAGATCCATCCTCGTCATAAACTTGAGCCGGGTGAATAGTTTTAACCCGTTATGGGACAGCGCCGACGGGATGCCCAAAAGGAAAGAAACGCCGCCGAGGAACAAGGCGGCTTTGCCGCGGCTCCATTTTCTCTCGTCGACCAGGTATGCCGTCGGGACTTCGAGCATGGATATGGTGGATGTGAGCGCGGCGATAAGCAGCAATGCAAAGAAGAGAATTCCGAAGAAGTAGCCCCCGGGCATTTTGGTGATGATGATGGGGAAGACCTGAAACATCAGCCCGGTGCTGACCTCGAATTTTTCGATGAAGATTTCGGGCGTCAGTTTGAGTGTGTCGAAAAGCGTGGGGAAGATGATGATGCCCGTAAGCAGTGCGATCAGCGTCGTGGAGAAACAGACCCAGCCGGCGGAAGTCACCAGGTTGTCTTTTTTCGAGAGGTAGCTGCCGTACGTCATCATGGTGCCCATTCCCAGGCTGAGCGAGAAAAAGGCCTGGCCGATAGTGAAAAAGATGACGTCGGGATTGAACTGGGAAAAATCCGGCTTGAGGTAGAAAGCGAGTCCGGCTTTGGCGCCGGGGAGGGTCAGGGCTCTTATCGATAAAATGACGATGATCCCGAAAAGGACGGGCATCAGAATCTTCGACCACTTTTCGATGCCGCCTTTGACGCCCTTGGAAATAACGAACGCCGTCACGGCGATGATGACGGCCAGACAGGCAAGGATGCCGACCGGATTCGCCGCAAAGCTGTTGAAGATTCCATCGGATGCCTGCCAGAGGGCTTCGCCCTCGAGGTGTCCGATCTTATTGAATGCTCCGGTCAGGGCCTTGTAAAAATAACCCGCGGCCCAGCCGGCGATGACCGAATAATAGGAGAGGATGCAGATCCCGCAAAAAACCCCCATATAACCGATGAGTTTCCAGGGGCTTCCCGGCTTAATGGCATTGAAGGCTCCGACCGGATTTTTCTGGGTATGCCGGCCGATCGTCAGCTCGGCCAGCATAACGGTAAATCCGATAAAAATGACGGCCACGATATAGCCCAAGACAAAGAGAGCCCCCCCCTTCTTTCCCACCATCAGAGGAAAGCGCCACATGCTCCCCAATCCGATGGCGGATCCCGATGCGGCAAAGATAAAAGCGACCTTGGAACCCCAATTGCCTCGATCCGCGATTTTCTGGTCAGCCATCTGTTTTCTCCTGTCCGGTTATTTGTCCGGGAGCCGGATCCCTTATTTAGGAATAATGCAGGGTCTTTTTTATCATAAAAGATTCATTCTCGTAAAGGAGTAAAGTGATTCCCGAGGCGGTGATGATGAAATCCCTCAATCCGTGATCGCGGACATGGGTTGCATTCGCTGGAGGGCATCATTACAATAGGAACTTGATCAATTCTCAGAGGAGGAAAGAATGTCCGCCATTGAAATCAAACCGGATGTGTACTGGATCGGAGTCAATGATCGAACAACGGATTTGTTTGAGGGATTGTGGCCTGTTTCTCAAGAAGGCGTTTCCTACAATTCCTACCTGATCGACGATGAAAAAACAGCCGTCATCGATTTGGCGAAATCGATGAAGAGCGATGATTTTTTCGCTCAGATAGAAGCGCTGACGGACGTTTCCAAGATCGATTACGTAGTGGTCAATCATATGGAACCGGATCATTCGGGACTGATTCGAACTTTACGCCGCATCAATCCTCGGGTGACTCTGGTGGGATCGGCGAAAACCAGGGATATGCTGGGCGGCTTTTTCGGCATAACGGATAATATAAAGGTGGTGGGTGAAGGAGATACCCTTTCACTGGGAAGAAGGACGCTGCGTTTTCACTCGACGCCTTTCCTCCATTGGCCTGAAACCATCATGACGTATGAGATGTCCCATCGGATTCTTTTTTCATGCGATGCCTTCGGAAGCTACGGGGCCCTCCAGGGCGCGGTGTTTGACGACGATTGCACCCGGTTGGATTTTTATACCCGGGAAGCGCTCCGGTATTACGTGAATATCGTTGCCAATTTCAGCGGCCGGGTTCTTTCCGCGATCGAAAAGCTCGGTGGTCTGCCGGTTGACATCATCGCTCCGTCGCACGGTTTGATCTGGCGGGAAAACATCGCTCTGATCATCGACCTCTACCGCCGCTGGGCGGAATATGCCTCCGGCCCGACCGAGCCGGGCGTAACGCTGCTTTTCGGATCCATGTACGGCAATACCGAGATCATGATGGATGCCGTGGCCGAAGGAATTTCTCTGGCTAAGGTGCCGGTGAATGTTTTTGATGTGGCCCGAACGCATGTCAGCTATATCCTTCCCTCTTTGTGGACGCAAAAGGGGGTCATGATCGGAGCGCCGACGTACGAAGTTTCTCTCTTCCCCCCCATGGCTGACGTGCTCGCCATGGCGGGCCGAAAGCGTATTCACAATAAAACGGCCGCTTATTTCGGGAGCTACGGCTGGAGCGGAGGAGCCCAGAATGGGGTGCGGAAGCTCATCGAGCCCCTGAAGTGGAATCTGACGGATTCTCTGGAATTTAAGGGCAGCCCCCGCCCGGAAGATATCGAAAAAGCCCGGGAGTTCGGACGGCGGTTCGCCGAGCGGGTGAAACAGGGGGAATAGTCTAAAGCCGGTTCGGTGCCGACGAGGGACTTTCACTCGAAAACGGCAATAGGATTCCCGCCGCGATAATCAGGGGGAAGTGCATTCTTTGATGAAATTGTGTTAAGATGAAATCGATGGATTGCGCGCCGAAGGAATAAGATGGAGAGAGATTGGAAAGCGGAACTTGCCGATTATTTCGATGAGCACCGGATATTGGAAAAATGTCTGGTGGAAACCCGGGATGATTTCGACCAGTTTTGCGAGTTTATCGCCGAGCCTGCTTTTGAGCTGCTGACCCGGGAGTTCCAAGAGTATGGAATCAAAACGAAATTCTGGAAGACCAAAGGCCGGAGGGTGACGTTTAAGATAGATTTTGCCCATTCCGGGGTGGATCATTTTTACTATATCATCGAGCTGCCGAAGAACGCTTTGGAAATGCAGCCGCTGTTGCGGATTCGTGGAAGAAGGAGCCGACGGAGCCGCTTGGTCGACCGGACGTTTCCTTTCCTGCCGGAGACGTCCGCTCGGGAACTGCTGCGGCTGGATAAAGAAACACTCATCCATGACATGATCCGTCATTACCGGGATTTCAATTTCGAGGGGCTCTCTTCTTCGGAATCCTGATGTCAAACCCTTTGAATGGCGGCGGGATCCGTCGGTCCGACGGAATAAAGGTGAATATGGCCGCACCGAGATCCTATCAAATTTCTCCCTGGCGGCGGTTTCCCGCTCTCGTCCACGGATTCGGCTGCCGCCATCTGCACGAACAGGACCTTCGGGATTTCGGCGCCGAGAAGGGCTTTCAGTGCGTGTTCCTCCGCCAAATTCATGGAGATGTCTTCCACGTGGTGGAAAAGCCGCCACAAAAAATCTTGCGGGGTGACGCTTTGATCACCAACAGGTGCGGAGTTTTACTGGTCGTCAAGACGGCGGACTGCCTTCCGATTTTCCTGATGGATGGAGCACGATCCGTGATCGCCGCCGTTCACTGCGGATGGAGAGGGACGCTGGGGCGTCTGGCCTCCCGGGTCGTGCGGGGAATGACCGAGCGTTTTGGATGTGCGCCCGCTTCGCTGCAAGCGGCGTTGGGCCCGGCGATCGATGTCGAATGCTATCCCGTCGGCCCGGAAGTACGAGGCCTTTTCCAATCCGCCGGACACCCGATGGACATATTCCGTAGGAATCCCCGGGAGCCGGAAAATTGGCGGTTGGATCTCAGAGCGGCGAATCGTTATCAGCTGCTGGATGCCGGTCTGGAAGAGAAACGGATTTATTCCGTAGATCGCTGCACGCATTGTGAGAGGGACCTTTATTCTTTCCGGCGTGACGGAGAAAAAGCGGGGCGGTTGTTTAATTATATCGGTCTCACATGCGAAGAGGGCGGATGCCGATGAGGAACGGCCGGCG
>CAYSQW010000003.1:40695-151461 GCA_964433135.1 uncultured Eubacteriales bacterium
AAGGCACGTTTGGTTGCGTTGTAGAATATCTGGGAGGAACGGCCGGCGTTCGTTCCTTTCGAAAAGGCGCCCTTTGGCGGCCGGTGATGTAAGGGTTGATTTTTGTCCGAAATTTAATTATTCTAGGGGAAAAAGAGGATTATGAACAAATCAGTTTCCGATATTAGTCTGTCCGAAATTCCATTGTTTAAGCGAGGAAAGGTTCGCGATGTGTTCGAGATCGAGGATAATCTCCTGATTGTAGCCTCGGACCGCATCTCCGCTTTTGATTACGTCCTGCCGGCTGTCATTCCGGATAAGGGAAAGGTCTTGACCCAGCTCTCTAAATTCTGGTTCGAGTCGATGAGGTTGGTCTGCCCCAACCATATGCTGACCACCGAAATCGATGCGTTTCCGCCCACCCTGCATAAATACCGGGAGGTTTTGGATAAAAGAGCGATGCTGGTGAAAAAAACGGATGTCATCCCCATCGAGTGCATCGTTCGGGGGTATCTGGCCGGTTCGGGCTGGAAGGATTATAAGGCCACTGGAAAAACCAGCGGGGTCAAGCTTCCTCCGGGACTCATGGAATCGGATCGTCTGGAGGACGTGATCTTCACCCCTTCAACCAAAGCGGATGAGGGCCATGATGAGAACATCTCATTCAAGGAGATGCAGAAGATTATCGGTGCCGAACTCGCCGTCAAGATCAAGAAAATCAGCATTGCACTCTACCAGAAAGCTTCGTTGTTTGCTCTTTCCAAGGGGATTATCATCGCCGATACGAAATTTGAGTTTGGAATGCACGAAGGAGACGTCGTGCTGATCGATGAGATCTTCACCCCCGATTCGTCCCGATTCTGGCCGGTTTCCAGCTATGCCCCCGGGCGATCACAACCCAGCCTGGACAAGCAGTTCGTCCGGGATTATTTGAGTTCCACCGGATGGGACAAACAGTCTCCCCCCCCTGAACTGCCGGAGAACATCATTCAGCAAACCGCTGATAGATATAGGGAAATATATCATCTTTTAACCGGTCTGAGCGAATTGTGATGGGCGCTCACGTCGATTTGCATATCCATTCCAATAAGAGCTCAGATGGAGAATATTCGCCCTCGGAGATCGTTGTCCTCGCCCGAGCCACCGGCCTGCGCGCCATCGCTGTTGCCGACCATGATACGGTAGCCGCGTATCCGGAAGCTCTGGAAGCGGGTGCGGCGGAAGGGGTGGAAGTCATTCCCAGCATGGAAGTGACGACGGTATATGACGAACGGGAGTTTCATCTTCTACTGCCGTTTTTATCCTGGGGAAGCTCGGTGGTGACGAACCTGGAGAAAGAAGTTTCGCGAAGGCGCTTCAAAGAAGCGGCCGAGCGTGTCGGGAAGCTGAAAGAGCTGGGATTTGACATTACATGGGAAGAGATCGTTTCGAAGACGGCTCCGGCCGCTCCCCTGGGAGTGACCATCGCGCAGGTGCTTTTGGAAAAGACCGACCGTCCGGCCAACCGGGAATTGAAAAGATACCTGAAAGTGGAAAAAAAGAACTTCGCCCCGTATCATTTTTATAAGGATTACTTCATGGAGGGAATGCCGGCTTGCGTCCCCCGGCAAAATATCCCGCTTGTGGAGGTCCTGGAGATCGCGCCCGCTACCGGCGGCGTGCCGGTATTGGCTCATCCCGGGGCGTATTTCCAGAGAACGACGCGCGAGGATATCGCGGTACTGAAAGATCGGGGAGTGCGTGGGTTGGAAGTGTATACCTCTTACCATGACGCCGAAAAAACCCGGTTTTTCAAAGAAGTCGCCGATGCTTTCGGACTTGTCGCCACCGCAGGTTCCGATTTTCATGGAGCGGTCAAACCGCATGTCAAACTGGGCGGTCTGGAGCGCGGGGAGTATGAAATGGTCGAAGCCTTGAGAAAATGGAGGCCTTGATGAGTTTCAATGGTTTTGACATCATTTTGCTGTTCATCCTGCTGGTTGCCTTCGTTCTGGGAATCATCAAGGGATTTGTGCGTCAAGTGGTTGCCCTGCTTGCCGTTATCGTCGGTTTGATCCTGGCCGTTGCCTATTATGCGCAGGCGGCGCGGTTGTTCGTACGCCTGACATCGCGGCAGACCCTCGCCGATCTTCTGGGATTTTTCAGTATTTTTCTGGTTGTTCTGATGATGGGGTGGCTGCTTTCGCGCTTGTTCTCCAAAATGATGAAAGGGCCGCTGAAATTTTTCAACCATGTTCTGGGAGGTTTGCTGGGATTGCTGGAAGGCGTCCTGATCTGCGGCGTGGTTGTTTTCGCTTTGCTGGTATTCCCTGTCAGTATTCATGCCGTTGAAGAATCGAGTCTGACGCCCTATTGCCTGCGTATGACCGAAACGGTGATCGGGCTTGTTCCCCGCGAATTGAAGGATCGATTTCGCGAAACCTATGATCAAATCATGGAAAAGGAAGTGCCATCCATCGAGATGGAAGAGAAAACGGGAAAAAGGAGAAAAAATGCAGAGCGGGTCTGAAACCCTTAACTTTCACCAGAAAATGGAGCGGTTGATCCTGGAAATGGTCGAACAGGATCTGCCTTTGAAAGAAGCGTTGAGGGAGTTCGAGAAAATCTATATCGAGATCGTTATCCGCAATCATAAGGGCAATAAAACCAAGGCCGCCAAAACGCTGGGCCTGCACCGAAACACCCTGCATAATCTCTGCCGCAGCCTCAAAGTAAAATAATCTTTCGCGATCTTTTCAGGCTTCGCCCCTTCCTAGAAAACAGAGCGCCGAAAGGGATTCTCTGAGCCCTCCCCATGGAATTAGCAGCCTTTTAAAGAGACTGCTAATTTTTCGTGTTTTTTCTTGACAGGTTCACCGCGATGGCGTATATTAGCACTCATAGAAATTAACTGCTAAATTTTTTAAGGAGGCTGGAATGAAAGTCGTTCCTCTATATGACAGAGTGCTTCTCAAACGGTTAGAGGAAAAAGAAGTCCGAAAGGGAGGAATTATTATTCCCGATACCGCCAAGGAGAAACCCCAGGAAGCTGAGGTGATTGCGGTAGGCAAGGGCGGATTGAGCCCTGAGGGTAAAGTCCTTCCACTCGAAGTCAAGAAAGGTGACAAGGTACTGATCGGTAAGTACAGCGGAAGCGAAGTAAATATCGACGGCGTCGAGCATGTCATCGTGAAAGAAGACGAAATTTTAGCGAAACTCAGCTAATTTTTTGAGAAGGAGATTATAATGGCGAAACAAATTACACTTGGAGATGATGCCAGGCAGGCGCTTCTGAAAGGCGTCAATATTCTGAGCAATGTCGTAAAAGAAACTCTGGGCCCCCGGGGTAAGAACATCGTTCTGGATAAGAAGTTCGGTTCTCCGACCAGCACCAAAGACGGTGTGACGGTCGCCAAGGAAATCGAGCTGAAGGATCCCCTGGAAAATATGGGTGCCCAACTGGTCAAGGAAGTGGCCTCGAAAACATCAGACGTCGCCGGAGACGGAACCACGACGGCTACGGTGCTGGCTCAGATCGTCTATGCCGAAGGGTTGAGATATGTCACCGCGGGTGCCAATCCCAATATGATCAAGAAAGGGATCGATCTGGCTGTCGCGGAAATCGTTAAGGAATTGAAGAAATTGAGCCGGGAAGTCAGCGGCGACATGATCGCTCAGGTCGGTGCGATCTCCGCCAACAACGATCTGTCCATCGGGTCGATCATCGCTGAAGCCATGGACAAAGTCGGAAAAGACGGCGTCATCACGGTCGAGGAAGCCAAGGGTCTGGAAACCACCATGGATACGGTGGAAGGAATGCAGTTCGATCGCGGCTACCTGTCCCCCTATTTCATCACCGACCCGGATCGCATGGAATGCGTCCTGGAGAATCCGGTTATCCTGCTGCACGAGAAGAAGATCAGCAACCTGCGGGAATTTCTGCCTCTCTTGGAAAATGTCGCGAAAATGGGACGGCCGTTGGTCGTGATCGCGGAAGAAGTTGAGGGTGAAGCGCTGGCCACTCTTGTTGTCAATAAACTGAAAGGAACGTTCTCCTGCGTCGCGGTAAAGGCTCCCGGATTCGGCGATCGCCGCAAAGCGATGCTCGAAGATATCGCCATCCTGACCGGTGGAAAAGTCATCACCGAAGACATCGGAGTCAAACTCGAGAACGTGACTATGGATTGGCTCGGCAATACCAAGAAAGTCGTGATCGACAAAGACAACACCACCATCGTTGAAGGACTCGGAACATCCGAGGATGTCCAGGCCCGGATCAAACAGATCCGCACCCAGATCGAGGAGACGACGTCGGATTACGACCGCGAAAAACTTCAGGAACGCCTGGCCAAGCTGGTCGGCGGAGTGGCTTTGATCAAAGTCGGCGCCGCAACCGAAACCGAACTCAAAGAGAAAAAGGCTCGGGTTGAAGACGCCATGCATGCCACTAAGGCCGCCGTGGAAGAAGGAATCGTTCCCGGAGGCGGCGTCGCCCTGTTGCGAAGCCAGAAAGTCCTGGAGAAGCTCAAGGTTGAAGACGACGTCAAGATCGGTGTGAATATCGTCAAGAGAGCCGTGGAAGAGCCCCTGCGCCAGATTTCCAACAACGCCGGGTTTGAAGGTTCCGTCGTTGTGGAGAAAGTCAGAGAGATGGAAGGTGATAAGGGTTTCAACGCGCTCAAGGAAAAATATGAAGACCTCGTGAAAGGTGGAGTCCTGGATCCGACGAAAGTCGTCCGGACGGCCCTGCAGAACGCGGCCAGTATCGCCGGCCTGCTGCTTACCACACAGGGATTGATTTCCGATATTCCGGAAGAAGACAAGACCCCCAAGATGCCTATGCCTCCTGGTGAGGGAATGTATTAATCGCTGACCTTTTTGTCATTACAAAAGCCCCGGAGCTTCCGTTCCGGGGCTTTTTTTTTGCATACCGGGCATTTCGCCTCCGCAGCCACGTCCCGATGGGCGGATCGGTATCCTCTTCAACTTAACACCAATGCGGGGCTCACCTCTTCTCCGCCTGACCGGTCGCGTTTGATTGCGGCGTTAAATATGGTATAAATAGCTTGTGTTTAAAATCTTGGACCGCTATATCATAAAGGACATTCTCCCTCCTTTTCTGCTGGGGCTTGTCGGTTATTCCTTCGTTCTCCTCATGAATCAGATCCTTGTGCTCTCCGAACTCTTCATCAGCAAGGGGGTGTCGCTGCGGGTCGTTATTTCCCTTTTAGGGTATCTGGTGCCTTCCATCCTGGCCTTCACCGTCCCCATGGCGGTATTGATGGGCATTCTGGCCGGATTGAGCCGGATGTCGTCCGATGTGGAGATCACGGCGCTTAAAACCCTGGGGGTCGGCACGGGGAAGCTGCTGCGCCCCATTTTGAGCTTTGCCCTGGCGGGCATGCTGGCGACAGCCTTCCTGACCATGTTTATGGCTCCTCGATGGAACTACAAATGGGTGCAGACTTTTTCCCGATCGGTTCTCTCCAAAGTCCAGGTGAGGATACACGCGAGAGAATTTAATGAAGATATCCCGGATACGGTCATTTACGTTCAGGATATCAGCTCCGATGATGACTGGAGTAATATTTTCGTCTACTTCGCCAAGCCTCTGGATGAGCCGCGGATCGTCTTTGCGAAGCGCGGGCGATTGAAATTTTACGCCGAGGAGAACCGCGCCTCGCTTGAACTTAATGACGGCGCCCTGCATTCTTTTCCTCGGACCGAACCGGACAAATACCGCGTGACTTCTTTCCGTCATCTAGAAGAAGAGATTCCCGTGGAATCCATCTTTTCATCCGTATCCGTCAAAAAAAGGGTGCGGGAGAAAGATATCCGCGAACTTCGAAAAGATATCGTGGCGCTGGAGGAAGAGTTGGCGCAGGTTTCTCCGGAAAAACAGGCGTCGCCGCAGATGCGAAGCAAACTGCGTGATTATCACGCGCATCAGGTAGAGATCCATAAAAAGTACGCGCTTCCCTTCGCATGCTTGATTTTCGCGTTCCTGGGGATTTCGCTGGGCGCTTCCACGCGGAAAGGGGGCAGGACCAGCGGTTTCACCATCAGCATCGGCGTGATTGTCGTATACTATATCATGATCACCGCCGGCGAGCAGCTGGCCATGGAAGGGCGTATTTCTCCCTTTCTGGGTATGTGGGGGCCTAATTTCATCCTGGGTCTGGCGAGCGTTTATTTCTTCTTGCAGAGTCTGAGGGAGACGACCGGCTTTCGTGTTTTCAAGCGCGTGATCCGCGGACCCCGAAAGGATCATTCCCCGAGCCGAACGCCCAAATCAGAATGGACGCGCTTCCCTTCGCTGCTGCGTTTTCCGAATACGCTGGACAGGTATGTATTGAAGAAGTACATCGCGATCTTCCTCATGGCGTTTTGCAGCATGATCGCCATTTTTATCATCGTGACTTTTTTCGAACGGATCGACAGCATCTATGAGCACAATAAACCGCTCGCGCTTTTTTTCCGATTTCTCTGGTATAAAACACCCGAATTCGTTCACCTCTCGCTTCCGGTTTCGGCTCTGATCTCCGCGCTGTTGAGCCTGGGATTGCTCACGAAATTCAATGAGACAACCGCGGTCAAGGCATGTGGGATCAGTTTGTTCCGGCTCATATGTCCCATCCTGCTGTCCGCCGGTGTCGTGAGTTTTGCCTCCTTCTATCTGCAAGAGAATATCCTTCCCTATTCCAATAAAAAAGCCGAGGCGCTCTGGCTGCGGATCAATGACGTACCGGCCCGTACCTTCAACTATCTGAACCGGCGCTGGGTCATGGGGGCGGAGGGAGATAAAATCTATCATTACGTGTATTTCGATCCGGTAGCCTCATCCTTCGGACAGTTTTCCATTATCGAGATCGATCCGGTTAACTGGAGGATATCAAAAAGAACCTATGCGGAAAAGGCATTCCTCAGGCAGCAGCGATTGACCATGAATCGATCCTGGGTGAGAACATTTGAGCAGGACCGTCCGACCGACTATGTCAGGCACGATGAATGGGCGCTGAATCAAAAAGAAGACCAGAGCTATTTTCTTAAGGAATGGAAAGAACCCGATCAAATGAATTACGCGGAACTCGGGCAATACATTCAAGAAATAGATGCCAAGGGTTTCGATACGACGCGTTTTCGCGTCGATCTCTTCAATAAATTATCTTTTCCACTCGCCAGCTTGATCATGACCCTTTTGGGGATCCCCTTTGCTTTTTCCATGGGAAAACGGGGAACGCTGGTCGGATTGGGGCTCAGTCTCGCGATCGTCATGGTTTATTGGGGAGCGCTTGGTATCTTTAAAAACCTGGGATACGTGAACTATCTGCATGCGTTCTTCGCGGCTTGGGGACCGAATCTGATTTTCGGGCTGGGGGGGATTTCGCTCTTGATGACGCTGCGGACCTGACGATAAAAATCCTCGCGGCGCTTACATCCGATATTTACCGAAATCTTCCGGTTTAAGCTCTTCCAGCCATTTTTTGAGTTTTTCCGAACCTTCCAGGGGGCGGTCGCCCTTGAGATTTTGCGCCTTGCCGACGACGTGCTCCTCCACAAAAATATGCGCATTCAGACGTAATGCGAGCGCAATCGCATCGGAGGGGCGTGAATCAACGGTGATGATCTCTTGCTGGCGGTTCAAATGGATAACGGCGTAGAATGTATTGTCGCGGACATCGTTGATGACAATCTTTTCGATGGACACACCGAATTTACAGAGGAAGTCTTTCAAAAGATCGTGGGTCATCGGCCGCGGCGTTGAAACGTTTTCTATTTTGAGTGCGATGGCGTTTGCCTCAAAAACGCCGATCCAGATTGGGAGGATGCGCTCGCTCCGCAAATCCTCGAGGACGACGATCGGCATTTTTGAGAGGGGATCGACGACCAAACCTTTGATCTTCATTTCGATTTCCATTTGTCGCTCCTGATCTACCAGACATAAAATATAGGTTCGCTGATTGAGGATGTCAAGGAGCACGGGAAAGCGGAGGCTCGGTGCCTATCCGCTTCTTAATCCGGCGGCTTCCGGAAGCGCCGGGGAAAAAAGGTTTATCCTTGGTGAGTTTTTCGAAAGCCTTTATTCCTTCCGCCGGAAATCCATGATTTTGGAAAGACGATCCTCTCTCCCCGCCAGCACGAGTTGGTCGCCCTTTTTGATGATTTCATCCGCCAGCGGGAGCGGGATTGTTCGGGGGGGATAGGGACGCTTGATGAGCAGGACGTCAACCCGGAAGCGCGCTTTCAGATTGAGGCCCTTGAGGGATTTGTCCCAAAAGAATTCCGGGGCTTCGATTTCCATGATTTTGTGCCCATATCCGATATCGTAGGTTTTGGAGGAGTGACTGAACTTCATCGTTTGCACAAGCCCCGCGGCCGCTTCTTTTTTCAGGATCTCGTGATTATAGGCTTCGATCACGTCCTTTCTTTTAACCACTCCCAGATATTTCTCTCCTTCGAGCACCGGGATCTCGCTCACATCTTCCCGCCCGAAAATCTTCATGGCGTCTTCCAGACTCCCCTCCGCCTGGAGATGATATCCGATGACGGCCAGATCTTCCGCGATGACGAAAGGATCGAGGAATTCCTTTTCCAGCATGATCTTCTTTATCTGGGCCAGGGAAGAGGAACCGACATAATTATTGTTGCAGTCTACGATCTGAAAGTCATAGTACTTGCCGCGGATGGCCGTATCGATGATTTTTCCGACATGTTCGCTGTTTGAGAACACCCGGGTATCCTTGCTGATGAAATCCCTGACCGATAAGGATTTCAGGATATTCATTTCGCGGCCTTCATGAAAAACGATGCCTCTGCGCTTGAGCTTTATGGTGTATATGGATTCTTTTTTAAAGCCCGTCGATATCATGGATGCGATGATGCAGGTCAGCATGAGGGGCAGAATGATTTTATAGTCATTCGTGAGCTCGAATATGATGATGATGGCCGTGATCGGCGCATGCGTGGCGGCCGCCAGGACGGCCCCCATTCCAACCAGAGAAAAAGCTCCCGGTGAAGAGATGGCTCCGGGGGCGATCTTATGAAAAACGCCGCCCACGAAATAGCCCGTCACGGCTCCCAAAAAGAGCGAGGGCGCAAAAATACCTCCCGATCCGCCGGATCCCAAAGTAAGAGACGTGCTGAGGATTTTTGCGACGATCAGAACCAGCGCGAGCCAGATGAGCAGTTGGTTTTGCAGGCAGGCGTCGATTGAGGAATAACCGACTCCGAGGGTTTGCGGAAATGCCAGACCCAGCCCGCCGACCAGGAACCCGCCGGCGAGCGGTCTCACCAAAGGGTGAATCGGCAGGGAATCGAATCGATCCTCGGCGAGATACAGCACTTTGATGAACAGCAGAGCCACCAATCCGGATACGATCCCTAAAAGGATATACGGGCCGATCTCCCAGATGCTCGACAGTGTGTACTGAGGTACCGTGAACGCCGAAAAATCTCCCGTAATCATGCGCGCGGTCAGGGTGGCGATGACGGAAGAAACGATAATGGGGCTGAACGAGGAAACACCGAATTCGCCCAGCAGAACCTCTACGGCAAAAAGCGTGCCCGCGATCGGTGCGTTGAAGGTGGCGCCGATTCCGGCGGCGGCGCCGGCGGCGACCAGAGTACGCATCCCCTTATCCTTGATTCGGAAGAGCTGTCCCAGCGTGGAGGCCAGAGAAGAGCTGATCTGCACGATCGGGCCCTCGCGCCCGACGGATCCTCCCGATCCGATACTGATGGAAGACGCGAGAGCTTTGACGAGGGCGACCTTGGGGTGGATGCGGCCGCCGCGGAAGATAAGGGCTTCTAGAATTTCAGGCACGCCGTGTCCTTTGGCTTCCCGCGCGATGAAATAGATCAGGGGAGCGATAAGCAGCCCTCCGAAGGCGGGGATCAAAAGCGTTAAATACCACGGTTGGGTGGAAACCGCCGTGATGATATCCGATGACCGCCACAATGTCGTGTGAAAAAAATTGATGAGATATTTTAATACGATGGAGGCAAAACCCGCCGTCAATCCCACCAGCGCGGCGAGCATCGTCAGGCGGAGATGTTGATTGAATTCATTTTCTTTCCATCTCAGTTTCATAACGGATCGGCTCGGAAGCGTTTAAGGAAAGACCACGCTTCTTCTCTCCTGTGATCGTTTTCGGGTTTCGCTGTTAAAAAAGATTGAATTGGCAGTTTTCATTTCCCTCGGAACCGTCAGGATTGAATAATGAGACTTTGCCGTAAGCTCCATCGTGTCCCGGGCTTATGGTTACATTGCGTTTTCGCATGCGCTCTATTCCGAGGCTGATTTTTTCCGGGGCAATCCGTCCCAGATCGGGAATCGGTGTCTTGGTGAGGATGTGATGTTCATTCCCGAATTCGTTAATAAAACGAAAATAGAGTTCCCACACGCTCTTGCATTGCGGGGTTTTTTCCAGAGCCTGGGCGATGATCTCATTGAGCGGAATCAGGCTTTTGAAGGGTATTCCATCCTGTTGATCGAATTCATCCGTTCGATCCGCCAATTCCTGGATGCGATGCATGACGCCTTTCGTGAGTTCCTTGCCGCATTTCGGGCATATGTTTTTATGCCGGAGGGCGTCGGCGGGAGAAAAAGCCACGCCGCATTTTCTGTGGCCGTCAAAGTGATATTTGCCTTCCTGGGGGAAAAATTCCACGGTATATAAAAATTTTTCCGGATCTTTGCTTTTTATGGCTTGAAACAGAGCTTTATAATTGAATTCGGTATCGAAGGCATTTCCTTCACGTCCTATTTTTGAAGGCGAGTGGGCGTCGGAATTGGAAATGAGTGTGTATTTATCCAAACGGGACAGTCGGCGGCACATGGGCGGGTCGCTCGAAAGGCCGGTTTCGAGAGCGAAAATCGCGGGGGTGGTTTCTTCGAAGCATTCTTCGATGGTGTCGAATCCCGATTTTGCGCCGAAAAGCGAGAACCAGGGGGTCCAGATATGCGCCGGAATGATAATGCATTGGGGGCAGTTGTCCTTGACGAGCTTGACGAAATCACGCGCATCCATCCCCAGGATCGGACGGCCGTCCGATCTCAGATTGCCGATGGCCGAAAGTTTACGATTGATGATCTCCACGGATTCGAAGTCGGGAGCGAAGAGCAGGATATGTATCTTTCGGACCTTCCCTTGTTTTGAGTAGATGAAACTTATTTCGGACGAAAGGATGAAATGAACGTCACCGGGAGACACGGAAATATTTTTCAGGTATTCATTTTCCTGCAGAGGCGGGTTTTTCAGTCGAAAAAAACCGTTCCCTGCGGATTCCAGGCTTTGCTTTGCGAGAAACAGCCATTCCGGATGGGTGAAATCACCTGTTCCCAGCAGAGATAACCCCTTGACTTTGGCCCAGGCCGCCAGCGTTTCCAATATCATGTCCCGGGAGGTCGCCCTCGAAAATTTCGAGTGGATATGAAGATCGGCAATATATTCCATGATGATGAAGCCTAGTTTAGGCAATCCTGTTCTCCAATGCAAGCCTGAGTTTGGGTAAGCGAGAGGAGCTTCGGCGTCGCCGAGAAGTTTTTTCGGGGATTTTATGCGGGGAGACAAGAGGAATAAACTACGAAAAATACTTTTGACATTTATTTTTTTTCTGTGCTATATATTCGTTTGAAGGAGGAGAAGATGAAAATTATGCGTACGTTTCTATCCGTCGTATTGGTGTGCGTGCTCATGTTTGCTGTCGGATGCAGCAGTACGGAAGAGGCTGATGGACCTCGAACCATCACCGTGACCACTCGAAATCTCGACACCCAGAATGCGATCCACGTTCATTTTGAAAGCGACTGGCCTACGGAAGAAAATTATATCCCGCCCGGGGGCACGATCACTCTCAGCGTAACGGCTCAAAGAGTCGGACATCATTCGTCCGTATACGTCAAAGATGGAGAGGATCCTCAGGGCGTGGCGCCGCTTCAGACGACAAGCGTGGTGGTGACCGAGCAATCTTGGGAAAGCCGGACCGCGGAAATGAATTGGGACGGTAACGAACTTATTTTTATCGGCTGGTAAGTTTAAAGCATTTCTTGTTAAAACGGAAGGGGCGCCTCCCTGGGGAGAAGCGTCCTTTTTTTTAGCGGTTGATGATCCGGTTGAGTTTCTCCGCCAGCTCCGGATTGAGGCCGCGGAGGGTTTGGCATTCCGCTTCCGCGCTGTATTTGTCCTTTAGAACATAATAGGCGATTCCCAGGTTGTAATGGGCATATGCGTTGTCGGGTTTGAGTTCGAGGCACCTCTGAAGAGGTTTGAGCGCTTCCTCATATTTTTTCTGCTGCAGATATGCGGCTCCGATGTTGTAAAGGCAGTCGGGATTGTTGGGCTTGTGCTGGTCGAACCGGGTAAAGGCTTCGATGGCCCCGGGATAATTCTTTTCCCGGAAATGAACCAGGCCGATGTTGTACCAGGCTTGATCGAAGCCGGACTGCAATTCCAGAGTTTTTTCGAATGCCGCCAAGGCATTGGCCGCATCGTTTTTCTTCAAATAGATGATCCCGAGATTGTATTGATCCTGTGCGCTGTCCGGTTTTGCCTTCAGGATTTCCATGCAGGCGGCGATCGCATTGTCATAATCTTCCGCTTTGTCGTACATCCGGAAAAGCAGGTTGTTGTATGCGGGCGCGTCTTTGGGATTGAGCGTGATAAGTTTTTTATACAGCGGAGCGGCGTCGGCATATCGTCCGGACTGATCATAGGAATGGGCGAGATTATAGACGGCTTTGAGATTTCCGCTGTCGTTTTCGATAACCTTTTCGAAGGCTCCGATGGCCTTGTCGTATTGTCTCAATTTAACGTAGACGGATCCCAATTGATTGTATCCCGTCCATACCGGCCCGGGATTGATCTCCACGAAACGCCGATAAGCCTGGGCGGCTTTTTCAAGCTGCTCGATCGATTCGCATGCCAATCCAAGATTGTAGTAAGCATCCGGGTCGTCGGGTCGAAGTCGGATGCATAGGGAAAGGGGCTCGATCGCTTCCTGGGGCCGGTTGAGCCGTATGTAGGCGATTCCCAAGCCGTAGGCGGAATTGTGGTCGCGTGGATCATGACGGAGCGCCTCTTGGTAGGCCGCCGCCGCTCTTTCATACTGATTCAACTTCCCGCAGAGAAATCCCAATTGGGCTTGGGCCCCGGGAATGTTGGGATTCAGTTTGAGCGATTCTTCAATCAAACCGAGCGCTTGCGTGAAGTTATCCGCCGCCGTGTAGATGGTTCCTTTGAGGAAAAGACCTTCCGCCGTGCGGAAGTAATCTTCGTGTTCCCATCGGGACAGGGCCGTCGGGCGGGCGTCCTGGATCAGGGGGTGGGCGTAGGCCGCGGGCAGGATGACACAGGAGTTGTCCTCGAGAGCACAGACGATCCCGCTCAATTCGCCGTTTGTATTGAATATGGCCGTTCCGCTCATATCCGGCGGCATGGGCAGGCTGAGAAGAGCAAGCTTTTTTTCCGCACAGAAGTCGCGGTGCCCCGTGATGCTACCCTCGGATACGGCTTCTTCGTCCGCGACGAATAAGGCCTTGTCCCCCATCCCGAACTCGGCGTTGGCGCATAAAGTCGCCGCCGGCGGGCTTTTGCTTTTGATCTTGATCAATGCCAGGTTCAATCCGCGGTCGACCCCCACGATGCCTAAGACTTCACAGGCTTTGCCTTTGGGCTTTTTTCCCGCGGATTGCGTATCGACACGGCCGACTCCGGAAAGTTTGACGCTGGGATGAAAAACGTTATCCCAATCGATGTGTTTGCGTATTTTCGTGTTGGTGATATAGACCTTGGCGGAGTGAGCCTGGCTGACAAGATGATACGAAGTCAGGGCCAGGCCGGAAGAAGATACAATGACCGCCTTGCCCTCTCCCACGGGATTTTTGTCGGCATCGAATGCCGTAAGCGAGACGACGGCCTGATTGACGTCTTTTAAAATATCAGCCGGATCTTCTTGAATAACAGGCTCGGTGGAGAACCCTCCCGCGGCTGAAATGAAAAGTAAGAGAAAAATTCCCATAGACAGACATATACGCTTAGACAAAATGCCCTCCTTCAAAAGCGTTATAGAACCTTCATTCCCCATTTAAAATTTAAAAAGATTAAGGTTGAATGTCAACTTGTCCAGGGGGAAGGCCCGAAATCCAGCCGCAGGAAAAACGCGGAATGAATATTTTTCGTGATTCCGCTCAGGATCGTCGGTCTCATGCATAGAGGATCGGCCGGTTGATTGTTGGCGATAATTGGGTTAAAATTCACAACACGGTGAAAATAACATGGGAGGGAAACATGAAGTATAAAGCCTGTTGGGCGGTGGCCTTTCTGGTATCTTTTTGTATGATCTCTGGTATTTCCGGATGGGCGCAGGAGGACTATTCCCGCAGCGAAAAGCTGGTCTATGAGAAATACCGGGCGGTCAACAAGAGTTTCGAAAAGGGGAAGAAACTCCATGCGGCCGGGAACCTGGTGAAGGCGCGCAAAGAATTCCAGGATGTGGTCGAGCGCATGTCCGAGCACGCGGACGCCTATTTCTTCTTATCCCAGATTTCATACAAAGAAGGAAAGATCGACGAGGCGCTCGAAGAGATCCAAAAGGCCAAGGACAATTACAGATTCATCGCCAAGATGAAGATCAATATGCACCAGATCATGATCAATCAGCTTCGGGAACAGCAGGATGATATCGAGGAGCGGCTGAACGCCATGCGCGAGGCGGCGGCGGTGGCGACCGGCACTCAGAAAAGCAAGCTGAGCGCCGAGGTCACGAAACTCGAAGGCCAAAAGAATACGATCGTCAACCGGTTGAACGAACCGGTTCCGGAAGAGGAAGAGACGCCGTCGGATTACTTCTATTTTCACGGCAATATTTTCGTCAAGCAGAAAAAATACCAGGAAGCGCACGACCAATACATGGAGGCGGTGCGGATCAATCCCAAGCACGGCGACGCCTACAACAATCTCGCCAGCCTCTATTACATGGTCAAGAAATACTCACAGGCCATGGAGTATCTGAAGCTGGCCGAAGAAAACGGCGCTCAGGTCAATCCCAAGTTCAAGGAAGCTCTGCAGAAGGCCATCGGGAACGACTCGTGATGTTCCGGGTTAGGAACGGGATGTCTACGGCCTGATGAACCGAACTTTTCGAAACAGACGGCCTTAATGCCGGATTTGTTGCGGAGCCGACTGAAGTCCTGATCACTGAATGCATCTATAGTGACGCCGGCCTTATAGATGTTGGGGGGGGGGAATACACGCGCATTTTGAGCATCAAATCCGCAGGAGACCTTAAAGTCAAGGGGGGAGCCCGACGGGTTTTTGCATACAAACTATTGGATGATATTCAATAAATTGGATGCGGGGACATCCAAAAACATCGAAATTAAAAGAAAACAAACAAGTTATAGAATAATATATCTTGGCATAATTATTGCATTAAAAAGAGTGAAGGATGGAGGGTTTCTCATTATCTTCCAGATTATATCGAATTTTAAGGAGGTGCTTCTGGGGAGAAGTATAATTATTAGGCAAAGAGGGGATGGTTTTTTCCCATCCTCAGGGAAAAATTTTTAGCCTCGATAGATCGGGGTTAAGAAGGAGGACTTAATGAAAAGGTTTTTAACGTTTCTGCTGGCGCTTATCGTCATCTGCGCTAGCTTTGCTGCTGCGCAAGAACAGACCGGCATCGTTATCGGTACGGTCAAAGACGCTGAAGGCACTCCTCTTCCTGGTGTGACGATTGAAGCCACGAGTCCCACGCATATCGGAACGGTGACGTCCATTACGGATGAAGTCGGTCGTTACCGTCTGGTAGGATTGACTCCGGGCACGTTTACCATAACGTTCTCACTGCCCGGATTCAACACCCTGCGTCGTGAGGGAATCCTGGTTCGTCTGGGAAGGACGTATTCAGTCGAAATCACGCTGTCACAGACCACGATGGAAGAAGAGGTCACCGTTATCGGTGAATCGCCCGTGGTCGACATCAAGAAGAGCGGAACCACCACCAATATCGGCAAGGAGATGTTCGCCAAACTTCCCAAGGGAAGAGACTTCACATCGGTCGTCACAGTTGCGGCCGGAGTGAACGAGGAGGACATGGCCGGTGGAACGTCGATGGACGGCGCCAGCGGTTCCGAGAACATGTTCTTCGTCGACGGTGTGGACACCACCAGCATGTATGAAGGGACATCGTCCCAGCGGGTCGTTTTCGAATTCGTCGAGGAAGTTCAGGTCAAATCGAGCGGATACGAAGCCGAGTTCGGCGGCTCGATGGGTGGTGTCATCAACGTCATCACGCGGTCGGGCGGAAATGAGTTCCACGGTGAACTCAGCGGTTATATGAGCGGAAGCGCTCTGCAGGCCATGCCCGGAAACCAGAATCACTACCAGGTGCTGCGCATCAACCCGATCGACGACGTCACGGCGGAATATGTCGACTTTCCCGAAGACACATGGAATACTTTCGATGTCGGTCTCGGTCTGGGCGGCTATCTGCTGAAGGACCGCCTGTGGTTCTTCGGAAGCTTCATGCCTCGATTCACGAATACCGACCGCTCGGTCGTGTTCATCGATGATGGAGTTGAACGGACCACGAACCAGAAGCAAAACAGCTATTTCTCTCAGGCCAAACTCACGGCTCAACCTATCGGCGGCCTCCGCCTGAGCGCCAGCTACATCAACGATTTCTACAAATGGAGAGGCGCTCTGGCCGATTTGGACGGAACGGGATCCACGGAATACCAGTATGATATCTACGGATTCGACAATCCCGGGTACACGGTTGGTTTCCGCGCCGACTACATCGCTTCCGACAGCCTGTTCTTCGCCCTGAACGGCGGCTATTTCCGCACCAACGAAGAGCAGCTGGTGGGACCTTCCGGTCCGCGCTACTACTTCCTCTATTCCAACATCGGTTTCGGCGGGGAAGAACACGGCAAGTACTGGTACAATTATTCCTATGACGACGGCTACCAGACCACCCGGAACATCCAGGACCGCTTCGTCGGCAACTTCGACACCACGTTCTTCGTCGATCTGGCCGGTGAGCATGTCTGGAAACTGGGTGTGCAGGCCGTCCGGATCGGACAGGATGTGGACGATGCCTATCCGTATGACTACAACCGTTTCTACTGGGGACAGACCTATCGGTCTCCCAACCCGGCAATCGGTGACGTCGACGGGACATACGGTTATCTCCATACCCGCGAACCGTTCGGAACCATCGCCAAGATCCACAGCATGCGCTGGGCCATCTTCCTTCAGGACAGCTGGACCATCGCCGACAAACTGACCTTGAACCTGGGTATCCGGGCCGAGAAAGAGGACATCCCGTCCTTCAGCGATCTGCCCGAGTACCAGGATCCTCCGATCCAGTTCGGGTTCGGAGACAAACTGGCTCCGCGCATTGGTTTCGCCTATGACGTGCTGGGCGACAGCACCTTCAAGGTCTTCGGAAGCTTCGGGTTCTATTATGACGTCATGAAGCTCGAAATGGCCGAGGGGTCTTACGGCGGATTCAAATGGATCTCCCACTACTATGAAATGAACACCCTGGATTGGAAAGTCGCGGAGACCACGCATCCCGATCTGAACATGGCGCCCGACTTCGTTTACATCGAATCCCTCAACTGGAGGATCCCCTCGTTCGACACCACCCAGCCGGATATGAAACCGTATCAGAAGGTCGAATATACCGCCGGAATCCAGAGAAAACTCGGTGAGGACGTCTCTCTGACAGCCCGCTGGCTGCACAACAAAATCCTGTGGGCGATCGAGGACATCGGCGTGCAGACTCCCGCCGGAGAACAGTACTACAACGGCAACCCCGGCTCGGATTGGATCAATGCGATCTATCTCGAGAACCTGGGCCCCAACATCCCCGAGTGCCCCAGGGCACAGAGACGCTACCACTCCGTCAGTGTCGGACTGGACAAACGGTTCAGCAACAACTGGATGGGCGGTTTCCATTACACCTGGAGCAACCTGTGGGGGAATTTCTCCGGACTGGCCAGTTCGGATGAATTCGGACGGCGGTCGCCTAACGTCGAACGCTATTTCGACATGTGGCATCTCCACCGGACGCAGACCATGGAAGACGCCGTCGGCAAACTCCCGACGGATCGTCCCCACCAGTTCAAACTCTACGGCAGCTACACCTTCGATTTCGGTCTGACCGTAGGATTCTATTCTTATGCAATGAGCGGAACCCCGATCAGCCGCCAGTTGTCCATCAACAGCGTCAGCTTCTATCCTCTGGGCCGGTTTACGGACGGCCGTACGCCGTTCCTGACAAGGACCGACCTCTACCTGGAATACAACTTCAAATTCGGCGGCAGATATTCCATGCAGGTTAACGCCAACATCACCAACCTCTTCAACCAGAGAATCGCACAGCGCGTTTACAACACCATGTACCGCCAGGGCTTTTACCTGGATGACGAGTACCTCGCCTCCGGTATCGACTACTTGGCCGAAGCGACGGCCGCCGGTGTCGATCCCGAGCCCCGCTTCCTGATGGAGTATCGCTATACGGACGGAATCGATGTCCGTTTGGGCGTCAAGTTCATCTTCTAAACTGTAATCAGTTCGCGTAGACGTTCAAGCCTCCCTTCCTTTCGAGGAAGGGAGGCTTTTTTTTGGGCCTGAATTATTCATGGAAATGGCTGATGAAGTCGGAGAAAAACCTCTTTTGGTAAAAATCAATATTCTCATCAGCCCTTTCCACCCCCGGGACGAGCCGATCTCACCATGTCGACTTCGTTGCCGTCCGATCGGCGTACTTTAGTACGCCTCACGAACGGCTTCCTTGTCGCCGCGGTAATCTCGGCCCGTGAATAATCCAGGCTGGTGCTGGGCCTTGAGTATGGTTTTTACCTTAATTCCAGGGCGGGGTGGGTCGGCGGGTGGCGCGGAGGGTGGTATGGAGGGTATGGATCTAAAGGGAAATCACCTCAACATACAAGAGCATGAAATAGAAAACGGAGGGGAGAATGGACTCCCCTCCAGTAGGTCGCTACATTTTTTCCAGGTAATCCAGAATCCCGGTGACGGTGGCCGCCTGCGGATGATCCGGCGCGAGTTCCATGAATTTAGTGAAATTCTCCTTGGCCATTCCGTAATCGGCTTGATTGAGATAGACATATCCCAGCTTGAGATAGGGATCTGCCCAATCAGGTTTGATCTCGATGGCTTTGCTGAAATACTCGACGGCTTCTCCCATATTGTTGTTGGAGAAGTAGATCTCGCCGACATTGTAGGAGAGGATCTGATCGTCGGGGCTCAACTCGATCGACTGCTTGAAATATTCCTGGGCTTTTTCGAGGTCCTGCTTCTTGAGATAAACCTCTCCGATAGCGGCGACCGACTTCGCCTTGAGCTTGATGTCGGGATTTTCAATCTCCTTATCAAGCTTTGCGATGACGGCCTCGTATTCCGTGAGAGCGAGGTCGAACTGACCGGTTTCCGCATAACAGTTGCCGATGTTGAAGCGGATCTGGTATACCTCGGGATTCTGTTCCATGAATTTCTGATATAACGCCAGCGCTTCTTCGAAGTTTTCCGCTTCGAAGGCATTGTTGGCCTCTTCAAAAAGCCGGATGGCCTCCGGATCTTCGCTGACCGGTACTTCAGCCGCTTCGAGCTGGAGCAGGATGAAAGGATTGCGATTGACTTGGCTGACCTCGATCCGTCGCTGGTTGGGGAGAAATCCCGGGGCGGAGGCATACACCACGGCAAGGCCGCTCTGCAGTCCTGCCATTTTCCAACCGCCGTCTTCCTCGGTTTTTACTATCTTCTCGAAGGCCTCTCGTCTTCTTGTCTGATCCGCCAAGAATTTAACCAGGACTTCCGCCTGCGCAATCCCGTTTCCCTGTTTATCCGTGACTTTTCCGCTGAGGCGCGCCAGTCCGCGGACATCCTTTTGTGCGCTGAGCAGTACGACGGTGCTCATCAGGAGACACATGATGACAACCATATGGACTGCAATATGCTTTTTCATGATAACCTCCAATCATTATCCATCGAGGACTAATATATTATTCCCTTTGGTGCCTTGTCTTGTAAACAAAAATCAGTGGATCCATACGAGGCTCCCGGCTAAGTTTCCACCTTGAATTTTATGGTCTTTGATATTCGGTTTTCATCCGTGGTGTTCTCAAGCTCGATCTTTAATTCATACTCCCCGGCCGCCAGAGAGATCGGATATCTGATCTCATATTTCTTGTCCTGCATTTGCTCCAACTCGGCTTCCGTCAGGGAGATCGTATAATCCCTGTTTCCTTCCCATACCGTTTTATTGTTTTTTCCCGTTGTCGCAATCAGGGAAAGGCTGAGGATCGTTTCCAGCTTTTTCTCGTTTTCGGTCAGCCATATATTTGCATAGGGGATCTTCAGGACAAGGATTTTTGAGCTGTTTTTCCCCTCGAAAAAGCTGAGCTCGAAATCGAAAACCACCTCATCCTTATCGATTTTGGGCTTCCAGTCCATCTGGGTTTTTTGGATCTGGGCCAGATTATAGGCGCTGCCGGGCACCATCTCGTAATTCCCGCTCCAGTCCCGGTCGACGAAAAAAATGGGATAAAAGCCGTACAGCCACACCTCATAGGGAAGATCCCCGATCTGATATCCGGTGGGGTAGGTATAGCGCTCTCCCGGAGGGCCGAGCAGGATATAAATGCGTCCGCGGTCCGACAGCCATCCGGGACCGGGGCCCCTGAAAAGCTGGTTGGCCTCCTCTATGCGCGCGAAGTAGTCTTCCTTGTATTCATTGACCTCCGTGTAGGGATCGGGGTCGCGTTTTTTCCAGAAATCTTCCCGAAAAGCCGGTCTTTGGTCCGGAGCGAGGCGAAGAAACTGCTTACGCTCCTGTTTTGTGATGAGGTATCGGACGACGGACAGAAATTCCCGATTTTCCGGGTCCAGGTTTTTCGCCGAGTGTAAGCCTGCGCAGGAAACTGACAGAGCCCATACCAGTAGTAGGGAGCAAGCGCCTGCGGATTTTGGGTTGATCTTCATTTTGTTGCCTCCAGGTCTTTGACCTTGGTTTGGATATTTTCCTGTCGCGGATCCAATTCCAGCGATTTCTTCCATGCGAGCAGCGCCTCTTCTTCATCTCCCGATCTCAGATAGCATTCGCCGATATTGTTCAGCACCTTGAGATTGGTGCCGAAGTGATCGAGGTAAGCCTTGTAGCTTTGAATCGCATGCGGGTAATCTTCCAAGGCTTGATAGCTTTGTCCGAGCAGATTGAAACAGGCGTGATCGACATCCTCTCCCGTAACATGGGGAGTTAATATCGAAATGATTTGACCATAATCCCGGGCGGCGAGCAATATCTGTGAAAATCCCAGAGCATATCTCAGATTTTGAGGCGCCCGGCGGTAGGCTCTTTCCATGAAAGATCGGGATTGCGACAGGCTGCCGCTGTTGAAGTACTGGCCGCCGATGATGTAATCGTAGACGGGATTGTCCGCCGCCGCCAGAATTTCGGTATTGACGAAAGGACGTGGAAGCGAGCGCTTGTGAGAAATGTAAAAAAAGCCTTGTTTGCGAACGAGTTCGTCCCCGCCCCGATTCAGCACCGCGACCCTGATCCTGTAATTGGCCGGGGATTTATCCTTGAGTGTGAGCGTCTTCGTGATCTGCCGGGTCGTCTTGATATTTTTAAGGGGAACATCCTCGTGCCAGATATCGCTGCCTTCGCGCTCGAGGGTGAAGCGCAGCCGCCCCCCGTCTTTCAGTTCGGGGGAAAGGCCGTAGATGTCGAACAGGATGATGAGATCATCATCCTGGGTGAAAGACCTTTGGGGGGAAGCGTAGTATTGATCGGCGCCGTATTTGAAAGCTTTGATCTCCTGAACATAGGGAGACTCTTTTTTGGAACTTGCCAGCAGAAGCGAACTCAGCGACAATGTGTCGGAATCAGGAACGGAGATATGTTTCTCAAAAGAGGTGAATTCCTTGGAAGCCCGGTTCTTCATCAGGAAATGGAAGGTATATTCTCCCTCGATCAGGGGAAAGGCGTCCTGATAGCTGAAATTGCGGAATTTGATCTGTTCGAACTGGTCGGGATTGAACCGGAGCGGCAGTTCCTTATCGAATTGATAAATGGAACGGTTCCGGTCATCTTTGATCTGACCGCTCATTTCCAGTGTTGTGTGGTAGGTTCCTTCATACAGTTCGAGCGAAAACCGCTTGGGTTCAATGAGGTAATGAACAAAGAATTTTCCCGATTTATCCTGAAGAATCTGAATCAGGTATTCGTTGCCGATATAGTTGGCGGTATATTCCACTTCGATGACATCCTTGTACCGAAGCAGTTTATCCGCGTATTCGTCATGGATTTTTTTAGGGACCTCGAAGATGCGGGATATCAGGATATCGGATGCGATGGACGGCTGATAAAGGGTTGTTCTATCTTCCGGGATCAATGTGACCGCCAACTTGGCCAGTGCCGGCTGTGCGCGGAAGATCGCCCGGTATATGGATTCATAGTCGACGCGGTCCTGATTATGAAATCGTAGAAAAACCTGAGGCCCGTCTCTGACCGGGCTGTAAAGTTCCCAATCCGGAAAGCCGTCTTTCTGGATGAACACCAGGTTGAAAGCTCCAGGCAAGTTCATATCGACCTTGCCTTGATAGAACCAGACTTCGGTGGGGATCAGCTGGGCTTCATTCTCATATTTATCGATTTGCTGGGGCTCTCCCAGGATGATGTACATGCGGCCCTTATCGGTTTTCCACCCCGGCGTAGGGGTGCCGCGTCCGAAGAATTTGTTCACATAGGTCAAGCGCTCATAATGCTCATCTTTATACTCGTTTTCCGGCGTGACGGGATTGGGATCCCGGGCTTTCCAGAAAGCGTCGATAAAAATGTCACGCTCCTTGTCGGTGCTTAACTGCAAAAAGATTTCCTTTTCCTTGGCGGAAATGATATAGGAAACTTCTTCCTCCAGCCATACCCTGTATTTTGGAACAAGGTCTTTTACTTTGAGTTTGTTTTGCGCGACCGCCCCGATGCTTATTCCATAAAAGAAGACAAACAGGAAAAACCAACCCTTATTTCGCATGAATTATCCTCTAATCATATGATAATCAAACAATTAAGTTTCTTCAAGCAAAATATTCCCCGTAAGGCGGTTCTTGCCCCTGGAAAAGGGGCCGCCGCGTCCGGTCCTCCGTTGCCTTTGTCCCCCCCCCCCCCGAAATCCCGTCAGGAATGTGAACGCGGATTCCGGGAGGAAGGAACCCACGCTTGCTCCATCGCTGTCTACAGGATGGAGTCACACGAAACTTCGTGCCGATTTCGTAATTTGCCGGCGGTTCCAACCGCCGGCAAATTTGTTTTATTCCGTTTATGATTCGTCGAGTTTACTTGACTTCGAAGGGAACCGTTCGCTCCGTGGTTTTCCCGGAAGTCACGTCTTTGATCTTGATGAGGAAAGTGTAGGAACCGGCTTCCAGATCCTTGGTTTCCTTCTTCTCGGTTTTTTCTCCGTCCTTTTCCTCTTCGGTTACGGTGGTGATTTCGAGAGGAAGAGGCTGGCTGATGATGTTTGTCTGGTACTTGGTGGCCGAGTACTGTATCACGGTTTCCTCGCCTTTTTTGACCTCATAATTGATCTCGATGTCGAATCGGCCTGCTTGGTTGGCTTGGGCGCCCAGAACAAAGAAAAAGCTGTCCAAGGTTCCTCCGGAGGGGAATTCCCGCTTAAGGTTGGGCACGATTTTGAGGACGGAATAAGTCATGTAGCCGTTGTGGACCTCTACCTTGGATTCCTGCGCCGGCATCTGAGAAATGTCGCTGGTGAAAATGATGGAAGAGGTGCCCAATTCGGATGCATAAGCGGCGGGATCGGGCAGGCTGAATTCAAAGTACTGGGTACCGATAGTTTTTAGATCCTTGGTTGTAATGGCCATGGCCAGCAGATAATCTCCAGGAGGAAGAGGATAACCGGTGGTAAGAATGCTGGCGGCTTCTGGATCATAACCCTCCGCATCGATCTGACAGTTTATGGGAGCGTAGATTTCTTTCGTGAAACTCCCGTCATTCTTTTTGAAAATAAAGAAAGCATGGGTTTGTCCTTCCAGCTTCCCCTCGGGTGCGGTCAGCGTCTGTCCGTATCCGATGTCGGAATTCTTCAATTGGTAGAAGAAATATCCGTAAAGGTTTTGCTGTGCCGGCATGTGCATGCATTCGATGATCGAAAAAGGGATATCCAAACGTGCTTCACGTGTCGTTATGCCCGCTTCGAGAACATCCTTGACTTCCTGGGGAATGACGCTCTTTTCCTGGAGTGCCAGACCGGGGGCCGCTGCCATGATAAGCATGAGTCCTAGAGTGAGAATCGGGATGATGATCTTTCTTGTCTTCATCTTTCCTCCTAGAGATCAACCGGTGAGGTTTCTCTGCAATTAAAATTATCTTCTAAAACCATTTAATATAAAGAAATACTATAGCAGAAAATGCCTGTTTTTTCCACTCGTTTTTCATCTGACAACAGGGAAAACGGCAGGATTTCCGTTTGCGGGCGATGTGCGGCGTGGGAAAGCGGAATAGAGGGAAAAAAGATCTTTATCGCTTGCTTCTACGGTAGCGGATGACGGCGTTCTGGTGTTCCTTGAATGTCAGGCTGAAATGGTGGCTCCCGTCGTTCCTGGATACGAAATACAGGTACCGGACGTCGGCGGGGTAGAGTGCGGCGAATAGCGAATCCCTTCCCGGATTGGCTATGGGGCCGGGTGGGAGTCCGGCGAACCGGTAGGTGTTGTAAGGAGAATCCAGACTCAGGTCCCGGATCAGAAGTCGTCCCCGGAACCTTCCCTCCTGCTTGAGGGCATATATGATCGTCGGATCGCAGTCGAGCTTCATGCCGATTCGGAGACGGTTATGAAAAACCGCAGAAACCACCGCTTTTTCTTCTGAAAGGGATGTCTCTTTCTCTATGAGGGAAGCCAGGATGACGCATTCCCGGATGGTGAATCCGATTTCCTCGCACCGTTTGCGCCAGGCATCCGTGAAAACGGCTGCGAATTCCTGTACCATGCTGGAAACGATGTGTTCCGGGGATGTGTTTTTTGGAAAATGGTAGGTTTCCGGGAAGAGATAGCCTTCCAGGTCGGGCGCGTCGGGGTCCAGGGTTTCTATCGGCTCCGCCCCGGCCGAAGCCTTGAGGAAAAGGGTTCTGTCGATCCCGTAGTCTTGTTGAAGCAGGTCGGCGGTTTCGATCCGGGTCAATCCTTCTGGAATGGTGAGGGGATGCAGCGTGACGCGTCCTTCAGTCAGCATGATCAAAATATCCCGCGGGGAAAGCGGTGCCTGCAGGGTATATTCACCGGCTTTGAGGCTTTGCCCGCGAAAAAAGAGGCGGTAGTTCCATAGAAAAGGTACCGTGTGTCGGATAAGGCCCTGATCAAGCAATCGCCGTGTGATCTCCGAGGCGTTTTGGCCTCGCTCGATGTCCATGACCACGATACGCGGGGGGGTTTTGGGGACGCTTCGAAAGGAAATTGCGAACCACGTCGCGACGGCGCTGAAGGCAAGAACTCCTGCGATGAAAACCGGCAGTATAATTCTATATCGTCGGCGGGTCATCTCGTTCACTTTCCAGATAGGCGGCCAGAATTATTGCGGCCGCCACTTTGTCTTTCCGCTGTTTTTTCTTCTGGGGGCCGGAACTTTGCTCCCTGAGGAGATGGAGCGCCTGCTTGGTCGTCAGTCTTTCATCCCAAAATACCACCGGCAGATCGATAAAAGACCGCAGCCAATCGGCGAATCGCCGGGTTTTCTCCACCCTGGTTCCTTCGGTCCCGTCCATACGCAGCGGAAGACCGATCACGATTTTTCCGATTTGTTTCTGTTTTATGAGATACTGAAAGAAAGATCTGTCGGCACCGGGGCCGCGGATTTGGTATTGTTCGAGCGGTTGAGCGGTGATGCCCATCAGGTCGCTGATCGCCAGCCCCAGGGTTTTATCTCCGAAATCGATGCCCAGAATTCTCATCATCATGGGGAATTCCGTTTTCGGGATGATCTCAATGCATGTCTTTCGACGGCCAGATTGATCAACGTATCAAGCAGATCGGAGAATTCAAGGCCGCTGACGCTCCATAACTTGGGATACATGCTGATGGCGGTAAATCCAGGTATCGTGTTGATCTCATTGATGAATATCCGTTCCGTCTTATCCTGCAGGAAAAAATCGACACGCGCCATCCCGGAGCCTTCGATGGCACGGAAGGCTTCCATCGCCAGCTTTTGAATCCGTTCGACGACATCGGGAGCCAGAGGAGCGGGAATCTGAAAAGTCGTTTTTCCCGTAACGTATTTATCCTGATAATCATAGAATTCGGCATGGGGAATGATTTCACCGGGAACCGAAGCCGTGAGAGCGTCGTTTCCGAGTACGCTGCATTCGATTTCGCGTCCCTGGATGCCTTCTTCCACCAGGATCTTTCGATCGTGGAGAAATGCGGCATGAACCGCGTTTTCGAGCTCTTCGGCCTTTTTTACTTTCGTTATACCCACGCTGGATCCCATATTCGCGGGTTTGACGAAGTAGGGCAGCGACAGTTCAGATTGAATGTCCCGCAGGAAAGTTTGCGAGCCGTGCATCCAATCCATTTGATAAACGACCCTGTATTTTCCCGCGGGCAAGCCCCGGGCCCGGAAAAGCGTTTTAGCGACGGCTTTATCCATGCCGGCGGCTGAAGCCAGGACACCGGCTCCGACATAAGGGATGTCGGCCAGCTCGAACAAGCCCTGTATGGTTCCGTCTTCGCCGTAGGGGCCATGCATAACCGGGAAATAGACATCCGCCGACAATCCATGATCACGGCCTTCCGCCTTCCAGGGCAGGAAGGAGAACGAATCTCCCTTGTCCAACTCGGAGGTGGAGAGATGAGGTGACGTAACGGCTCGCCATCGACCGTCCTTATTCACGTAGATACAGTGGATCCGGTATTTGTTTCGATTCAGGTTGTCAAAGATGGATCGGGCGGATGTCACCGATACTTCATGCTCGGCGGATTTTCCGCCGAACAGCAGAGCGAGAATGGTTTTATTATGTTTCATGAGAATTTCCATGCGATATTTTAACCAAATAATGAGTAAAGAGCAAAGTGTGCGCTTTCAAACATCTCCCGATGTTGGATCGGTGAGTCGATTCGCGGATTCATAACGGAATGGTTTCCCGATTCAAAGAGGAAATTCCAACATCGGTGAAAAGGGATGAGTTCTTAATCAATCGAATTATTTTGGATGAAAGCGAGTTTTTTTTCATATTGACAGCGTTTTAACGACAAAATATAATGGAAATACAGCATTTAACCAATTTTGGAGCAAGAGGTGCCAAAGTGAGGAAAAGGACCAAGATCGTGGGACTTATAGCTTTCCATTCTTTCCTGTTGGGAATATTTCTTTTTACCGGTTTGACCGTCAATGCTCAGGAACAGGAAAGAGAGATCAATCGGGCGAAGATATACGACGAGATTCATCCTCTTCTGTCTGAAACCGATCTTTACTGTTCAATATTTGTACATGAAGCGGAAATACCCAGTCTTCGTATCGTCGGTTCCGAGCGCGAGGATGAGAGGGAGCTGATCAGCGACGGCGATGTGGTTTATCTCAACCAAGGGGAAAATGACGGATTGGCGGCCGGGCAGCTTTTTCTGGTTTATGAATTGAGCTCGGATCTCCCGGGTTATGGCCATGTGGCCGTAAAACACGGCCGGGCCCGCATCCAAGCCCTTTCAGAAAAACGATCTTCGGCTACCATCGAAAAATCCTGCGGCGCGGTAACTCTGGGAAATTACCTGATTCCTTTCCGGGAAAAGGAAACCTTCATGGGAAAAGACCAGGGCTATGACGTCCCTCCCTTCGAGGCCAAAGGCCTCAAGGGGAAAGTCATTTATCTTCAAAGAGAATTCAATCAGGTCGGCAGCGGTCACTGGGCCGTTATCGATGTCGGTGCCGAACACGGAATCCAGATCGGCCAACAACTCACCCTTTATCGGGTCGTTCAGGAGGGAGCCCCCTTACAGATTTTCGGGAATTCCGTGGTCATCGATGTAGGGAACAAAACCGCGACCATCAAGGTCCTTTCCTGCCGGGACGCCCTGAGGATCGGAGATCTGGTTCAGGACAAAACCGGTTGATGGTGGAAAACTTGCGTCCTGATCATTGCTTTTTTCCTGATTGAACAAGGATCGTTATTCCGACTGAAAGAAGGCGGATTTCGACGTGGATGAATGAGTTGACAGTTTTTTGCGTTTTTGGTAGGTTATGCCCAGCGCTGGGCCGCCGAGCGCAGAATCGGGCGGGCGTAGTTCAGTGGTAGAACGTCTGCTTGCCAAGCAGAAGGTCGTGGGTTCAAATCCCATCGTCCGCTCCAACCCAGATTCCGCTCTTCTCTATGATTTTCAGGCGCGGTACCCAAGTGGCTAAGGGAGAGGTCTGCAAAACCTCGATTCGTCGGTTCGAATCCGACCCGCGCCTCCATTAATATTCTTAATAATTCCCGAAGTGGGTGGTTTTTTATCGTGAATTTCAGGTGGGAGGTCCCGGTGATAAAAGATTGACTTTGAATCTTAAACGCGATATATAGTCAATAAATTCTGATTGAGGAGGAAGCGGATGGATCTTGTAACTCGAGTCAAAGGAATTTTACTGCAACCGAAGGAAGAATGGAAAAAAATCAAGGGTGAGAGCCTTCCCGTCACTAAGCTTTTTACCTCATATGCCGCAATACTGGCTGCGATTCCGGCCGTCGCTCATTTTTTCGGATGGGCTATTTTCGGCAGCCTCAGAATTCCCTATCTGGGAAGAAATCTTTTCGGCCGGAATCTTTTTTACAGTATTTTCTCCTATGTCTTCACACTCCTTACCGTCTATTTGCTCGGCGTCATCATCAATGCCCTGGCGCCGACTTTTTCATCAAAGTCCAACCCTGAAAACGCCATGAAGCTGGCGGTGTTCAGCATGACTCCCGCTTGGGTGGCCGGAATCCTTAATCTCATCCCTCTTTTGGGCGTTCTGGTCGGATTGGCGAGTCTCTACGGTTTGTACATCATGTATTTGGGATTTGAGGCCTCCCTCATGGAAACTCCCAAGGATAAGGTTGTCAGCTACTTCGTGGTGTCGCTGGTTATCGCGCTGGTTCTGATGTTCGTGCTTTCTGGGATCCTCGGAGCGATGTTTCTGGGCGGCTCACTGATCCGGGCTCTCTAACTCGCGTAGGATTTTTTGAAAAGCATCTCCCGGCGAGGGGGCTTTGATGATCGGTCGTCCCACCACCAGGTAATCAGCGCCTTTTTTCACGGCCTGCGCCGGAGTCATAATCCGCTTCTGGTCTCCAACCGCCGCCCATGAAGGTCTGATTCCGGGAGTGACCACAAGTAATTCCGGACCAAAGTTTTCTCGGATCAAGTCGATCTCCAGGGGCGAACAGACTACGCCGTCCGCGCCCGCTTCACGTGCCAGTTCCGCCAGTCGGAGGACCTGTTCTTTGACCGGAGAGGAAACCCCCACCTCCCGCATTTGGATTTCTTTTAAACTGGTCAATACCGTAACCGCCAGGAGAAAAGGCCGTGGAGATCCGCTGCGTTCCGATTCTTCCGCGGCGGCTTCGACGGCGCTTTTCAGCATCTCTTTTCCGCCAGAAGCGTGCAGGGTCATCATGTGAACTCCGTGGAGAACGCTCATTCTGACCGCCCCGGCAACCGTGTTGGGGATATCATGGAGTTTTAGATCGAGAAAAGCTTTTTTATTCCGGTTTTTCAATTCGGATAGAAGCGGAGGACCGTAGGCGGAAAACATCTGCAAACCGACTTTGAATATTTCGGTTTCCGGAAGCCGGTCAAGCAGTGTGAGAGCTTCTTCCCGGGAATTTACATCCAGGGCCACGATGATTTTGCAAGAGAGGTCATTCATGGGAATCATTTTACTTCCTTTTCGCCGTCTTCGATCGGTTTCCGGCGCGAATCTGTACCGCCATCCCGGAATGCGCCGACTCCCGGGATATTCATCTTATGTCTTCATGCTTCCGATCAGGTCGGACAGTCGGTATATTTTACGGGAACGGCAGTAATCCTCAAGCTCCCGGATGATATTCACGGTTGATTCAGGGTTCACGAAATTTGCCGTTCCTACCTGGACTGCGGCGGCGCCGGCGATCAAATACTCAAGAGCATCCGGTCCGGACATGATGCCCCCCATCCCGATGACGGGAATATGCAGCCGCTGCGCCGTTTGATAGGCCATTCTCAAAGCGATTGGTTTAATGGCGGGGCCGCTGAGTCCGCCGAAAACGTTGCTCAATCTCGGGCGACGTGTTTCGGTATCGACGGCCATGGCCAGAAAAGTGTTGACGAGGGATACGGCGTCCGAACCTGCTTCCTGCGCCGCTTCGGCGATTTCGGAGATGTCTCTTACATTGGGGGAGAGCTTCGTGATTATCGGGCGCTTGCTGACGGTCTTTACCATCCGTACAACGGAATGGGTCGTGCGCGGATCCAGGGCCGGGCAGTGGCCGCCCTGCTTGACATTCGGACAAGAGATGTTGATTTCATAGGCGGCGATGCCTTCCCGGGAATCGAGATAATCCACGACCCGCGCGTATTCCTCTTCGTCTTCACCGCAGACATTGATGATAAGAGCGGTATTGCGGCCGCGCAGGCGGGGCAGAATATCCTCGGCGAAACGGTGGACGCCGACTCCCTGAAGACCGATGGAGTTGATCAGCCCTCCCACGGTTTCGACCAATCGGGGGGGCGGATTACCCGGGCGGGGATTGAAATAGAGACCTTTGACCACATATCCGCCCAGTTGATCGAGGTCCAGAAAAGGGGTGAACTCTTCTCCGTATCCGAATGTGCCGCTGGCCGCGATCACGGGATTCTTCAGTTTGATAAATCCCAAGTCCACGCTGAGGTCGATCATTTCCATTCGATGTCTTCTGCCGGAAATACCGGGCCGTCTTCACAGATTTTCCGCCATTCGGCGCCGTCTTCCGTTTTGATTTTTTTAACGCAGCCCCAACAGGCTCCGAAACCGCAGCCCATCATCGATTCCAGAGAGAACTGTGCGGGGATTTCAAGAGAACGCCCTATCTCAGCAAGCTTGGCGAGCATGGGTTCCGGCCCGCATGCGAACAGCTGTTTTGCGGGGGACGATTCGAGCCGTGCTCTGACCAGATCCGTGACGAGACCGTGGAACTGAAAGGAACCGTCATCGGTGGCACAGGAGATGTCCAGTCCGCTTTCGAGAAAACGTTCCCGGAGAGGAAGATCGGTTCGGGTTTTTCCGCCGTAATATATATGCGGCGTAAAACGATGTGTGCGTAGAACCTGCGCCAGCCAGAATAAAGGGGCGATGCCCCGGCCGCCTCCGACCAGTGCTGCCGGAGATTTTTTCCCGTCGGCATCATATCGGAAGCCTCGGCCCAGGGGGCCGAGGATATCGATAAACCGGCCCGGTTCCTGGAGCCCCAGAAGAGATGTCCCGACGCCCGCTTCCTGAAAGAATATCTCGACTTCTCCTTCCTCGCAATAATGGATGCAGAAAGGGCGCCGCAGCAGCGGATGGGGTTGAGGGGAGATGCGCACCATAACGAACTGTCCGGGTTCGGCGTGGGCCGCGATGTCGGGGGCTTCCAGCCGAAGCAGATGATACGTATCCCAGCTTTGCTTGCGTATGATCCGGGCTTTGATTGAGATGTTCATTTGCGTGCTGAAGGTAGGATTTAAAATAGCAGAATCGTGCTTTCTTAGCAACAAAAACTTTGACAACCCCGCGTGCATTTGAAATAATTAAATGTCCTTATAAATGTAACCTTTATAAACATCTGGAGGGAATCATCATGGATATCTCCCAACGCGGAAAAGCAATTCAGGAATCCCCGATCAGAAAGCTGAAACCTCTCGCCGATAAGGCCATAGAGCGGGGAATACATGTTTATTTTATCAATATCGGACAGCCGGATATACCAACGCCGAAACCGGTATGGGATACATTGAAAAACTATGATACCGATGTGTTGAGCTATGGTCCCGCTCAAGGATTTTTAGAACTGAGGCAGGCCGTCGCGGATTATTACGGCGATTTCAATATTCCGCTGACTGCGGAAGAGGTGCTTGTCACCATCGGGGGTTCGGAAGCGATCCATTTTTCTTTCAGTGTCGTGGCGGATCCGGGTGAAGAGATCATTATCCCAGAACCGTTCTATACGAATTACAACGGCTATGCTGCTTTCGCCGATGTCAAGATTGTTCCGTTGCCGCTCAGCGTAAAGGATGGATTCCGGCTTCCTTCCGCTAAAGAAATCGAAGCCCTCATTACTCCGAAAACCCGTGCGATTCTTCTCTGTTCTCCCAATAATCCAACCGGAACGGTCTATTCCCGGGAGGAACTGGAGCGCGTCGTCGAGCTGGTCAAACGACATGACCTTTTTCTGATCGCGGATGAAGTGTATAAAGAGTTCGTCTATGAGGGTGAGCGGCACACGAGTATTCTCGAGTTCGAGGATATCAAGAACCGGGCGATCGTCGTGGACAGCATTTCCAAGCGTTTCAGCTGTTGCGGAGCCCGCATCGGAGCCGTCATCACCCGGAACTCCGAGGTCTATCAAGCCGTCCTGAAATTTGCTCAGGCGCGTTTATGTCCTCCGTCCATCGAACAGAAGGCCGCCTTGGCCGCGTACCGCATGGGGCGAAATTACTTCGATCCGGTTCGGATCGAATACCAGCGCCGCCGGGACGTTCTGTTTGAAGGTTTCAAAGATATTCCAGGAGTTGTGATGGACAAACCGGAGGGTGCGTTTTACATCATCGCTCGGCTTCCCGTGGATGACAGCGAGCATTTCGTTCGCTGGATGCTGACGGATTTTCAATTGGACAACCAGACCGTTATGGTCGCGCCCGCGCAGGGTTTTTATTCAACCCCGGGGCGGGGGGGAGATGAGATCCGTATCGCCTATGTTCTCAAAGAAGAAGACCTGAAACGCGCGATTCGCGTGTTCAAGGCGGGCCTGGAAAAATATTTGACTCTTCATCCGTCTTCAAAAGAACGAAACGGAAGCGGTGCCGCGGCGGCTTCGGTATAGGCCCCTCCGGCCGGATTTTGCGCTTTTTTGTTCTACGCCTCTTGGAAAACGGCATCCCCGTTGGGGCGCATGGCCTTGAATTTTAAGCCGTTTATGTGTATATTTTCTGTTTAATCCGCTTTATTTGATTAGAAGGAGTTTTTTATGGCAAGTCAATACGTGTATTTTTTTGGTAAAGGCAATGTCGAAGGCAACAAGGATATGAAAGATATTCTTGGAGGGAAAGGCGCCAATCTCGCCGAGATGGCGGGAATCGGACTGCCGGTTCCTCCGGGTTTCACCGTTTCGACGGAAGTCTGCAATCTGTTTCTTAAATCCGGCAATCAGCTTCCTTCGGAAATACAGGATGATATCCGAGCCAATCTGAAGCAGCTTGAAAAAGCGTCGGGACAGAGATTCGGAGAAGAGGACAACCCGCTGCTGGTATCGGTCCGCTCGGGAGCGAAGTTCTCCATGCCCGGAATGATGGATACGATCTTGAATTTGGGGTTGAATGACCGTACGGTTGAAGGTTTGACAAGGAAAAGCGGGGATAAGAGGTTTGCTCTCGATTGCTATCGGCGTTTGATTCAGATGTTCGGAGACGTCGTTCTGGAAATCGAAAAGAAAAAATTCGAGGAGATCCTGAGAGCCAGTAAGAAAGAGCATGGAATCACTCAGGATTTCGATATTTCCCCGGAAATCTGGGAAGAAATCATTCGCGACTTCAAGCTTTTGACCAAGAAAGAAACCGGGAATGATTTCCCTCAGGATGTCAACCAGCAGCTCTTTATGGCCGTGTCCGCGGTTTTCAGCTCCTGGGACAATCCCCGTGCGATCACCTACCGCAAGTTGAACCATATACCTGACGATCTGGGAACCGCCGTCAATGTGCAGCTGATGATTTTCGGTAATTTCGGTGAAGACAGCGGCACGGGCGTGGGTTTCACCCGTAATCCGGCTACAGGGGAAAAAGAGCTTTACGGAGAATATCTTCTCAATGCCCAGGGTGAGGACGTCGTAGCCGGAATTCGCACTCCCTCTCCGCTTAAGGAGCTGAGTCACGACATGCCCGAGGTATTCGCTGAGTTGAAGGAAATCACCGACCGGCTGGAAAAGCACTATAAGGATGTTCAAGATTTTGAATTCACCATCCAGGAACAAAAACTGTTCATGCTGCAGACCCGCAACGGAAAAAGAACCGGACCGGCCGCGGTCAAGATCGCGGTGGATCTGGTTGACGAAGGCTTGATCACGAAAAATGAAGCTCTGATGCTGGTCGAGCCCGCCGCTCTGGATCAACTTCTGCATCCGGTTTTCGACGTCGAAGAAAAAAACCGGCATGAGGTTCTGGCCAAAGGTTTGGCCGCCTCTCCCGGAGCCGCCGCCGGCCAGGCCGTTTTTACCGCCGATGAAGCCGTCGAGTGGAAAAATCAGGGAAAACGGGTTGTGCTTGTCCGGGATGAAACCTCTCCCGATGATATCCACGGCATGAGCGCCTCCCAGGGTATCCTGACCGCAACGGGAGGCATGACGTCGCATGCGGCCGTGGTCGGGCGGCAGATGGGGAAACCCGCCGTAGTCGGCTGCGGCGGGATCTCGCCCAGCGAAGAGAAGAAGGCCTTTCAAGTGGATGGCAAGACGATCCGGGAAGGGGAATGGATTTCGATCGACGGCGCGACCGGAGAAGTGTTTCTGGGTGAAATCCGCACCCAACCCTCCGAGATTATCGAAGTTGTCAAGGGTGGATTGCGGCCGGAAGAATCCGCGATTTACCAGGCGTTCACGCGGCTGCTTTCCTGGGCCGATGAAGTGCGGCGCCTGGATGTCCGTGCCAATGCCGATACTCCCGTCGATGCTGAAATGGCGTTTGCATTCGGTGCGCAGGGTATTGGGCTGGCTCGGACCGAGCATATGTTCTTCGAGCGGGAACGTCTTCCGTTCATCAAGGCGATGATCCTGGCCGAAACCGTCGAGGGCCGAAGGGAAAACATCCAGAAAATCCTGCCCTTTCAGAGAAAAGATTTCTATGAATTATTCAAGGCCATGCACGGGAATCCGGTGACGATCCGAACTCTGGATCCGCCCTTACACGAATTCCTTCCCAAAAAAGAAGACCTTATGGTGGAACTAGCCGAAATGAAAGCCCGCGGCGGCCAGGATCCCAAGAAAATTGAAGAGACTGAGATTCTGCTCGAGAGGGTCAAGGCCCTCTCCGAATTCAATCCCATGCTCGGACACCGCGGATGCCGCCTGGGAATCACATATCCCGAAATCATCGAGATGCAGGCTCAGGCGATTTTCGAAGCGGCCTGCCAGCTGGCTAAAGAAGGGGAGAAGGTTTTTCCCGAAGTCATGGTTCCGCTGATCGGATCGGTCGAAGAATTGACTCTCCAGAAAGAAATCATCGTCAACACGGCGGAAGCGCTCATCAAGGAATACGGCGTCGAATTACCTTACACCGTCGGCACCATGATCGAAATCCCCCGCGCGGCGATCACGGCCGCTGATGTGGCGCGGGAAGCGGAATTCTTTTCTTTCGGGACCAATGACTTGACGCAAACCGCGTTTGGGATTTCCCGCGACGACGGTGCGTCTTTCATCAATCACTATCTGACCCATGGTATCTGGAAGGACGATCCCTTCAGCACTGTAGACATCGACGGCGTCGGACAGCTCATGAAGTGGGCCGTTGAAAGAGGTCGCGAGACCCGGCCGAACCTCAAGGTCGGAATCTGCGGCGTACATGGAGGAGATCCCCGCTCCATATATTTCTGCCACAAGATCGGATTGAATTATGTGAGCTGCTCGGCTTATCAGATTCCGATAGCTCGCCTGGCCTCGGCGCAGGTGATGCTGCGGGAAAAAGCCGGAGAATTGTAAGCGGAATCAAGACAAGGGTCCGTCCGAGGACGGACCCTTTTTTTTTCTCCATCAAGCCGTCGGGAAACATCAATGCCGTTTTCATTTAAACCGCGGTGACCGATTAGGTTGTCTCGCGTGGAAAAATTTGTTATGTATGGGTTCTAATGGTCGGTTTTCCACGTTTTTTCAAGCGCCTTGTCGGGAAACGGTTTGCGTTTACCTTTATTTACAGCGATTCCTATTGGATGGTAAATATCGGAAATCATGTGTTTCCCGTGATCAAATATCGCAAGATCTATGAAAAACTCCTCCAATCAGGGATCAAGAAGGAAAACATCACCCCTCCCGAACCTGCATCGGAAGCAGACGTGCTGCGGGTGCATGCATCGAAGTATCTCAGGAAGTTGAGGAGTGGAAAGCTTTCTCAATCGGAGATGGCGGCATTGGAGATCCCTTTTTCCCAGGAGATGCTGGATTTCGCCCTGCTTTCCGTCGGAGGAACCCAGCTCACGGCAGCAAACGCGCTTCAAGACGGTTTGGCCGTCCATATCGGCGGCGGTTTTCACCATGCCTTTGCCGATCACGGGGAAGGATTCTGCGTCCTCAATGACGTAGCGGTCGCCGCGGTCGGATTACTGGATTCGGGAAGAATCCGGAAAATCATGGTCGTCGATTGTGATGTCCATCAAGGGAACGGCACGGCCGAGATCTTTCTGAAAAACGAGAATGTCTATACGTTTTCAATCCATCAAATGGATATTTACCCGGCCCAGAAAAAACAAAGCACCCTGGATGTCGGCTTGTGGTCAGGTGCCGGGGATTCCAAATACCTGGCTGAGATCCGAGGTCGGTTTCCCCTCCTCTATCAGGAATTCAAACCGGAGCTGGTCATTTATTTGGCGGGAGCGGATCCTTATGAAAAGGATCAACTCGGCCGTCTCAATATCACCCAAAACGGATTGAAAGAGCGGGACCAGATCGTGATCGGCGAAGCTTTGAAGCAGGGGATTCCCGTGGCCGTTCTCATGGCCGGCGGATACGCCTACGACGTGCAAGACACCGTTGCCGTTCATCTCAATACGATCATCGCGGCTCAAAAGGCCCTGCGGAGATACCCTCCTTCCGGCCGCCGCAAATCCTAGACATCCCTGGAAAAATCCGTTCAACCGGTTGAGGTTTCCTGTTCCAGCCACTCCAAATAGGCCGGATATCCCTTTTCAATGGGAACGGCCGTGATCTCCGGGATTTCGTAAGGATGACGCTCGCGCAGCAGCGCCTCCAGCTCGTTGTAGCGGGGGGCCGTGGTTTTAATGATCAGCATGAATTCCCGGTCCCGTGATATTTTCCCCCGCCACCAGTACAGCGAAAGCACTCCCGGAGAAACGGTCACACACGCCGCCAGTCGTTTTTGCAGGATCTCTTCAGCGATGCGACCGGCGCTGTCTTCATCAGGAAGCGTGGACAGGACGATCAAAGGTTTCTTCATGACATTCCCTCCGATGGGCATTTTGGGAAATAGAATTCCGGCTTGGGCATGCGCGGCCTTCTCGTCTACTGAAGGAAAATGTGGGCGAAAACCTTGGCATCCCCGATCATGTTGTCGATGAGGCAGTACTCGTTCGGCTGATGAGCCGTTTCATCTATTTTTGCCCAGCCGGCGGCTTGAAAATTTTTCCGTCGGAACAGCGCCGCGATGGTCCCGCTTCCGATTCCCGTGGGACGGGCTTTCTTTCCATAAATATCTTTGACGGCGCGTTCCAAGGCGATGACCACCGGTGCGTCGGCGGAAGTAGGGGGAGGCGCAGGCGCGTTCTGTACATCCTCGATCGAGATGTTCACTTCGAATCGTTCTTCGATCTTGCGGGATAGTTGCCTGATGCTTTTCTTAACGTCGTCGATGGCGTAGTGAGGAAGGATGCGGCAGTCGAGGTAGAAAATGTCCTCACCCGGGATGGTGTTGATATTGGGGACATTGGGTTCTTTCTTGGTCGGCTCGAAGGTGGATATGGGAGGATCGAACAATTCGTTTTTGTCCGGGAAAAGCTCATAGAGGCGGTTGAGCTCGGTGACGAGGTAGGAGGCGGCCTTGAAGCTGTTGACTCCTTTTTCCGGAGTGGAGCCGTGGGCTTGTTTCCCGTACGTGGTGAATTCCAACCAGAGGATGCTTTTTTCAGCGACCTCGATCTTTGTTCCGTCGCGGTTTCCCGCATCGGGGACGATGATCAGATCCTGCTTCTGAAAAGGATGCGAGTGCTCGAGGACATATTGGAGACCTTTGGTGTTGCCGGTTTCTTCATCCGAAAAAATGGCGAGTCCCACGTTGAAATTAGGCAGGATCTTTTCATCCCGGAAAGCCTTAATCGCAAAAAGACTGGCGACAAGGTCCTGCTGGTTGTCCTCCACTCCCCTTCCATAGATCTTTCCCTCTTCGATCCAGGGTTTGAAGGGATTTCCGCTCCAGAGAGCCAGTTCCCCCGGGGGAACGGTATCCATATGGGTCATGATCCAGATGGTTTTCGAGTCGTCCCGGCCTTTGACGAATGCCAGGAGATTCGGCCGATATCCGGACGGGACGTCGAAATCAGGAACTTTTATGACCTGAATATCATCAAATCCGTTTTCGTTCAAAAAGGCCAGCAGAACCTCGGCTTTTTTCGCCTCGCCTTCCCCGCCGCTCGTCGGTGAAATCGCGGGTATGGAACCCAATTTGATCTGCATGTCCACCATGCGATCCCGAAACGATTCGATCCTGGCTTCTATACGTTCGAAATGCGTCATGGCATCCTCCGCGGGGAAAAATCATAACATCGTAAAGCGTAAGAAGCAAGACCTTCACAACTAATTTTATTTCACACACTTGGGCCTCTCTTCCTCGGGTGCGTGTCTTGACTTTTAATTGTCCAGAGATTACATTAGCTCCAAATGCGGATTGGATATGATGTGCGGCCTTTTCTTAAAGAAGAAACCGGGGTGGGAGTGTATTTCAAGCACCTTCTGTTATCTCTGGCTCGGCTCGACAGCGAAAATGAATATTTTCTTTTCAGCTCTTCCTTCAAGGACCGCTTTCCGTCTTCTAAGATACCGCCTTTTTCTAAACTGAACTTTCACGATTTTCACTATCCAGTCAAGCTGGTGAATTTTTGTTGGCAGCGATTGCAGCGGCCTCGCCTGGAACGGTTTTTTCATTCTCCAATCGATCTGACACACTCTCCTACGCCGCTGATCCTGCCTTCGCGTGGAAAAAAGATCGTCACCGTGTACGATTTGTTTTTTATGGAGAAACCGCAATTGGCCGATCGGGAAGCACGTTCTGTGTTTTCTAAAAACCTGGAGCGTTCTCTTCGTCAGGCGGATGGAATCGTGACCATTTCCCGTTATACCCGTGATATGCTGGAGGCCCGTTTTCCGGAATGCGCCGAAAAGGTTCGCGTGATACATCTCGGGATAGAGGAGGCGGACTGGAAGCCGCCTCTTCCGCAAGAGCTGGAGCGAACACGCCGAAACCTGGGGCTTCCCGAATATTTTATTCTCTTTGTAGGAGCCACCGAGGCGCGGAAAAACCTGATCAACCTGGTACGCGCCTTGAAGGTCGCCCGGGAAGTCGACCCTCGATTGAACCTGGTTATCGCCGGAAGAAAGGGGGAAGCGCATTCCGGTGTGCTCAAGGAGATCGGAAGACTCGGTTTGACTCCCCAAGTATTTATTCCGGGATATGTCTCTCAAATGGAGTTGAGACATCTCTACCGTCTGGCTTCGGTATTCGTATTTCCTTCTCACTGTGAAGGATTCGGTCTGCCTCTTCTGGAAGCCATGGTTTCCCGTCTTCCGGTCGTGGCTTCCAAAGGAACGGTTTTTCGTGAGGTTGCGGGGGACGGTGCCCTTTATGTCGGTGGAGATGAACCGAGGGATATCGCAGACGGAATCCTTCGTGTCCTCCGACGAGACGATTTGCGAAAGCGGCTGATGGATCGAGGGATCGAGAGGGCCCGGCGGTTTACCTGGGAGAGGACGGCGGAAGAAACCCTTCGATTCTATCGGAAGGTTTTGAGAAAATCATGAAGAAGATCCTGTTCGTATCGCATTCTCCCGAACTCAATGGCGCGGAATTGATGCTGTTGGAAACCGTGTCTCGGCTGGACCGGTCCCGGATATCCCCCATCCTGGCCGTCCCGGCTCCGGGACGCCTGGCCGACGAGGCGCGCACGCGTGATTTGGAAACCCGGATCGTTCCCATGAAATGGTGGCTGACCGAGCCGGGAAAGCAGTGGAAACAACCGTTGTCCTGGATATGGAACCTTTCCTCCGTACTGCGGCTTTCCCGGATCATCGATCGTGAGGGAATTCAGTTGGTGGTTACCAATTCGGCCGCCACTTTCAGTGGCGCTATGGCGGCGTTTTTCAGGAAGCGGCCGCACATATGGATCATTCATGAGCTGCTCATCAAAAAAAATTCTCATTTGGTATGTGTTTTAGGGCGAAAATCATTGATTCGTTTGATCTGCGGTATGTCCTCGTGCGTGGTCGTCAATTCCCTTGCGACGGGGGAGGCGTTCCCGGATTCCTCTCATGTGGTGCTGGTCTATAACGGAGTCGCCTTGCTTCCCAACGAACCCGCCGCGCGAACGGAGCTGCGCCGGCGGTTTGGTTTCCGGGACCGGGATTTCGTTCTGGGGATTGTGGGGAAAATCAGCGAACCGAAAGGACAGCGTGAAGTGATATCGGCCGTGGAAATACTGCGGCGAAGCTTCCCCGAAGTGAAGTTGCTGGTGGTGGGCGCCGTCGGCGACGAAAAATATTACGGAGAATTGCTGCGGAACCTCCCTCGGGACAGCTCGGATCGCAGTGTGGTTTTTACGGGATATAGAAGGGATGTTCGTGAACTGATGCAGGCGATGGACCTGCTGGCGGCGGCGTCACGGTTCGATTCTTTCGGAAGGAGTATCATCGAGGCCATGGCGGTCGGAACTCCGGTTCTGGCGCTGAGGGCCGGAGGCGCCGAAGAGATCATTCTTCATGATGAAAACGGCTTTTTGTCCGAAAACCGGGAGCCGGAAACTCTCAGCCGCGACATCGCCGGAATCATGAAACAGCCCGAACGGCTCCGGCGGTTTGCTGCCGCCGGATTCCGGACCGTCAAGGATAAATTTTCCCTGGATGAACAGGTGAGGCGAATACAGGAGATTATGGAGAAGATCTGTGATTAGAACAATCGATCCGCCTTTTCTCTCGATCATTCTCGTAAGCTACAACGCAAGGGAGCATCTAGAAGCATGTCTGCGATCGCTCCACGAAAATCCGGCATCGATATCCACCGAGATCATCGTCGTGGACAATGCGTCTACGGATGGAAGCCGGGAATCCGTCCCCAAGGACCGGTCGGATATCCGACTGATCGCCAGTCGTGAAAACCTGGGATTCGCCGGAGCCAACAACCTTGGATTTCGTGCCAGCCGGGGAAAATTCATCCTGTTTCTAAACACCGATACTCTGATTGGAAAAGGGACGCTGGATCGATTGTGTTCAATGCTTCATGATCATTCTGATGCGGGTGCGGTGGGGCCGGCACTCTTCAGGAGTGAGGCAAGCCCTCAGGTTTCCTTTGGAAACCGGGTCGATTTTTTTGCCCAGTGGAGACAGAAATATCTTTGGAATCCCTACTATGCCCGGCGCTTGAAAACGGCCCGCCGCCCCCGAAAAGTAGGGTGGCTCAGCGGAGCCTGTCTGATGGTGAGACGGGAAGTTTTCTCCAGCATCGATGGGTTCGATGAACACTTTTTTCTTTATTTTGAAGATATCGATTTGTGTTATCGGATTCGGCGCACGGGATTCCGGCTGCTCTTTTTTCCGGAGATACGAATCATGCATAAAGGCAGCGGAAGCACGGCGTCTCAAGCTCGCTTTTGTCGTTTTCATTACCGAAAGAGCCAGCTGTATTTTTACCGCAAGCACAACTCGAGCTTTTCTCTGTGGCTGCTGCGCGCGTATCTTCGTTTTCAGCTTAAGCTGACGGCGCCTGAATCCGAAGAGGATTCGGGGACGCCCACGCGGCGGGAATGGTTTCAGATGGTGAAAAAATGAAAAAAATCCGCGTGTTGCAGATGATCGATCAGCCGTTTCTGGGCGGAGGACAGCGGCATCTGCTCTCGTTATCCCGTTCATTGGACCGCAGCCGATTTGAGGTTGCGGTGTGTTCCCGCGGCGGCGGCCCGCTTGTGGAGGAACTCCGGAGCTTGGGGATTCCGCATTTCCCCGTGAGGTTTCAAAAGTCCGTCAGCCGAATCCTCATTCGCGATATTCGGAACGTACTGGAATCGCATCCTTTTGATATCCTTCACACTCATGGAGGCCTTGCGGGCTTCTTTGGGCGTTGGGCGGCACGAAAAAACCGGATTCCAGCCGTCGTTCATACGCTTCACGGAATTCATTACCTCTATTATCGCAACCCGCTTCAAAGAGCCGCTTATATTTGTTTGGAGCGGTTATTCTCACGTTTTACGGACGCGGTCGTCTTTGTCTCGGATGCGGATCGGGAAAAAGGGCGAAAATACCGATTGGCGCCGCATTCAAGGAGTTATGTCATCAAAAACGGTATTGATTTTTCCGTGTTTTCCAGTCAAGCGGATCGGCCCGTTGCATTGGAAGGGCTGCCGGATCCGGGCCGAGGTCCCTTGTTGGGAACCGTTGCCCGGCTTCACCGGCAGAAAGGAGTGGAATATTTCATCCGGAGCGCCGGAGAAATCCTCAATGAAATCCCGGCGGCTCGAATCTGGATAATCGGTGACGGGCCTTTGTCCTCTTCACTTCAACGCCTGATCGAGGAATCAGGGCTGGAGGGAAGGGTGCATTTACTCGGAGGGCGTCAGAACATCCCGACGTACTTGAAGCGTTTCGATGTGATGGTGCTGCCTTCCCTGTGGGAAGGGCTTCCTTATGTACTGCTGGAAGCGGCGGCTTTGGCGAAACCCGTGGTGACGACATCCATCGACGGAATCATGGAGTTAATCGAGGATGAGAAATCGGGGCTGCTTGTACCACCCGGCGATCCGAAGAAGTTGGCTCAGGCGGTGATCCGCATGCTGCGGGACCGAAATCTGGCCGCCCGTTTGGGAGAGCGGTTCCGAGACGAGGTTGTGCAGACGTACACCCTCGAGAAAATGGTCGATCGGATCCAGCGATTGTATGAAGAAGTTTACAAAATCCGGGAGCGAGGCGCCCCGGGTCGAATTGACAATTGACGCCTCGCTTTTTATAATCAGTCCCAATGGAAAAACTAAGGGTGGCGCTGGTTCACGACTGGCTGACCGGGCAGCGGGGCGGTGAAAAAGTCCTTGAGGTTTTCGCGGAGATTTTTCCCTCCGCGCCGATATATACGCTGATCCATTTTCCGGGGAGCCAGGCGCCGGAAATTGAAAAGCGCCGGATCGAAACCAGCTTTCTGCAGCATTTCCCCGGACTGCGCAGATGCTATCGCTATTACTTGCCGTGGTATCCTCTGGCAGCCGAGCTGTTCGATCTGCAGTCCTATGACCTGATCCTTTCCAGCTCTCACTGTGTCGCAAAAGGCGTAATCCCGCGACCAGGAGCCCTGCATATCTGTTATATCCATTCGCCCATGCGCTATGCCTGGAGCCAATATTTCTCATATTTTTCGCCGGACAGGCTCGGGCTTCTTTCCCGCTATTTCATTCCACCGATTGTACATCGTCTTCGCATCTGGGATGTGTGCGCCTCGCACCGGGTCGATCATTTCATCGCGAATTCAAGGACCGTGGCCGCCCGCGTCGAAAGATATTACCGTCGATCCTCCGAAGTCATCCATCCGCCTGTGGACACACGGTTCTACGAATTGGGTGACCGGGAAGAGGATTATTTCCTGATCGTATCGGCATTGGTTCCGTACAAACGGATCGATCTCGCCATCGAAGCGTTTAATCGCAGCGGGCGTCGGTTGAAGATTGTCGGGATCGGGCCCGATTACAAAAGGCTGAAGCGGCAGGCCGGGCCGAATATCGAGCTTTCCGGATCTCTGCAAGCGGAGGAGCTGAGGTCGGTTTACCAGGGCGCCCGTGCGCTGATCATGCCCGGTGAGGAAGATTTCGGGATCAATTCCCTGGAGTCTCAAGCGTGCGGCGTGCCCGTGATCACCTTAAACCGCGGAGGCGCCACCGAAACCGTCATCGCCGGAGAAACCGGCGTGTTTTTTTCGGAACCCAACGTGTCCTCGCTTTTGGGAGCGCTTGACAAATTCGAGACCATTGCATTTAATAAAAATTCCATAAGAAAAAACGCCCTGACGTTTTCCCGGGAGACATTCAAGGCCGCGGCGGCGGCGTATTTCAGGAAAAAAGTTGCGGCGCACATGAGAATGAAATGATTAAAAGACATCGCAAACGTCTCATCGGCCTGTTCGTTCTATGCGACTTTCTGGCGATCACGATGTCCTTTTTCTATTCCTACCTTTTTCGATTCTATGGATACATCATCCCGGTCAATCCCGAGCGCGGTATCCCGCCGATAAAATTCTATCTATTGGTGTTTCCGCTTTTTCTGTTAACTCACCTTGCGATCTTCTTCGTGCAGGGATTTTATAAAACCCGGCTCAAAAGGACCAAGATCGACGATTTTTTCTTTGTGACTCTCAATGCGGTCTTTTCCCTTCTGATCATCCTGGGGATTTTGAATTACCTCTACGCCTACAGCCAGGGAGCGGCGCCGCTGTTCCGTTGGACGTTCAAGATCTCGCACGGATTCCTCGCCCTGTATTTTGTCGTGGTCATCTTCATGATCTCTTTTCTGAGGAATCAGGTCTATTATCTTATGAAGAGGCGTTACGCCAAGGGACTGAACCTGCAGAACGTGCTTATCATCGGTGCCAGCGACATGGGTAAATCGGTGGCTCGGAAGCTCGTGAATTATAAGGATCTGGGATTTGTCGTTACGGGATTTCTCGACGATGATCTCGAACCCGGAGAAAAGGTCGATATCGACGGCGGCATCGAGGTTTTGGGGCCTCTGGGGGAATTGAGCAGGATTCTTGAAAAAAGCGAGATCAGCGATGTCTATGTCGCGCTGGATCTTGAAAATTATCCCAAGATCCTCGAAACGCTAAAAATCGTCAATAAATATGCTGTAAACGTTCGTTTGATCCCCGATCTCTTTCAAATGCTGACTCTTAGGGCCAAGGTAGAGGATCTGGATGGATTTCCGGTCATCAGCATCGATGAACCGCCGTTGCGGGGTGTCATGATGTTTGTCAAGCGGACAATGGACGTCATGGTCTCTTTACTCTTGTTGATTTTTCTGACGCCGTTGTTCCTGATCGTTGCTGTTCTGATCAAGCTGACTTCCCGAGGACCGGTTTTTTATCATCAGGAAAGGATCGGGATGGACGGACGAAAATTTATCATGCACAAATTTCGCACCATGGTGTGTGATGCGGAAAAGAAAACCGGTCCGGTGATGTCGTCTCCGGGCGATCCGCGGATGACCCGGATCGGCCGCTTTCTACGCAAATTCAGTATCGATGAATTTCCCCAGTTGATCAACGTGCTGAGCGGCGAAATGTCCCTGGTCGGTCCGCGCCCCGAACGCCCGATGTTTGTAAAAGATTTTCGAGAAAAGATCCCTAAATACATGCTGCGACACAAAGTTAAATCCGGGATCACGGGATGGGCTCAAGTCAACGGGCTGCGGCAGGACTGCCCGATCGACAAAAGACTGGAATATGACTTTTATTATATTCAGAACTGGTCTTTGGGCCTGGATATCAAGATCCTGTGGAGGACCTTGCGCACGGGCTTCATAGATAAGAAGCTGTGAGCTTCCTCCGAATTGCGGCCGAAATGAATCCTCCTGTATTTCATGAGACCGTCTAAAAGAAATTACTTCTTTTTCTTAGCAGGTGATTGATTTATAATCAATCTTCCGCCTGACGGATCCTTCTGCTTCCCGTATGCGTCGTTTGCGGGAGAAAATATTCTTCCGTCGGATCGGCGTTGTTCTCAGGACGGTCAGGTCGATTATAAGAACGGAAAGGAGATTATTCATGGCAGGTTTTGAAGGCGTAAAATGGGCGTCTCATCAAATGCAGTACATATTGGGAGAAAAAGCATTTTCTCTGCTGGCGGCTGATGCCGGAGTTTCCGCCGTCACTCGGACCATCCATTATGGCCAGTTCATGGCCTTTGAAGGAATCCGCTTTTTCTGCAAACGGGATGAATCCGGAAAAGTGATAGCGAATTTCCTCAACTGGGATAAGAATTTGAAACGCTTTCGGCGTGGAATTTCTTTCAACCTGTCGCGCAAACAGCAGGGGTTGGTTCCCGATCTTGATGAAATGACACATGTCTTTATCCAAAAATATTTCAAAAACCCCAGCATGCGGCCTTTTTTCGAAGAGATGGCGGATCTGGGAGCCCAGGGATACCTGCGGCCGTTTACCGTCGATGAAGAGCAGTCCATCGGCGTGACGTTTCCGGGGAGACCTTCGATCCGTGCCGTGGTCTGCCGTTACGATCGATATCTCGGAGAGCCTTTCGGTGGGGTCGTCGTGCCGAACATGGTCCGTGCCGTCGGCGCCAACCGAACCGGATGCTTGAAGTTGGGCATCAATTATCTGATGAGCGTCAAAGCTCTGGATGCGGCCCGCGAGATCGACCCGGATGCGGCCTCGGCGCTTTTCCTGGATGATCGCCCGGAGGCTCCTTTGGATGATCGCCTGGTTACGGAGTGGGACTCATCCTGCTGTCTTTTTGCTCTCAAAGATGGGAGTGTGATCAAGATACCTGAAAGCCCGCTCATCCTGCCTTCCGTAACCATACAAGGCATCACGGCGATACTGCGGCGCATGGGAGTTTCCGTGCACGAGAGGGATATCTCTTACGGAGAACTGATTTCTTTGGTCAAGAACGAAGAATTGGTCGCCGTCTGCAGCATTGGAACCGCCGGGATCCTCAACCGGTGTCACCATCTGCGGCTGGTCGACGGCGATGGAGAGACGCTGGCCGTTCACCGGCCGGATGAGAGCCACGACTTGTTTGCCCGGCTGAGCGACGCTCGTGCCTATTACTGGGACATCTATCGGGAAAAAGAAGACCTCCCCGATGGAATGCGCCTGGATACTTATTCCTTATAATTCGATAAGGATCACGGGTTAAAACAACCGCTTGCGCCGTTTCTCGTAAAAGTCCTGATGGTATTCTTCCGCCTCATGAAATTCGGAGGCGGGAACGATTTGAGTGGTAATGGGACGGTTGTAATGGTCGGATCGTTCTAATTCACGGATCACGTTTTCCGCGATTTGCCGCTGTGTTTCGTCATGTGTGAAAATGACGGAGCGGTATTGGGTTCCCACATCCGGTCCCTGACGGTTCCGCTGGGTGGGATCATGAATCTGGAAAAAGATCCGAAGCAGGTTTTCATAGCTGAGAACGGCGGGATCGAATTTCACTTCGACCGCTTCGGCATGCCCGGTGTTTCCTCGACAGACCTGCCTGTATTTCGGTCGGGGCTCATCTCCTCCCGAGTAGCCGGTCTGCGTGGAGAGAACGCCCTCGATCCGGCTGAGCTTGTCCTCCACCCCCCAAAAGCATCCGGCGGCAAGAGTGGCGGTTTCGGGGATCACTTCTTTCTCTTCACGGTTGACGGGATCCCGCGATTTGAAATCCAGGGAAAGCGAATTGATGCAGTAATGTTTGCCGGTGGGAGGGGGGCCGTCATTGAAGACATGTCCCAGGTGGGAGCCGCAGCTGGCGCAGCGGACTTCTATATTCTCTCCAAAAATGGATTTATCGAGGTGAAAGGTCACGGCCTGCGAGTTGATCGGAACGGTATAGCTGGGCCATCCGGTATTGTGTTCGTATTTTGATTCGGAATCGAATAAAGGAGCCTCACAGGCCCCGCACACATAAATTCCATCCTTGTCGAAATCATTGTATTTTCCGGAAAAGCGGGGCTCGGTGCCCGATTCGCGTAAAACGTGGAAACGCTTGGGGTCCAGAACCGCTCTCCATTCGCTCTCTGATTTTTCTATTTTTTGAATCATCTTTTGTTCTCCGGGATTGGTGGCGTATAGCGGATCTCCTGCTTCGCCTGACATTATCTTCAGAAGATTCGATCCCCCGATAAAAATAACCGCCGTAAGTACGGCAGCGTAGATTTTTTCTCGCATGGAAGCTCCTATAGACTATATTTCCTATAGGAATATTATACTTAAAAACGAATCAAATTCAACCCGCCCCGATTGCGCAGAAGAGATCGAATCAGTTCGTTTGCGTCGGTGGATTTCTTAAAACGCCCCGGAAAGAAAAGGCGGCATAAATCAGGAAGTAAGCCGCGATGAGGATGAAAGCTGTGGATAAGGAAAAAACATCTACGATTTTCCCGAAGGACGGAGCAAGCAGAACATAGGAAAAACTTCCGGCCATGTTCGCAACCGAGAGAACCGTGGCTCTGATGTCGGAGCTTATGAAACGGTTCATGGAATTCATGAGCAGGGGAAAGGAAAATCCCCAGATATACCCGTTCATCATGATTAAAGGAATCATCCAGATGGAAGAGATCAGCCCCAGAAGTAGGAACACGGGCGCGATCAACAGCAGCAGCCGCAGGCTGGATTTGAATCCCCATCGAGCTTCTATGCGATGCGAGGTTTTCGATCCTAATGCGCTGGAAAGTTGAAACAATGCGAACAAAACACCGAAATATCCGATATTGACGCCTAGTGCTTCATAATAGAGAAAGTAGGCCCAGATCCCGATGATCCCCGTGCTCATGATCAGAGCCGCGGCGAAGATCAGCGGCCGCAGACTTTGATGACTCATACTGAAGCGGGCGATAGAAAGGATGTCCCGCAGGGGACGGTCCACCCGAAGCTTCGTCCTTTCGGGTTCGGTGAGAGCCAGGGCGAAGGGGAGCATGACCGAGGCCGTCACGATGTTGGCGATGAGGGGAAGTCTCAGAAAGAAGAGTGCCAGCAGACCGCCCATGACCGAGGCCAGTGAAGATCCGATGCGTGCAAAGAAGAAGGATTTTCCTTCATGCTTTTTGTATTGAGACTCTTTTCCCATTGCCAGCAGGCTGTCATAGAGCAGCGCCGAATCGCATCCGGAACGCATGCTGTTGGCGATGGCCAATACTAATTCAGCCAGCAGGAAAGTCCAGAAAGATCCGGTAAAGGCGTATATCCCGATTCCGGCCGGGAATAGAACGGCGCCGATGATCATCGTCTGTTTGCGGCCCAAAACATCGGCCAGATAACCGGAAGGGATTTCAAACACCAGGACGGAGAGAGCGTAGGCGGCTTGTACGGTGAATATCTGGGTGGAATTCAATCCGCTGGCCATGTAATAGGGAATGAGGATCGGAGCCAGAAGGTAGAATTCGCTCAGGAATTTGTAGATGTAGATTTTCCACAAATTGGCCCGCAGCGGCATGTCGTCCCTCGTTGAGTATTTTGCCCATCATATTCAAAATTTCCGGGGAGTGCAACCATAGGGTGCTCGTAGAGTATTCGTGGAGCAGTCCTTCCGCAAGCATGCGGGCGCGTGGTGGATTGACCGGGGAGCGGCGATGGGAGAAAATAGGCGGGAACGGGAGTGATTCGACATGCCGGAATTGAAACTGACGCGGATGGCGCACAATGGTTTTGCCGTAGGCCGTTTGGAAGGAAAGGTCATTTTTGTTCCATATGCCGTTCCCGGGGAAACGGTTCGCGTGGAGATCGTCGAGGAAAAACAACGTTGGGGACGAGCGCGATTGACGGAAATCCTCGATCCTTCGCCTCGGCGTCTTGCCCCTATGTGTCCCGAGTTCGGTCCCGGTGGGTGCGGCGGATGCCACTGGCAGCATATCCAAGCTGAAGCTCAACTTGAATTTAAAACCGACGTCATTCGGGATCAGATCTTCCGGGTGGGAGGATTGGACCCGGTTTGTGTCCTGCCGACGCGAAGCGTGGGGGATTTCCGGGAATACCGAAATCATGTCCAGATGAGAGCGGTCGGCGAACGACTCGGATTCATCTCAGCGGATAAAAACCGGATCCATGCGGTACGGAGGTGCTTGCTTATGCATCCGCTGGTCGACAGCTTGTTTCGCGGTTGGCGGGCCGAGAGAGCAACTGGTCAGAAAGTGGTTCTGCGGGCCGCCGTCGGTTCAAACGAGCGCATGGCGGTCGTTTATCCCGATAAAGCGATGGATTTCCCGTTTCGGATCGATGGGGTCGATCTTATCCGGGTGGGAAGATCCGGGCAGACCGTGTTCGGTTCGGCCGGGCGTGATTTTATCATGGAATATGCGGCCGGCCTTCCTTTCCGGATTTCCAGAGCAAGTTTTTTTCAGGTCAATACGGCGGGGGCTTCGGAGCTGGCGGCAGAGGTCATGCAACTGCTCAACCTGAATTCAGAAGATACGTTGTTGGATTGTTACAGCGGAGTGGGATTGATCAGTCTGGCCGCCGCCGCGCATGTTCACCGTGTGATCGCGATCGAGTCCGATCTCTCCGCGGTTCGCGATCTTAAGGCGAATGCCGCCGCCTCGGCGGCTGAAAACCTTGAGATTCATGAAGGAGACGTCACGGCGCGGTTGGAACATTGGAAAGGAAGAGTTACCAAGGTCGTTCTGGATCCACCGCGCAGGGGATGCGGTCGCAAAGTCGTTAAGCGGACTGCGGCAATGCGGCCGGAGTCGATCGTCTATGTCGCTTGCGATCCGGCTTCACTGGCTCGTGACGCGCGGTCCTTTTCCGACTGTGGTTATCAGCTCAAAAAAGTGCTTCCCTTGGATCTTTTCCCCCAAACCTATCATGTAGAATCCGTGGCGTTGTTTGAGCCGGGAGGTTGAAATCTTGCACGGATGAAAAGGTCAAGGGATGAAAGAACCGGAAGCCGGTCGCTCGAGAAGGTTCAGAAATTCAGCCAGAACCATGGCGGTGGCCCCCCAAATCTTATTTCCCTTGAAATCGAAGAAAGGTACTTGAATCCGTCGGCCTTCTCGTATCCATGTTTCCCGGCGACGGTGTCTTCCATCCCGCAAATGAGGCAATGGGATTTCAAGAACCTCCGCGACTTCATCCGGGGAGGGGTGGAAGGCCGGCCGTTTCGGCAGCCGGGCGACAAAGGGACGGATGCAGGTATTGCTGGGAGGAATGAACAAGGGGGTCAGTTCTCCCAATATGCTGATATCCCCCAGTTCGATTCCCAATTCTTCCTTCGTTTCTCTCAAAGCGGTTTGCAGGAATGTCTCTCCGTTTTCACGGCGTCCTCCGGGGAAAGAGATTTGCGATTGGTGATGGAAAACCAGGTGGCTGCGGCGGGTAAGAACGATTTCATGATGACTCCGTCGAGGGTAAAGCAGAAGCAGCACAGCGGCCCAGCTGCAGGTTTCCGCGACCTCTTCGATCTCCCGGCTGCCGGCACGAGGTTCCGGTCCCATCGTCAATTGAACGTGCCAGCCGGGTTTTGGACCCCTTAGGCAATCCTGTAAATAGGCGAGAAAGGACTCTCCGGCGGAGCATAAATTATCATTCATCTCGAGGGTTCCATTGAGATTAACCATCCATCATAGCATGAATCGATTCAAATCAAGAGTCAAAGATTGTGTGTGGAGCAAGGAATCCTCGGAATCGAGTACCGCGGCCGGTTTGTTCTTCCGTCTTTCGATGCCTTTATGCTTGAAATCTGTTATAATGAATCCGTTTTTCAGGCTGGAGAAAGACCACCGGAAAGCAGGGAAGGGGGCCTGAAACGACTGTCAACCTACAACATGGCCTCCCGAAGAATACCCGAATCCAAAAAAAGTTTTAATAAAGATTGCGGGCCGACGGGGTTTTAGGTTATACTCCGCGATTTCATGGACTGGGATATGGATCTCAGCGATTATTTTCAATAAAGGTTTTAAGCCGATGATAAAGAATATGCATAGCATGCGGAACATTGGAATCAGCGCCCATATCGATTCGGGCAAGACCACCCTGACAGAAAGGATCCTTTTTTACTGTAAAAAAATCCATAAAATACATGAAGTCCGGGGCCGGGATGGAGTGGGAGCCACCATGGATTCCATGGATCTGGAAAAGGAAAGAGGGATTACGATCGCTTCCGCCGCAACGAGGGTCCGGTGGGAAGAGCACCCCATCAATATCATAGACACCCCGGGGCATGTCGATTTTACGATCGAGGTGGAGCGGTCGCTGCGCGTTCTGGATGGAGCGGTTCTGGTCCTGTGTTCGGTGGGCGGCGTCCAATCTCAATCTATCACCGTGGACCGACAGCTGAAACGCTATAAAGTCCCCCGCATCGCTTTCATCAACAAACTGGATCGGATCGGCGCCGATCCTTATAAAGTAAAGGATCATTTGATCGAAAAGTTGAAGCATAATGCCGTTCTCATGCAGATCCCGATCGGACTTGAGAACGGACATGAAGGGATTGTGGATCTCGTAACCATGCGGGCTGTTTATTTTGACGGCAAGGACGGAGAGGAACTGCGTTATGCCGAGATCCCCCCGGAATATTCCGAAGAAGCCAAGGCGAAGCGTGAGGAGATGCTGGATGTGGCTTCCATGTTTTCCGATGAATTGATGGAAGCGGCGCTGGAAGATCGGGCCACCGAAGAGATGATTCACGCGGCGGTTCGCAGGGGAACGATCGCCCAGAAGTTGACTCCGGTTTTCATGGGATCGGCCTATAAAAACAAGGGTGTCCAGCCGCTTTTGGACGGAGTGGTCCGCTATCTGCCCAATCCCAGCGAAGTGGAGCATTTCGCCCTGGATCTCGACCGGGAGGAAAAGCCGGTTCCCCTGGTTGCCGATCCGGATGCGAAGCCGGTTGCCTTGGCCTTCAAACTCGAGGATGGGGCGTACGGTCAGCTGACCTATATCCGCATATATCAAGGGCGGATCAAGAAGGGAGATGAGCTGTTCAATACCCGGTCTCGAAAGCATTTCAAGGTCGGACGGTTGATTCGGATGCATGCGGACAGCATGGTGGATATCCAAACAGCGGACTGTGGAGATATTGTGGCTCTCTTCGGTGTCGACTGCGCGTCGGGAGATACATTCACCGCCCCGGGAATGAACGTATCCCTTTCATCCATCTTTGTGCCGGAACCGGTCATATCCCTGGCCGTGATTCCTAAGGACAACAAGTCCATGAGCAATCTCGCCAAAGCCTTGGGCCGATTCACCAAAGAAGACCCGACCTTTCGCTCTTATGTCGATCCGGAATCCAATCAAACGATCATCAAGGGGATGGGAGAACTTCATCTGGATGTCTATCTCGAACGTATGAAACGCGAATACAATGCCGAGGTTGAAACCGGAAGACCCGAAGTGGCTTACAGGGAAACCATCACCCAACCGACGTCTTTCGACTATACGCATAAAAAGCAGACCGGCGGCGCCGGTCAGTACGGGCGTGTGATCGGGTCCATCGCGCCCCTGAGCGAAGGGAATTATGAATTTGTCAATGAGGTCAAGGGAGGGCGTATCCCCCGGGAATATATCCCCTCCTGCGATAAGGGATTTCAGAAATCCATGCAACGCGGACTGCTGATCGGTTTTCCCGTTGTAGGGATTCGCGTCACGCTGGAAGACGGACAGTATCATCCCGTGGATTCTTCAGATATCGCTTTTCAGGCCGCCTCCAGAGGGGCTTTCCGGCAATCTTATATGAAGGCGAAACCCCAGATCCTCGAGCCCGTCATGAAGGTTTCGGTTGAAGGACCTTCGGAATTCGCGGGGAATGTTTTCGCCACCATCAATCAGCGCCGCGGTATCATCGTCAGTTCGGTCGAAGATGGAACCTTTTCCCGAGTGGACGCGGAAGTCCCGCTTCAGGAAATGTTCGGATATGCCACCACGCTTCGCTCCCTGACCCAGGGAAAGGCGGAATTCACCATGGAATTTCTCAAATATGGGAGAGTCCCGGCGCATGTTGCGGAGGAACTGATGGATGAATATGCGAAAAAACGCGCGACGTCTTAGGAGATAACAAATGGTCAAATCAGAGCTGATAAAACGCAGTCCATTGAGGATATTGGAGAGATCCATTCAGGGGGGATTGAAGAAAGGCCAAATCGGAGTTTTGGCATCGCGTAAGGGAGTGGGAAAAACCGCCTGTCTGGTTCATATCGCAACGGATAAACTTTTCCAGAATAAATATGTGATCCATGTCTCTTATTCCAGCCGAGTCGATTATATCATCAACTGGTACCGGGATATTTTCAGGGAGATCGCAAAAAAAAGAAACCTGGAATCAGCCGTGGATGTACACGATGAGATCATAAAGAATCGGGTTATCATGAATTTCAGACAGGATGGAGCCCAAACCGGGCAAGTACTCAAAAGCCTGGAAGCCATGATCGTGCACGGGAAATTCGCCGCAGATACCATCATCATTGACGGTTATGATTTCATGAAATCGACGCCGGACGATTTGAGAAAATTCCGGGAGTTCGCCGCTAAACTCGGATTGGGAATTTGGTTCAGCGCCTCTCTGAAAGGAGAGGAACCCCTTTGGGATAAGGAGGGGATTCCTTTGATGCTCGTCGATTTTTTGCCTGAGATCGCCGTTCTGATCAATCTCTCTTTCAAGGATGAACATGTCCGGTTGAGCCTGGTTAAAAATCATGATTTCCCCGCTGCCGGAGATTTGCAATTGAAGCTGGATCCGCTGACCATGTTGATCGCTGAAGAAAAGTGAGGGAGTCGCCGCCGGCGCATGCTCCTGAATGCTTTACATCCTTGGATATTCGCCGGATTTGTTTTCGTTTCGCCCTTCCATGTGGAGAGGGATCAGGATCCGTCCCCCGGCGCGGATGACCTCCACATGAGTCCCGTAGGTTGCGCTTAGAGTATCCGACGTCAGGGTCTTTTCCATCGGGCCGGTCGCGACCAGCCTTCCCTTACGCAGAAGGATGACGGTGTCGGCCACCGCCGCAGCCGCGTTGGGGTCGTGAGTTGTGAAAAGCATGGTTTTGCCGCCGGACTTGAGATCGAGAAGGATTTTCAATATACGCTGGGTGTTGGAAATGTCTAAATGAGACAGCGGTTCATCCAGCAGAAGCAGTGAGGGATCCTGAACAAGTGCCCGGGCGAGGCTGACCAGCTGCTGCTCGCCTCCGCTGAGAGCTGTTACCCGCCGACCCAGGACGCCCATCAATCCAAGTCGATCGAGCACTTCACGCGCGGCGTGGCGGTCGCTTGCTCCCGGAGTTTCCAACAGGTCCAGATAGGGGGCTCTTCCCAAAAGGACGTAATCGAGGACATCCAATTCGAAAGACATCGGCTCTTCCTGGGGAACCAACCCGATCATCCGGCTCCGCTCACGCCTCGAAAAAGCCGAGATCGGCCGTCCGGCGAGTTCAAGCTTTCCGCCGCTGGCGCTGTTCCAGCCGAGGAGGAGATTGAGAAGAGTGGTTTTTCCTGATCCGTTGGGTCCCAGCAGCGCGGTGATCGAGCTTTCCCGGATCTTCATGCTGATTCCACGGAGAACTTCAGGCTTCCGCGGCCCATAAGAGAACCGGAGGGATTCGGTCGTCAACAGGGCTCTTTCTTTCATCATGCCTATACCTTAAGTCCCCTGCGCAGAAGCAGGATCAAAAATATCGAAGTTCCAAACAGTGAAGTCAGAATGCCAAGAGGGATTTCGCCCGAAAGCAGAATCCGTGCCAGGTCATCACAGAAAAGAACGAAAAGACCCCCCAACAACATCGATACGGGGACGCTCCGTTTGGCGTCGGATCCAACCAGACGACGGGCGATGTGAGGGACGATCAATCCCACCCAGGCGATGCTGCCGGCCTTTGAAACGGCGGCGGCGGTGGCGGCGGCCGCCGCGATCAGCAGGACCAGGCGCTCCCTTCCAGGGGCTACGCCGAGTGAAAAGGATGTCTCATCTCGAAGGGAAAGCAGGTTGAGACGCCATCGCATAAGCACGATCACCGTAAGGCAGGGAACGACGATCGGAAGCAGGTGCCCGATATCCCTCCAGGTAATTCCCCATAATCCTCCCAAAAGCCAGAACGTGATGTCGGGGAGTTGGCGTTGGGGATCCGCCAGGTATTTGAGAGCGCCCGTTCCGGCGGAGAACAGGGCGGCGACGGCGATTCCCGCCAGAATAAGCCGCAGCACCCAATCTGAAAGCGGGAACCTTCGTGCCAGGCTGTAACTGGCCGCCAAACCGATAAAGGCGAAGCCCGCCGCACATCCTTGTACGGCCATGGTCGATCCGTGAAGGAATACGATTGCCAGCGAAGCTCCGAACGCGGCGCCTTGCGAGACGCCCAGAAAACCGGAATCCACCAGCGGATTTCGAAATATCATCTGGAAAACCGATCCCGCGGCGGAAAGAACCATACCCAGTAAAAAAGCCGCCAGGATCCGGGGAAAGCGAAGATGAAGGACAAGATTCCGTGCTAATTCATCCTCCTTGAGAGCGGAGAACGGGGTAAGAAAAAGGCGGGGATAGCGACCCAGAAACAGAGAGAGAGCCAATGCGGCCAGTACGAAGAACAATATCCAGAAAATACGGCGTGAAATGCGATTTTTCGGTTTTGCTGAATTCATGCGTTTTTTTAAATCAAGCCTGGCGTTAACTTTGGCAGGATAAAGGAGGCGACGGCTTCGGATTCCATTCCATACAGAGTATGGAAGTAGGCCTGGATCTCTTTCTCGAGAGAATGATCCGCCCATTTATCGGGATACAACCGATGAACCATCCATACCATCCCCAGAATCCAGCGCGGATCCGGATTGTCCCAGCCGTACAGATCCGCGGGGAAGGGATGGATGTGGTCGTTTTTCACCGCTCGGAGTCCCGCCCACTGCGGATCGTCGCACAAGCTTTGAATGACAAAAGGGGGATCCATGTCGTGAGGGATGATAACGAAGATCCGATCGGGATCCCAGGAAGCGATCTGTTCGAGATTGACGATGGTCCAGGCGCCGGACTGCTGGGCCGTGTTTCCCCAGACGGGAATTCCGCCTGTCGTCCTGACTTGAATGGCCTGCATCCAGTTCCATCCCGGAACATTGACGGCGGCGCTTCCTCCCCGCTGGTTGTATTTGACCACCAGAACCGTATCTCGCTCGTCCGTCGGGATCGTTTTCACGATTTTGCGGATGTTTTCCAGCCTTTGGGTGTAGTATCGGATCACTTTTTCGGCCCGCTTTTCACTTTCGAGTATCCGGCCAAGCCGATGGATATCCCTAAAGAAGGCGGCGGGTGTTTCCAGATTCAGGTATACGAGGGGAATGCCGATGCGGCTCAGCGATACGTCCAGGTTTCCGGAAACGGTGCCTTTGGCCAATACAAGATCCGGGCGGAGTGTGGCGATCTGTTCCGGTCCGGAATGCGGCGCCAAAAAGATTTTGCTGTCGAATCCGGGATCGATGAGAGGGAGAAATTCACTGGCGACACGACCGCGTTTTTCCGTTCCGATCAGCCGTTCACGGCCTCTAGGAAACATATAGAGGGTGTGCAGCAGGATGTAGAATCCCTGCCCGACGACGGCGATCCTGTGAGGCGGTTTTGAAATCAGAACCCGGCGTCCGGCGGCGTCTGTAATCGTTATAGGTGGATTGAGGTCTTCCGATATGGAGGAGGTGTGCATCATGAATAGAAGAATGAAGGCTGTAAACAGAACACGGATAACCCGCATGTCCGTCTCCTTTCAATTGTTCCGAACGGTCGGCGGATCGCGGCCGGGCTCGACGCCACCGTTGTACCCCGCTGGAAATGTGAATATAAAATGAAAATGTATTATATCATGGGAAATCACTCAATCCAATCAACTTGAGGACGAGATTCCCGGTCCCCGTGGATACCTTCCGATTAACGGTTGACAGCGGTTCAGAGGAGTCGTTATTATTTCAGTGGCCCGCAGGCGACATTGTGAGAAATCGTATGCGGCATTATTTTGGAGGTGTGAGAGATGGCTCTTGAAGACAAGAAAGTTCCGAATGATATTGATATCGGCGATGAATTGACGGCGGCGATAAACGCGGGTTTGAAGGAAGGGAAACTGCCCTGTGAAACGGCTTTTGCCATCGCTTCCAGGCAAGGCGTCACTCCCCTGGAGGTGGGTCGCGCGGCCGATGTGCTTGATATTCATTTGACGGGATGCCAGTTGGGACTCTTCGGCTATCCCGGGCATGCTAAGGGTTGGGAGGCTGCCGGCACGAATAGGATGCCCGTTCCCGGGGGACTCGAGGAAGCGATCCGGGTATCTCTGGATGACGACGGCACTTTCTCCTGTACTTCCGCCTGGAAGCTGGCCGGGAAATTTCAGGTGCCTCGTATACAGGTGGGTTTTCTGGCGGACCGAATGAAATTGACCATCAGAAAATGCCAGCTTGGCGCGTTTTGATCTCCGCTCGGGCGCCGTGGATATACAACGAGAATAAAAAAAAATCCTTGCGTTGTTGCTTGATCTCATCTCGGTATATTATATATTAGGTGGAGGAGGAATGATTTTTCTTCCTCCGACGTCCCCTGTCACTGATAGGAGTCCGTTCCTTCGGTGAAAGCGGAAGCTGCAATTGCCCCGAAATGAGGGATGGCGGATTCTCGAACATGCCGCAATCGATGGAGTGTCATCACATGATTCAAAGGAGTTGTCTATGCGTCTGAAACAATGGTTTGTGCTGATCCTAAGTGTTTTTCTTTTCGTCGGAAACGTCTGGTGTACACCCCTTGATCTGGTCGCTTTCGATAAGGCCGAGTTCAAAGCGCGCCGCGCGCGCCTGATGGAGTTGATTCCGGATGGAGTCGCCGTTATTCTGGGTGCGGAAGAAGCGCAGCCGTACGAACGGTTCTTCCAGAATAATGATTTTATGTACTTTGTCGGCCTGGAACAACCGGATGCTGCTTTGATCATAGACGGGATAAAAAAGGAGGCCCTGCTTTTCCTCCCCGCCGTTTCTCCGGAACGCCGTTTCCCGCGCATGGTGCCCGGGGAAAAAGCCGTTGACATCACGGGTATTGCCAAGATCCTTCCCCTCACGCGGTTTACATCCACGCTGCTTGCCTACCAGACGGAAGTGGAAAACCTATATACGCCTTTCCAGCCTCAGGAAAAACTCACGCACTGCGGCCGTAACAATACACTCTATTTCATGAATCGCACGCTGGATCCATGGGATGGACGGCCTTCCCGGGAGATGAACTTCATCCGTTTGATCCGGGAGCGATTTCCGAACTTCAGGATCAAGGATCTGAGTCCTCATATCGCCGGCCTTCGAATGATCAAAACGCCTGCCGAGATCGCCTTGATGCGGGAGGCGGGGCGGATTTCCAGCTTGGCGCATATCGAGATACTCAAAGCCGCTAAACCGGGGATGTATGAGTGGGAACTGGCCGCGCTTTATGAATATTCCGTCAAAAGGCTGGGATGCGCCGGGCATGCCTATTCGCCGATCGTGGCTTCCGGTCCGAGCATTTTTTACAGTGGGTATTCAGAGAATTGCCGCCGAATAAAAGACGGAGACATGGTGCTTGTGGATATGGGTGGGGATTACAAATATTATGATATCGATATCTCATTGGCGTTTCCGATAAACGGAAAGTTTTCAAAGCGACAGCGGGAATTGAATAAGATCGTTTTGGCCGTCCGCAATGCCATGCAGAAGGTTTTCCGTCCGGGGATTCGCAGCATAGATATGCGTGATGAAGTGGCGGCTCTGGTGGCGGAACAGGGAATCGATGTGGACAAGGAGCAGGTGGCGCGCATTTGGGCGGATCACTGGATCGGGATGGCGGTACATGACGACGGTCCCTCTTCCCGGACAACGGTGTTGAGACCGGGTATGGTTATTGCCTGCGATCCCTCCATCCGGTTGAAGGACGAAGGAACCGGAAACAAGATCGAGGATACCGTGCTGATCACCGAAAACGGATGTGAGAACCTGACGCCGCTCGTTCCGCGGAGCATTGAGGAGATCGAAAGGATTATGGCCGAACCCGGCATCACGGATTGGTTCCGAACCCGGGAGAAAAAATAGAACATGATGAATGGAGGAGTGAAGATGAAGATAATAAGAGTTGCATCCATTGTTACGATGTTGTTGATGGGGATCGGCTGCTCGGGCAATGTTCAGGATTCCTCGTCCCCGTATGTGGAAGAGCTGTCCGACGGTTCCATCGAGCTTTTCGACGGTCGGCTCATTCCCCCCATGCCGGAGCTGCTGGGCGTTCGCGCGCAGTATGATTTGAGAAATCAATGGCTTGTGAAAAAACATGAAATGCTGCTTCCCATGATGCGTCGACACGGTATCGAAATGTGGCTCGTGGTCAACGAGGAGTTTCATGATGATCCGGTTACGGAATATATCGCTCCCGACCGTTGTTATGTCGGGCGCCGGGAGGTTCATGCTTTTGTCGATGCCGGGAGCGAGGGGCTTAAACGGTTTTCCGATTTGCGGAGGCCGACGGCTGACTACAAAATATTCTTCGAACCCATGCCGGGTCCGCGCAACGCCCGGGGATTTCAAGATACGGCCGTCGGCTTGAAGGCGATATACGCCGCTTACGATCCCAAAACCATCGCCTTGAACATGGGGGGGCGTCGAGGGCAGGCCAATGGGCTTACGGTCAACAGCTATCGCTTCCTCGTGAAAACTCTTGGTAAAGCGGCGGAAAAGCGCTTCGTTTCGGCGGAGCCGCTTATCGAGGAATATTTCGACACCCGTCTTCCCGAAGAGTGGACGCATTACCAACAGCTGGTTCTGGCAACCGATGTTTTGGCCCAGCGGGCGCTGTCGAATGTCGTGATCACGCCGGGTGAGACGACGGCCAATGATGTGAAGTGGTGGTGGTATCAGCAGATCGCATCGCTGGAAACGGGATCCGAGCCCTGGTTTACGATCCATTTCGCCATCCAGCATTATGATGAGGAAAAAGGAGAGGCCACTCCCTGGAAGGATCCCTGTCCGGATGCGGCGGTTTTTCAGCCCGGAGATGTCATCCATATGGACTGTGGATTCAATTACCTGGGATTCGCGAGCGACTGGCAGAAGGTGGCGTATATCCTCAAAGAGGGGGAAGAAGATGCGCCTGAGGGACTTAAGGTCGCCTTGAAAAATGCGAATCTCACCCAGGAAGCTCTGTGCTCGGCTTGCCGGCCGGGGATGACCGGCTATGAAGCCGCGGTGGCCGCGGTTAAAAAAATTGAGGGAGTGGATTTCATGCCGGATATCTATTCTCATCCGATCGGTTACCAGGGACACGGGATGGGGCCCAGCATCAATGCCCGGCAAATGACACCGCGCGAGGACGAACTGGTTCTCAGGCTGGGTGGATACCGCTCCATCGAGTTGGCCGCAACGACGCATGTCCCGGAATGGGGAGGAGCTCCGCTGCGCGTTCCCATGGAGGATGACGCCTACTTGGCTGAGGATGGATACCATTGGTTTCGGCCGCCTCAGACAAGCTGGTACCTGATCCATTAGGAGAAATGTAATGGCGGATATCAAATCAAAGCGGAACGATGGCAGACGGCGTGCGTACCGCGGATGTTTTTCGGTGGGAGCGGTTATGATGATACTGTTCTTCTGCGTGAGCTGCCGATCGGATGGAAGGAAGGATGCGGTTGAGGATGCGGTGCGGGAGATCTCTCCGCGTCTGCTGAAAAGCCATGTCCGATTTCTGGCCCACGACCTTTTAGGCGGCCGTGGAACCGGCGATATCGGATTCGAGTTGGGGCGCGAGTATGTGGCGGCCCAGTTCGAGCGCATCGGTTTGTCTTTTTCCACCGAAGATTCCTATTATCAAGAGGTGCCGCTGCTGGAAGCTGAAGCGGACACGGGCAGCCGGCTGCGGATCGGCAGGATAACGATCCGGGAACCGGATGCCCATTTTATGCCGGATTGGAATCAACAGGGTTCTTTCTCCGGGGAAGCCGTATTCGTAGGATATGGATTGGCCACCCATGGAAGGAATGATTACGGGGATTTGGATGTCAAGGACAGGGCCGTCTTCATGTTGGCTGGGGCGCCTCCTGAGTGGCTTAAGGACAGAGAAAGAGCCCGGGCGGCCGCAGCCAAGACGGAGATCGCTCTGCGAAAAGGCGCGGCGGTCGTCATCGAAATGCATCCCCCCTCCCCGACGACGCAGGCAATGCAGGAGAGGAGAAGCGCTCCATTCAGGCATGTCTTTGCGCTGGCCGATGGAACCACGCCGAGGCTCCGTCCTCATGTACGTATCGAAGATCGGGCTTCGGCCCGTTTGTTTTCGGAGTGGGGATTTGAGGGTCTCCGTGACGGCGGGATTGCGGATACATGGAAACCACGGTCGGTCGGGTCGGTTGAGATAATCCGGAAACATGCCGTTAAATCCGTGCTGACGTGGAATATTATCGGTGTGATCGAAGGATCGGATCCTGAACTCAAGGAAGAATCCGTGGTGTTTACGGCTCATCTCGACCACCTGGGGATCACCGCTCCCGACGCCGATGGAGACTCCATCTGCAACGGCGCTCACGACAATGCCCTGGGAGTGGCCAAACTGCTGGGTGCGGCAGAAGCCATGGCGCGTCTGCATCCTTCCCGTTCCGTGGTGTTCGCGGTCCTGGGAGCGGAAGAGAAAGGGCTTCTGGGCTCCTGGCATTACGTGCGCCATCCGGTTTATCCCATCGAGAGAACAGTGGCGAACATCAACCAGGACGGAGGACGCGAGGGGATCGCTACCGAGGACGTGATCCTGAATGCGGTGGACGTTTCTCAGCTTGAAGATGTTTGTCTTGAGGTTATGCGGAATCACGGTGTCGGCGTGATGGAATTTGACCGTGCCGCCAGCAGCCCGGTCGGATTTTCTTCGGATCATTTTCCGTTTCTGCTGGCCGGCATTCCGGCCGTTGATTTAAAACCGGGTCACACCATCCAAGGGGATTGGGAGATCGGATTAGCGGATCGCTTGAAGTATTACCGGATCTGGCGGCATAAACCTGCGGATAATTTCGATGCGAAGACGTTCACCATGGAATCCGCGGCCGAGATGGCCAAGCGTTCCGTATGGATCGCCTGGCATCTCACACAGGCTGCCGAGCGTCCGGGAATGAAAAGGGATAACATGATGTGGCGATCCCGCCACCGGCCGGAACATCCCTATTACTTTGGAAAAAGCAGGGAGTTTGATTGATAACGAATAAACCTCCTCCGGGGTCGATTTATGCCCAGCGGATGATTTCTCGATCCCGAGCCGGCCCAAGCGGCTTTTGCGGGGAGGAGTTATGAAGATTTTGACGTTCGATTTCTAAGGAGGGATGATGTCAACGAGTGCGGCCAGGGCGGATTTTCGAGTGAGGATAAGGGATCGGTATCGGAACGGCGGCAAGCGATCCGCGTTGATGATATTGATGGGATTGTGTCTTTTGGGCCAAACAGCGATCTCTCATGGATCGGTGCTTAACCCTGATAACGGAACCCGAATCAAGATCCCACATCCACGGGATTATTTCGGCCATGCCGTAGGGGCGGACCGCAAGCTTGTCAGCTGGCGGGATGCGGCCGCTTATTATCAAGAGATCGGACGTTTGTCTCCTCGGGTCACGGTAAAGGAGGTGGGAAAATCCACCTTGGGCCGTCCTTTTCTGCTGGTCCAGGTTTCGGGCGAAAAGACCATCGCCGACCTGAGCCGATTTCAATCACTTCAGAAAAGGCTCTACTTCCAGGACCATGAACCGGGACAGGATCCCTATTCCCTGCACTCCAAGTCCCAGCGGGAACAGGTGTTCGAAGAAGGCAAGGTGGTCGTCGCGATCACATGCAGCATGCATGCGACTGAAGTGGGCGCGGCGCAGATGGGACCCGAGCTGGTATATCGGTTGGCCGTCGAGGAAACTCCCGAGGTGAAGGCGGTTCTGAACAATGTCATCCTGCTGCTGGTGGCCAATCTCAATCCCGACGGGCAGGATCTTGTCTCGGATTGGTACCGGAGGTATCTGGGCACTCCCTATGAAGCCGGCTCCATGCCTTGGCTCTATCATGCGTATACCGGTCATGACAACAACCGGGATGCATTCATGTTCACCCAACAGGAAACCCGCCTCCTGGGGGAGGTCCTTTATAAGGAATGGTTCCCCTGCATATGGGTGGATATGCATCAGCAGGGATCCACCGGCGCGCGCATGTTCGTCATGCCCGCCACCGATCCGATCAATATCAATGTGCATCCCCTCATCTATCGTCTGAACGGATTGTTCGGACACGCCCAGGGCGCCGCGCTGGAAGAGCAGGGGAAAGTCGGGGTGATCTACAATTCCACCTATACCAATTTCTGGGAAGGCGCGATGGGCTGGATGGGATGGTGGCACAATCAAGTCGGGATGCTGACCGAGGCAGCCAGCTGTCGGCTGGCCACGCCTACCCGACAGGAACAAGCCGTTCTGAGCCGCCCTCCCTCCGGTCCGGTGCCCAGCAGGGAGGAACGGAGGCGAATCGCGGCGGAAGGAGGGCCTCTGCCGGCTCCACGTGATGTCCAGCCGCGGACGGAATACCCGCGCCCCTGGTTGGGAGGAACATGGACTTTACGGGATATCATTGATTATGATCATATCGCGGCCATGGCGGTTTTGGAAACGGCGGCGGGAATCCGGCGGCGGCTTCTGGAACAGATCTATCATATAAATCAGACCACCATCGCCGGTTTTTTACGGGGTATGAAACGGGACGCGGACAAAGGATATGCTTCGCTGCCGGAAGGGATCCAGGAAAAGGACGGCCAGATCGGAAGAATGATGCCGGGTTCCGCAGGGGCAGCGGGTACGCCTTATGCCGTCGTCATTCCCGGCATCCAAAACGATCCTCCGACGGTGGTTAAAATGCTCAAGACTCTGGAGCGCGGCGGCGTGATCGTGGAACGGGCCCGCTCTTCGTTTACGGCGGGCGATACCGAGTATCCGGCCGGGACCTATGTCATCCGTTTGGCTCAGGTCTTCGGGCGCTATGCCAAGGACATGCTGGAACCGCAAACGTATCCGGAAGTCCGCCGTCATCCGTCGCTTCCTCCCGAGCCTCCCTATGATGTTTCGGGATGGTCCCTGGGAATGCAGATGGGCGTGGACTCGGTTTTCATCGATGCCCCCTTTTCCGCTTCTCTGGAAGTCGTGAAGGGAATGCCTCTTATCCAAGGACGACTCCATGGAAACGGCGAAGTGTACCTTATCGACGCCCGGCTGAATGACGGTTTCTCCGTAGTCAACCGCGTGTTTGCGCACAATGCAGCGGTGGCGCGGGCCTCCGATGCTTTCTCCATGTCTTTCTCCGGGCGGGAGGGAGAGAAGCGCTTTCCCCCCGGGAGCTGGATCATTCAGGGTATTTCCAGGGAAAAGGTGGAATCCCTGGCGCATGAATTCGGCCTGGATATCTACGCTTCACCGGAGTCACCGCGTATCGAGCAGGCCGTGGTGAAAAAACCGCGTATCGGGATCTATCAACCTTGGCAGTCGAATGCCGATGAGGGATGGACGCGCTGGGTGCTGGAACAGTACGGTTTCGACTATACCGTCCTTCATGCTCAGGATTTTTGGGCATCCGGGGGCGCGGCGCGACAGAAGTACGCGATTCCGGCTGAAGAGAGGTCACAGTGGCCTCCGCATGTGGCTGAGCACGCCCCGGCTGAAGTCAGCGATTCTCCCCTGGCGGAGCGTTTCGATGTGATCGTGTTCGCCCATCAAGGGCCGGAGGGCATCGTTCGGGGAACGGAGGCATCGAACGTCCCGCCGTTTTACCGCGGCGGGATCGGCAAAGAAGGACTCCGCGCCTTGAAAGAGTTTGTGAAGGATGGAGGATCCCTGGTGGCTCTGGGGGATGCGACCGGGCTGTTGACCAGAGAATGGCCTTTGGCCGTTTCGAACGCGGTTGCGGATATCGATACGGATAACTTCCTGATCCCCGGTTCGATCGTGCGGATCCAGAATGATCCCCGTCATCCTCTTGCCTGGGGGATGCCGGAGGAAACCACCGGCTATTTTCGACGCAATCCGGTTTTTCGTCTTACGGAGGGATTCCGGGATCAATCGGTGAGCATCCCCATCCGCTATCCCAACGACCGGTTGCGCGCCTCGGGCTGGGTTCGAGGCGGAAAACACATCGCCGGCCTGCCCGCCGTGGTTCAAGTCGAGTTATCCTCCGGAAAAGGGGGGCGGCTGGTGCTGTTGGGACTCAGGGTGCAGAACCGGGCGCAGACGCATGGGACGTTTAAGGTTCTATTCAACGCGCTGATGCCGACCACTGACTGACCTGAATGATCCATGGAAATGGCTGATGAGATAGATAAAAAATCTCTATTGGAATAAATACATTTTTATCATCAGCCCTTTCCACCCTTCGGGCGAAGCAATCTCACGGCATCGACGGCACTGAAATCAGTTCGACGTACTATAGTACGTCGAACTGATATTCAGCTTGTCGCTACCATAATATTGCTCCGTGGCTCATCCAGGCCGGTGCCGGGCCCTGAGTATGGTTTTTTCCTTAATACCAGGGTGGGTTGGAAGGAACGGCTGTGTAAGATCGTCGTTTAGACGAGATTTAGCCTGGTTTTGGTGCTTATTGACGTCTATTCACTGATGGGATTTAGTCTGAAAATACATCAAATGAGGTCGGGCCATATGTTTCATTCAGATTCATAAAGGAGGTGGGTACGGTTTTCACCTGAATATGAGGGTGGGTCGGCGGCGGGCGGCTTTAGAAATGGACGTTCTAAAACTCCGGCACTTCGGTTTCGACGGTGCTCACGATGTCTCCGTTCTTTACGAAGCGGATGATCTTTTCTATATCTTGGTACATGATGCGGTCCTCTTCGAGGTGGGGAACATGCCGGCGGATGAATTCGTGGGCGGCTGAGGTCCCTTTGCCGGGAGACAGGGGATGAAAGTCGATTCCCTGTGCGGCCGCCAGAAATTCGATGGCGATAACATGCTGTACATTTTTTAAGATGTCCCAGGTATGTCGCGCCGAGATCGATCCCATGCTGACGTGATCTTCCTGTCCGGCGGATGTGGGTATGGAATCCACGCTTGCCGGGTGAGCCAGGACTTTATTCTCTGAAACCAGCGCCGCGGCCGTGTACTGAGAGATCATGAAGCCGGAGTTCAAACCGCTCTTCTCGGTGAGGAAGGGGGGAAGGCCGGATACGTGAGGATTGACGAGCCGATCCACGGTGCGTTCCGAGATATTTCCGATCTCGGAGAGGGCGATGCCTAAGAAATCCATGGCGAACGCCAGCGGTTCTCCATGAAAATTTCCCCCGGAGATCACTTCTTCCTCATCAGCGAAAATAAGCGGATTATCTGTGGCGGAGTTTATTTCCACCTGAAGGATTTTCTCGACATATTCGATCGTATCGATGATGGATCCGTAGACCTGAGGAATGCACCGGAGAGTATAGGCATCCTGGACCTTGTCGCAGTTGGCATGCGAAGCGATGATGGCGCTTCCTTCCACCAGACGGCGCATATTCGCCGCGCAGCGGATCTGACCGGCATGGGGACGAACGGCGTGGATCTTGGCGTCCAGAGCTTTCGATGTTCCTTTAAGGGCTTCCAAGCTCATCGCGCCGGCGATCTGCGCGTTTTTGAGAAGCAGAACGGCATCTTCCACTACCAGACATCCGATGGCCGCCATGACCTGGGTTCCGTTGATGAGAGCCAGGCCTTCCTTGGGCCGGAGTTTGAGGGGCTGGATCCCGGCGTTTTGCAGAACGGGCGCCGCATCCCGCCGCCGACCATCCTGGATGCATTCTCCTTCACCGATGAGAACCAGCGCCAGGTGGGACAGAGGGGAGAGATCTCCGCTGGCCCCCACCGATCCCTGGCAGGGGATGTAGGGAACGATCCGGGAGTTGAGAAGATCCAGGAGTTTTTGAATCAATTCGAGCCTGACACCGGAAAAGCCTTTTGCCAGTGCGTTGGCGCGCAGAAGCATAATCCCCCGAACGACTTCCTCAGGAAAAGGGATGCCTACGTTGGTGGCATGGCTGCGGATGAGGTTTTGCTGGAGTTCTTCAGCGTGTTCCGAGGAAATCAATGTATTCGCCAGCTCTCCGACACCGGTCGTGATGCCGTAAACGGTACGCCCTTCTTCGAGTATTCTGTCGACGAAAGCACGGGACCGATTGATGGGGATTTTCGCGGCCGGGGCCAATCGAATCTTTTCGTTACGGCGGCAGATCCGCACCACTTGTTCCAGTGAAAGTGAATGTCCGTCTATCTCGATCATGTGAAATCCTTTCTAATCAGGCCTATATGGATTATATGCCAGGCGGTGTTCGAAGACAACCCGCAATCCTCTTCTCAGTAACGAGTGTTTGTGGCCAATGAAATCAGCTTGACAATAATTTCCGAGTGTCTTATGTTTTACATTGACCGAATGGTCGGTCAATATAAAAGGATTCCTTCCAATGCCGAAGATTGTGGATAAACCGGAAAAACGGTCGATGATATTGGAATCCGCTATCAGAATTCTTGCCCGCAAGGGATATAAAAACACACGGGTTGCTGAAATCGCCGAGGAAGCGGGTATCGGTAAAGGAACGATCTACGAGTATTTCGAGAACAAGGACGAAATATTGACGGCTTCGTTTCAAGCCTTCATGTCCGAAATCCAGTCGGTGATCACTCGAAAAATCCAGGGGATTCCGGATCCGTTGGAGAGGCTTCGCGCCTATATCTCCGCCTGGATGGAGATTTTCGACGGTCGGCATATCGAAGTCATGGAAATCATGTTGGATTTTTGGGCGGAGGGCGTTCGTAAGAAACAGGCCGGAGGGCTGTTCGATCTTGCCGCGGTTTACCATAAATACCGGAATTTTCTGGCCGACCTCCTCCGCGAAGGTATGGATCAAGGAAAAATCATCAAGACGGACGCGGTTGAGGCTGCATCCGTTTTCATCGGCGCCGTGGATGGGATCTTGATCCAATGGATCTTGGATCGTGACGATTTCGATCTGAAAAAAGCGTACCAACGGTTGGGAGAAATCATCCTCCGCGGCCTTGAGCCGGATTGATTTGGTGAAATCTTCGTCGGAGAACGCCATGCGGTTTCATGGCCGAGATTTTTTAATGGAGAGGCGCCGGTTTAGGAGATAAGGAAGGAGAATTCTGTATGCGAGAAAATATCCTGAAAAGTCTTGCGCGGTGGCATGCCCGTCATCCCTGGAGAATGCTGCTGCTGGTTTTTTTCTTGACCGTTCTGTTCGCGGCTTTGGCCGGCCGTCTGACCGTGACCATGCGCTGGTCCGATCTTCTCCCCGCCGACGACCCGCGAACGGTTCAATTCAATACGATCGTCGATGAATTTGTTTCCGCCACCAGTCTGGTGGTTGTGGTGCAGGGAGAGGAAGAACGGATCAAGGCGTTTGCAGATGATGTGGCCCCGAGGTTTCTGGAATTGAAAGACGAAAGCCACAATGAAGCGCATCAAAAAAAGATCGCCGATCTAAGGCGTAAATTGGAGAAGCTTCGGGGGAATCCGGGTGCTAAGGAAAAAGCCGCGGTGCTGCTCACACAGATCGAGGATTGGGAAAAGAGAGTGGATATGCCGCTTTACCGGCGCGTGGATTATAAGCTTGAGACGGAATTCCTTCGTGATCACGGCTTGATGCTGCTTAAAGAGGATAATCTCAAGGATATCAGTGAGGTGTTCACGGATCCAAATTTAGAGGGGATTCTCTTTAACCTCAATCAGGCCATGGAAAAAGAATATGTTGGACAAGAGGAATCCATTTCCACCCGGGAGAAGGAGGATCGTGCCATCGGATTTCTGAACGGCATTGAAAGGCTGGTCGCTTCGCTGCGACAGGCGGCTGAAGGGCAACCGATAACAGCGGAAGAGATACGCGAAACCGCGGACACCCTGCTCTTCGGTGATCCCTATTTTCTTTCCTATGACAAACAGGCATTGGTTTTGAACGTCATACCCAACTTCACCATGATGGATTTGGATCTGTTGGTCGTGGGAACGGATGCCGCCCAGAATATTCTGGATGAAGCTGTGGAACGTCACCCCGGAATCACAGCGGGGCTGACGGGATTCCTGGCCGTAGGTCGTGATGAGATGGTTTATTCCGAGCAGAGTTTGGGATATACCACGCTGATCGCTTTCGTCGCGATTCTTTTCCTGCTCATGATCTCTTTCAGAATGTGGGTGGCGCCCCTTTTGGCCGTAGCCAACCTTCTGATCGGATTGATATGGTCCGTTGGTGTTACAGCCGCGATTGTCGGACAGCTCAACATCATGACGCAGATGATGGCGGTTATTTTGCTTGGACTCGGGATCGATTTCTCGATTCATTTGATTTCCGGTTTTACGGAATGGAGGGCGGCCGGTGACGGAATCGGCCCGGCTTTGGAGAAAACATTCATCAAAAACGGGATGGGCGTCGTCACGGGAGCTTTGACCACGGCCTGTGCTTTTCTGACCTTGATCATAAGTCACTCACGAGGCATGAAGGAAATGGGGCTCGTAACCGGAACAGGCTTGATCTGCATACTCTTATCCACTTTTCTGTTCCTGCCTTCCCTGCTTGTGTTCCGGGAGCGGCGGTTGGAGAAGCGCCGTTCGCGTCAGGGAGCCGCGATCTCCGTTCCTCCGCGGGATATCCGTTTCCGTTTCCTGGGGCTTTCCGCCGACCTTCTTGGGAAAAAATGGGTTTTTACCCTGCTGAGCGCTCTGGGCGTAACTTTGTTTTTTCTGTGGACGGGATCGCGTATCACATTCGATCACAACTACATGAATATCGAGCCTAAGGGATTGACGTCGATTCTGCTGCAGGATGTCGTCATGGAGAAATTCGACTTGAGCATGGATTATGCCATGGTGCTGGCCGATGACATGGAGGAATCCCAGCGTCTTTCCCGCGATTTTAGAAATATGCGTTCTGTGGCCGCTGCCGAGGATATTTCCGTCTATCTGCCTACTTTTGAAGAACAGCAGGCGCGAAAACCCCATGTCGCGGTGGTCCGCTCTTCGATCCGCAAGACCGCTTTTCGGGAGGGAATGCCTCCGGGGGCGCGGAAAGAACTGACCGAACAGATCGAGCGGCTCGAGATGAATATCATGGAGATGCAGGATATGGCCTTTATCGGAGGCCAGGATAAAATCGATATGAAATGCCAGCGGCTTGTCGGGGATCCCGAGGACCCTGAATCTCCAAATCCGGTTCGGGAGCTGGCTCTTTTACTGGAAGGGGAACCGAAAACCGTATCCGCCGGCTTGAACCGTTTTCAGAATGCTTTCGCCCCGTACTTTAAGGAATCCGTGCTCCGGATGACTTCCGTCGATCCCCTTCATCTGGAAGACCTTCCCGATTCCATCCTGGATCGCTATGCTAATCAGGCCCGGGATAAATATCTGATCACGGTTTTTCCCGCCGGGCATGTCTGGCAGGACGCGGAGTTTCTGAAAAGATTTGTGGGCGACCTGGAAGCGGTCAGCGATAAGGCTACCGGAATGCCCCCGGTCTTTCGTGCTTTGATCGAGGTGATCGGTCGCGACGGGCGCAATGCCGTACTGCTGACCATCGTCGTGGTGTTTTTGCTGTTATGGGTGGATTTTCGCAGCCTGCGATATGCGGCCATGGCTATGATTCCTCTAGCGGGAGGTGTTATTTGGATGGTCGGTTTGATGCGGCTGACGGGGATGCAGCTGACGGTCATGAATGTCATGGGCCTTCCCATGATCATCGGGATCGGTATCGACGACGGAGTACATATCGTACACCGCCTGCGTCAGGAGGGAAGCGACAATCTGGCCGCGATCTTTTCCAGTACGGGAAAAGCGATTTTGCTGACATCGCTGACGACCATGTTGGCCTTCGGATCCCTGGTTTTTTCCATCTGGCGCGGCTTCGCACATCTTGGCGGAGCGCTTTTTTTGGGCGTCGGGGCCTGCTTTCTGACAACCGTCATTATCCTGTCCGGGATCATCGGAGGGATGCGGTTGCGGCGGCGTTCGGGAAGCGAGGAAATGGAATCTATTGGTTGACGGGTTCATGCTTCCGCCGAATGGCCGTCTCTTATCGGAGATCAGGGAACCAGACGGTCGTACCGCTGAGCCAGATCCCGGAACTGGTCGTCGGAGATCAGATACCCGGAGATAGGAAGGCTGACTTTGGAGCGGTCGGGATCGTTGGATTGGATCAGGATGCGCTCCTGAAATATCCCGGTTTTTCCGGAAGCCGGAAATTTGATGATGACGGCGGCTTCCCGTCGGGGAGCGATCGTGAGGCCGGATGAAACTCGTTTGGAATCCAGGTAGAACCGTGCGTTTTTATGCTCGAGGGTGACAGCTAGATCCGCTTCCCCCCGGTTGCGGATGATGATCCGGCCTTCATGCGGATGGGAGTTCAGCAGAAGTCCCAGGTCCAAATCTTTCCGGTTCATCTTGAGCTGCGGGCTGGGGGGAACTTCAATTTCCGCCGAGATGGTAAGAAAAAGCTCAGGTGCGCGGGGGTCGTTGGTCTCGAGGATGATATATTTTTCGATCGAGCCCTTATAGCCGCGCGTGCTGAGGTGGACCATGATTTCCCCGTTTTCTCCGGGAGCCAGGGTTCGCTTGGAAAGCATGGCGGCGGCGCAGCCGCAGGATGTCGTCAGGTTTTCGATGATAAGCGGCGCATCTCCCGTATTCTCGAAGGGAAATCGGTGCATCAGGACCTTTCTCTCCTTGGTTTTACCAAAATCCCATGTCATTTCCTTAAAACGGATCTTCGGTCCCGTTCCGGTCGATATGCCGACGGCACATATCAGGATGACAAGGATTCCGCAGGCGCCGCGGAAGAATGAGGTGCGAATATGTTTACCGTTCATGATATCGATCAAAAATCCATATTAACATTTTTTTAAAAGCCAAGGCAACGAAAGACAAACTTGATGGGCTCGGGTCGATTTCATGCGAAACGAAGGCGGTGTCGTCGTTGCGGGAGGTGCGTTTTTATTTGAACCGGCCGATCTCCCCGTTTGAAATAAGGTTCATTTATTGAAAATCCCTATGGTTTCGTCCTTGATCAATATCACAAAAGAGTATACGGCCAGAGCGGTTCCGAGGGGGAAATTCAAGATGCTGAGGAAGGACAGGATCAGAGTCAGGATGCGTGCCCATTCCCTGCGTTTAAGCAGTCCGATACCGGCGATGATCTTCGGAATGGAAAAAGTCCACATCAGAAGTCCGGCTCCTATGGCCGCCGTTCTCAGGATAAACGGGGCTTCGGTGCTTAAGTCCGGAATGAACGAAACGCCGAACAGAAGACCGCATAGGAGGAATCCGCCCAGGAAACCCAAACCTCCCAGGACGATCCACAGTACTCCGATAACGCCGACATGTTTTTCCATGATATCCCGCCTAAATGTCCCGGGTGACCACCGCGGTGCCGTTGGCGCTGACCATCAGCATCCCGCCGCCTTGTCCGACCTGGAGGGTTTCGTAATCGAGATCCACGCCGATGACGGCATCGGCGCCGAGGGCTTGCGTCTGTTCCGTCATCTCTTTGACGGCGATCGCTTTGGCTTGTTGGAGCTCACGTTCGTAAGCCGCCGACCGGCCGCCCACGATATCGCGGATGCCGGCAAAGAAATCCTTGAAGATATTGGCCCCGAGGATGGCATCCCCACTGACCAGGCCCAGATACTTGGTGATTCTTTTCCCCTCGATAGTTGGGGTCGTTATGATAAGCATGCGTCCTCCTTTATTCTCTATTATACGACAAGCGGATGAAACCGTTCAGCTGAATCTTTTTTGTCGAGACGTTTTTTCCACGGCTGATCGTGCCTTCATCGCCAGGCCTCCTGAAAAATGCCCGGCTTGACTTTATTTTAAGTGCTGTAAAATCCTATAATAAGGAAGAGAATGGGACCATGGGATTCGTGAATGGATACCATCCTGAACAAGGAAATATCGGAAGGAGGGATGACATGGAACATCGCGGTGCCAGGGCAGGCTGGATCTTGGGAGGTGTGGGAGCCCTTGTTTGGATTCCGGTGTTAGCGGGCGTGCTGTTGGCAAAAGGGAATACCATAGGGGGTGTTCTCGGGTTAGGGCTGTTTGTGATCGGGATTTTGTACCTGCTCGTCTTTGCCCCCTGGCGGCATGGGAGCATGCCCTTCCGTCGCTTATATTTGGGTTTGGTTCTGATCATACTGGTCGCGGCCGTGGTGCTGTTGGCTTTCTGGGAGGGCGGGCGCTATCTGGATATGAGGAAAGCCTTTTATCTGGTTTATTTCTTGCCGCTGCTGATTCCGGTATTTACCTTCGGTAAAAAAACTTGGAAGGATCTCCACGGCTGATCCCGTAACCATTGGAAGGAGAATCCGCCGCTTGTACTGCGGGGATATTCTCCCGCAGCAAGATCCTGACGGTCAATACCCGGCCGGGCTTGTTTGATTTGAGCGGAAAGGAGGGATTTGATGCAGGAACACGAAATAAAGATTCCCACCGGAGAAGACGCGAGGGTTTCAGGAGTGGTTCACGTGCCGGACGGATATTTACCCCGTTCGGGGACCGGTGTGATTCTGGCCCATGGAGCCGGCAATGATATGCGCACTCCCATGTTGAGGGCTCTTTCGGAAGAGCTGTGCGGCGCCGGCATCCTGACTCTCCGTTTCAATTTTCCCTATAAGGAGAAAGGACGGAAAGCCCCGGATCGGATGCCGGTGCTAATAAATACATGGGAAGCCGCCGGCCTTTTCTTGAAGAATCATCGAGATTGGGAGCCGCGGCGGATCGCCGCCGCCGGAAAATCGATGGGGGGAAGGGCGGCATCCATGGCGGCCGCGGAACGAAAACTTTTTGCTGATAGCCTGATTTTCTTCGGCTATCCCCTGCATCCTCCCGGACGGAAGGACAAGCTGCGTGACGCGCATCTCTATCGGATCGGAATTCCGATGCTGTTTTTTGCCGGGACAAGAGATCCCCTCTGTGACTTGAGCCTTCTGCGCCCCGTATTGGATGGATTGCGCGCCCCACATGATCTGGAGGTGATATCGGGAGGGGATCATTCTTTCCGCATGCTCAAATCCTCCGGCTTAACCTCCCGTGAGGTGTGGGAGCGGCTGGCGCTTCGAACCATATCCTGGCTGGAAGAAAAAGGATAACGCCCGCTGATCCTGAGGGGAAGGGAAGCTGGTTCCTAAAAAATACAAAGCAGACTGAATAGGGTCAGCAGAAAAAGACCGGCGAACATACCAACGAATGCCGGCTGTCGTCTTTGCGCGAAATAGCCGGAGCTGACCACCAGGGTATAAAGCAGCATACCCAGTGCCAGCAGAAGTATGTCTTTTCCCCAGGACGTATTCGCGATCAGGGCCGTTCCGCCCAGAATCAAAACAACGGCCGTTATCAGTTCCGCCGCCAGATGAAATTTGATGCGCATGGGCTCGGTATCAAGTTCAGGAATTTGATCTCTTAAATAGAACATGATCCACTGCCCTATCATGCCGATGCCGACACAGATGGAAAAGATGGAAGGGAAAACCTTTTCAAATCCACTGAGTTCATCCATGAGAAATCGATTGTAACAGATCAATTCAAAACTTCAAGTGAGGGGGTGAATCTACCGGCATGGATCTGAAGCGCATCTTGAGACGATCGACTCGTTCCCACATTACCGGAATGCCGGAAGCGACAAGGATGGCCGTTTCATCGGAATATGCGACGTGATTTTGCACGAAGCCTGTTCCCGGTTCCCGTACCGGCGAAAATCAGATTTGGCCGATAAAAAAAGTTGACAAATCCGACAAATATTATAAAGATAAATAATGTTTATGGATAATGACCGCCGCGATCCTATCGAGAGTCCGGGGCTTTCGATTGCCGAAGGGTTTGAAACGCGGTGCATGCTTCGATGCGATGAATCCCCATTTAGGTGAAAGAGGTCTGATATGAAAAAACATTCTATTGACCGGCGTGATTTTCTCAAATCCGGGGCGGTTTCTCTTGCGGGATTGTCCTGCCTGCCGCTTTTCAGAGCTCTCGATTCTTATGCTGAAGCTTCCGGGAGCATTCCGATCCTGATGAACGCCAAGGGCGTTTTGCTGGCGGATCCTTCCCGCTGCACCGGGTGCGGCCGATGCGAGTTGGCCTGTACGGAATTTAATCTGGGGAAAGCGCATCCGTTGGTGGCCAGCATAAAGATCCGGCGGAATCTCAATTTCGGACCGAACGGAGCATGGGCTGGGCAGTGGCTGAACATGGGAAAGGCGGATCAGGGGCGCATCTTTCAGGAAACCTGCAAGCAATGCGCTCATCCTGTTCCCTGCGCATTGGCCTGTCCGGAGGATGCCATCAGACCGGATGCCGCAACCGGCGCCCGGATCGTGGATGAGAAGAAATGCACCGGATGCGGCATCTGTGTTTCTGCATGTCCGTGGGAAATGCCCACGATCGATCCTGAAACCGGAAAAGCCGTGAAATGCGATCTGTGCGGCGGGGAACCTGAGTGCGTGGCAGCCTGTCCGACCCGCGCGCTGCACTATATAAAATGGCGTGACCTCTCGCGGGAAAGCGTCCGGCGCAGTGCGGGGATTCAGAGCAACTGTTTGGAATGCCACAAATGAGTTTAATGGATTCGTATGGACACCGGAGGGGAGATGAGTGAATTGGGAGGTTGGAGCGGAAAGGTGCTTCGCGTCGATTTGAATACGGGAAAGATCTGGGATGAAGGCACCCTGGAGAAGTATCGGCCCTATCTGGGTGGGACCGGGATCGGATACAAAGTCCTATGGGATGAAGTTCCCAACGGCGTACGCGCTTGGGATCCTGAGAACCGAATCGTTTTCGCCTGCGGACCCCTGGCGGGAACCAGTGCCTTGTGCTCGGGCCGTACGGCCGTCACATCGCTGTGGCCTCCCCATAAGGATGAGTGGGTCGCCTCGGGCCACATGGGGGGGTATTTCGCATCGGAAATGAAATATGCGGGCTGGGATGCGATCATAATCCAGGGGCGCTCCGAGAAGCCTGTTTGGCTGTATGTCAATAACGGAAACGTCCAGATCAGAAATGCGGAGCGGTTGTGGGGTTCAGGAACCTATCGAACACATGCGGAGATCTGCGATGAGATGGGCGCCGCCGCTCAAGTGGCGGCAATCGGCCCGGCGGGCGAGAACCTGGTGAGGATGTCCTGTGTCATCACCGGGAATTCACATTCGGCCGGCGGCATGGGCAGCGTGATGGGGAGCAAAAATCTTAAGGCGATCGGGATTATCGGCAGCCGTTCCGTGAAGATCGAGGCCGATCCCGGGGAGTGGAAGAAACTGATCGATTACGCCCTTTCGCTCGCCGGCGCCAATAACCAGTGGGTGGTTCCGAGCACTCCCCAGCCCTGGTCGGAATGGCACAATCCGCGCAGCCGCTGGACCGCGGATCCTCGCAGGTACTGGGGCGCCGCGGATCCGCCGATATCGACCGGAACCTGCCATCCGAATGACCGTAACAGCATCGGATACCGCACCTTGAAATCCATTTATGATTTCGGTGAAGTCGCGCAGGATTATACCGTGCGGATGGATGGTTGTCACGCATGTCCGATCCGATGTTTTCCGGTGATGCGCGTTCCTTCGGCTGCGAGATATGGGGCCCCGGCGGAGGCCAGCAACACCTGTGGAGGGTGGTGGGCGGGGACCCGGCTAATGCGCCACCGTTTCAACACATATGCCTATCTGGAATCCGCGGTCGTGGGGAAATTCTTTGCGGACGATTTAGGCTTGTGGAACAACTACAATCTGATGCCGGGGACCTTCCAATTTGCTTACGATCATGGGATTCTCAAAGCGGCCCTGAGTCCGGAGGAATATAAGCGGATTCCCTGGAAACTGTATGAATCCAAAAACCCCGAATTCATTAAGGATTTCTGCCGGCGGATTGCATTCAAGATCGGGGAATTCGGCAAGGCCATGGGGGAAGGAACGGATTATGCTTTGCAGAAATGGAAATTTCCTCGCGAATATTACCTTGACGGACAAGGAGTCAGATACTTCAAGCACGGACACACGCGCCATCATGAATGGTCGGGGGCTCAGGTGGGACTGCTGATCAACATGCAGTACAACCGTGATCCGCAATGTCACTCCCACTCCAATTTTTTGTCCAGCGGCCTGCCGCTGGAGCTTCTCAAGGAGATCGCCGCGGAGCGCTTCGGCTCCCCGGATGCGGTGGATGCCAATGCGGATTTCACCCGAATGAATGCGGGCAAGGCTCGTTTCGCTAAATTTTCCCTGCTTCGGAAAGAACTCCACGACAGTCTCCCGCTCTGCAATTGGATGTTTCCCTGGCTGGTTTCACCGCTCAAGGAGCGCGGTTACAGGGGCGACAGCGGACTGGAGGCGAAATTCTATTCCGCCGTTACCGGGGATCAAAAAAATGAAGAGCAGCTCGATCTCGATGCCGAAAGGATATTCAACCTTCACCGCTGCCTGACCATGCGGCAGATGAAAACCCGCAATATGAGGGAAGCTCATGATCTGCTTCCCCCGTGGGTTTTCAACGATCCCAACGGCAAAAAGCCCTATACTCCGGGAGCCCGGGCGGTTGAAAAGGATGACATGGAAACAGCCCGGGATATGTTTTATGCTGAATGCGGCTGGGACGAACAAAACGGAGCTCCGACAAAAAAAACGCTGCAGAGGCTGGGACTGGATGAGGTGGCTTCTGATTTGAAAAAAGCGGGCTTGGGAGACTGAAACCGCCTGGACGGCGATCCCGAATCCACCCGCTTAGAGGTGTCAACATTTTGAGGAGAAAGAATCAAGCGGCCAGGCGGAAATAGTGCGTTACGCTTTGATCAGATCGCGAAGCAGGTGTCGGCATACTTTAGGAGACTCAAGGAAAAAACGGGCCTGGGTCATGCCGTAACCGATCTTGATGCTGTAAGCCGACGACGGCAGTACTTTAAAAATATCTTCATCCGTCCAGTCATCTCCCAAAGCGAGGATGAAATCCCAATCCCGCTCATCCAGGTAAGTTTTAGCGGCTTCTCCCTTGTTGATACCTCCGATACGGACTTCGATCACTTTCTTTCCCCGCATGAGCTGCAGTTCGGTATTCGACAGGAATTCGTTGAGATTGTCGAATAATTCACAGGAACGCATTTCGCCCAATTCCGGATCGGCTTTTCGGAAATGCCATGCCAGGCCGAATTCCTTCTCTTCGACGAAAGATCCGGGAACCCTGGCTTCATAGTCTTTCAGAATCGGTCTGATCTGTTGTTTCCAATCCGTGGAAACGTTTTTGTGTGGAATCCACTGCGTATTCGACTGTGCGCGCATCCAAGCGCCGTGTTCGGCCACCAGCGAACAGGGGACATCCCCCATCCATTTTTCCAGGGACTGCCGGTCGCGACCGCTGACGATCACCAGGTTGTTCTTCGGATTCGACGCCAGATTGATCAAGAGCTCCTTGAGTTCTTTGTCGGGCTTGGCTTCCTGCGGGGTTCTGGCGAATGATATCAGGGTTCCGTCATAGTCGAAAAGCAGCAGGCGTTTGTGCGCTTTGGAATATTGAGCCAACAATTTGTCTTTCAATTCCGCGTTCAGTTTTATGTGCGCGTGCAAGGATTGGAGACGCTTGGCCTCGGTGATCCCGCCGAGGTAGCTGTTGATCCAGTATGTGAGGTCGTACTCGATGATTCTCTGGCGCATGGTTCGCATGCGCTGAGCCTGCTCTTCTTCGGGCATGGAGACGGCATTCTGGAGCGCTTCCAAAAGCTCTCTCCGATTGAAGACGTTGACCACCAGCGCTTCGCTGAGTTCGAGAGCGGAGCCGGCGGTTCCGCTCAGAATCAGGACGCCCCGATTGTCGGTATGGGTGGCGACATACTCCTTGGCCACGAGGTTCATCCCGTCACGGATCGGGGTGACCCAGGCGACATCGGCTACGAGATAAAGGGAAAGCAGTTTTTCGAAAGACAGCGAGCGGTACATATAGGAAACCGGGGTCCAGTCCGGAGTACCAAAAAGACCGTTGATCTGTCCCACCAAACCATCGATTTCCTTTTTGAGCCGGATATAGTCTTTAACCCGCGTGCGAGAGGGAACGCAGAGCATCATATATATGATCTTGTCATGCCATTCGGGGTGTTGGGTAAGAAAAGCCTTAAACGCTTCCAGGCGCTGTGGAATACCCTTGGAGTAATCCAGCCGATCGACGGAGAGGATGATCTTGCGCTCATCCGCCCGCACGGTACGCTGGTATTTCATCACATCCTTTCGGGTTTCTTCCCGTTGCATCAGGTTCTTGATCTGCCCGACATCGATTCCCATAGGGTAGTTGTCCACCTTGACGATACGGTCCTCGACGTTGACTGTGCCGAGTTCATGTTCGTAACCAAGGAGACGCAAAGCACTACTGAGAAAGTGGCGGGCGTATTCGTAAACATGAAATCCCACCAGATCGGCCCCCAGCACTCCTTTAAGGATGTCCTCCCTCCAGGGGAGGATGCGAAATATTTCGAAGGATGGAAAGGGGATGTGCAGGAAAAAACCGATCCGGGAGTTTTGGAGGTTGTCGCGAATAAGCTTGGGCAGCAGCATCAAATGGTAATCGTGGACCCAGAGAACGTCATCCGGATCGGAAACTTTCAGCACCCGTTGGAGAAACTTCTGATTGACCTGGTTGTACATGTTCCATTCCGTTTCTTCGAATGTGCAGAGGGAAGAAAAATAATGAAACAAAGGCCATAAGGTTCGATTGGAAAAACCGAGGTAGTATTTCTCGATCTCTCTTTGACTCAGGAAAACCGGATAGCAGTTATGTTCGGCGATAAGGGTGGCCTCGATCTGTTTTTCCTCGTCTTTGGTGCGGGGCTTGTATCCCGGCCAGCCGATAAAAACGACTTCGCTTTCTTCCGAGAGCGTTCGGAGTCCGGTCGCCAGTCCACCTGGACTTGGAAGGATCGCTATCTCCCCTTTTTTTCGGATAATGGAAACAGGAAGACGATTGGCGATAACGATAATCCTGTTTTTTCTTGAACCCTTTGAGCGCATAAGAACCTACCACTTATTCTACCGCGTCAAAGGAGGAATAGCAAATGACTTCCGATCGCGGTGATTTCCCGCGGCCGCGATTACGGGTAGGATCCCTTTTTCCTGGATCCGTTGGGTGAAACCGCCAGACCGAGGAGGATTCAGTCGCCGTTGAAGAGATCGATCAAAAGGCCTAGATAATCATTCAGGTGGCGGGTGATCAGAAAGTTTTTGCGCACATGCTCACGGGCTTTGCGTCCCATGTCTTCGGCCCCCTTCGGATCTTTCAGAAGCGCCGTCACTCGATCGGCGCAGGCGCGGATATCATGCGGATCGACCAGCAGGCCCGTCTCCCCGTCAATGATCTGTTCGGGGATGCCTCCCACATTGGAGGCGACAACGGGCGTCCCTTTCCACATGGCTTCCGAAACGGTCAAGCCGAATCCTTCTCGGATGGATTTTTGCAGGATAACCGATGATGTCTTTTGCAGAGAGTTTACCAGCATCTGATTGTCACCCAGCACAAACAGAACATCTCCGTTTTCCAGATGCTTCCGGGCGGCTTTTTTCATTTTGTTGTAGATGATGATCCCCTCCGGGTCATCCGGAGCCATGTTGTAGCAAAAAACCAGGCGGCAGTCGACGGTTTGTTTGACGTGTTCGAAAACCTTCAGGACTCCTTCGGGATCTTTCCATGGATCAAAGCGTGAGACCTGAGTGATCAAGGGCTTATCCAGAGGGATTGAATGTTTTTTCAGGGTGGATGCCAGCATGTTCTCGGATAAATCGATGTTTTTCATGGATAAGGGATCGATGGAAGGATGGATGATGCGCTGTTCGATGGGGATATCGGATTTTCGGTAGCGCTCGCTGGAAATGATAATCAGATCGTAACGCAGGATGAAAGCCTTGAGATAAGCCCAGAGCTCGGGATTGGGCTGTGTGATGTCGATGTGACAGCGCCAAACCCAGGGTTGGATCTTTTTTTTGATCTTAATCAAGGGTAGTGGCTGAGGATCATGGATGATGACGCAGTCGTGATCGAGATGGGTGAAGCGGCCGAACCTCTCATTGGTATCCATATAGAGCTGCTTCTTGTTCGCGCTGAGATTGATATCCTGGCCTTGCAAAGCGTTGTGGAATTTCTTAGTGACGGTAAAAAAATCCGATGTGCCGATGAGAACCCTCCACCCGGAATCCACGGCGATGTCATTAAGCAGGATGATCAGATTGTTCAGGATTTCCGCCACGCCGCCTCCGTAAGCGGTGGAATTGACGTGGACGATATGCTTGTTGACGAGGTGACGCGCTTTCCTGTGGATTTCTCCGATAACTTTTTCTCCGACAATGGGGAGGTAATCATCCATGCTTTTCATCTTGTTCTCCTGCTTTTCTGATAAAAATAATAGCATTTGTTATAGCATCAATCCTCCCGTCAGTCAAATATCGCCGCTGTTTTTTTGCGGTGGGATGCGACGGCTTTCTCCCTCCTTGGTCTGCCGTAAAATTCATGTTCAAGCTCCCCTTCAAGCGCGGCGTCCATTTTTTTGCCGTTCCGACGCGCGGTTGTTTTCGCCTCGGCCCCGTCCTTGTTCCTGGGGTGGCGGCTGTGGCATCCATGCTGCCGGTATTGCTCGCTCCGTTCAAGGGCTACCGGTTCCGGGGATCCTTGAGTTTTGACATGCCCGCCAATATGATTTCACTGCACAGCGGGCTCAGTGAGAAGAACATCGGGTTGATCCTGGATGCCGCCAGGAGCAAAGCGGATAAGTTTTTTCCCCGCCTCCTCTCCGGAAAGCGTATCTGGTTCACGTGGAATAACTTCTGGGAATACGGATGGGGCATCCTGCTGTTTCGCTTTTTCCCTCTCTTTCCAGTCGTCTACCTGCTGATCGGGCGGTTTTTCATGGGTAAGATGATGTTTGCCAACAACGATTGCATCGGCTGCGGTCTTTGCGCACGATCTTGTCCGAACCGGGCCATCGTCATGAAAGGGAAGAAGCAAGCGCGTCATTACTGGCGGCACAACTGTGAAGACTGCCTGCGCTGCATGAATTTCTGTCGACGGGATGCCGTTGAAGTCGGGCATTCCTGGGTTATTCTTCTCTATCTCGTTTCGCTGTGGATCTTTCCCTTCACATACTTCGTGTTCCGTTTCGTGGAGCGATATTGGTCCCAGGTGAATGTCGTGCGGAACGGGTACACCCTGATGATCGTGAGCGCTCTTTTTGTGTCCCCGGCGTTTATGGTCGCGTATTATGTTTTTTTCCAACTTATCCGGATAAAATCCGTCAATACGCTTTTTACCTATACCACGCTCACGCATTATAACCGCCGTTACCATGAGCCTGAAACCGATTTGAGCGATTTGCTGGAAGCTCATTTCGAGGATGAATTTGAAGCGGGTGCTCAGAAAGGATCCTCCAAAATCCCTGCTTCCACCTCCCGTCTTTGAGGTGTCGCAATACCGCAGAGGTTATTGAAGATCCGTGCGCGATTTGAACTCGGCGATGATGTCCGTACCGACCCAGAATATTTCGCGGCGCGCGTCGTCTTTCACTCTGGCGACGTAGAAAAGAAACCGGCCGTCCGGAGAGATACCGGGGTGTCTCTTGAAAGAAACGGGATTCAGGAGATTATTGATGAGGACCGGTTCCGTCCACGCTCCGGTCGCTTTTCGGAAGCAGAGATACAACCCGTCACCGAGATAACGCTCCGTGGAGGCGAAAATCAAGAAGCTTTCGTCCGGAGCGATATAGGGCGTCATCTCGTTCGACCGAGCATTGACGGGTGCTCCGATATTGACGGGTTTGGCATAGGCGCCGCCGATGTTTTTCGCTATGTAGAGATCGCCTTTTCCGAGACTGTCGTGGTAGACGGCCGTGAAGTAAAGGTTCCCATTTGCCGCGGCCGAACACCAGGATTCCGCTTGCTCGGTATTGAACGAAAGCCGCTCGGGTTGGCTCCAGCCGGTTTCCTGTCGATGTAGCACCCAGATGTCTTGATCGTTACGGGGGAGGGCATCGGCGTCGGCCGGGCGTTTGGAGCAGAAAAAGAGTTTGGCGCCGTCCGGGGAAAATACGGGAGAATCGTCCCAGAAGATTCCAGAAAAATCGGCTGTTTCGGGAGGCGACCAAACACCCTCTTCCCGTGTCGCGGTTTTGATCTCCATCCGTTTATCGGATTCATTGAATACCGACCAGAAAATCTCGTGACCGTCGGGGGCGATGGCCGGTGCGCTGTGTTCGTCCATCTTGGATGAGATGACTCCCGGAGCGAAGATCCGGCCCTCTTCACCGGGAGGATCGAAGCCGAGATATCTTTTCTGAGAGGAAGAGGGGGGGATTTCGCGGTTCTGGGAAGGGTGACACGCCATCTGAATGCCCGTCAGCAGCAAGAAGATGCCGGCCCATGCCGATCCCTTGATGGGGTGAAATGACATCATATGCTTTTCCATTTCCGGGCTTCGATGGACTGCCGCGGAACCCGGTTCTCGCTTGTATCTTAATCTTTTAATCTTGAAGGTGCAAGCTCAGGGCTGACAGCAGAAGAATAGGGATGCTTTTTTATGCAAGAGGATAAGGGGGCTGCCGGATCCTCCATGCTTTGAACTCCTGATATTTGCTTCCGCTGTTCATGCGATACGATATATTCTATGATTATCCGTGTGATTGCGGATCAATGAACGGGAGAGTGAAACAATGCTGATCGACATCATAGGCTGTGAATCACTGGGTGTCCGCGGTCTTTGCTGCAGCGTGGAAATCCAGGGCCGCCGTTTTCTGATCGATCCGGGCGTGGCCCTGGGATATCGGAGGGCCGGACGGCTTCCGCATCCTCTCCAGGTCGCCGTTGGTGAGCGGGTGAGAAATAAGATCGTTTCCCTCTGGAGTAAGGCAACGGATATCGTTATCAGCCACTATCATGGTGATCATGTCCCTCTCCCGGATGCGAATCCTTTCCAACTGGCGTTGGAAGCGGTTTTTAAACGGAATTCCGATGCCGTTGTGTGGACCAAATCACAATCCCTCTCCACCAAGGAACAGAAGCGGTTCTCCGCTTTGAAGGAAGCCTGTCCGCTTGAGATTCGAGCCGCCGATCCCTCCCTCCGTGGAATCCTGGAATTTTCTCCCCCGATTTCTCACGGTGCCGCCGGTTGGGCGAAGGATACGGTGATCGCGACAAAAATCCAGAGCGACAAGGTGTTTGTCCATGCCAGCGACAGCCAACTCTTGAACGATACCGCGGTTAACCTGATTGTGGATTGGCGTCCGGATATCATTCTGGCGGGAGGGCCTCCATTGTATTTGACTCAAGTTTCCGATGAAAACCGCCTGAGGGCCTGGGAAAACGCCCTTATCCTCGCCAAGACGAAAGCCACCCTGATCATTGACCACCATCTCCTTCGAAGCCGGGAGGGAGAACGGTGGCTTGCCCGGTTGTCGGAAGCGGCGGGAAGGCCGGTCCTATGCGGGGCGGATTTTATGGGCGGACCGCGTCTTCTCATGGAAGCCGATCGGAAGAGGCTGTACCGGGAAATGCCCGTCCCGGACGGCTGGCACGCGGATTATTCCCACGGCCGTGTCCGTACGGACGGCTTTTGGAAAAGAGGTCTTGAGCTGGGATGGGTATCCCAAGCTCGTGAAATGAATACCGATATTTTATATTAGGAGGCGGAATGCCAGATGCGACCGTCATCAATTTCAAAGAAAAAATGAAGCTTTTGACCCGGTGCTGGTCCCCGGGGATCGTGGCACGCGTGAATGACGCGCATTTCAAGCTGGTCAAGTTCAAAGGCGAATTTGTCTGGCATCGCCATTGCGGAATGGATGAGGCGTTCATCGTGCTCCACGGGGAGAGATGCTGGTCGTCCCCAAAGGCATCGAGCACAGGCCCCGAGCGAAAAAAGAGTGTCATGCTCTTGTGCTGGAAGCGGCCGGAACCCTCAATACCGGAGATGCCGGAGGAATCCGTACGGTCAGTAACCCTGAATGGATTTGAATCGGAAAGCGGCTGCGGCGTGGTTTAAGGGGATATCCGTATGGGAAGCCCCGGCTGGAGAAAGCGATGAGGTCGACTCTCGGCAGCCTTTGATCGTAGGTTTTCCCCTGCATCTTGGCTCCCGGAACGAGCATCCCAATCGATGAGTCCTAACCTTCCTGGGCGGAATTCTCTCCCCCGAAGCATCATTTGACGGCGGGAGAAACGATATGATAATAAGAAAACAACACAAAAGCATGAAGGAGATTTTTATGAAGAAATGCCTTGCGGGTATATGTTTTCTTTTGATGACGGTTTTTTCCCTCGGATTTCAGCAGGAGGGACTGAAAGTTTTTATTTCCGTGGACATGGAAGGGATTACCGGAGTCGTCACATCCGAGGAATGCAGTCGATCCGGGCCGGATTATGGATATTTCCGCAGGATCATGACACTGGAAACCAATGCCGCCGTCCAAGGGGCGGCTGCGGCGGGCGCCGATGAGATATGGGTGCGGGATTCCCATGGCTCGGCGCGGAACATCCTGCCCGATCTCCTGGATAAACGTGCCAAGCTACTGCGTGACTGGTCGGGCGGCCCCATGGGGATGATGGAGGGAATCGATGAGACCTTCGATGCCGCGATCTTTATCGGCTATCACGCGAAAGCCGGTACTCCCGACGCCATCATTGAACATACGTCGAGCGGAACCGTAACCGATATGGCCATAAACGGCGTTTCTCTTCCCGAAGCGGGGTATAACGCTCTGTTGGCCGGACAATACGATGTTCCGGTCGTGTTCGTTTCCGGAGACCGGGCGATCTGCGATCAGGTCAAAGGCCTGTTCGGAGAGGTCGAAACCGTCGCCGTCAAGCAGGGCATGGGTGCGGCGGCCTTGAACCTACACCCCGAGGTGGCCGGCGATATGATCCGTGCGGGCGTTGAGCACGCATTGAGTCGGTTGGGGGTTTATCAACCGTATAAGATGGATCCTCCTTATACCTTGGTGCTGAAGCTGAAAAACGAGAGGATGGTCTACAACGGAGCTTTCTATCCCGGGGCGAAGCGTACGGGGGATTGGGAATTGACCTTCACCGGAGATGACATCATCGATGTCGTCAAGGCTTTCAGCTGGATGCGAAGGTAATCGGAAACGGAACGTCGGAGAAAATGGAGAAGCGGCGCTTTCCGGAGGGCATCAGGGATCCTTACATGTAACCCATATCCCGAAGACGCTGCCGTATCATGCTTTCTTCCTCTTCCGTCAAGATGCTCGAGCCTGATTTCTCGATGAATCCCAGCATTTCGAAGGTGCCGATAATCTTGGCCAGACTCTGTTCCAGGGATTCCTCGCAGGAATAAAGATGGATCTCGGGCTTTTCCGGAGGATCAAAGGGCGCTGAAACCCCGGCGACGTCCTTTAACTTTTTCTCTTCGGCTTTCCTGTATAGGCCTTTACTATCTCGCTTTTTCAGCACTTCCAGGGGGCAGTCGCAAAATATCTCGATATAACGGTTGATCTTGAGGCGGCATTCATCCCTTAGTTCCTTATAGGGAGAGATGGTGACGGCGATGGCAACGATGCCGTTCTCCGTCAGCATCTGGCATTCGAAGGCGATGCGGCGGATGTTCTGATAAACCTCTTCCCGGGAATAACCCAGCTTCCGGTTGAATTCTCGCCGGATCCTGCCTCCGTCGAGCACCTTGGTTTTATATCCACGGCCTCTCAATTTCGCCGACAGACAGGCCGCCAGCTGTTTCTTCCCGGAAAAAGGCAGGCCTGTAAACCAGACCGTGAAGCCCGCTTTCATCACCGCAATCCCTCCTTATACGCCGAATCCGACCAAGGGCCAGAAAAATCGGGCGACCAGAAAAAATATACACCAAGCAACGATTTTTATAAAGAGCCCCAGGCTCAATGAATCCCGGATATGGTAATACCCGGAAGAAAACGCAATGGCATTCGGCGGGGTTCCCACCGGAAGGCAGAAGGCAAGTCCGGCGGGGATGGTTACCGCCAGCGTCAAAATCTCCGGAGCGATGCCGGTCTGAGCTACGAATCCATAGGAAAGGGGAACCAGGATCACTACGGCCGCGGCATTGCTGATGGCTTCCGTAAGCAGGATCGAAAGAGCGGAAAGCAAAGCGATCAGCAGCCAGGGAGAGAATTCGGTTCCCCCCATGATCCGGTCGACCAGCCATTCGATGGATTGGGTTTCATACAGGGCCTTCCCCAGAGCGATGGCGCCTCCGTACATGACGATGACTCCCCAGTTGATATAATCGGCGACCTCATTCCATTTGGCGATCCTAAGGACAAAAACACCGACCGCCGCCGCGATGGAGATCACGGCCAGGCCGATACGGTGTCCGGCGAGGATCCAACCCAGGACCGCGCACAAAACGATGATCGCGGTTCGTATTTCCGCCGACGAAAGCTTTCCCATGTGGGCCAATTCCTCGGAGAGGTAAGTCCGGGCGATGGAAACATCTTTGATTTCGGACGGAAAGCGTTTGCGCAGCGCGAAGAACACGATGGCGGTCAGAATGATGGAGATGGGAGTGGCCGCGGCCGCCCATGAAAGGAAATCGATTCGGGTTCCGTAGGTCTCTCTGAGGAACTCCGCGGCCAGAGGAACCCTCGCGCCTCCCAGATAAGTGCCGATGCCTCCGACGACAGCGCCCCAGGCCAGGGCGAGGAAAAGCGATTTTCCCAAAGCGCTGCTTCCTTTTTCCAGACCCAGGACGGAGGCGATTTCCAAAACCACGGGGAACATCATGGCGGCGACCGCATGTTCGGGCATGAACAGAGCAAAAACGGCGCATGTGAAGGTCACTCCGAAAAGAATCCCCGTCGGACTGCGTCCGAAACGACGGATAAAGAGGAAAGCCATGCGCTTGGAGAGCCCTGTCCGGATGATGGCTCCCGAGAGGATGAAAACACCCAGCAGAAAAAAAACCGCGCTGTTGCCGAAATAGGAAAAAACCTGATTGCTTCCAAGTATATTGAATGTGGGCAGCAGGATGATGGCCAACAGGCTGGTGGCGGCCAGGGGAATGGATTGGAAAACCCAGAGCGTGAAGCAGATGATCGCCACCCCAAGACATCGCGAGCCCTGGATTGAGAGCCCTTCCGGGGGGGACATGAGCAGGAGGGAGATTCCCGCCAGAAGACCTAGGCCGAGCAGGGTATATTTGACGGTTTTGGAATTCATGGCGGTTGTTTGCCTCATTTTGTAACATATCGCTACCCTAAGGTCAATCGGGGAACATCTCGACCGGTCCCTTCCAAGAAAAATGGTTATCCTGCACCGAGGAGAACCGAGAGACCTCGAAAATGGAAGGGAAGTTTTGCAGTGGACGGTGTTTTCCTTTATCATAAAAGAAAATACTGCCGGATTAGGGAATATACGAATTCAAGGGAGAGAACAGATGGAAACGATCGAACCCAAATCCCCGGGTTCCGGGAAGAAATGGCTCATGGGCTGCGGGATCGGCTGCGCGGTTGTGATCGCTCTGATCGCCGTACTGATGGTGGGCGGTTTCTTTTTTGTCCGTAACATTATAGATAAATTCGAAGAAACCTCGGTGATCAGCGCGGAATTGACGGATAGATTCGGCCCCGCCCGGGATTTCCGTCCTGAGGCCGATGGCTCCATTGCCTCATCCCGTATGGAGGCGTTTCTCTCGGTGCGGGAGGCCATGACGGATGTCAGGGAGGAATTGGACAAAGCGCTCGATGTGTTATCGGAGGCTGAAAGCAAAAACCGGGCGAGTGTGAAATCTCCGGGTCATTTCGTGAAACTGATGAGAACGGCCGGAGGCATCGCCTCTCTGGTTGCCGAATTCTATACGAAACGCAACCAGGCCTTGCTGGAAGCGGAGATGGGTTTGGGAGAATATATTTACATCTATGCTATTGCTTATTACTCTTGGCTCGAAAAATCTCCCGGAGCCGGACCCGCCGTGCATTTCGGCATTGTTTCCGAAAATATCGATGATGATCAGACGCCGGAGGAAATGGAGAAAATGCGCCGGCAGGTGCTGTCCAAACGGTTGAACGAATTGCTTCTGCCCATGCTCCGAGGTCAGCTGGACCAACTGTCGGATACAGGCCGATCCGGGATGAACGAATGGCGGCGGATGCTCAAGGATGAGATCGACGCCTTGGAGGAGGATTCCCGGCGGTTGGCATGGGAAGGGAATCTTCCCCCACGGATTGTAAACTCATTGAAACCGTATCGGGAGCGTCTGGAACGGTTCTACAGTCCCTTGTCCAACACTCTCGAGATCGCCTTTGAATGAACCGGTATGAGACGCGGCGGTCTTTCCCGCGCCGATAAAGGGAAATCAGGAAACGATTTTCAAAATATCCTCAGCCAAGGATGCTTCCGGATTCTCGATGATACGCCCGATTTCCTCTCCATCGCGATAAAAAATAAAGGTGGGGATTCTTTCGATCTTGAGCTCGTCGACGAAGTACTTTTCCTCGCGGGAGGCTTTTCGCTCGACGGTGAAGTAATTCACTTCACAGCGGTCTTCCCCAATCTCCTCCACAATTTTTATGAAGGGGGGGAGGTTGTTTTTCGAGTCTTTGCACCAGAAAGCCAGATAGACATCGATCCTGAGGGAGTCGGCAAGATGGGAAGCGATTTTATCCATGACCGCCGCATCGGGTTGAGCGGTTTCATAGATCTCCATCCAACCTTCCTGGGATAGGATCATGTTCCTGGTAACCTGTTCGGCGCCGGCCGTGGCGAAGACGCCCAGAGCCAACAATACGACAAAGCATCTTTTCATACCCGTCCTCCCAATGTCATTTCGGTTGCTTATGCCGTATACATAGCATGCCGAGCGAGGCTTGGCAAGCCGCCTCTCCATAAAGCGAAGAAATCAGCTGCCATGTCGGTGCCGCCAATGATCTGGTCAGGAATGTTTCTCTTTAAAGAGAAAGCCCGGCGGGCGTTCATAGTCGGCAGATGAAGAGCTTGTCCGATTCCCACCGCCGCAGCGCTTCCCGTTGTGGCTTGCTGCGGGCTGCGATTCTCCGTTGCCCCAGAAGTACCGAACGCCTCAGTTCCCCGAGCAGAGAGCGCTGTTTTTCCGTCAGGCATGCATAGTCCCAGAGCGTTTTGCGGATCTCGAAATTCTGACCTTCGATGCGTCGCTGGCCGTGAATGATTTCCCTCCGGATCAGCGGGCTCGTGATCGGATCCTCGATCCTTCGGTTCCTGATGGATGCGGGAAGGCGTTTGTGCAGACTGAAACGAGCAAAGAGATCGTCTTCCAAGCTGATAAAGAACCTGGTTTCACCCGGATCTCCCTGCCTTCCCCGCGTCCGCGCAGCTGGTTGTCTATCCTCACGCTTTCATGACGGTTGGTTCCGATGACGTAGAGCCCGCTCAAGGCCTTCACCTGTTCTCGCTTCTGTTCCCGATCGCCTCCGAGTTTGATATCCGTTCCCCGTCCCGCCATGTTGGTTGAGATCGTCAGCGCCGCCGGAGCTCCGGCCCGGGCGATAATAGCGGCTTCTCGCTCATCGTTTTTAGCGTTCAACACGTTCACCGGAATTCCGTTTTTTTTCAGAAGGGCGGCCAGGTCTTCCGATTCCTCAACGCTGGAGGTTCCCACCAGAATCGGTCTTCCCAGGGAGTGAACATGTTTTATCTCCGCTGACAGGGCTTGGTTTTTGGCACCCTTGTGGGTGAATATCCGGTCTGGATGATCGCGGCGAACACATGGGCGATGAGGCGGGATCACCACGGTCATAAGGCCGTAAAAACGTTTGATCTCATCTGCAGCGGAGCGGGCGGTGGCGTAGGTGATGTCTCGGGAGTAAGCACGTTTTCGCTCCGACATGGGCATCCCTTCCTGGATGCAGCCCACGCTCAAGCCCAGGAATCTGAAAACAGGACCCATCCAGGCGGGCGAGGTAATCATTAAAAGTCAGGATATGAACTCCTTGATGACTCAGGGCGTTCAGAAAGGCGGGAAGGACGGCGGTAAGGGTTTTTCCTTCTCCTGTTTGCATCTCCGTCAGCGCTCCACGGTGAAGGGCGACCGCGGCTTGAATCTGCACATCGTAGGGCCGCATGTCCAGCACCCGCCGGCTGGTTTCCTTTATCAGGGCGAAAGATTCGGTCATAAGGTCTTCGAGAGATGCCCCGGCGGCGGCGCGGGACTGGAGATCCTCGCAGAGTTTTTTCAGCGCCGGATCCGATTCCCCGGAAAGGTCGATCGAGTTTATCGATTCCATCCTGTGCCGGTATTCCCGAAGATCGGATTCAATCGGGACACAGCGCAGCTTATCGATCCGGGCTTTTATTGATTTGATATTGATTTTCATAGGCGTTCCTTTTTCTATATATCCGGGTTCCATGGAGGGATGCGGTAGGGGAACGTCCTAAGCCGGAGGGCCGCGCGATGGGGAATACGCTCGGAAAATCAGGGAAGTAAGCGGAATCGGAGAGGGAAAAGCAGGACTGCAAAAGAGGGATGGGAGGAAAATCAGAAGGGGAAGGGCGATCAGGAGCTGGGGAAGGAAAAAAGCCAAAGCGGTCAACAGAATCCAGAGTCCTGGAGGAACGCCTGAGATATTTCTGTTATCCAATTTGACGGAGTATGGGGGCATCTTGCTTCCTTATCCGCTGTCGCTGTGAATTATACCGGATGTGTTTCCCGAATACAAATCCGGCGGGGTTTCGTGCGGTCGAAGCCGCATCGGAAAGGTTTTAAGAACGATAATTCGGTTGCGGTGAGTACCGACAGGTAAACATGGTCCGCGATAAACGAAGGCGGAGGTCAACGGTAGAGCTTGGCCCGGTCCCACTTCCGGATGATCTCGGCGATCAGTTCAGCGACGCGGTCGTTGACCCGTTTGAAATATTCCGCCGCTTGTTGGGCATCGAAGGTCGGGTATCCCTGCCCGGCTTCATAAAGACCGATGGAAGCCGCAACCGGTACGGCGTAATAGGCATCCCCGCTCGGGTTGGGCATCGCCATTTCTTCATCGTAGCGTTCCGGGTGGATGTGCCGGGGAACGACGGCCTGGATATACGCTGTTTCGTTGTTGCCCGCGTGCCCGCCGTTTTCACCGAAAACCGCAAAGGTGTCTTCCGAGGCCAACGTCCACCAGTTGACCACCAGGATGCGAACTCGGCACTGCTTCGAGATATCGGCCGCCTCGGCCTTGAGCGCGGCTGTGTTTCCGCCGTGGCCGTTGAGGATGATGATGTTTTTAAATTTTTGCTGCGACAGGCCCTTCAGGATATCGTGGATAAAGGAACGGTATGAAGCTTCCGAGATGGAGACGGCTCCGGGAAAGGCCTGCATGGCGGGTGTGATCCCATAATTCAAGGTCGGCGCGATCATCGCATTCAAGCGTTCCGCGATTTCCCGGCCCATGGCTTCGGGAGCCAGGCTGTCGGTGCCGCTGGGAATAACTCCGTGCGGCTCGATCGAACCCGTAGGAAGAAGTACGGTCTCGATCACGGCCGGAACGACCTCCTGGAATTCCGTCCAGGTCATCAGGTTCATTTCGCGGGTAGAGGGAAACGTTTTATTTCCCTGTCCATAACCCGGAATCACGGCCAGAAAGCAGATCGCCGTCAATAAAGCCGCTGTTCGGTTTGGTCTCATGGGTGATCCTCCTTACATCAAGTGTAAAAGATTCCAGGTGAATTTAAAAACACAAAATGAATTCGTTCATGTACGGATTGAAAGACATGTCGGAAAGAAACGAACCTTCTCCGTCCCTGATCGGTTTGGGAAAACGGGATTTCCCGGCTTTATGGAGAGTATCGCCCGCGTCTTGAACGCCCCCTATTTTTTCAAAGCGGCGATGGAATCTTCCAGCAGCTTCATGCTGTAGGCCGGATTGTGCAGTCCCCGGGTTCCGTCTTGGAGGACGAAGTAATAATTGAAGGAGGCTTTGGCTTCCACCGGCGACAGACTCGGATCTTTCGGGCCCTTTGGTTTGTGAACATCGGAATCGGGATTTTTTCCTTCCTGTTTCGGAAGCAGAGTCTCAAGTTCGGCCAGCCGTTTCTCGAATCGGGCCTGGCTCTCGGTCACGTCGGCCATGGTCATGCCTTTATGGCAGCCTGTGCAGGCATTGGGATTGAGCTCGCGTTCTCCTTCGAATTCCGCCACGGCCAGGAAGGTGTGGCCGCCTAAATAGAGTCCCCGGGCGCCTGCCGGGGATTCGGCCATATGACATCCGGCGCAGTTCTTGGGAATCATGCCGTGGGCGCTGCTCTTGTACTTTTCACCTTCGACTTCAGCCCCCCCCTCTCCCTTGATCATGTTTTCCTGCTGGTTTGCGGCGTGTGAGGTGAGAATATTATGGCAGCCCGCGCATGATCTCTCGACGCTTCCGGCTCGGATGGCGGGATCCTCCTTGGATATCTTTTCCATGTCATGACAGGCCGAACATGTGATCCCGGAAACGTTTTCATAAGGAGCCGTGGATTCTTTCCCCGCCAGGATGACTTCCTGGTAGCCCTCCGCTGTATGACACTCGGCGCAGCCGGGTTTGTTCAGGTTTACTTTTTCTTCCGGGGTATCCATGGAACCGGCATGCGGCGAATTCGCCCACTGATCGCTGAGAGAGATTTTTTCCTGAGGGAGCGTCTCTTTTCCGTTCGTTTCCAGCAGAACAGCGGTCACGCCCACCATAATCACCAAGCAGAAAGCCATGATTTTATGTGTTTTCATGTGAACCCCTCAAATAAAATTAACCTTGTCATCCTTGATTTTAGTAATTCTACAGGAACTATCAATTCAATACAACAGGGAACGGACATGTTTTTTTCAGCGATGGGAAGGATTTCGGCTGACAGTTCGGGCTCGGCGGGGGAGGTGTTTCAGCGAGGGCTTGAAAACGCGGGAAAAAAACCAGCCCAGCTTTTTTCCCCCCGGGGTAAGGACCTGGAACGAGCGGTCTTCGAGGGAGTTCGCCGTGGGCAGAAAGACCCGGGCGGCGCGACTGGCGTTCATGCGGAGGGCGAGAGGCTCCATCTCCAGGGTGCGTCCGTGAAGGATTTTAACCTTGCTGTTCGCGCCGATGAACCCCGGGGACCAGAGAAGATAGTTGTATTCCGGCGGAAGCGTAAAAAAGGCCAGGGAGCTTTGAAAGAGAATTTTACGGAAAGACGGTTGATCATTTGAAGGAGGAGAGGATCGGGTCAACTGCAGACGGTATTCATCGAACCAGGCTTGAAAAAACGTTTGGACGGAGGGGACGTTGCGATAAAGGATGACGCCGGTGTTGATCTCGAAGAAAGATCGGGGGCATTCGGGAACGGGATCCCCTTCTCTCCAGGTGTCGAGTGCGGCGGCGATCTCGAACCGTTCCAAGAGATCGAACAGCTCATTGAAACCGGAGGCGATGTATGTGTCGCTGTCGAGAAAGATCGTTTGTCGGTAGGGTGATCGCTGCATGGGCTGGATCTTGTCGATGAAGCCGTAGGCGCAGTCTTTGAGGATCTTGATTTCGTCAAAGAGCGATTCCTGGGGAGGGTGTCTGTCCGCAAAGAGGGTAATCGGAAGATCCGGCATATGGCGTTTTAAGGATTCCGCCGACCTGAGAGTTTCGTGGAGATAGGTTTCCCCGGCAGCCACATAAATCGCACCCTTTTCTTTCAACGCGTTCTCCTTTTCTGCCCCCGATGCGGGTGATTCCCACCGCCGCATGAGATTTTCATCCGTGGATTTTAAGGGATTTTTTACTTTGGTTTTCCATTATACTATAATGAGTCGAAATTTTGATATGTTTGGATTGAGTCATGGATGAGCGAGTTTCTTTCAGAATCAATACGCCTGCCGTCAGTGCGGAAGCCTTTGACGATGAAATCGTGATCATCGATTTCAACACGGGAAATTACTTCAGTCTCGATGAAACCGGTTCCGAACTGTGGAAATTGCTGGAAGCGAGGGGGGATCGGGATTCGATAACAGCCGAGATGATTCGTCGCTTCAAGGGTGATCCGCAGGAAATCGCGGCCGCCGTCGATCACCTTTTAGGAGAACTCCTGAGGGAAGGAATTCTTCGGAAGGAAAAGGCGGTGCGGTCGGTTGGAGATGCCGTCGTTTCCCCGGTCTTCGCGTCCGAGAAAGAGCGGCGGTGCTGGCCCGAGAAAGCACTGACCCTGCGTAAGTATTCGGATATGCAGGACCTGCTGCTTTTGGATCCCATCCATGAAGTGGATGAAAAAGGCTGGCCCTACGGGGACTCCGGGACGGATGATTAAGGCGCCATGTCCTCAGGGATGGAATTGGGTTTTCCTCTGGAAGAACAGTACGTACGGCCAGACGCTTCGGATATATTCGATCGTCTTTACCGCGCTTATGTGAAAGCCGGCGAGCGATCCGCGCTTAAGATCGAAAGATATTATCGATTGGCGGGCCGAACCCTGAAGCTTTGTTTTGCCGGGGATGCCTTGGTTTCCAAACTGACGCCAGCGCTCTCCCCGCTCATATGCAATCCGATTGAAAAACCCGATGTGGAGATCTGTATTTGGGACAGCCGGACGACCGGACTGCCGCTGCCGTCTCCGGATTGGACCCCGCAGGATTATCTCGCCCGGGGGGAGATCCGGGGATTAAATCGCGGGAAAATCCTTGCCTCGTACCAAACGGGACCCGATATTCTGAACATGTTCAACCGAGAGCGGAATCGAGGATTGTTCTGGATCCGCGACGCGCGGCGCGTGCCGTTCTATGAATGCGCCGCTCCGCTGCGGATCATTCTCCACTGGTGGTTGCGCAGTCTGGGCCGTCAGTTGATTCACGGGGGGGCGTTCGGTACGGATTCGGGAGGTGTTCTGCTGGCCGGGAGCGGAGGCGCCGGGAAATCCACGGCTTCACTGGCCCTGGGCATGAGCCGGGGGATGGGATTTGCGGGAGACGATTATTGCGTGCTCGAGCCCGGCCCGCCGCCGTGGATCCACAGCCTCTACGCCACCGCCAAGCTGGATGGTGCGAGCATTAAAAGATTGGTTCACCTGAACCTTCCCGTGAATACGTCTCGAACGGACGGCGAGAAAACAGTGATCTATTTGCACGAGCGGTTTGCAGCGCGTTTGATTCCCGGTTTTCCACTCAAAGCTATCCTGTGTCCCCGTATCACCGGCTCGGCGCGAACGACCGTGAGACCGGAATCTTCGGGTGCCGGTTACAGGGCTTTGGCCGTAAGCTCGGTTTTTCAGCTTCCGGGCGCCGACCCATCGGACTTGAATCGGATCGCCTCGACGGTGCGCTGTGTTCCCGCCTTCATTCTTGAAATGGGGACGGACATGATCGAAGCCGCACAAGAGGTCAGGGTTTGGAGTTCCGAACTGGTTGCGGAGGCGGGATAAAGAATGTCTTCCGCGCCTGCCGGATGTCAACGGTTTCTGACGGTGGGAATTCGTATGCTCACCCCGGATTCGGACACGGGATCGTTTCGGATGCTGGGAATTCTGCGAGCCCTGCGTGAAATGTCTTGTGATGTGACGTTTTGCGCGGCGTTTCCTTCATCTTGGCCGCCCTATGAGATTCGTCTCGCCGAAGACACGGCCAGGCTGGAAAAGAACGGGATCCGTGTGGCGTCTCCCCGCCGATACCGATCCGTTATGGATTTTCTCGAAAAAGGCGATGATGAGTTTGATTTCGTGTTGTTGAGCGATATCTATACCGCCTCTCGTTATCTGGAGAAAGCACGGGCTCGCTTTCCACGGGCGGGATTGATATTCGACACCGTGGATCTTCATTATCTGCGCGTTTATCGTGAAGCGAAACTGTATGGGAGCAAGCCGGCTTTGACCAGGGCTTTGAGCATAAAGCGGAAAGAATTGGCCGCGGTAAGAGCGGCCGACCTCACACTGACGGTTTCGAGTGAGGAAAAAGCGGTGCTGCTGAAAGAATGCCCGAAATCACGCATTCATGTGCTTAGCGGCATCTATGAGGCGGTTCCGGTCTCGAATCCATACCGGGATCGCCGCGACATCCTGTTCGTCGGATCTTTCGAGCACGCGCCCAACATCGATGCCGTGGAGTATTTCGCCGGGGAGATATTCCCGCGCATTTTGAGCCGTCGGCCGGACATAAGGCTGTTTGTGGTCGGCTCGCATCCGCCGCGGAGAATCCTTGATTTGGCTTCAAAAAACATCATCATCACCGGATATGTGTCTGATTTGGAAGCGTTATTTCAAGCGTGCCGGATATCGGTGGCTCCGCTTCGTTTCGGAGCCGGGATCAAAGGAAAAATATTGACCAGCTTGAGTTACGGAGTCCCTGTTCTGACGACTCCTTTAGGGGCAGAGGGAATGGATTTACAGGCAGGTACTGAGATACTCATCGCCCATGATCCGGAGGATTTTGCACGGCGGTTGATCCTGCTTTACGGCGATGAAAAACAATGGAATCGGATGTCACGGCGGGGATTGGAAATCATAAAAAAAAGATTCTCTTCCACCGTGGTGCGTGCCGGGATGGAAAACTGCCTTAACGAGATGGAAAGGAATCGGAGAAATGAATGATCCTTTGGTCAGCGTGATTCTGCCGCTCCATAACGGAGTGCGTTTTCTGGAAAGCGCCGTGAACAGCGTCCGGGCGCAGACATATTCCCATTGGGAGCTGATCGCCGTGGATGACGGTTCAACGGACGGCAGCGCCGGTCGGGCGGCAGCGTTTCCCGATGTCCGTCTCCTCCGGCTGGATCATGGAGGGGTTGCCCGGGCGCGCAATGCCGGGGTCGAAGCGGCTTCAGGCGATTTGATCGCATTTATCGATCAGGATGATGTATGGAAACCAGAAAAACTTGAGCTACAGGTTGAATATCTTCAGGATCACCCGAATAAGGGATTCGTCATAGGCCTTCAAAAAATGGTGCTGGGCGCGGGAGTTCCCCGGCCTTGCTGGCTTAAACCGGAGCTGTTGGAGGCTCCGCAGCCGGGGTACCTTCCCAGCGCGCTGCTGGTACGGCGCTCTGTTTTCGAACGTATCGGGTTTTTTAACGTTGACATCGAAACGGCAAGTGACAGCGACTGGTTTTTCCGGGCTAAAGATGCCGGGATCGAATCAGGGCAGCTGACCCGGGTTCTGGTCGAGAGGTTGATACATCGTGCCAATCATTCCCACAGCCGGGAAACCACCAAAGATCTGCTGCATGTGGTGCGCGACTCGATGCGGCGGCAAATGGGATTGCAGGAAAATCCAAAGGAGAATGAGGATGACCGGCGAAGTTCATGAATCGGTGAGTGTGGTTATCCCGGTTTTCAACCGCCCTCGATATTTGGAAGAGGCGCTGCGCAGTGTATGGAGACAGAATCCCTGTCCGGAGGAGATCATTATCGTGGATGACGGCTCCACGGACGACACGCGGCAATCGGCCGCCCGGTTCGTTCCTCCCGCCAGATATATTTATCAGGATCACGCGGGAGCGGCCGCGGCACGAAACACTGGTATCCGGATGTCAAAAGGGAGTCTTATCGCTTTTCTGGATTCCGATGATGTTTGGACTTCAGAAAAAATGAAAATTCAAAAACGCCGTATGGATGAGTGTCCGGAGTTGGATATGATCGCGGGGAAAGTTGAATCCTTCTTCAGCCCGGATATCTCTGAAATCAATAGAAAAAAAATCCGCATACCCGCCGATCCCGTCTCCGGCTTCATTCCCAGTGCCGTTGTGATCCGGCGCCGGGTTTTCGACTTGTTGGGGGGATTTCCCCTGGATATGGAAGTCGGGGAGTTTGTCGATTGGTTCCTCAGGGCGCGTGAAGCGGGAATGAAATATGACGTCGTTCCGCAGGTGGTGGCCCGTCGGCGGGTGCATGACAACAATATGGGGATCGAAAAAAGAGATGCACGGGGGGATTATCTCCGCATCGTCAGGGCTGCAATGGAAAGGCGGAGACGCCATGAATAAATGGCGGTATTATGGCAATTATTACCGCGGGCTCACCCTTCCCCTCGCTTTCGCGATCCTGGGGTCCATCGGACAATCGATGGTGCTGCTGGTGGTGCCGCTGCTTTTTAAATATGGGATCGACACCGTGATCCCGGGCGAGGAATTCAGGCGGCTGTTTCTTGTCGGTGTTGCCATTATCGGTTTTTATCTGTTAAGCGGAATCATCCAGTTGGCGACGCGTAAGGTTGTTCTCAAGCTTACGAAACAGGCGATTCAGCGTTTCCGGGATGAGCTGATGAAAAAGTTGGTGTTCCTCTCCCGAGACACTTATACGGAAGCGGACCGCGGCGTCCTTCACACCCGGATCGTCCAGGATACGGAGAGATTGGACATCATGTCGAATGCGCTGATCGTCCAATTGATTCCATCGTTGCTGGGAGGGCTCCTTCTGTGTGTGCTGATGGCGGTTCTCAATGGAATCCTGTTTGCGACCCTGTTGCTGATCATGCCCGTGCTTTACGGATTGAGTCGCCTTCTCGGCCGCCGTGTCCGCAGAAGCGTGCGGTCATATCACCGCTCCTTCGAGAGATTCAGTAAAGGTGTTTTTTTCGTTATCCAGATGTTCGATCTGCTACGGATACAGGCGGCGGAGAGTCTGGAACTCAAGCGCCAACGGAGCAAAGTCGAAGATCTCCGGGTTTCCAGTGAGGCGATGGCGCTGTGGAATACCGCTTATGTGCTCGTTCAGGATACCGTCATCGCCGTCGCCGGTGTTGTCGTGCTGGTGGTGGGGGGAATATCCGTGGCCAGGGGGGCGATGTCGTTGGGGGATTTGATCTCATTTTATGTGGCCATGGGGCTATTGAAAAATTTTTTCCGGATGCTTTCGGTTTCCATCCCTCAAGTGCTTCAGGGCGCGGAGTCACTGACTTCACTTATGCGGATCATCGAAATCGAAGAGAGAAATCCTTATCGGGGGAAAGGGAAAATCTCTTTCAAGGGCAATGTCGTGATGGAGGGGATATCGTTCCGCTATCAGGATCAATGGGTGCTTCGGGATGTCGATCTTGATGTGTCTGCGGGCAGGTTGACGGGGATCGCCGGACCCAATGCAGCCGGAAAAACCACGATGCTGAATCTCATCCTGGGTTTCTACCGGCCGGATAAGGGCCGACTGCTGGCTGAAGGTCTTCCTTATGACGCCCTCGACATGACGGAGTTACGGCGCTCCGTGGGCGTCGTGACGCAGAAGCCGTTGCTCTTTTCAGGAACCATCCTCGAGAACATCGTGTATGGAATGCCGGATGCTACGATGAAGGATGTCGAGGAAGCGGCCCGGCTTGCCACCGCGCACGATTTCATCGAATCACTGCCTGAAAGTTACGATACGGCCGTCGGTGATGCCGGAATCGCGCTTTCGGGCGGGCAGCAGCAACGGATCGCCATCGCCCGGGCGGTACTGCGCCGGGGGCCGCTGCTGATTCTTGATGAGCCCACCAATCATCTCGACAGAGATGTGAGCCGCCGATTGATCTCCAACCTGAAGTCCATCCCCTTTCGACCGGCCGTGTTGCTGATCAGTCATGTCCGGGATGTGATGGCGGCTTGTTCACGGGTCACCCTGCTCCGGGAAGGCCGGGTGACGGCCGAAGGAGGGCCGGAGGAGATATGGAAGAAGGAATACGGAGAGTGAAATCCGGGTGGAAAGAAACGGCGGGGAATTTATTATCATGAAGAAAAGGGATTGGCGGCCGACGCCCAGTCAGGAAATTCTGTTGCGGGCCGTGTTGGGCGAAGGCGAACGGGCTGTAAAGGCCTGGAGAGAGTGGATGGAGCGGATTGATATGGATAGGTTGGATCCGGGGTCATTCCGCTTGCTGCCCCTGCTGCATGAAAATCTGAAAGCAGCCGGCGTGGATGATCCGCGCTTGGCGCTTTACCAGGGTGTTGCGCGGCATTTCTGGTACCGGAACCGAATCCTCTTCCATAGGGCTTCCCTGGTTTTGGCGGCATTTCAACAGCGGTCTATCCCGGCTCTGGTGCTTAAGGGGGGGGCTTTGATCGGATCTTTCTACCGTCACGGCGGACTCCGACCCATGGGAGATTTCGATGTGTTGGTGCCTTTTTCCAGGGCGCGGGAGGCGGCTGCGGTACTGCGGGAGCAGGGGTGGCGGCCTGCGGCGGGGCTTCCTGAAGAACCGGATGATGTATTTCTGGCGGTTCTGGCACGGCATCATTTCATGGATACTGCAGGGTTTTCCATCGATCTTCACTGGTCTCTCTATCGGGAAAACACATCTTTTGATTCCGATGATGAATTCTGGCGCGGGGCCCTTCCGCATACGATTCTGGGAGTGCCCTGTCGCCGGCTTCAGCCTGCCGATCAGCTGCTTCATGTCTGCAAACACGGGTTGGAATGGGATCCCACTCCGACCGTGCGTTGGGTTGTAGATGCCGCTCGCATCCTCACCGTCTCCGAGGTGTGTTGGGAGCGTTTTCTGGAACAAACGGCCCGGCTGAGCTTTGGGCCTTGGCTTCACGCCTCTCTCCATTATCTCAAAACACAAATGGAACTTCCTATCCCCGAAGAAGTTCTGAAAACCCTCGCCCGTCTCCGTCGACCGTACTTGTCCAGGATGGAATATCTGGGAAAATCACGGCGGTATGAAATTTTAGGGGATATGCCCATGCTGTGGTGTGATTACAGGCGGTTCCGAAACCATTCGGATATGGACGATTCCAAGGGCGCTTTCCGGCGCTTTCTATGCCGTCGCTGGGATAAGGATTCCGGCATGCCTTTGCTCGTTTTGATCGGGCGCAAGCTGGCGCGCAGAATGAAAGCCGGTCTGCTTCCCTCGTTTTCCGGCGGGCAAAAAGTATTGATGGCGGGCCGCCGCCTGAAAGAGAAGAGGCTTCAGGAAGAATCGAGAAAATAAATATTGTTTGATATGGTGAGATTTTTTATATAAGCTGGTATTTATGATATATGATATATCTAGGGGGTTTTATGTTATGGAATGAAATTATAAGCACTTGGAGGGAATAATATGTCGTTAAAACGGAGGGATTTTTTAAAGATGTCGGCCGGTGTCGGAAGCGCCGCTTTATTGGGAGGGGCTTGTGCGTCGCCGAAAACGGAATCCGGAAGCACGCCGCTGAGCCGGCTGCGCCCCATGACCGGCGACGTCAAACCCATAACGGATGAGGAACGCGGAATGCGGATCGAAAAAGCCCGTCGGCTCATGGCGGCCAATAATATCGACGCTCTTTATCTGGAACCCGGAAGCAGCATGTTTTATTTCACGGGAGTCCGCTGGGGCTTGAGTGAACGAACGTTCGCCGCCATTATTCCGGTCCGGGGAGAGATCGCGTATGTAACGCCGGCATTTGAAGAGGATCGGACGCGGGAACTCATTCGCTTCGGGGAGGATATCAGAACCTGGGAAGAGCACGAGAGCCCGTATAAGCGGATCGTCCAGATCTTGAAAGATCGGGGAATCGCCAAGGGAACCATCGCTCTAGAGGAGAGGGTCCGATTTTTTCAGCTTGACGGCATTCGAAAGGAGAATCCCCGGTTGGATTTTGTGAGCGGTGATCCGGTTACCATCGAATGCCGCGTGATCAAATCGCCTCACGAGATCGCTTTGATGCAAAAAGCGAGCGATATTACCATCGAAGCCTACAAAGCCTCCATCGCCATGATCGAAAAAGGAATGACCCGGGATGATTTCCGCTCTATTTCAACCGCCGCCCATAAAGCTCTGGGGGTCTCCGGAGGAATCGGATGTCAGATCGATTTCGCCAGTTCCCAACCACACGGCAGCACCCGCAGGATCGAAGTCCAGGAGGGCAGCATCATTCTCATGGACGGGGGGTGCAGTGTCGACGGTTACCGTTCGGATATCAGCCGGACAATCGTTTTCGGCGAGCCCGATGCCTATCAAAGAGAGATCTGGGATCTTGCCTCACGGGCCAAGGCCGCCGCTTTCGACAAGGCCGGGGTCGGAGTCCCTTGTGAGGATGTCGATGCCGCCGCCAGGCAGGTTCACATCGCTCATGGTTTCGGACCCGGATATAAAGTTCCCGGATGCCCCCACCGCACAGGACATGGGATCGGATTGGACGGGCATGAATGGATCAACCTTGTGAAAGGCAACACCCGCCCCATGGAAGTCGGCATGTGTTTCAGCAATGAGCCGATGGTCGTGCTCCCCGGCAAATTCGGAGTGCGTCTCGAGGACTGCATGTATATCACGGAGGAAGGCCCGGTCTATTTTACCGGTCCCAGTCCCTCGATCGAAGAGCCGTTCGTCTGATGGCGGAATCAGCCGGGCATAGCGCCGCATCCTAAGAGGATGCCTCCTGATTTATGGCTGTGAAGGACGGAGATATTCCGCGACTTCGATCATATATCTCAGATCCGTGTAGTTTTCGTCACCGAACCGCAGCACGATCAACCCGGATGGAAGAATGCCCACCAGATTCCCTCCGTGACCTCGCATGGAAGGGACATTGATTCTCCCCTGAGCCGTTAGTACGGGCTGTTGCCAGAGGGAATGCAAGTAGTATTGGGGACCGTCGGCTGAGCGTCCGGTTTCCCATCCCCGGCGTTCCGTACGGGAGAGCGCTTCGCGAACGCGTTTTCGAGAAAGAAGCTGGCGTCCATGGAATTCACCTTCGTCATACAGCAGCCGGGCGATCTTCACCGCTTCCTGAAACGTGGGATAGCTCCCCCATCCCATGATCGGAATTCCTAATTGCCCATTGGATTCGACTGTTCTTGTCAGCGCCATATGCCCGATGCCCATTGGTGTCAGCACGTCTCTTTTGACGAGATTCCAGTAATCCCCCTGCGGGCCTTCCATGGATTTGACGAAGCGGTTCAATGCGTAGGAAAGGGCAAAAAAATTCGTGGAAGCATAATTCATGCGTGCACCGGGAGCGGGATCGGCGTCGGGAAGATCACGGATGGCCGCGATCTTTTCATCGGCGGTACGGGCGAGAATATAGGGTGCGATGTCCATGCCTTCTTCGCTTCCGCTTGTTCCGGTCGCCATTCCGAGCGCATGTTCGAAAGTCACCCCATGCCAACCCGGATGGTCGGCAAGCTTCGGAACGTAGTCGCATATCCTTTCATTGAAGATTTCGTCGCCGTATCTTTCGGCGGCGTAAAACATGGCGAGTCCCATGGCCAGGGATTTCGTCACCGAAAATACGCCGTGACGCATCTCGAGCGGAAACGGATAGGGGCCGGTTCGGGTCTGTATTCCCTGAAGATAGATTGCGCCGTCCATGTACAGGGCCGCCGCACTGACCTTATCATCGGAAAGCCCCCCGTTGAATATATGTTTCAACCATACGGGATTTCTCAATTCCGCCCAGGGTTTAACCGGGATTCGCGCCTTGATTTCCCGGTCGAAAGAATCGATGACTTCTAGAGATTCTGGATGACTCCCGGGAATATATCGGGCCGGGATGAGAGCGGAAAAATTGCCGTGGAAATAAGCGTCGATGGGGGCCGTTTCCTGCGTGACCTGAATCGCTGCGCATGAAATGCTTCGATGGTCATAGACAAAGGTGGCGATCCCGTTTCTCGCTTGGCCGATGGCGTTATCCGTCAGCACGAAAGGGAAGGCGGCTCTGGAAAATGTGCCGTCTGTGTCTTCCCTCCAAATACGCCCCGGCGAAACGATGATGTTCCAGTAGCTGTTGTTTTTCTCCCCGGACACGATGATGCCGCGCTGAAGGGGTATAAGATATTCCTGATGGCTGACGAAGGAGATGGAAAATCCGGGAAAAATGTTTTGTCCTCCTCCTTTCCAGTCAGAACTGGGATGGGTGGTTTTCATGGACGCTTCCGAAAAGTGAATGGTGCCTGATAGGGGATGGGGAGGGGTGGTTGATTGTGAGATGGGGAGGAAATAATAATTATGAATGGGAAGCGCAGCCGTCTCCTCCAGAAGTTCAGCCGTGGTCAGTTTGTCCCGGATCACGGAATCCGGCCCAAAAAATTGAAATAAAACGGAGGCGTAAGCCCTACTTAACAAGGCCGCAGCGCCCAGCATTAGTGCGGACGTTAAAAATACCGCTATTTTCCTGCTTGTTTTGGGGCGGTCAGGATTGTACAGACAATAGGCTGAAGGTGTTCTCATATCGTCTCCTCGACAGTAAGTGGTGGGCTGTTTCAAACATAGGATTTGCACATCATATCAGTGGAAAGAAAATTCGGCGGGATGATTTTGTTGTTGATTCCGAATATTCCAGTTCTCGCCGTCTGATCTCCTGATAGTTATTACGAAAAAAAACGACCCGGGTTATGGAATCGGGGAGATCGACCATTCCGATTTTAAACGGGGCGATGCGTTTTTTCGTGAATATGATGTTTGACATCGCCGGTTCCCCATGGTTTATTAAAAAGCGGGGGACGTCGTATGACTGAATCGTCACAACCGATACTGCCGAAGCCCGCGGTAGGCGCGCTTGTCTTCAATGAGGGGAAGGTCCTGCTGGTTAAGCGTCGCGATCCGCCTCACGCGGGAACATGGGCCCTCCCCGGAGGTTCGATCGAGCCGGGAGAATCGATGCGGGCGGCGGTGGAGCGGGAAGTTCATGAGGAAACCGGAATCATCGTGAAAGCGGAAAATCCCGTTCACGTTTTCGACCTGATCGAGCGGGACGCAGGGGGAAAGATCCGCTTTCACTACGTGATCGTAGATCTGTCCGCTGAATTTATACGAGGAACGATCAATCCCGGCGATGACGCCTTGGATGCCGGATGGTTCGGCGCCGATCTCCTGTCGGACCTCGATCTAACGGCCGCTACGCGCGAGCTTCTGGGGCGGCTTGGATCTTGAATCGGGTATCGTCTCCCGCAGCCTTTCCGGACGCTTAAAAAAGTATCCGGTTTCGATTATGGCTTTTCGTAGAGAACCTTACCCCCAACGATGGTCGTAAGGACTTCGGTTTCCAGAATCTTGTCTTCCGGAATCGTCATGATGTCTTGGGAAAGGACGACGATATCGGCCCATTTCCCAGGGGTCAGCGATCCGAGGCGATCTTCCTGAAAACCGGCATAAGCGGCGTTTAACGTATAGGACCGCAGGGCTTCTTCCGGGCTCATCCGCTGATCGGGATAGAACACTCTTCCGTCCTTGAGTCTTCGGGATATCGTTGCATGGAAAGAAGGAAGCGGATCGACGTCTTCCACCGGCGCATCCGTTCCGTTGCAGATCACGGCGCCGGTTTCCATGAGCGTTCGCCACATATAAGCGCCTTCTTCGGCTCTCTTTTCCCCCAGCCGTTTCCAGACCCAGGGGCCGTCCGAGGTGCAGTGGATCCCTTGCATGGAAGCGATCACGCCGAGTCGGCCGAAGCGAGGAATGTCATCGGGGTGAAGATGCTGGGAATGCTCGATGCGCCAACGGAGATCCTTTTTCTCCGGGTGGGAAAGAAACGCCTGTTCATAGATATCCAGTATTTCACGATTAGCCCGGTCGCCGATACAGTGGATGTTGAGTTGGAAATCGTTTTCGATGGCGATGCGGGCTGTTTCCCGGATTTCATCGAGGGGTGCGGTATTCAAACCTATGCTGGAAGGCAGGTCTTCATAAGGTTCCAGAAGCCAGGCGCCGTGAGCCCCCAACGCTCCATCGGCAAGATGCTTGATGGCCCGGACGGTCAAATGATCGTCGCCCATTCCTTCGATCCGGTAATCGTTGATACGTTCCTCAAGGGTTGCGTTGTCGGCTTTCACCATGACGTAAAGTCTTACCCCGAGTTTTCCTTGTTCTGCGAATTCTTTAAACAGGTCGATGGTCTCAAAAGAAGCTCCGGCATCGTGAAAACTCGTGATCCCCTTGGAAAGACAATAGCGATCGGCCAGCTTTACAACCTGTTCGTTTTCGGCCCGGATCTGTTCGGGCGTGCGTTTTTCAAGATCCGCATTCAAGGCGTTTTCCAGGAGGCGTTGAGCGGTTTCCCGGAAAATTCCGATGGGGTCGCCATGGTCGTCCCTAACGATCTCGCCTCCGGGGGGATCGGGGGTGGCTCGCGAGATTCCCGCCAGTTTCATGGCGCCGGCGTTGGCGAAACAGGAGTGTCCGCTGGCATGTTTGAGCAGAACCGGATTTTCAGGTGAGATTCGGCTGAGCTCGTGGTGAAACGGCAGGCCGTCGATGTTCGGCGAAGGAGCCGAATCCCATTTTTCCTGATGCCACCCCCGGCCGCGGATCCACGTGCCCGGAGCGGTGTCGCTGACGGCCGTTTGAACCATTGAAATCACCTCACTCCAATTTTTTACGGACATCAGATCCAATCCCAACTTTGCATGGCCGATTCCGGTAAAGTGGGCATGGGCGTCGATGAATCCCGGGATAGCCAGCTTTCCCTGCAGGTCGATCACTTCCGTCTCGGGACCGATGAGGGATGATATCTCCTGCTCGGATCCGACGGCGGCCACAACGCCGTTCCGGACCGCCAAAGCATCGGCTTCCGGAAGAGATTCGTCCATGGTGACGATCTTTCCGTTTTTAAGCACCAGGTCGGCCGGCGCTTTTTTCGGTTGACAGTTGATAGACAGCATTCCGGTGGTGAGGATCAGACAGCAGACTAACAACGAAAATGTGATGCGGTTCTTCATTGAATTCTCTCCTTGATGAATGGCATCGGATTGAAGCTCATATCATGATGCCCGGAAATATCTTATTACAATCCCATTTGATTTCAAAATAAAATTTCGCCGGGATCCGCAGAATTGACCGCTCGGGTGTTGTGTGATAGTTTGAAGGCATCATAGGGAAAATAAAAATGAAGGAGCTTATCGCATGAGGAAAATCATTCTGATTATTTTGGGGGCCGGCCTGTTCTTCTGGTCGTGTTCATCCCAATCAAAGGATGCAGCCGATATGAATAATCCTTTTTTTAAAGAGTATGACACCGAGTTCCGGGTCCCGCCCTTTGATCGGATTCTTGAAGAGCACTATCTGCCCGCGTTCAAAGAGGGAATTCGGGAAGAGCAGGCGGAAATTTCAGCTATTGTCGAAAATCCCGATCCGCCCACTTTCGCGAATACCCTGGAAGCGCTGGAAAACACCGGAGATATCCTAACCCGGGTCTCCTCGGTGTTCTACAACCTTAATTCCTCTAGAACCAATGAGGAGATGCAGGCGATCGCCAAACAGGTCTCTCCCCTGCTTTCCAAACACTCGGATGATATCGTTTTAAATGAAAAATTGTTTGCCCGCATAAAAAATCTGTATGAGAAAAAAGCGAAGTTGGACCTCTCTCCCGAACAAAGCATGCTGCTCGAGAAATATTATCAGGATTTTGCCCGGGGCGGCGCCAACCTGAATCCAGAGGAAAAGGATCGGTTGAGAAAAATCAATGAAGAGCTGGCGCTGCTGACGCTGCAGTTCGGTGAAAACGTGCTCAAGGAAGACAACGCATTCGAGCTGGTCATCGAGGACGAGGCGGATCTAGAGGGACTCCCGTCTTCCGTCATCAGCGGCGCGGCGGAGGCGGCCGCGGAGCATGGACATGAAGGACGGTGGGTGTTTACGCTTCATAAACCGAGCATGATCCCTTTTCTGACTTATTCGACCCGCCGAAATCTCCGGGAGAAGATATTCCAGGCCTATATCAATCGGGGCAATAATGAAGATGAGCGGGATAACAAACGGAACCTGGCTCGAATCGTCCAACTCAGGGTGGATAAGGCCGTATTGCTTGGATACCAAAGCCACGCTCATTTCGTACTGGAAAAAAACATGGCCAAGCTGCCCGAGAAAGTATACGCTCTGCTTGATCAGCTTTGGGCACCCGCCATAAAGCGAGCCAAGGAAGAGGCCCGGGAGCTTCAGGCGTTGATCGATGAAGAAGGCGGCGGATTCGCCCTGCAGCCCTGGGATTGGTGGTACTATGCGGAGAAACTCAAAAAAGCTCGGTTCGACCTGGATGATGCGGCCCTCCGTCCCTATTTTCAGCTCGAAAATGTGCGTAAAGGCGCTTTCACGGTGGCGGAAAAGCTCTATGGGATCCGTTTTGTCGAGCGGAACGATCTCCCTAAATATCATGAAGATGTGGATGTCTTTGAAGTCCGGGAAGCCGACGGAAGTCATATCGGCGTATACTATACGGATTATTATCCCCGGGCCAGCAAGCGTGGTGGAGCCTGGATGAATGCGTTGCGTCAGCAGAAAAAAAAGGAGGGCCGTCATATCGCTCCCATCATCTGCAACGTAGGCAATTTTTCCAAGCCGACCGGCGATATGCCCGCTTTGATCAGTTTCGAGGAAGCCGTAACCCTTTTTCATGAATTCGGTCATGCGCTTCACGGCTTGTTATCCGACTGTACGTATCCTCGGCTTTCCGGAACATCGGTTCCCCGGGATTTCGTCGAGCTGCCCTCGCAGATCATGGAAAACTGGGCCACTCACCCCGATGTGCTCAAAATGTATGCCGTCCATTACCGGACCGGAGAGCCAATTCCTCAGGAATTGGTGGATAAGATCAAGAAAGCCGGACATTTCAATCAAGGATTCATCACGGTGGAATATCTGGCGGCTTGCTATCTCGATATGGATTGGCACGTCTTGACGGAACCCACGGATGTGGATCCGCTGGAGTTTGAAGCCGGAATCATGCGGAGGATCGGCCTGATCCCTGAAATCGTATCCCGATATCGAAGTTCGTTTTTCTCGCATATCTTCTCGGGAGGATACTCCTCGGGCTACTACAGCTATATCTGGGCCGAAGTGCTCGACAGCGATGCCTTCGAAGCGTTCAAGACCGCAGGGATATTCGACAAAGAGATGGCGCTTTCCTTCCGGAAGAATATTCTAGCCAAGGGCGGTACAGAGGAACCCATGATCCTGTATAAACGCTTCCGCGGCGCGGAGCCGGGGGTGGGGGCTCTCCTCAAGAAACGCGGCCTGGATTATCCATGAAGTGTGTCGAAATGAATTTTTCAAAAGATTTTTAATATAATTTTCGACATACTTCACCCTACGGGCGGTGTAAGATCGTCGCTTAGATGGGATTTTTAACGTCATGAAAATTTGACTT